>PAXN01000036.1 GCA_002715005.1 Rhodospirillaceae bacterium
TTATCAGTAAAGATTTTTATGACTTTACTCACTTAGCTTGGCAAATAATGTTGCCTGTGATTTTCAGTATTTTTATATTATTCTTTTTTTATAAGTCACGATTTTCAAAAAAAATATCAAAATAATCCATTTTATATTGAGTCTACTGGGAGATGGAGGTGTCCGTCTTTCTCTTGTCTAACTCTCTGTTTTTCTTATATGTTGTGAATTACTCCCACTCGATAGTGCCAGGAGGCTTTGACGTTATGTCATAAGTCACCCGGTTGATGCCCTTCACCTCATTAATAATGCGGGTTGAAACACGCGCCAGGAATTCATGTTCAAAAGGGTAGGAATCAGCCGTCATTCCATCAGTAGAGGTGACCGCGCGTAATGCGCAGGCATAGTCATAACTTCTAGAATCCCCCATCACACCTACGGTACGTACCGGCAGCAAAACAGCAAAAGCCTGCCAGATTTCATCATAGAGGCCGGAATTACGAATTTCGTCTAAATAGACCGCGTCCGCTTGGCGCAGAATATCGAGTTTTTCTTTAGTAATCGGCTGGCCAGGAATACGAATAGCGAGACCCGGTCCCGGAAAAGGGTGCCGACCAACAGCTAATTCCGGCATATCTAATTCACGTCCGAGTGCACGAACCTCATCCTTGAAAAGATCTCGCAATGGCTCGACCAATTGCATGCGCATGCGATCTGGCAGCCCTCCAACATTATGGTGCGACTTGATGGTGACACTCGGGCCTCCATCAAAAGAAACAGATTCGATAACATCAGGATATAGTGTGCCTTGGGCTAGAAAATCTGCGCCCCCTACTTTTTTTGCCTCTTCCTCGAACACGTCGATAAAAAGCCCACCTATGATTTTACGTTTGACCTCAGGATCGGTTTTGCCTTCAAGCTCTCCCAAAAACAGATCTTTTGCATCGCGGTGCACCAGTGGGATATTAAAACGGTCTCGAAACATGGCGACTACTTCTTCAGCTTCATTCTTCCGTAACAGCCCATGATCGACAAAAATGCATGTCAGCTGATCGCCTATGGCTGCATTGAGAAGCACAGCAGCGACCGAGGAATCGACACCGCCGGACAGCCCACAAATCACTCGTCCACCGCCAACTTGATCTTTAATTTTTTGAATTGCCTCCTTGCGGAATGAGGCCATTGTCCAATCGCCAGCGCATCCCACTACATCATGGGTGAAGTTGCGTAATAACTGCGCCCCATTCGGGGTGTGAAACACTTCCGGATGAAATTGAACGCCGTAATATCGCCTCGCATCATCCGCAATCACCGCATAGGGCGCTCCCTCACTTACCGCCACCGGACGAAAGCCATCGGGTAACGCTGTAACCCTATCACCATGGCTCATCCAAACCTGATGCTGACTATTGGTAGACCATAAGCCATCAAAGACAGCACAGTCATCAACCACATCAACCATTGCACGACCGAACTCTCGGTGTTCGTGCGGCTCCACCGAGCCGCCTAACTGAGAACACATAGTTTGCTGGCCATAACAAATTCCGAATACCGGCAAACCGCTTTCGAACACTACTTGCGGCGCAATGGGCGCTTTGGCCTCGGTCACGCTTGCTGGCCCACCGGACAAAATAATCGCCTTAGGTCCATACGCGTACAGTGATTCTTCATCCACCCGGTTAAAGTGGTGGATTTCGCAATAAACGCCGCTTTCACGAACCCGCCTTGCGATTAGCTGGGTGACTTGGCTGCCAAAATCTATAATTAGAATTCGATCTGTCATGATACTTGCTTGATAGCGGACGTGTTGGCCCGTGGACAAGGAATTTGAGACATTGCAAACTATCTTTGCGAGTATTTCATTTTTTGCGCTCTAAAACAGTTATAAAAAAACCGTCGGTACCATTTCTAAAGGGTGTGAGTTGCAAACTAGGTCCCTTTCCCGGACACAGCCCTCCTAACGTTTCCTGCCAAACACGTTCGATTGATAGCGCCTCATAATCGCTTCGCTGATCCAGCAACGCATCAACCACATCCCGGTTTTCATCACTGAAAAACGAACATGTAGCATAAATCAGCCTACCGCCAGGCCGAACCAATGGTGCAGCTTTAAGTAATAGACGCCTTTGCAAATTGCGGTATTCGTCAAACTGTGCCTCCGTTAACCGGAGCCTGGCTTCGGGATGGCGCCGCCATGCACCGGAGCCCGTGCATGGTGCGTCGACAAGAACACGGTCAAAACCCTCGACCTGTGTGGCGACCCATGAGTCATCGTCGTGGGCTATTAGGCGAGTTTTACCGATCGTCACGCCTGCGCGCGCCAGACGTTTCTTGGCTTGATGCAATCGAACCGAATCTAGGTCGCACAACGTAATCGAACCTTCATCTCCCATGCACGCTGCTAGCGCCAAACTCTTTCCACCGGCGCCTGCACACAAATCCAGCACACGCATACCAGGTTGCGCATCACATAGTAGTGCAACAAGCTGCGACCCTTCATCTTGAATTTCAATCAGTCCCTCCCGGAATATATCCACCTGGGATAATGATTGGTGCACTTTAAGGCGCACTCCTATCGGCGACAGGCGTGTGGGCGAAGCGGTTACAGCTGATGATTTTAGTGCCCTCAAAACTACTTCACGGTCAGATTTTAATAAGTTCACGCGAACGTCCAATGGCGCCTGAGTAGCCAAAACCGCAAGTTCCTCTTCAAGTTGCGGGCCAAGCGAAGTTACCGCCTTTTCGTATAGCCAATCCTCCAGGTTATGACGAGCCGGCCTTGGCATTCCAGAATCAAAAATCGATTTGCCCTCAAGAGCAATTAGCATGGCGATTTCAGTATCCGCTAAAGGCGATGGACGGTAACGTTCACCGTCGCATTGTTCTGATATTTCGCTCACAGACTGTCTTTCACTCAATACTAAAGACACCAATATGAGAGATCGTACAGACGCTCCTTCACCGCAAAACCATTGTAATTGGCGAAAGTGACGCAAGACAATAAACAACCTTTCACGGATTGCACGCCGATCTTTGGAGCCCGCATAGCGCCTTGTCCGAAACCAGTGCGTTAAAAACCGATCAGCAGGCCTACCACTTGCCAGCAGGCCCTCCAAAATATCTATACTTCCTTGAATTCGAGCGCCAGGTGTCATTCGGCCACGTTAATCTGTGCCGTCACCGCATGCGCAGCAATTTGACATATCTCTCACACTAGCCGCCTGACGTGCGGTAATTAGGTGCTTCGTGTGTAACGGTAATATCGTGTACATGACTTTCCCGAAGTCCGGCATTAGTAATTTTAAGGAAAGTAGCGCCTCCCTGTAGCTCTGCAATAGTCGCACTTCCGGTGTAGCCCATCGCCGCTCTTAAACCACCGACTAGCTGATGGATGATATTACCAATCGGCCCCTTATAGGGAACGCGACCTTCAACTCCTTCGGGTACGTATTTCATCGACTCCTGAACTTCTTCTTGGAAGTACCGGTCTGCTGATCCACGTGCCATAGCACCGAGAGATCCCATGCCACGATAAGATTTATATGACCGACCTTGAAAAAGTGTAACTTCACCAGGCGCTTCATCGGTCCCTGCGAAAAGTGAACCAATCATCGCACAACCTGCACCCGCAGCAATAGCTTTCGACAAATCACCCGAAAACTTAATACCGCCGTCCGCGACAACCGGAATATTCTGCTTTTCCGCTTCCTCCACCGCGGACATGATCGCGGTTAACTGCGGCACTCCGACACCAGCAATAATACGCGTCGTACAAATCGATCCCGGCCCAATGCCAACCTTTACGGAATCCGCCCCCACATCGATGAGTGCTTTAGCACCTTCGCTTGTGGCCACATTACCGGCTAAGACCTGCGCGTAATTACTTAGTTTCTTAACCCGCTGCACAGTGCCTAAAACACCGTGGCTATGTCCGTGAGCCGTATCAATGACTATCACGTCACAACCAGCATCCAAAAGAGCTTCAGCCCGTTCCACGCCGTCATCCCCAACGCCTGTCGCCGCCGCAACACGCAAACGACCATGCTCATCCTTGCAAGCGTGTGGATACTTTTGTGCCTTCTCCATATCTTTCACAGTCACAAGCCCAACACACCTGTTTTCTCCATCGACGACTAGTAGTTTTTCGATGCGATGCTCGTGCAATAGCTTCTTCGCTTCTTCTTGACCTACGCCCTCTTTTACCGTGACAAGCCTTTTAGTCATCAATTCTTTGACCGGCTGTTTGGGATCACTCGCAAAACGCACATCCCGGTTAGTCAATACACCAACTAACTTTCCATCCCGTCCTTCTGTAACAGGAATTCCAGAAATATTGTGTTGATCCATAAGAGCATAAGCATCAGCCAAAACCTGGTCTGGCATAATTGTTATCGGATTAACTACCATCCCAGCTTCGAAACGCTTTACCCGTCTGACTTCCTCGGCTTGGCGCTCAATGTCCAGATTCTTGTGAACAACCCCAATACCGCCAGCCTGAGCCATCGCAATAGCAAGTGCATGCTCAGTGACCGTGTCCATTGCGGATGACAGAAGCGGAATGCCAAGTTCAATACTAGCGGTAAGGCGGGTACGCGTATCTGTCTCAGCCGGTAGAACGGCAGACTCAGCGGGCTGTAGAAGTACGTCGTCGAACGTCAGCCCTTCGCGGATTTCCATGCCAATTCCCAATAAAAAGTTGAGCGGATAATACACATTGGCGCCGCAGAGCCAAGGAGATTCGAAATCTCAAACAAATAAAATTAAGCCATTAATAATATCTTATCTTTCGAAACGCTCACGCCAAAGAGATTAAGTTAGCCACGAAATCCTGACGCTACTAAATACAACTCCGACGACTCCTTGCGGCTTGATTTCGGTTTTGCATGGGCAACTTTGCTGAAATCACGTTTCAACATTGCGAGTAAATCTTGTTCTGTGCCCCCTTGAAAAACCTTTGCAACAAATGTTCCGTCCGATGCCAAAACTGTGCGTGCAAAATCATAGGCGGCCTCTACTAGTCCCATAATTCGCAGGTGGTCTGTATTGGAATGCCCTGTTGCCGGCGCTGCCATGTCGCTCAAGACTACGTCCACTTTGCCACCGATGATGTCAATTAGGCTTTCCAAAATATGGTCGTCATAGAAATCTCCTTCAAGTGCAGTTACGCCGGCAAGGGGCTCCATAGAATGCAAATCGAGCGCAACGACGATACCATCGCGCCCTACATGTTGCGCTGCTATCTGGCTCCAGCCACCGGGTGCCGCGCCCAGATCAACAACCCGCGCGCCCCTTTTCAGAAACCCAAACCGTTCGTGTAATTCTATTATCTTAAATGCAGCACGACTGCGGTATCCCAGCCGCTGTGCTTCACGAACAAACGGGTCATTGAGCTGACGTTGAAGCCATCTTGTCGAAGAAGATTTTCGGCCACGTGCGGTTTTTACACGCACATGTTTTGATCGTCCAAGGCCACCTCTGCCACTTTGTGCCGATTTTCGCACCATAAAAAATCCCTCTACCGGGTATCACGGCTTTCATTGTGATACGGATTTTCCGAATCGGCCTGAGCCATTAACTCCCAAAGAATTCCTTCACGAATGCCACGATCGGCCACCCGCAATTGTCCGACGGGCCACCGCCTGCAAATTGCCTCTAATACTGCACAGCCAGCAATCACTAGATCCGCACGATCATGTCCAATACAGGGTTCTGCTGCCCTTTCATCCACTCCCATCGCTCGCAGTTTATTACTGATTTCAAAAATCGCGGCAAAACCTAATGTTGCCCCATCTACTTTTGAGCGATCATAGAATTCAAGCTTACGATCAATACCAGTAAGGGTAGTCACGGTTCCAGATGTTCCCAACATCTGAACATCTTGGGCATCGATCCTCTCAGCGATACCGTGACGAACACAAAAATCCTCGAGGTAAGAATCCACTTCCCTCACAATATCTCCATACGCCTCGGTCGAAAGCCGTCCTGTGCCGTACCGTTCAGCTAAAGTTACGACACCAAGCGGCACCGAAACCCAATTTCGCACTGGACTATCCACATCATTTAGGTTTAGCCAAAGGATTTGCGTACTGCCCCCACCGATATCAAAAACTACCGCGTAAGGTTCTTGCCCCTCTAACAAAGAACGACACCCAGAATAGGCTAAGCGGGCCTCCTCGGCTTGGGTGATCACTTTAATATTTAGACCCGTGCATTTGAATACCCGCGCAAAAAAACTGTCGGCATTTTTGGCCCGGCGACAGGCTTCGGTCGCAACCACACGAAACCGATCAACTCCGTCTCGTTTCATTTTTTTTNCACAAATTTTGAGTGCCACTAATGTCCGGTCCATGGCCGCGTCACTAAGCCGGTCGCTACAACCAAGCCCTTCACCCAATCGGACAATGCGCGAAAACGCNTCTATTACACGAAAACCATTTTGCTGTGGCTTTGCAACCAATAATCGACAATTATTTGTGCCTAAATCCAATGCTGCAAACGTGTGATCCCAGCGTCCCCCTCGACGCTTCTGTTGCCAAACGCGCCGACGGCGTCTCGAAGCGTAAACCGCCATTCCTAACTCCCAACGCTAGTGCAGCTTATATTTTATTTGTAAGACTTACTGCCATCCTAACGTAAATAAAAACACTATTCATAGTCGATTTAAAAATTCGATATTTTCCGCGAATTGACATTCGTAATGCCGCCTTGGATATGCTAGCAGGCTGTCGCCGATAGGAAAAAGTTTAAGACCAGAATGAAAGGCGCGGTCCAACTTACAAACAAACATCACCTCGAAGGCAAGTTTCTCGCTTCGCTTTGCAGGTTTCTCTCGTTGAGTTTGAGAAAATAGGTGACGGCCTCTGCGCAAGTACGCTGTAAATTCTAAATATGAAATTCATGATCACTCTTGATTATTAAAGTATCCAACGGCTAACTCAGGCCATAAATTATTGAATTAAAAAATTAGGGACCCACTATGGCTATTGATACCCACGCTCACTTCATNCCTCAAGCGATGCTAGAAGACCTGCGCAACCGAATTGGTGACTTTCCTAATGTAGAATTGATCGAACATAACGGTAAGTTTCAGCTTTCCTTTGCCGGCAACAATCCCACTCGCCCGGTAATGCCAAGATTACGAGAAACCGAAGAGCGCCATGAATGGATGGATGAGCAAGGGCTTGACCTACAAATCCCCGGCGGCTGGGTAGATGCGTTCGGCAATCAATTNCCCGCGGAAGAGGGAGCAGATTGGGCTCGTTATTCCAATGAGTGGCTACTGAGGGAATGTGCGAAAGACCCTCGTATTATTCCCCTAGCCGTATTACCGACACAAAGCGGGAAACTTGCAGCGAAGGTAATGGAGGAGGCACTCGACCATGGCTTTAAAGGCTTTATGATTGGTGCACAAACACGGGCAGTAGGCGGTAACCTGGACGACCCGGACCTCGACCCCTTCTGGCAAATGGCCCACGACAAAGGTGCGGTTATTATGGTCCATCCAGTGTTCGATACTACCGATAGNCGGGTACTCGACTACGATATGGTCAATGCGGTNGGNCGNATNAACGANCAAACGACAGCATTNGCCCGCATCTTATTTACCGGTCACCTTACCAAGTATTCAAATGCCAAAATCATCGCCTCTACTGGAGGGGCAGCACTGCCCTATGCGCTGGGGCGCTTGATCCGTAATTTCAATGCCCATCCCGGCCAGTATGCGGACCCACGTGNGGGATTTGCTCAGCTCTACTTCGACACCATAGTCTTCGAGCCTGACGTACTCGAGTTTCTCGTTAATCGGGTTGGTGTAGATAAGGTGATGCTTGGCTCTGACTGGCCGTTTCCCATCGGCGACATGGAACCACGCAAGGTCATCGACAATTGCAGCCTATCGCAGGGGGACAAAAACAAACTGTTAGAAGATAACGCCCAAGCNCTATTTAAGTTATAACTGGAAGCAGGACCGGGCAATGATATACCTTAAATATAATGGATAAAAATATCCTCGTTGTCGGCGCCGGTGCGGTCGGTATGTGTACCGCGCTTTTTTTGCAGAGGGACGGGCACCACGTCACCGTTGTCGACGAGCGCGAGCCGGGAGCGGGTTGTTCATTTGGCAATGCAGGCTTTCTGAGCCCCGACACGTCGTCACCTAAAGCTACGCCAAACATGTTGCGCCAGGTGCCAAGTTGGTTGCTGGACCCTACCGGCCCTCTAAAGGTTCGAGCAAATTACGCACTCAAGGCGACCCCTTGGCTATGGCAATTTATCCGTTCAGGGCGGCCAACTGTTATTGCCGAAGGTATGAACGCATTGCTTGGACTGCACGAAAAGGTATTTGATCTATACGAAGAGTTAACGGACACCACTGACTTAATTCGGCGCTTGGGACAAATGCATATCTTCGAGACCGATGATGCTTTTGCCTATGCCCAACAGGGTAATGTTAGACGACGCCAACGCGGTATAACCGTTGATGAATTAAATGCCGATGAAGCACGCCAGATCGTCCCTGAGCTAGGTCCCGCCATTCGCCACGCACTTTTTTTTCCCGACAATGGACATATCGTTAGCCCGTTCAAATTGGTCACATCTCTAGCAGAAAGGTTCATTGCGGATGGAGGAAAGATTNTCAGGGACGTTGTGCATAGCCTTGCTGTCAACGATAGTACGGTCAGCGCTGTTCACGCAGAAACTCAGACATTCACTCCGTCACATTTGGTTGTTGCAGCTGGGGCATGGTCTGCAGCGTTAGCAATCCAACTTGGAGATAAAGTGCCATTAGAAAGCCAACGCGGCTATCATTTGGAACTGACCGAACCCCATATAATACCAAAAATCGGACTCCAATCCGTAGAACGAAAATTCACTATGACACCTATGGAAGGCAGGTTACGTCTTGCAGGCACAGCAGAATTTGCCGGGATCAACGCAGAGCCTGATTATCAACGAGCAGACGTTTTATTCGATCATGCAAAGAAGTTATTGCCAGGCATTACCCGTAGCGATGACCGGCGCTGGATGGGCCACCGCCCATGCATTCCTGACTCCCTTCCGGTGATTGGCCCCGCAAAGNATGTNNCNAACGTCCATTATGCATTTGGGCACGGCCANACGGGCATGTCCGGTTCACCCATGACCGGAAAATTGATTAGCGAAATGATTGCCGAGCGCTCACTTTCTATTGACGCCACTCCATTCGGTCTTTCCCGATTTTAAGGCAATTTGGCGCGAATCTTTTAAAGGAAAATCTGAAATATGAAAATTTGCAGCAGCGCTGTGCATGTTATTCCCGTCAACCATCGCGGTAATTGGGTACTCCTTGAACTTAATACCGAAGATGGTTTAAGAGGCTGGGGTGAAGGCAGCAACAGCAAANATGAAGAGCGTTGTGTTGCAGAAATGGTGCGTCTTGGCCGACATCTTGAAGGAAAGGAAATNAATGCCGCTGCTACCACTATCAGCTTATTAGAAGGCCTCTCCAATAAGCGACTACCTAGAACACCACCCAGCGCAGTAGCGCAGGCTCTCTTCGATCTTGAATGTCGGTTAAACGGCGTTTCAGCAGCCGCAGAACTTGCCGGTGAAAAAAATGGAAGCGCAGAAGTTGACGAGAATATTGCGTTTTATTCCAATATTAACCGGCGATGCGAAGACCGCAAACCCGAGACAATTGCTGCTGCAGGCCGCCTTGTAGTAGAGGCGGGTTGCACTCGCATTAAAATAGCTCCCTTTGATGAAGTCTCGCCAAATGGATTACGCAAAAACGGCGAAAAANTTGTAGAACCAGGGATCGCACGTCTGGCTGCGCTTCGCACAGCGATCGGCCCAAACATTGATCTTATGATCGATAACCACTGGCGCTTCACTTCAGAAACCGCTTCTCTCCTTGCCTCAATTTGCAAAGAATTCGCTATATCTTGGATAGAAGATCCGCTGGAGAAATGGGTCAGAAAAGATTGTGATATTTTGCGAGAGGGTTCCGGCGGCCGCGTCGTTGGGGGGGAGGATATTTATACGTATGGCGAACTTGAGGATTTAGCAAAATCCGGCTGCATTGATCTTATGATCGCTGATATCAAATTTGTCGGCGGCACGATAGAACTTGATCGCATCTGCAAAATGGCAGCCACGCACGGCGTCGGCTTTGCGCCACACAATCCAGACGGACCAATCTCTACAGCATCCAGCGCTCATGTGGTTGCAGCCAATCCAAATGCCGAAGTGCTGGAATATTCTTTCGGGGAGGTGGAATGGCGCCAGAGCTTTGCCAAAGGCGAGCACCCCGTAGGCAATNGCATGTCCATTTCCGGGCCGGGATATGGGGTCGATATTATGTTTGACAACCAAGGCGAGCCAGTTCCGGTAATTGGATAGGTCATCACTTGATTTGATTTAATTTGCCCTGGGTAGACCAACACCACTAGCATTTGGTAATTTCAGCCAAAATCAATTTTTGTGTCTTGTGGAGGAAATACATGTCACTGGAAATTGTTCCGCTAACCAACCATTTTGCCGCTGAAGCAAAAGGTATAGATTTGCGCCAGACCCAGGATGAAAATACACGGCGCGCGCTTTATAACGCTTTCGCTGAGAACACTGTCTTGCTAATCAGGGATCAAGAATTGGATCCAGAAAGTTACCTTCAAGCCGCAAGCAATTTCGGAGAAATTTTCGAACAAGACCTCAAGCAATTCTGCCTGGACGAAAATCCTCTTGTTGGCTTCATCTCTAGTGGAGATAGGAACAACCTCAATGGAAAACGTATTTACCGAGGCATTAACTGGCACACCGATCATTCCAATCGTCCTATCCCTCCCCGCGCNACCAGCCTTTATGGCGTCACCATCCCACAACAAGGCNGTGACACACAGTTTGCCGACATGAAAGCACTCTATGATGATTTGCCGGATGGAACGAAGGCCAAAATTGACCATGTAAAAACGCTGCATGTTTGGCAAGCAAGCCGCAGCCCACGTCCTTTATCTAAACCTCCGGGAAAACAGCCTGAAACCTGGCAGCCATTAGTGCGTGTGAACCCGGACACCGGTCGTCGTGGTATATATATGAATACTGCGCGTATAGAAAAATTCGACGGTATCGACGATGCAGAAGGTTTCGCCATCGTGGATAATCTAATGGAACTCGCCAATAGTGGTAAATATGAGTATCGTCACAAATGGCGAAAAGGCGATATGGTAATTTGGGATAACCGGTCAGTCCTTCACCAAGCTACATCCGATTATGACGAAGAGCGTTTCCTTTACCGCGTCATGATCCAAGGCGAACCAGTTATGACTGTTGCAGACCAGAAGGCAGCATAGATATGACTTTCACTATTAATCCACTGAGAAGCGGATTTGCATCAGAGGTCGTGGGCATTGACCTGCGCAAAACTCCGGACGACAACACTAAAGAGGCACTTTATCGCACTTTCGCCGAACGGTCGGTGCTAGTCATCCGTAATCAAAAACTGGAACCACCGGAATTTCTGGAAGCGGCACGAATATTCGGAACGCCTATGCTGCAAGATTTAGAGCAATTTCGCGTTCCTGAATGTCCACTGGTAGGTTTCATTTCAAGCCGCGACAAAGGCGCTAGCGGAAAAGTTATCACTCGCGGTCGAAACTGGCATACAGATCACTCCCACACGGAGACCCCGCCGCGCGCTACAACGTTGCACGCAGTTACGCTGCCAATCGAAGGCGGCGATACACAATTCGCCAGCATGCATCTAGCCTACGACGGACTGCCGGATGATATGCGCAACAAGGTGGATCCTATAAATTGCCTCCACGTTTGGATGAGCCGGCGGTGCCCCCGACCAATGCCAGCTATAGAAGAAGGCTTTGATCCGCGCTTTTGGCATCCACTCGTACGAACCAATCCCGATACCGGCCGCCGCGCGCTATATATGAATACAGCGCGCATTGACGAGTTCCAAGGCATCGAGCTGAATGCGGGCTTTGACCTGCTTGATTTTCTTATGGACCATATCACGCAACCGCGTTTTGAATACCGCCACCAATGGCGAGAGGGCGATATGCTTATTTGGGATAATCGCGCTGTAATGCATCAAGCAAACGGAGATTATGGCGATCAATATCGATACCTCTATCGCATCATCATAGAGGGAGAGCCGGTACTAAATGCAAACGGTGAGAAATTGGGAGAAGCCGCATGACACATTATAAAATCGCTTGCTTAGATGTTTGGGACGAACCGGTCAAAAACCAAACCCGCGATGTTGCACCAGATAATTTCGAGCTGGTCTTCGCGAAGAGTTATGATGAGGATCACCAAATTGAGATCACCCAACAATGCGATTTCATCATGTGCGGGACCGCGCCCGTATCACGGCGCATGCTGGACGAATCTCCCAATATCCAATTCGTCCAAAAGTGGGGAATAGGCTTCGACAAAGTGGACCTCAAAGCCGTGGAAGATCACGGCCTTGGGCTTTGCAACACGGCCGGCGCCAATAAGACAGTTGTAGCAGAACACACAATCTTATTAATTCTTGCTGTCTACCGGCACTTGCTTGAAATCGACGAACGACTGCGCAAAGGTGAATGGCTCGACATTAAGATCATGCTGAGGAATAACGCGCTCCAGCTTCGCGGCAAAACCGTAGGTATCTTTGGGTTCGGTAACATCGGTCGCGCGGTCGCCCAACGACTGACAGGGTTCGAAACCAAAGTCATTTATAACGATCTTATAAAAGCGGATGCCGAGACCGAGAAAACGCTAAATGCCAGCTTCGCTTCCCTTGACCAGCTATTGACCGAAAGTGACATCCTTACAATCCACACGCCGCTTGACGATTCCACTAAGGGCGTTATGGATGCCTCCGTCATTGGAAAAATGAAGAAATCCGCAATTATTATTAATTGCGCGCGTGGTGGAATTATAAATGAACAAGATTTATATAACGCTATTACCTCGGGTCGGATTCGTGGTGCAGGCATCGACGTATGGGAACCAGAGCCAACAGCTCCAGAAAACCCGCTTTTAAAACTTGATCAAGTAGTAGTGACTCCACACGCAGCAGGTTCAGCATTTGATAATGTCGGAAATGTATCGGCACATTGTTTTAGAAATATCGAATTATTTTTGCGGGGTGAACCGCAGCCCAAAGCCGATGTTGTGATTCCCATAAAATCAAAGTCTTCAGCAGCTGAATAGAATCGTTGACGTATGTTAATACAGCCTGTATCAGAGAAATACCTGAACTAGATCATTNTATTGTGGATCTAAGAAATCTACTGATGGATGCGAGCAGGATTACCGTACCGAAATGAAGTGCGGAATTATAAAATTCTCAAAATAATAAGAATTTGATAGACGGGGAGGCACGTGGCTGCACTTTTAGAGATCGAGGATCTCCACACTCAATTTTTCACCTCGGCCGGCACTGTTAGAGCCGTGGATGGTATTACCTATAATGTCGATGAAGGCGAGACCGTAGCCATAGTCGGGGAGTCAGGTTGCGGCAAATCCGTTGNGGCCATGTCAATCTTGAGGCTCATTCCTTGGCCTCCCGGAAAGGTAGTCAAAGGTCGTATTAAATTTCAGAAGCAAGATTTGCTGCAATTATCCGATGCCGAAATGCGTGAAATACGTGGTAACGACATAGGAATGATTTTTCAAGAACCAATGACATCCCTGAATCCTGTACTTTCTATCGGCCTGCAGTTGACAGAGACCTTGCAACACCATTTAGGCATGGAGGAAAAAGAATGTCATGCCAGGGCGGTGGAGCTGCTAGGCATGGTTGGTATTTCAGAGCCAGAGCGCCGACTTGAGCAATACCCGCACCATTTATCCGGCGGTATGCGCCAAAGGGTGATGATTGCGATGGCGCTTGCCTGCGAACCAAAGCTGATTATTGCTGATGAGCCGACTACAGCGCTCGACGTGACCATTCAAGCACAAATTTTAGAGTTGATGAAAGAACTAACGCGCAAAATGGGCGTTGCCATGATTATCATAACGCATAATCTAGGCGTAGTCGCGCGCTATGCGGACCGCGTAAATGTAATGTACGCGGGCAAAATCGTGGAAACGGGCACCGCCGAGGAAGTCTATTTGCGNCCGAAGCACCCTTATACATTAGCGCTGTTAAAATCCGTGCCTCGGATAGATCACCCGCGTGGACAAAAGCTCGATCCCGTTGATGGCCAGCCCCCTGACTTAGCGCGCTTGGATAACGGCTGCCCCTTCCGTCCCCGTTGCCGGTATGCCTCAAATAAATGTGAAACAAGCAATCCGGCCCTAGAAAATGTTGGCAATGGCCATCAAACTGCATGTTGGAACAACGATAATCTCGAAAAGGAACAGAGGGCCGCATCATGAGCGCTGTAATTGACAGCAACGCTGCAGCCAGTGGTTCTGCCGAATTAGGCGACACATTAATAGACGTCCAAGGACTGAAGATGCATTTTCCGATTACGGAAGGTATCGTAATGACTAAAGTTGTCGCTCAAGTCAAAGCGGTCGACGGCGTTAGTTTTCGGATTAAGAAGGGCGAAACCCTCGGTTTAGTTGGCGAATCCGGTTGCGGAAAGACAACAACAGGACGCTGCATTCTACAACTTGAGAACCCGACTGAGGGTCAAATTTTTTATGACGGAATCGATCTTAACACGTTGAATTCGAAACAAATGGTACCATTTCGCCAGAAAATTCAAGTGATTTTCCAAGATCCGTTCAGCTCACTAAATCCACGCATGAAGATCGGGGAAATCCTTGCCGAACCGATGCGGGTCCATAAAATAATCACCGATAAACGGGCCCGAGACGAACGCGTCCTCGATTTATTGAAAGTCTGCGGTCTTAGTCCTCGATTTGCCGACCGTTACCCACACGAAATGAGCGGCGGACAACGCCAGCGTGTCGGTGTGGCGAGAGCCCTCGCTATGGATCCTGAATTTATTGTTTGCGATGAAGCGGTATCCGCGCTGGATGTTTCTATTCAAGCTCAGGTGGTAAACTTACTTGAGGACTTACGCGAAGAATTTGGTCTGACGTATTTGTTTATAAGCCATGATTTGAGCGTCGTGCGCCACATTTGTCATCGTGTAGCTGTTATGTATCTCGGGAATATGGTCGAACTCGCCGATTGCGACGAATTGTTTGATAACCCGATACACCCGTATACAAAGGCTCTGTTGGAAGCCGTTCCAATTCCAGACCCCTCTGTTGAATCAGAACGGGCGCATAAAACTATCAAAGGCGAAATTCCAAGCCCCATTAATCCCCCGAGCGGTTGCGTTTTTCATCCTCGTTGCGATGTAGCCGTCGATGGGTGTCCAAAAGTAGTACCCGAATTTCGCGAAGTAAAACCAGGCCACTGGGTGGCCTGCACAGAGGTGTGATCGTTCGAACACAATTTTCGAATGACATGCGAATAAACGTTGGGTTCAACTAGACCTGCGTTTGTAAAGAGAGAGAAACCAAAGGTTTCTTATGAACAGGGAAGGAAAAGCTAAATGACTTCTAGAAAAATTTTCGCTGCTTTGGCCGTCAGTTCAGCCATTGCATTTGGCGGAGTCGCAACAGACGCATCGGCAAAGCCGGTTCGTGGCGGCACTCTGAACTATGTGGTCGGTAGTAAAATACCGTCCCTCGATTTGCATCGGGAAACCACGTTTGGCGTTGTGCATCCGGTTCGCCCTTATTACAGCGTACTGATGCGTGTGAACCCGAACAATCCGCAGTCAACTACAGATTTCGTGTGCGACCTTTGCACAGGCGGCGTTCCGAAGCCGACTGAAGGCAGCACGAAATATACCTTTAAAATACGCAAAGACGCCAAATTTTGGGGTGATTTCCGTGCCGGCGGTAAGAGCATTAAGGACAAGGAGTTCAATGCAGGCCTGTTGGGCGATAAGATCTCGGTCAAAGATGTGAAAGGTGTTCTAGGCACGACCGTTAATGCTTATGACGTTGCCAAAAACTTTAGCCTGATCATCTTTCCACCGAAAGGTGTACCCAGCGCCCGCAAGGCCTTTTTCCGTATGGTTAAGTCAGTAGAAGCAACAGATGCAAACACAGTCGTCTTCAAGCTGAAGTTCCCATCGGGTGCTTTTATTCCTGCCGTAGCGCTGCCATTTAACGCTATTTATCCGAAGGCATTGCTAGATAAAGATCCGCACTTCTTCACCAAAAATATCTACGGATCAGGGCCTTTTATGTTCGATGAATACCAACCGGGTTCATTCGTTAAAGGTGTTCGTAACCCGTCCTATCATCAGAAGGATGCGAATGGAAATTCATTACCGTATCTCGACGGTGTTCGGTCGATCAGTGCGCCGAAAATGGCAATCCGCTTGAACGCGATCCGTGGTGACCGTGCCGCTATCGAATTCCGAGGGTTCCCGCCAAAGGCTCGTGACGACCTGAAAAAGGCTCTAGGCGATAAGATTACGGTTCAGGAAAGCAACTGGAACTGCGGCCTTATGTTCATAGGCAACCATAAGCATAAATTCTTCGGCAATCCCGATGTACGTCGTGCACTTTCGCTCGCAGTTGATCGTTGGGGTGGATCAAGGTATTTGTCAAAAATCGCAATCGTGAAAACGGTTGGCGGAATTGTTTTTCCAGGCGACCCACTGGCCGCAACAAAAGCTGAATTGACAAAAATCCCAGGTTTCTGGACGGATCTTAAAAAGTCCCGCGCAGAAGCCAAGAAACTGCTGAAGAAAGCCGGAGTTCCAGAAGGTTATACCTTTAAATTTAACAATCGTGGCGTCGATCAGCCATATAAAATTGTTGGGACTTGGCTTGTTGGGCAATGGAAAAAGATTGGTTTGAATCCCAAGCAGCACGTGCAGCCGTCCGGTCCATTCTACGCATCTCTGCGCAAGAAGAAGGACTACGACGTCTCCATCGACTTTAACTGTCAATCGGTTATCAATCCATTAGCCGATGTTTCCAAGTACATTTCCGACGATAAGGCAGGCAACAACTATGCTAACTATCAAGACCGTAAGGCGGATAAAATGTATGACGCTATGCTTCGCGAAGCGGATCCAGTCAAGGTTCGCAAGATGATGCGTAAATACGAGTGGCATACGCTTGCCGATGAAGCGCATGTGGGGCTAACCCCTTGGTGGTATAAAATCAATCCGCACCGTTCCTATGTGCAAGGTTGGAAAGTTGCACCAAGCCATTACTTGAACCAGAGCCTAGAAAACGTCTGGTGTACGGGTGGCAAATGCTCGCACTCTAACTAAGCGGTCCATCACGATCACTTAGTGGTTACTGTTGTACCCTACCCGTCGTTTTCCTAGGCGACGGGTAGGACGACAACTCCTCATAAGGCTAGAGACACTATGTATAAATACACCGTCAAACGCGTATTACTGATGATCCCCACTCTCGTTGGTGCCGCAATTTTAGTTTTTTGTTTGTTGCGCCTAATTCCTGGTGACGTGTGCGAGCTTCGCCTGGCAGGATCAGGTACTTATGTGGATCCAAAAGCTATTTTGGAATGTCAACAGCGGCTTGGTATTTCCGATCCTTTGTGGAAGCAATTTATCGATTTCATGGTGGGTCTCTTCACATTTAACTTTGGTCAATCTATGTGGACAGGACAACCAATAGTGCATGAAATTGAACTGCGATTTGCGTTGTCTCTGCAAGTAGCTATTATGGCTACCATAGTAAGCGTCCTGATTGCCATTCCACTCGGCACGATTTCCGCCGTTCGCCAAAACACTTGGCTGGATTATATAGTACGTGGCTTCAGTATCGCCGGCATCGCTATGCCATCATTTTGGCTTGGTATTTTGATCATATTAGGCCTCTTAATTTATACCCAGGCATGGTTCGGCGCGCCCTGGATGCCGCCCATCCAATATGTCTCCATCATCGACGATCCTATTGGTAATATCGCCCAACTGATTTGGCCTGCAATTGCTACTGGGTACCGCTATTCCGCGGTCGCAACTAGAATGATGCGATCCGCCCTGCTTGAAGTCTTACGCGAAGACTATATTCGAACCGCACGTGCCAAGGGTTTGCTCGAAAAAGTTATCACACGCCGCCATGCTTGGAAGAACGCTTTGCTGCCAGTCATAACTGTTATTGGTATTGAATTTGCTTTTCTAATGGGCGGCCTTGTAGTGACTGAACAAGTTTTCAACTTAAATGGCCTCGGCAAATTGTTTGTCGAATCCGTTACCAATCACGATTACACTATGACCCAAGCACTTGTCATGCTTGTTGCTACCATATTCGTAATTACGAATTTCCTAGTGGACTTGTGTTATGCGTGGCTAGATCCTCGGATCAGGTACAGCTGAGGGGTATATGAACAATGTCAGCAGCAGATGAAACAGCCCTTCATTCAGAACTAGAAGAACTTCATGACAATCGGTCTGTGTTCGCGAAGATTTGGGATGCCTGTAAAAGGATGCCGCTCGGCGCCTTCGGCGCCATCGTAGTGATTTTGATGATTGTAGCCGCTATCTTTGCACCGGTCTTGTCCCCTTATGATCCGGAATTGGATAATTTTGAAGACATGTTGAAGCCCCCGAGCTTCGAGTATTTGTTAGGTACTGACCAATTCGGTAGAGATTTATTCACACGAATTATTTACGGCGCCCAAACCGCGCTATTTGTTGGTTTTGCCTGCGCCATCATCGGCGCATCCGTCGGACTCGTGCTCGGCGTTATGAGTGCCTTTTTTGGCGGCACCTTTGATTTAATCTTTCAAAGGGTTATGGATGTTTTCTTGGCATTCCCTCTAATCATTCTCGCCCTCGCCGTGGTAGCCACATTTGGCACGAAAGGTGTTTTATTTGGTACGCCCTATGAAAATGTAATTATCGCGATTACTATTCCCTTTATTCCTCGCTGCGCGCGCGTTGTGCGCTCGAATGCATTATCAATCCGGGAAATTCCTTATGTGGACGCTGCACGCGCCTTGGGTTTCTCCAACGCCCGCATCATACTACGCCACATGCTCCCCAACGTCATGGCGCCCTTCCTAATTATGTTGACGGCCTTTGTCGGCCAAGCAATTTTACTGGAAGCATCACTCTCGTACTTAGGCCTGGGTGTACAAGAACCAACCCCGGCGTGGGGGCTAATGCTTCAAGGTGGGGCAGAAGAATATGCTGAGAGTGCACCATGGGTACCTATTTTCCCAGGCTTGGCTATTACTATAGCCGTTTTCGGTTTTAATTTATTTGGTGATGCCGTCCGCGACATCTTGGATCCAAAATTGCGGCAACAGTAACCGTAAAATATGCACACTAGGCCGCCGCGTTTTTAGAAATGTGGCGGTCTTTGTTGTTAAGAGGACTTTATGTCAAATTCCGAGAACACAATCGAGTTGGAACTGGCCCAACTAAGCGATAAACGCTCGACACTCCAAAGATTAATTGACCTAATTCGCAATCATGGTCTTGGGGCGTCGGGAGGTATAATCATTCTGCTTATGCTGATAATGTCGTTGTTTGCTAACCAAATTGCGCCATACGATCCGGAATTAAATAATTTCGAAAATATGCATTTACCACCGAGCGGCGCGTTTTGGCTTGGCACCGATCAATTCGGGCGTGACCTTCTTTCTCGTATCATCCATGGTACGCAAACCGCCTTGCTGATCGGCTTCGCGGCTGCATTCAGTGGGGCAACACTTGGTCTCGTCCTTGGGGTAACCAGCGCGTATCTGGGCGGCGCTTTCGACCTTCTTTTCCAACGCTTCATTGATGTATTGATTGCCTTCCCAACTATCATTATCGCCCTAACGATGGTATCGATCTTCGGCACCGAACTAAAACACGTTATCATAGCGATCGCGATCCCGTTCATTCCTGACGCAGCACGTATCGTACGATCAAATGCTCTATCTATTAGACAAATCGCCTATGTAGACGCTGCTCGTGCCCTAGGTTTTTCTACCGGACGAATAATTCTGCGTCACATGCTGCCAAATGTAATGGCTCCCTATTTAGTCATTCTGACAGCTAACATTGGACAGGCCATCCTATTAGAGGCCTCCCTCTCATATCTCGGCATGGGAGTACAAGAACCCACACCCGCCTGGGGGTTAATGCTTCAAGGCGGAGCGGAGGAATATGCCGAAAGCGCGCCCTGGATTGCATTTTTTCCTGGCCTCGCTATTACCCTATCGGTATTCGGATTCAATCTCTTCGGCGACGCGGTCCGCGACGCACTCGACCCGAAATTGCGTCAGCAGTAAAAACTATAGTGCAAGCGCACCCTTCGGCACTATATGACTATCAGGAGGCAACCGAAGTGTAGTGCGCTTAAGAAGTCGGTTTTTGGTTGGCTGAAAAGCATCACGCCGATGCATCAGAAAACCGTTATCCCACATGACAATATCCCCGATTTGCCATTCGTGCGCATAGACGAACTTTGACTGTGTCGCGTGTGCCACCAACTCTTGCAGCAAGTTTTCGCTGGCCTCAGCTTCCCAGCCCTGGACCCCCGCAGCGGTTGTGGGGTCTAAATACATCGACTTATTACCGGTTTCGGGGTGTGTATTTACCAGCGGGTGCGTCACCGCCGGCGTACGTTGACGTAATTCATCTGACATTTCTGGCTCGTCGTCATAGGTTGATTGACGTACAAAATAATCATAAACGACGATGAGGTTATCGATCCTCTCTTTCATTCGCGAATCCAACGCATCGTAAGCCAATTGCAAGTTAGCCCAGTAAGTCGCCGGCGGATCCTTAGGCATTTCCACCATATACAATATGCTGCCCGTCGCAGGCTCCTTCACATAACTCTGATCTGTATGCCAGTCCAACTCACCTGCACCTAAGCCACCGATGGAATTACCGTGGTAATCCTTCATATTCGTAATTTGAATAACCTCGGACCTATTCTCAGATTTCCAGTCCTCGCGCACGATTACATTAGGATCACCAAATCGTTCACTAAAGGCTACAAGCTCATCCTCCGTAATAGACTGGCGACGAAATATGAGGACGCCATGCCGCGACCATACATCTGCCAAACGCGCAATAGTCAAATCATCAACTGATTCCCAAAGCCGAAGCCCCTCCACTTTGCGTGCGAATGAACCAATCGCCTTTATAGATAACGTCATTATTTCGCACTTCCCGCAAGATCGTTGTTAGCAGTATGATTATACGGCAATTATCATCCGCAGAATTGAAAAAACAAGAACTTACGGAGCTCCGATGGTAGAACAAAATGATACGGAAAATATGCCTCTTCATGGCATCAAGGTAATTGACCTTGCGAACTTTCTCGCGGGCCCTCTATCGTCAATGTTTTTGGCTGATTTCGGTGCGGAGGTCATAAAAGTCGAACGCCCGGGAACGGGTGACGAAGTTCGCTATTGGGGACACAATAAAGACGGTGTCGGCTTGATGTATAAGCTGATCAATCGCAACAAAAAGTCGATTACAGCAGATTTACGAAGCCCTATCGGCGTCGAGATTGTCAAACGACTTGTTGAAGATGCGGATATTGTCATCGAAAATTACCGCAAAGGCACTCTTGAGAAATGGGGTATCGGATACGATACGCTGAGCAAGATTAACCCTGGTTTGATCATGGTCCGTATTACCGGCTTTGGTCAAACTGGCCCCAACAGTCACCGTCCGGGGTTTGGCACACTTGCTGAAGGGTATGCTGGCTATGCCTATATAACGGGCTATCCGGATCGACCGCCACTCCTTCCCGGATTTGGTTTGGCTGATGATACCGCGGGCCTTATGGGCGCTTACCTTTCGATGGTTGCATTACAAGCACGGACAAAAAACGGTGGCAAAGGCCAAATTGTAGATTTTGGTATTTACGAACCACTCTTTACGTTGCTTGGACCCCAGGTGGTTGATTACGATCAATTGGGTGTAGTCCAAGAACGAAACGGTAGCCGACTGCCATTCACCGCTCCGCGAAATACCTATCGCACCAAAGACGACAAATGGGTATCTATCTCAGGCAGTGCTCAATCAACCTTTGAGCGAATGTGCGATGCACTAAATGTACCGGAGTTGCCTAAAGACGAGCGTTTTCTAGATAATCGGCTTCGAATTGAAAATTCGATTGCACTGGATGATGCACTTCAAGAAGCCATCGAAAAGGTAGACCGCGATGAGCTAATCTCTCTTTTTGATGAATTTGATGCAGCGGCAGCCCCATGTAACAACATCCAGGAGATTTTTGAAGACCCGCATTTTGCCGCCCGCGAAAACATTGTTGCGGTAGAGGATGACGAACTTAGCGGCTCAATCCGTATGCAAAACGTTGTGGGGAAATTATCAGAGAACCCAGGAAAAGTACGCCATGCAGGACCAAAACTAGGTTCGAGCAACGCAGAAATTTTGTTGGATAAGCTTGGTTTTGATAAAGAGGAACTAGAAATCCAGGGCTATACCTTCGACTAGTCAACTATACGCTTAGTCTCGGGGTACCTTATGCAGCGGAATAGGAATTTCCGAGCCACCAACTGCGTCTTTAGCCTCACTATCCTCTGCATGAATATGAGCAGCCTCCGCCTCAAGACGCTTATAGGTCCAGATTGCAAAAGGTATAGTAACTAAGTAAATACCTGCAAGGATACTTAGCGTTAGCCATGGATTAGTTGCCAATGCAGCTACCACAAGACCCGCCCCCGCTAACACTGCTAGAACGTATCCGTGGGGCACTTTCAGCTTTTTAAATGAATAGGTCTGCAGTCGACTCACCATAAAGCCCGCTATTAACACTAACCAAACACCAATGAGAAATGGGTAAGTCGTTACGAAATTGCCGAATTGAAAACTCAACACCATCGGTAAAATCGCCATGCAGGCACCCGCCGGTGCAGGCATTCCCGTAAAATAATTATAAGCGTAAGCCGGTGATTCGGACATAGTGTTAAAGCGTGCCAACCGTAAGGCACAGCATACCGTAAAGAAAAGCGCTGCTACCCAACCATAATCACTACTACCTTGGAGTACCCATAAGTAGACCACAAAGGCCGGTGCTACGCCGAAAGCAATCACGTCAGAAAGCGAATCTAATTGCGCCCCAAACTCACTCGCTGACTTTAACAACCTAGCCATACGACCATCCAGTGCATCAAGGACACCGGCAGTCAAAATCGCGACAACAGCATATTTCCACTCACCCGCAATGGCATAACGAACCGCGGTCAAGCCGGCTGCCAAAGCGAAAACGGTTATAATGTTTGGAATCATACGGTTGATCGTTTGGCCCTTTAACCGTCGAACACGCCTAAACCGACGTTTTTTTTGCATAGCCATTAGCGAACTTCCCCTTGTCGCACCATACCTTTCCCATCAAGGCTAGCCAGCACAGTTTCACCAGCAACAACACGTTGTCCTTCAATCGCGAATATTGTCGTGCCTTTAGGCACATATATATCAACGCGGCTACCAAAACGTATCATACCAAAACGCTCGCCAGTTTTTAGTTCTTGTTCTTTGATCACGTCGCATAATATGCGCCTGGCGACTAAACCGGCAATCTGGACACAGCCAATTTCCACACCAGCTGATGTCTCAATCAACAATGCCTGACGTTCATTATCTTCTGATGCTTTGTCCAAGCTAGCATTCAGGAATTTTCCGGGCGTATATGTCAACCGCTTAATACGACCATCAATAGGCGCACGGTTAACGTGGACGTCAAACACATTCATAAAGACTGCGATACGAATATGGGCACCGCTTTCCATGCCCAATTCTTCCGGCGGATCGGAATTGACAATCATCTGAACAATACCATCAGCTGGGCTTACAACTAATCCTTCACCTTGAGGCGTCACCCGGTCCGGATCACGAAAAAAGAATATACACCAAACAGTTAGGATAACGCCGGCAAACCCGAGTGGACCCCAAACCCAGCCAAGCGCTGCCGTACACACCGCAAATAGAACAATGAAAGGTCGCCCCGCCCTATGGATAGGAAACACAATAGACTTCAAAATGCCTGAATTATTGGTCAAACGCATGCGCTCCATTTTAAGCAGCGCCAGGGCGCCGACAGGTAATTTTTGCGATCTCCTACTACCATCAAATACGTCATTTTAGGAATTAGAAATAATTTTGTTTCAGAATCGATATCTCTATTTGGTTTTCCATACCTATTATCTTTGTCGACCGCCGATAACTTGATAATGAAATTCGGTCGAAACGCCTATAGACAACCTACTGCCAGTCTAGACGCGATACATTTCAAACAAAGTAGGTGGGCTAAACTTCACACACCCCCCACCCCTCATATTTCAGACCAGCTATCACTGCATACCCTTTTACGCTCAGACCCAATGCTCTATGGTTGAGATTTCGATTGTCCTATTTCTCAGGAACTGCGAGCACCTGGCCAGGATAAATCAAATCAGGGTCCTTAATTTGGTGCTTATTTGCCTCATATATAATCGAGTAACGAATACCGCCTCCCAATTCACGACGTGCAATAAGCCACAAACTATTACCAGGCTGTACAACGACAAATGTATCACCTTTGAGTTCCTCCAAAGGTGGAGATCGAGTAAAAGGCGCTTCGATGCGTGCGGTTACTTTACCATCGCGCACCTGGTCCAGCCTCAATGTGTAACTCCCCGGCTCCAAAACTGTATTTTGGCGGGACCTCCAATTACCTTGTGAGTCAATAGTCGTTTCATCCAAAAATTTATTGTCTGCAAAGATTCTTAAGGATGTTCCCGGCATTCCGCGTCCGGCAAAGGTCAACCGGCCCTCATTATCATAGTCAATTGTATCAAGACTCAAGGTTCCCTTTTTAAAATCAGGGGCCGGCTTGGGGGCCTGCAATAATTTTGAGGTCTCTATTCCCGTCCGCGGTACCAATACAGCAAGCACTCCGTCATTTGTTTTAGTCCTATCTGGAACTTTTAGAACGACCGCATGAACTGATTCTGTTTTATCACCGTTTGCGTTTACAGCCACGATCTTGAGTTCCGTGTCCCCTGGCTTCAGCGGTTTTGTCGGAATAAGGGTCCATTCGCCTTGATCATTAGTTTTAGCTGAACCGATGGGCTCATCACCGTTATAAATAGTCACCATATCCCCTGAAGATGCACTGCCGGCCAAAACTGCAGCACCATCAGGCTCTATCCTAACGATATCGAAGCTCGGAGCTTCTGACTTCTCTTCGAGTTTGGATTTTTTTTCTGAATTTCTATCAGAAGTTTTCTGATTTAAACCGATTGCCTGTTCATTCGAAGGCAGCAGGGTTTCCGATGGCATCTCATCTTTACAAGCATAATAAAGTACCGCGCCGACAACGGCCGCAATTACCAAACCAAGCAAAATATAAATGCGGTTCATTGGCCCATCTCCGTTGTACGGTTCGTCCTATGTTTCTGCCTAATTGGCAATACTAGTTCATACCGATAAGAGCAGAATTTTGATATCATAATCGAATTAACACCATTCTATTGCGACCTAACATGACCGTCTCCCCAGAAGAACCAAAGGACTAAAATGGCTAAAATCTCATCGGTTTGCGTATTTTGCGGCTCTTCCACCCGCGTGGCACCAAAATATGTAAAATGTGCAGCGAAATTCGGTCGCCTGTGCGCAAATGCCGGCATTAAAATCATTTTTGGCGGCGGACGTATTGGCCTGATGGGTGCACTTGCAGACGGAGCGCTCAACGAGGGAGGTGAGGTCATCGGCGTCATTCCTCATTTCCTGGATAAGGTGGAAATTGCCCATCGAGATACGACAGAATTTATTATCACGAATGATATGCATGAACGAAAAGCCAAAATGGCCGAAATAGCAGATGCCTTCGTGGTGATGCCCGGAAGTATCGGCACACTTGAAGAAGCTTTCGAAGTGATGTCTTGGAAGCAGTTGCGCCAGATCAATAAACCTATCGTCATCGCCAATATATTTAACTACTGGCAGCCAATTATCGATTTGTTAGACCATATGGTGGAGGAGGAGTTCCTCAGCGCAGAACACCGTGGACTAGCTACCGTGGTGGAGCGTACGGCAGACATTATGCCAACCCTTGGCATTGAGGTTAATGGCCAGAAAAAACCAGGCTAACCGCGACATTTAAGCCCAACGCTACCCTTGTCTCGTGCGGCAAGGGTGCTATTGTGCGGCGCAAATTATAGCCATGAAATTGCTTGTGATCGCCTCGGGTAAAAAGCGTACATTATCTGTTAGAGGTTACCGGCTTAATGGCAAAACTCAATAATTCGCTTTCTTTTTGGGGAGTAAAAAATGGCAGATATTATCTATACTAAGGTCGATGAGGCACCGGAACTTGCCAGCGGGTCTTTCTTACCAATCATTGAATCCTTTACGAAACCCGCGGGAATTACCATCGGGCGCAAGGATATCTCGCTTGCCGGACGGATTATTGCCAATTTCCCCGAAAAACTCACGGATGAGCAGAAACAACCGGACGATTTATCAAATTTGGGTGAGCTTGTGGAAGAATCCCAAGCCAACGTTATTAAGCTACCAAATATCAGCGCTTCGATACCACAACTGCAACTTGCCATTACCGAATTACAGGATCACGGATACGATATCCCCGATTACCCTGAAGAACCAAAAAACGATGCTGAACAAAAAATTCAGGATACGTACAGCATTGTCCTCGGAAGTGCCGTTAACCCAGTACTGCGACAAGGTAACTCGGACCGTCGTGCCCCAAACGCAGTGAAGGCCTATGCCAAGAACAACCCTCACTCAATGGGCTCCTGGTCAGCAGATTCGAAGACTGAAGTGACCTCAATGGACGGCGACGACTTCTTCGCCAACGAAGTTTCCACAACAATCACAGATACCACAACCGGCGATGGGCGCATCGAATTTGTCGCAAACGATGGTGAAGTCACCGTATTGAAAGCAAAAACAACTTTTGAAATAGGCGACGTCATCGATGCAACAGTAATGCGTGCCGGTACCCTTCAATCATTCCTTGCCGCAGAGGTTGCCGATGCAACATCCAAAAACGTTCTATTTTCGATGCATGTAAAAGCAACGATGATGAAAGTGTCGGACCCTATTATCTTTGGGCACACAGTTTACGCCTTCTTCAAGGACGTCTACGACAAGCACGCAGCTACGTTTGCCGAACTGGGAATAGACCCTGACAATGGCGTAGGGGACATCGCGAGTAAAATTAAATCCCTTCCTTCAGGCCAGAAAGCAGAAATCGAATCTGATATAGCAGCCTGTATGGAAAAACAGGCCGATCTGTATATGGTGAATTCTGATCGCGGCATTTCGGGCCTCCACGTACCCAGTGACGTTATCATCGATGCCTCAATGCCAGCGCTAATTCGCAATGGTGGACGTGCCTGGGGGCCCAGCGGCCAGGAAGCGGATACTAAATGCGTTATACCCGATCGCTCCTATTCTGTAATTTATGATGAAACCATCAAGTTTTGTAAGGAGAATGGGGCATTTGATCCTGCAACAATGGGCAGTGTTTCCAATGTCGGCCTTATGGCGCAAAAGGCCGAAGAGTATGGCTCACATCCTTACACGTTTGAGGCGCCCAGCAACGGGAGTATCCGTATTATCGACGGCTGCGGAAATACCTTGCACAACCACATGGTAGAAGAAGGCGATATTTGGCGCATGTGCCAAACCAAAGATGCCCCCGTCCAGGATTGGGTAGGCCTAGGTGTTCGACGTGCCCGCGCGACTAACGCACCTGCAGTATTTTGGCTCAACAAAGGTCGCGCCCACGATGCACAACTCATTGCCAAAGTCGAACGCTATTTGAAGGACCACGATACGAACGGACTAAAAATCCTCATCAAAGCTCCGGCTGACGCGACGCGCTATTCGCTCGAGAGAATGAAAAACGGTGAAGATACTATTTCAGTAACGGGTAACGTGCTCCGCGATTATCTAACAGATTTATTCCCAATTTTAGAATTAGGTACGAGCGCAAAAATGCTGTCGATTGTCCCGCTTATGAATGGCGGCGGTATGTTTGAAACGGGCGCCGGGGGCTCTGCACCCAAACATGTTCAACAATTGATGGAGGAAGGCCACCTACGTTGGGATTCACTTGGAGAATTTGCTGCGCTTGGCGCATCCTTAGAACATTACGCGGAACACGCAAGTAATGAAAAGGCAAGGATACTAGCTAAGGCCTTAGACCAGGCCATTGAAAAATTCTTAAACAATAATAAATCCCCCAGCCGTAAAGTCGGCGAGCTTGATACTCGAGGTAGTCACTTCTACCTTACCCTCTATTGGGGGCAAGCATTAGCGGCCCAGGACGAAAATGCAGATTTAAAGGAGCACTTTACGGCAATTGCTCAGCAACTTACGGAAAACGAAGACAGGATCGTCGCCGAGCTGATTGACGCACAAGGGAGCGAGGTCGATCTTGGTGGTTATTTTCTAACCGACCCAGAAAAGGTCGCCATAGCAATGCGGCCCAGTCAAACCTTAAACAATATTATCGGTTGAAGGCTTGGAGACTTGTTGAGAAAAGGGTATCACGCGGGTCTTTTGGTTTTCACTGGGAGCGACAGAGAAATGTTACCCTTGCCTTGGTGACAATCGGACAATCATTCCACACCATATCGTGGCTGAAAAATTTTACTCCAGCTCCAATATTTTTGTTACAAGATTTGGTCGCCAGCGCCTCAACAGACTGACGTGTTGTCGTGTCAGCGTTATAGCAAATAGAAATATATTCTTGGTCATTAGCACGCGGCAAACCAACTGGATTGGTAGTTAAAAAAGGCGCACCGCCCACTTTCGAAGCTTGCTCACAAGCCACCAGCAATAGCAACATGCTAGTTAAGATTGCAGTATTTCGCTTTATCATTAGTCAATCCAAAATTCTAGCGCATCACACATTCTACCGTCCTAGTTCTCGCATAGCTGCATCTAGTCCTTCAAGCGTTAGAGGAAACATCCGATCGTCCATTAGTTCCCGCATAATACGGATGGAATCATAATAGTCCCACACACGTTCTCCTTGCGGATTCAGCCAAACCGCTTTTGAATAAATAGACAGTAATCGTTGCATCCACGTGCCACCTGGCTCTTCATTCCAGTGCTCTACACTACCGCCAGGATAGGTGATTTCATAAGGGCTCATAGTAGCGTCACCAACGAATATCACTTTATAATCAGCAGGGTAGGTCCTCAGAACCTCCATTGTTTCAAGTTTCTCGCCATGACGACGGCGATTATCCTTCCAGACCCCCTCATACAAGCAGTTATGAAAGTAAAAAAACTCCATATGCTTAAATTCCGCTCGCGCAGCCGAAAACAGCTCCTCGCAAACCCTCACATGATCATCCATGGAACCGCCAGCGTCCAAGAATAGTAATACCTTCACCGTATTACGTTGTTCCGGTACCATTCGAATATCTAAATAACCGCCATTATGTGCAGTCGATTTGATAGTATCAGGCAGATCAAGTTCCGTTTCTGCGCCCTCTCGGGTAAACTTCCGCAGACGGCGTAGGGCTAATTTGATATTCCGCGTACCAATTTCAATAGAGTCATCGAAATTGCGAAATTCGCGTTTATCCCAAACTTTAACAGCTCGACGATGACGAGATCTATCCTGTCCTATGCGAACACCTTCAGGATTATATCCATACGCACCAAACGGCGACTTACCCGCCGTGCCTATCCATTTATTGCCCCCTTGATGACGACCTTTTTGCTCTTCCAGTCTCTTTTTCAACGTCTCCATCAGCTTGTCCCATCCGCCAAGACGATCGATTTCCGCTTTCTCCTCGTCAGATAAATGTAACTCAGCCAATTTGCGAAGCCACTCTTCAGGTATATCGGTCACAAGGTCGTCGGTGGTTCCCTCAAGCCCCTTAAAAACGGTGCCAAAAACTCGATCAAAACGATCAAGATTACGCTCATCTTTCACTAACGCTGCCCGACTCAGGTAGTAGAAATCCTCTACCCGATACCTCGCGACACCCGCCTTCATCGCATCCATCAGGGTTAGGTATTCCTTCAGCGAGACTGGAACACCGACATTTCTGAGTTCAAAAAAGAAATTCACAAACACTACTAACACTCCTCCGGCGAGATATTAAGCAGTTCTAACTCATTGGCAACAAGTCCATTACCCAAAAAAGTTTGGCCCAATACTTGTATTTTCATAATATATTTTAATTTTTTTTTTGATTTCTTAATATTTAAAAATTAATCTGTTTTTATAATAAGTAATTTATAGTATAATTAGATAAAAGGCTTTAATACTCAAGCAGAATATATTTGCCGGACATTCTAAAGTAGCAATTTGTGCGGCAGTCTGCGCAACACTCAAAAACTAACACATTTCGAAGAAATGGATTCAGGAAGTATCAACATTACTCTAAACGCCTCGTGGATTGCCCCTTAAGACAATTACGCCACGCCGACAAAGATTAACTACCACCCTGCTCTCGCCTAGCCATAAAGGCTAACCGCTCGAATAGCTGCACGTCCTGCTCATTTTTAAGCAAAGCGCCATATAGAGGCGGAATAAGTTTTTGCGTATCCTGACTGCGCAGCGCATCCGGCGGCAAATCCTCAACCATCAGCAATTTCAGCCAATCCAATAATTCCGATGTCGAAGGACGCTTCTTTAAACCGGGTGTATCGCGAACATCATAAAAAACCTTAAGCGCATCTCGAACCAGAAAACTCTGAATATCCGGGAAATGCACATCAATGATTTCGCGCATTGTGTCCTCTTCGGGGAAACTGATGTAATGGAAAAAACATCGACGTAGAAAGGCATCGGGTAACTCTTTTTCATTATTGGAGGTTATGATCACTATGGGTCGCTGCTTGGCCACGACACGTTCTTGCGTTTCGTATACGAAGAACTCCATCCGATCCAACTCAAGCAATAAATCATTGGGAAACTCAATGTCCGCTTTATCGATTTCATCAATCAACAATACAGACCGATCCTTGGCCGTGAAGCCTTCCCATAGTTTACCGCGCATTATGTAATTGCTGATATTGTGAACACGGTCGTCGCCAAGCTGACTATCGCGGAGCCGTTTTACCGCATCATATTCATATAGACCATGCTGCGCCTTAGTAGTGGATTTTATATGCCATTCTATCAGTGGCGCTTTGATTGCCTTCGCAACCTCATGGGCAAGAACCGTTTTGCCGGTTCCAGGCTCCCCTTTGATCAATAAAGGACGCTCTAGGGTAATAGCCGCGTTAACGGCAACCATCAAATCTTCTGTCGCGACATAATTTTTCGTGCCGTCGAATTGTACTTCTTCGCTCATTATTATTCTGCCTCGCTTAAAGCCGTTTCAATATCAACTAGTGCCTGTGCTGCGCCGGTTACAGTTGCGCCGCCAGTTTGCGCCATATCCGGTCTACCGCCTCCACCCTTACCGCCGATTGCCGCAGCGCCGGCGCGTACAAGCGCAACGGCGTCCACACGATCAATCAAATCATCCGTAACACCGACCACCAATGACACTTTTGGACCGTTCACGGCCGCTATACACACAACACCGGAGCCGATTTGAGCTTTCACCATATCGACGAGCGGCTTCAATTCTTTAGCTGGAATAGTATCAACATGTCGCGCAATGAAATTAATTCCCGCTACTTCCTTAACGTCATTACTGTCAGTATTGCTCCCCCCTCCAGCAGCAATCTTCTGACGCAGGACAGATACTTCGCGTTCTAACTCGCGCCGTTCTTCGAGGAGGGACTTGATTCTGTTTGGCACATCTGCAGGCGCAGTCTTCATATTGACAGCAGCATCTAGCAATAAATTCTCCTGGTTCGCAACATGCCTTAAGGCGGCGTCGCCCGTAATAGCTTCAATGCGGCGCACACCTGCCGCAACGGCACTTTCAGATACGATCTTGAAAAATCCAATATCACCTGCTTTGGAAACATGGGTACCACCGCAAAGCTCCGTGGAGTAGGCTTCCTCACCATCACCCACATCACCCATTGAGACGACACGCACTTCTGCACCATACTTTTCACCAAAAAGCGCAAGCGCGCCCGCCTTTTCAGCATTTTTGGGCGTCATCAATCGTGTTTCAACCGGAGCATTAATACGTATTTGTGCGTTCACCGCACTCTCCACCGCAAGCAGGAGTTTGCGATCAATAGCCTTTTGGTGGCTAAAATCGAACCTTAAATGATCCGATGAAACTAGCGATCCTTTTTGCGTAACATGATCGCCAAGTTGATCGCGTAAAGCAGCATGCATCAAATGAGTAACGGAATGATTAGCGCGCAATTTTTGACGCCGTTCCCCATCAACCTGTAAATCAACCGTATCTCCCTCACTCAATTTTCCCTTAATGATGCTGCCCATATGGACATGCATTACATCGAGTTTTTTCTGAACATCCCTTATTTCAATTACTGCGCCGCTGGAAGTTTCCGCCAAGCCAGTATCACCTTGCTGTCCCCCCGACTCTCCATAGAAAGGTGTTTGATTCACCGTAAAGATTATATTTCTTCCTTCGCCTACCGAATCATGGCGTTGACCGTCTGATATGATAGCGTTCACGACACCTTCGGCACGCTCAGTCTCGTACCCGAGGAATTCCGTTGCCCCCGCTTCTTCGTGGATATCAAACCAAATCTTTTCGGTCGTCGCGTCTCCCGATCCTGCCCACGCCTTGCGAGCTACTGCTCTTTGCCCCTCCATCGCAGTATCAAAGCCCGCATGATCAACTGTTTGACCTTGGCTACGCAGAATATCTTGCGTAAGGTCTAGTGGAAAACCGTAAGTGTCATAGAGCTTGAAAGCTACTTCGCCAGGCAATGTCCCGGTACTAGAAATCTTAGCCGCTTCATCTTCCAGTAATTTAAGACCACGCGCCAACATATCTTGGAACCGTTCTTCCTCCAATTTAAAGGTTTCAGTTATTAGTGCTTCCGCACGGCTTAAATCGGGGTAATGCTGCCCCATAGCCATTACCAGCGTTGGAACCAAACGGTACATTAACGCGTCCTTGCATTCCAGCAGATGGGCATGGCGCATAGCACGGCGCATGATACGGCGTAAAACATACCCACGGCCTTCATTTGACGGAAGCACACCATCGGCAATCAAAAAACTACAGGACCTTAAGTGATCCGCAATCACACGATGGGAAATTGCACCCTTTCCATCGGGGTCACTATTACTTGCCTCTGCTGATGCCTCAATGAGCGACCGCAGAAGGTCGATTTTATAATTATCGTGAGTACCCTGCAGTGCGGCCGCCATTCGCTCTAGCCCCATCCCAGTGTCTATAGAGGGTTTTGGAAGTGCTAGTCGTTTCTCAGACGCAACTTGGTCATACTGCATGAAAACTAGGTTCCAGATTTCGACGAACCGGTCGCCATCCTCCTCAGGTGTCCCCGGCGGGCCTCCAGCAATATGATCCCCATGGTCAAAGAAAATTTCCGAACAAGGTCCACAAGGACCCGTATCACCCATCGCCCAAAAATTATCTGATGTTGCGATCCGAATAATTTTATCTTCTGATATTCCAGCGATTTTTTTCCAAAGACCCGCTGCATCGTCATCTTCTTCATAAACCGTGACTAGTATCCGGTCCTTATCGAGACCGAATTCATTGGTCACCAAAGACCATGCACTTTCAATCGCATGCTCCTTAAAATAATCACCAAAAGAGAAATTGCCGAGCATCTCGAAAAATGTATGATGACGCGCCGTATGGCCAACATTCTCCAAATCATTATGTTTACCTCCGGCTCGCACGCATTTCTGCGATGTCGTTGCACGGCTATAAGGGCGCTGCTCAACGCCTGTGAAGACATTCTTAAACTGCACCATCCCTGCGTTAGTAAACATCAACGTCGGATCGTTGCGCGGCACTAATGATGAAGATTCAATCTCTGCATGCCCGTCGCGCTTGAAGAACTCAAGGAATGCAGTGCGTATTTCGTTAGTACTCGTCATTCAGTCACATTTTGCATGGGAAGGCCCCGTGAACACCAATATCTGGCTAGATTACTTTACTGCCAAAGTCGCGGTTTTAACTTGGTGCTGACGACCTGTCCAGTAATCCGGACAAAGGATATAGCCAAACAACTGGATGGAAATAGGTAGAGTTGGCTGAAGGACACGACCTAGGAGCACTGGACTGATTAAGTCCAAAAGGCCCCAGGGTACCGTCCCCAGGGCCATATTATTTCTAATTATCTCTAAATATATTAATTAAACCAATTACTTGGTTCAAAAGTTCTACTTTTCAATAGACGACTCTTCAGGCAACCCGGCTGTCGCTAAATCTTCACTTTCCGCTTCGCCATCATTTATTTCTAACCCACCACCTTCTAGCATGACTTCGGTCAAAATGCCGGCGCTTTGCCTGACGCGTTGCTCAATATCTATAGCAATTTCCGTATTTTCTTTGAGGAAGGTCTTAGCATTTTCGCGGCCCTGACCAATCCGTTGATCTCCATAAGAAAACCATGCACCGGACTTCTCGACGATTCCCGCATTTACACCTAGATCTAACAATTCTCCGGTTTTGGAAATGCCTTCGCCATACATAATATCAAATTCAATAGT
>PAXN01000037.1 GCA_002715005.1 Rhodospirillaceae bacterium
TTTATACTCACCGCACTCGCTCGTGCCACCGTCGAAAGTTACCTAGAAAGTGAAGGAAAAGTTACTGAAAAGGAGGTTCGAGACTTTTATGAGAATAACAAAACAAAATTTATTGATGAGAAAATTAGTGCGCGCCACATTCTTCTTAAGTCAAAGAAGGAGGCCAAAGCGGTATTAAAAGAAATTAAAGCTGGCGGCGATTTTGCAAAATTAGCCGCCAGCAAATCAATTGGCCCTAGTGGACCGAAGGGCGGTGATCTTGGCAGTTTTGGGCGTGGCCAGATGGTACCAGAATTTGAGAAAACTGCCTTTGCACTAAAAAAAGGAGAAGTTGGAGGGCCCATAAGAACACAATTTGGCTATCATATCATCGAAGTAACGGAACGCACTGGAAAAAAGCCGGTGCCAATTGAGAAGGTAATGCCTCAAATTCGCCAGTCACTAATTGGCCAAAAGCTAGAAGCCTATATTAAAAACTTACAGGCTGCCGCAAAAATCGAAATCAAAGACCCTCGCTTTGCTATCTCCGGCGAATAAAGTACCACAGATAATGCAAGCCGTTAGTTTCGGTAATCCACATCGTCGGCGTTTAACATGCGTTTCACGGCCTCCCATTCAATAGTACCCACTGGCCTAAAACTATCTTTTGCATAAAGACTCTGAGATTTCTCAACTGTTTGTCCGATAGTTGCCTGACTAAGTTCCGCCCACGCAGCGCCAGTTTTCTGAAACTCTATTTGCATTCGGCACGCTCGTTCTAATCGATACATATAACACCAGGCGGCCCCAACGCTCTCACCAACCGTCATCAAGCCGTGATTGCGCATGATTAGGCAATGAGACGAACCTAGGTCCATTACGATCCGTTGCCGCTCATCAAGGTTGTCCGGCGCAGCGATACCCTCATAATCATGATATGCCACTTCGCCCAAAACAGAGAGCTGCATCTGAGACAAGGGTAATAGACCGTTGCTTTGGCATGACACGGCAACGCCAGCATACGTATGAGTATGCAGAGCGCAGATCAGCTCGGGACGCGCCATATGCACAGCCGAATGGATAACAAATCCGGCCGGATTGAACGTAAACCCATGGTTTGGAGCAATAATATTGCCGCTAACATCTACCTTAAGTAAGGCGGATGCAGTAATTTCGTCATAGCGAATACCATAGGGGTTTATTAGAAAATGATCTTCGGACCCCGGCACGCGCGCTGATATATGGTTTGCTAATAGATCGCTCCAACCAAACTTTTCGACGAGCCGGTAACAAGCCGCCAATTCAATTCGGGTTTCCCATTCCGCATCAGAGCAATCGTCTGAGCGGCTAAATTCTAAAATTCGGGNCACGACCCCCTCCCTCAATTTATACGAAGATTATTGGGGATTGATGCAAGCATAAATTATTGTAATCAATCACAGAGTTAATGTGTTGAAATTCAAAGGCTCTCCAAAAAAACAGGCATAGAATACTTTAGCAAGACTTCACTGCTGCGAGACCATTTTTTTTACCTATTCACGCATTAATGAGTGCCGCAACAGCCGCCCCAAATACATCACAATCCATGTCGCCACCCAAGTCACGGGTACGCCCCTTAGCCAACTGCGCAGACAACGCCATTTCAATCGCATTAGCTGCGTGATTAAACGCCGGCTTTTCATGCTTGACTGCAAGCCATGTCAACATCATTGCGGCAGATACAATCATTGCAGTCGGATTCGCGATATTTTTTCCCGCAATATCCGGAGCCGAGCCGTGCGCGCACTGGGCAATACAGTCCGTATGGCTGGCATTGATCGAACCGCCTAGGCCAAGACCGCCAGCTAGTTCGGACGCCAAGTCAGAGAATATATCACCATACATATTAGAACAAATCACCACATCGAAATCCTGTGGCCGGCGAACAATGTGAGCAGCGAAGGCGTCCAATATCACCTCCTCCACTTCAAGTTCAGGATATTTACTCGTCACATCAAGGCAGGCCTCGCGCCAAAGACCATCGGTAAGCTTCATCACGTTGGCTTTGTGGATAATAGTAACTTTTTTCCGCCGCTGCATCGCGAAGTCGCAACCAGCCACTGCGATATTTGTTGAAGCGGAACGACTAATATTGCGTATTGACTGCGCTAAATCTGGGTTGGCCATAAATTCCCCACCGCCTGCATGCATGTTGCGATCAGCATAAAAGCCTTCCATGTTTTCTCGAGCTATCACCACATCCATTTCAGGCACATGGGCAGGAACTCCCTGGCGTGTCTTCGACGGACGTAGGTTAGCGTGCAGGTGAAGTCCGCGCCTTATGATCCCTGATGGATTAGCATAGGTTTGATGTTCGGGAGGATAGTCCACATTATTGTGTGGCCCAAATAACGCACCATCAGCATCTCGAATTCGCCCAATAACTTCTTCGGGACATGCATGGCCGTATTTTTCGATACCATCAAAGCCAATAAAGTCCTCTTGAAAAGTAAGCCCGAGGCCAAAAGCCTCACTGGCAGCTTCGAGACATCGCTGCCCCTCGGGTACAATTTCCGGACCAATCCCATCACCTTTTACCACCAGTATCTTCATGATTTTTTTCTTTCAGTCTAATCAATCTTTGTAATCAGGCTCATCCCGATCAAGCACACGTTTAAGCGCTTCAAAATGATCTGGCGCGCTCGCACGCTCGCCTTTTGTCTGCTCCGCTGTGGAGGAAATTACCTCATCACTGAGCCTGACCAATGGCTTACCGGTCGAGAGTGCCAAAACTTGGACTTCGCAAGCACGTTCCAGATAATAGAGGTCGTCATAAGTATGAGCGACACTACCCCCTGTCACTATCACCCCATGACTGCCCATCATAAGCACGCTTTTATTGCCAAGCTTTGCGCCAAGCCGGTCGCCCTCCTCTACGCTCAAGGCAACACCGTTATACTCATCGTCATAAGCAAGCCGGCCGTGGAACCGAACTGCCTTTTGTTCACACGGTTCTAACCTACCCCTTTCTAGCAACGTAATAGCTGTCGTATAGGGCTGATGCGTATGCATGGCGCAAACCGCTTGTGGACAGGCCAAATGGACACGGCTGTGAATATAAAACGCGGTCGGCTCTACATGCCCCTCGCCTTCTAGTACGTTGCCGTCATAATCAGCCAGTAAAATGTTTGACGCTGTAATTTCTGACCAATGCAAACCCCANCGATTAATCAGAAACTTATTATCGCCAACCGCATAACTAAAATGGTTGCATATTCCTTCATGTAAACCATGACGTACTGCCCAACGAAACGATGACGCCATATCGATTCGTACCTGCAGTCGCTTCTTTTTATCAAGCATTACCATAAATCATTTTTCCCACCCTTTTGAAACTAGCCTGGATTNTACTCGTCCTTGGCGAAGCTGCAAGAGAAGCCGCACTTCATATCCAGGCCTTAGATTCGCTAATTCTCAAAATTTTTGGCGCACGAGCCCTTATAAATTTTAACCTCAATCCCTTACGGGAAGCGGTTCCCCTAAGAGATATAGAATTCTTTTATCCAAGCGCTTATGAATTGAGAAAATTTTTTGCACTCTAATGAGACGGTAGTTCTCGTATGATTCCACGCTACAGCCGACCGGAAATGACCGCAATTTGGGAACCGGCCAATCGTTTCCGTATTTGGTATGAAATCGAGGCCCACGCATGTGATGCACTGGCAAATTTAGATGTAATACCCAAAGACGCTGCCAAAGCAGTTTGGGTAAAAGGCGACCTGCCCTACACACCCGAACGAATTGCGCGTATCGACGAAATAGAGGCAGAAACCCGACATGACGTCATCGCCTTCTTGACAGAACTTTCTGAGCAAGTTGGAGAAGAGGCACGCTTCGTCCATCAAGGAATGACCTCATCGGATGTGCTCGACACTTGTCTTTCTGTACAAATGACACAGGCCACGGATTTATTGCTGAAAGGTTTAGATAAGTTATTGGTAGCCCTGAAGACCCGTGCCAAAGAATTTAAGCACACGGCCTGCATGGGGCGAAGCCACGGTATTCATGCGGAGCCCACAACCTTCGGACTTAAACTATTGGGCCACTATGCGGAATTTGTCCGGTGCAGGGAACGGCTGGCAAACGCACGCTCTGAGATTGCGACTTGTGCTATCTCTGGGCCGGTTGGTACATTTGCTAATATCGATCCGTCGGTAGAAGCTCACGTCGCAAACAAACTAGGGCTCACCATTGAACCGGTATCCACCCAGATTATTCCGCGTGACCGTCATGCGGCCTTCTTTGCAACCCTCGGCGTCATCGCCTCGGCAATTGAGCGTCTCGCAACGGAAATTCGCCACTTACAAAGAACCGAAGTGCGCGAAGCAGAGGAATATTTCTCCCCGGGTCAAAAAGGTTCATCTTCGATGCCGCATAAACGCAATCCGGTTTTGACAGAGAACCTTTGCGGCCTCGCCCGGCTAGTACGTAGCGCTGTTACGCCAGCGCTCGAAAATGTCACGCTCTGGCACGAACGGGATATTTCGCATTCTTCCGTTGAACGCGTTATTGCACCGGATGCCACCGTTGGGCTCGACTTCGCGCTCTCACGTTTAGCCGGGGTTATAGAAAAGCTTGTAGTCTATGAAGACGCGTTGAGGCAGAATCTTGAAAAACTAGGCGGTCTTCATAACTCTCAACGGGTATTGTTAGCTTTAACGCAAAAAGGCATGAGCCGCGAAGACGCCTATCGGCTGGTCCAGCGCAATGCCATGGAAGTCTGGAAAGGCAATGGCGCGTTTCTAAATCTACTTAAGGGCGAAAAGGAAATCGCGGACTATCTCGCAAATGATGAACTTGAGGTGCTATTCGATCTTGGATACCACACCAAACATGTTGAGACGATTTTTAGCCGCGTTCTCGAAGACAGCTAGGTATCGGCTTATCGCATACGCGGCCTTCGCAGCCGTTTTTTGCGTTCAGTCTTCCTATTCTCAGGAGCAACAGAATGCTCAAGAACAACAAGAAGAGGAAAAAGACCCTCTAGCCAATCTTGAACCGTCTTTGAGACGCGCCGTTGAGCATGACCCTCTGACGCTTATCCGTATCGCTGCATTGGGATTGAAAGATCCTGCGGAACAAGGGGAGGCACTTACCGGTTTAGTAGCAGCCTTTCTCAAACGCAATAAACCGGACGATGCCGCGATTGAACTAAAATCTATCGAGGACAAGTTATGGCTCGCCCGAGCCCTACTCCACGTTTCAGACCACGAAAAGAGACAAGGACGCCTACAAAATTCGAAAACTACCCTGGGGCGTGCACTAAAATTAGCAAGTGGAAAGCAAATTGAACGCGACGGTGGCGAAACTATAAAACGTCTCACAGGCCGATACCTGGCTCTAAAAAACTACGAAAATGCTATAACAACAGCACTTTTAATTCCCGATCGCTTTGAACGTGTGGGCACTCTCCTCCGAATTGCAAAAACTATGCAGGATACAAACGCCAAAGCGCTACGAGAAGATATACAAAAAGTTTTAGCTATCACCTTCCGCATTACGAAATCGATTAAACCCGATACCAAGGATTCCATAAATACGCATATTCGCATCGCTGAGTTTCAGGCAAGCTCCGGTGATCGAAAAGGATCACGCAAAACGTTGGTTTATGCGGAAGAAATTTTAAAGAAAACATCCTTAGATGGGCGCCATGCACTGCGAGCCGATATAGCAGCTGCCTTGGTTCTACTCAAAGATCGCATCGCAGCTNAAGAAATCCTCCGCAGCATGCCAGATTCCGCACGACAATCTAAAACCATCGCGTCTATCGCACGCGCATCCGCTCAAAGCGGCGACCTGGAAGCCGCAGTTTCTTTATTTGCACTAGCCTTTCAAGAAGCTGAAACAATTAATAGCAAGGATAAAAAATATGATGCCATCACACATCTAATCACTGAACAATCAAAAGTAGGCCGCCTCGCGGATGCCTTTAGGAATGCTGGCTTTATTAGCGACCGTCGTCGTCAGTCGGATGCATTGCTTAAAATGGGTAAGGTATTGCTCAAACAACAAAAAATGAAAGAGGCAGTTAAACTCGTGGATTATATTCCCCACGTGGGGACACGAACTCAAATATTTGCGCCAGTGGCACGATTCTACGGGGAGAAAGGAGACCGAGCAAAAGCAAGCGCTTTGTTAGCGCGCGCAATGGAACCAACTAAATTTAATGCAAAACCGCAAGAACTAGCGAAAGCGCTTCCCATGATCATAGATGTGCAGGCAAGAGTCGGGTTAGTTTCAATGAATGAGACGTTATTTTACCGCATTAAGAAACAACTCGATCAATTGCCGGATGATCCCGCCAGAATTTTAGTCCTGACTGGCATGGCCATTGCCGATGCTAGGGTCGACCGTCAAGAAGCGGCTCTTCGGTCACTCGCAGCAGCGTGGCGTATTTCCTGGCTCAATCGNCAGAACCCAAAATACTCGGATATATTAACCAATCTGATGCGTGCGCAAATCGAGGTAGGCGAATTACTTCAGGCATTCGACACCGCCGCACGGGTACCTGAAAGCCCTACACTAAAAAAGCCTACCGGCCAGCTGGAGGCAAACCTAAATGCACGAAATCAAGCCCTGCAGCGGGTTGCCGTAGCGGCCGCACGACAAGGAAAACAGCGGCTCTCTCTACGTGCAGTACGTCGTATTCGAAATTCTGCTGCGCGTGCTCGGGTTTACTCAGCGATCGCTCAAGCTTTCCCGAACAGAAACTCTATAAAGACCAAGGAAATAGTCAGGAAGAAGAAAGATAACGAAAAGGGCAAGACTCTCGGAACAACCGNCAAACAAANCACAGAGAGTACGATTAAAGACGACACCAAAGTTAGTATCGGAAAAGAAACTCTTGGAAAGCCAGCGTCTCCGAAACGTGGCACCACNCGTGCGCCCGCCCCTCTGCCAAAGTAGATTATGGATCAAGTAAACTTGATATTCATTGCTAAGCACTACTCTTCAAGAAACTGACCTTTTGCTTTATCCATGAGTGCACCCATCTCCTGCCGTACTGTTTTTTCGCTAATGTTTAGGCCTTTACCATTCAAATCACCTAAAACCTTGCGCAAGACATCTTCGTCGCCTGGCTCATCAAAGTCAGATGCCACAACCTCTTTTGCGTATACTTCTGCGTCACCGCCGACCATGCCCAGCTTACCCGCAGCCCACAGACCCAATAATTTATTGCGCCGTGCCGTGACCTTAAACCGTAGTTCTAGGTTTTGCTGGAATTTGGCTTCAAAAGCTTTTAGCCGATCACCTAGCGACATGATTGCCATTCCTTGGAGTAGCTAAAATAAGGTATAATCTTAATGATCCTAGAGGGTAATGTTCTTTACTGAGAATTTCCAGTATTACGCCGCTCTCTTTCAGTAACTAAATATGATATCAGCGCAGCCAGTAAACATTATTCACATATGCAAGTCTCTATAGCCCACACAGATGTGTACATTTATAATTTTGCGTCGACCTAAAAAAGATTGGCCCGTTCTAATCGCCGCTAATCGTGACGAAGTGAAATCTCGATTATGGGACCCACCGGCCCGATATTGGCCTGATCGGCCCGATACGGTCGCCGGCCGTGATCGCCTAGCAGGTGGCAGCTGGCTTGGGCATAATGATCACGGAATGGTGGCGGCAATATTAAATCGCCACGGTACCCTTGGCCCTGCGAACGATAAACGCAGCCGTGGCGAATTAGTTCTCGATGCGCTTGAACATGCGAACGCTAGCGATGCAGCCGAGGCTTTGTCCGAACTGAATACGAACGCTTACCGAAGTTTCAACTTAATTATTGCTGATAATAGAGATGCGTGGTGGATTTCTAATCCGGGAGGCACCGCTAAAGTAAAGCTAACCCCAATTCCAGATGGAATTTCTATGTTCACCAGCTATGATATAAATGACATCAAAAGCGCACGCATTGAGCATTATTTACCGCAATTCGAGAACGCGAAGATACCCGAACCCGATAAAAGTAGCTGGCAGGGCTGGTGCGATATTCTAGGGAATACAGAACTTGGCGATACAAAAGACCCCACAAGCGCCATGTGTATCGATGACTCTGGTGATTATGGAACCGTCTCTAGCAGCCTACTTGCTATTGCTGGGCCAGAAAAACGAAGTGGGCAAGAAAGTCCCGATAAGTGGCTCTTCGCTTCAGGACCAGCAAGCCAACACCAGTTTACTCCAGTAAACCTATGAGAATAAATTGTTAGAATATCTGAAACCCCAATTTGGAAAGTAATTATGGACCGAATTCGTTTTCAGCCATGCGAACTGCCACCAAACGCTAACGCATTACGTACTGAAGTTCGTGATTTTCTTAATAAGGAATTCGCAGACACTCCTCCGTCGGACCGTGCAAATAGTTGGAGCGAAGGGGATGCGGAATTCAGCAAAAAACTTGGGGCCCGCGGTTGGATTGGAATGACATGGCCCAAAAAATATGGCGGACATGAACGCAGTATACTGGAACGCTATGTCGTGCAGGAAGAGCTGCTTGCGGCTGGAGCGCCAATTGCACTCCACCATATAGCCGATCGTCAAAGCGGACCATTACTGATGCGTTTTGGCAAAGAAGCACAATGCCTCAATATTCTGCCACGTATTACAAAAGGAGAATGCTACTTTTGCATTGGAATGAGCGAACCCGATACCGGTTCCGATCTCGCTGCAGTCCGAACCAAAGCAGAAAAAGTAGATGGCGGTTACCTGGTTAATGGTTCTAAAATTTGGACGTCGCAGGCGCATATGGTTCATTTCATGATTGGCTTATTTCGCACCGATCCAAAAGCAGATAAGCATTCAGGCCTATCGCAATTCCTGATAGACCTTAAAAATACCGATGGAATAGAAATTCGACCAGTAATTAATTTGACCGGCCGGCACGATTTCAATCAAGTATTTTTCGAAGATGTCTTTTTGCCCGAGGACGCCCTGATTGGCGAAGAGAATGAAGGCTGGAACCAAGTTTTGACTGAACTTACTTTTGAGCGTTCTGGCCCGGAACGATACATGTCCAGCCAATTACTAATGGAGAGTATCACCCGAGAGGCAACGCAAAATCCAGGGGAGAGAGCCGCGGTTGAAATTGGCAAAATGGTCGCAAATTTAGCCAGCCTCCGCCAAATGTCATTATCTGTCGCTAGTATGCAGCAAAATGGTGAAGACCCAGCAATGGAAGGCTCTTTAGTAAAAGAAATAGGTGTCAATTTCGAACAATCCATTCCGCGCATAGCGCATGAATTGTTTGGCGTAGAGGCAGGCCTAGAGAACGGCTCGGAGTTTGAAAAAACCTATGCCAAAATTAATATGGGGGCGCCATCCTTTTCACTACGTGGCGGCACGCGAGAAGTATTGCGAGGCATAATTGCCAGAAGAATGGGCATTCGATGAGCGAGCTTACCGAGATTGTTAAAGAGACCGTCCACCGCTTATTCAGCGAATTAGTCACGCGAAAATTACAGGAAAATGCCGAGGTCGGTAAATGGTCAGATTNTCTCTGGGACGCAATTGCAGAGAATGGGCTTATTCATCCACTAGTAAGTGAAAAAAACGGCGGCGCTGGAGCAAGTTTCTGCGATGCTTATGAAATTATATTCGCGGCTGGCTATCACGCTGCTCCACTGCCTCTTCCCGAAACAATATTGGCTAGTTGGTTAGCGGATATCTCTGGAATCGAAATTCCCAATGGTCCACTAACCGTTTTGGAAAGCCGCAACAATGCGCCACTCAGAATTAGGCAAGATACCGGCGGCTGGGCTATGACAGGAATCGCACCACGTACCCCATGGGGGAAAAGTGCCAAGTATCTAATTACAGTCGCAGATGCTGGTGGCGAACTGCGTGTTGCCCTTCTCGAAAAAAATTCGGGAGATATTACATCCGATACTAATATGGCCCGAGAGCCACGCGATCTTATTCACCTAGACCAAACTCCTGTCGCTAGAGTCAGTGATCCTTTGGGATATGAATTCACTCGCGATACAGTTCGACTATACGGTGCATTATTTCGATCTGCGCAATTGACAGGCGCTGTGCAGCGCGTTCTGGACATTTCCACAAAATACGCACTAGAACGCGAAGCGTTTGGGCGTACTATTGCAAAATTTCAAGCTATTCAGCATCAATTAGCTAGTTTGGCCGCCCATGCCGCACAAGCAACAATGGCTACTGAAACAGCATTCCGCGCGGCAGATCGTGGGGACGCAAGGTTTGAAATAGCTGTAGCAAAGATAATAGCCGGACAAACCGCAACCCAAGCCGCTGAGATAGGCCACCAAGTTCATGCCGCAATTGGTTTCACTTACGAGCACATGCTTAACTTTTTTACTCGTCGCCTTTGGAGCTGGCGTGCCGAATATGGCTCCGATAGCCAATGGGCAGAAGAGCTTGGGCGTCGCGCCGCAGGCCGAGGAGCGGAAATACTTTGGAGTGATCTTACAGAGCAGCAGGTGTGATGATTACCGAATCATTTAAGATTTTAGCATAATTAGCCTAATAATTACTTCTATTGGCCAATAGACAGAATCATTATCCACAAAACACCATTGAATCTGACGGCCGTCCGATAAAAAAAGTCCGAGCCTAGAGAGCTTTGTCACTTCTTATTTTATCTAAACAATATCAAGTGGTTAAATATTATTTTTTTTGTTAAATTAGCAATATCTAGACGTTAATTAGCTTTTAAGGTCAGTCTTTAACATCGCTTGAGAGCGTTGAGATTCGCTCATGTGCTGTGGAAATAGCGATTTAAGCGATTTGATTTGTTGTCTCGCGGGGCAATGCTATATCAAAGTTAAAGTGCTAAAGAAGGATTAGGTTATCCGGAGTACTAACAGATGTCACGCCGTCGCAAGATCTATGAAGGCAAGGCTAAAATCTTATACCAGGGCCCTAAGCCAGGCACAATCGTACAATATTTCAAAGACGATGCCACGGCCTTCAATAANGAGAAAAAGGGCACCATCTCAGGTAAAGGTGTCCTAAACAACCGAATTTCCGAATTTCTCATGCTACGGCTTGCAGAAATTGGGGTGCCAACCCATTTTTTACGTCGCCTGAATATGCGCGAACAGCTAGTTTATGAGGTGGAAATTATTCCTGTGGAAGTGGTCGTTCGTAATATCGCTGCAGGTCAATTTACTAAGCGTTTTCAGGTGGAAGAAGGTAAGCCCCTCCCTCGCTCCATCGTCGAGTTTTATTACAAAGCCGACGAGCTGGACGACCCCATAGTTTCGGAAGAACACATCACCTCCTTTGGTTGGGCAACCTCTCAAGAAATTGATGAAATGATGGTCTTAGCACTTCGGGTTAATGATTACATGTCCGGCCTTTTTTCGGGCATCGGGCTAAAGTTGGTCGATTTTAAGCTTGAGTTTGGACGTTTATTTGAAGAAAACGGGGAGGCTCGTGTCGTTCTCGCCGATGAGATCAGTCCTGACTCTTGCCGTCTTTGGGATATAAAGACGAATGATAAAATGGATAAGGATCGGTTTCGACACGATTTGGGAGGTGTAGAGGAGGCCTATCAGGAAGTTGCACGTAGGCTAGGTATTCTGATGGAAACGGGTGACGGTGATATGCCAACTCCCGAAACAGTTAAATAGAGGTATCTCCGTTGAAAATACGCGTCCAAGTCATGTTGAAAAATGGGGTTCTTGATCCACAAGGTAAAGCCATAGAACATTCCTTAGCATCACTCGGTTTTACCGATATCGNCGAAGTACGGATGGGTAAAGTTATCGAGATAGATATGACTGAAACCGAAGCTGATAAGGCGTATGCGCAAGCAACCGAAATGTGCGAAAAGCTTCTCGCAAATACGGTGATAGAGCGATACGAAATCCANCTGGAGGACGGCTCTCGTTGAAATCCGCCGTCATAGTATTTCCCGGTTCTAATTGCGATCGTGATGCTGCTGTAGCACTCCAAAATGCTACGGGCCGACCGCCCACTATGGTATGGCACAACGANAATGAATTTCCAAAAGTAGATTTAATTGTTGTCCCTGGTGGATTTTCGTATGGCGATTATCTGCGTGCCGGCGCCATGGCTGGGAATTCACCGGTGATGCGAGAGGTCGTGGCTCACGCCAAAAGTGGCACTCCAGTTCTGGGTATTTGCAACGGATTCCAGGTGCTAACAGAAACGGGACTTTTGCCGGGCGCTCTTATCCGTAACGCTGGCCTTACTTTCGTCTGCAAATCAGTTTCACTAAGTGTTGAAACTACGAATAGCATTTTTACAACCGGCTATGACAAGTCAGACCTCATTACTATTCCCATCGCCCATCATGACGGTAACTATTTCGCTAGCAATGATACGTTGGAACTATTGGAAAACGAAGATAGGATCGCTTTTCGATATTCTGGAGAAAACCCAAATGGCTCACAGCGCAATATTGCCGGCATTTTGAATGAGGGACGTAACGTACTGGGCATGATGCCCCATCCGGAACGAGCCGCAGATGCGCGACACGGCAGTACTGACGGCATCGCCCTGTTTGCGGCCCTAACAGAGCAGTTAGCATAATGGCCGAGACGCCGATAATGACCGATGAATTAGTTGCCGAACACGGCTTCACTAAAGATGAGTATAAAACCGTACTGGACATAATGGGCCGCACACCAAGTTTTACCGAACTTGGTATTTTCTCGGTTATGTGGTCCGAACATTGTTCCTATAAATCTTCAAAGAAATGGCTCAAAACACTACCAACTGATGGCCCGCAAGTCATCCAGGGACCTGGAGAAAATGCAGGCGTCGTAGATATTGGGGATGGCAAAGCCGCCATATTCAAAATTGAAAGCCACAATCACCCCAGTTTCATCGAACCCTATCAAGGAGCGGCTACAGGCGTCGGCGGAATTTTACGAGACGTCTTTACCATGGGCGCGCGCCCGGTTGCCAACCTCAATGCGCTACGTTTCGGAAGTCCTAACCATCCAAAAACTCGCCATCTTGTCTCGGGAGTAGTGGGAGGAATTGGTGGGTACGGCAACTGCATCGGAGTTCCAACCATCGGTGGAGAGGTCAACTTTCATCCTGCCTATAACGGTAATATTTTGGTAAATGCAATGACAGTCGGCTTGGCTGATACAGATAAAATTTTCTATTCTGCAGCCGCGGGCAGCGGTAATGCGGTGGTGTATGTGGGCTCGAAAACCGGCCGTGATGGCATCCACGGCGCGACGATGGCATCTGCTGAGTTTTCTAACGATTCTGAAGAAAAACGTCCTACGGTCCAAGTTGGAGATCCTTTTACGGAAAAACTATTACTGGAGGCGTGCTTAGAGTTAATGGCGACTGATGCAATCGTTGCTATCCAGGACATGGGCGCAGCTGGTCTCACCTCTTCATCTGTCGAAATGGCCNCAAAAGGCGGCGTAGGTGTCGAACTCGATCTTGACCTTGTCCCAGCCCGTGAGACCGCTATGACCGCTTATGAGTTGATGTTGTCGGAGAGCCAAGAGCGCATGTTGATGGTGCTCAAGCCAAATTCCGAAGAAATGGCCAAAGCGATTTTCGATAAATGGGAATTGGATTTCGCCATAATTGGAAAAATTACTGATACCGGCAATTTAGTGTTGAAGATGCATGGCGAAATAATGGCTAATATCCCAGTTGATCCGCTTGTGGAGAACGCCCCGGAATATGATCGTACTTGGGAAAAAACGCCGAAGGCACCGCAAATTCAAGCTAGTGAATTATCACCACCAGAAAATCTAGGAGATGTGCTGCTAGCATTAGTTTCCACGCCAGATTCCGCATCGAAACGATGGGTCTGGGAACAATACGACCATATGGTTATGGCCGATACTGTTGCGGGCCCCGGTGGAGATTCTGCCATTGTACGTATTCACGGCACAAACCGTGGACTTGCTGTTACTACTGATTGTACACCCCGCTACTGCGTCGCCGCCCCCGAAACTGGTGGCCGGCAGGCCACAGCAGAAGCCTGGCGTAATCTTACAGCAGTTGGTGCTAAACCCCTAGCACTGACTAATAATCTTAATTTCGGTAACCCGGAACGCCCCGTCATAATGGGCCAGGTAGTTGGTTGTATTGCTGGGATTAGTGAGGCAGGACGCGTGCTCGACTTCCCTGTCGTCTCTGGAAATGTTTCGCTCTATAACGAGACAAACGGAGAAGCGATATTACCAACACCGGTCATAGGTGGGGTTGGTTTGATTGATAATCTTGACCGTACCGCAAATTACGCGTTCAAAGCGAAAGGAGACACGATCATTTTGATCGGAGATACTTTAGGCTGGCTCGGCGCATCCCTTTATTTGCGAGAAGTTGAAGGCAGGGAAGTCGGCGCACCGCCGCCGGTGGACCTAGCCACTGAACGCAAAAATGGTGATTTTGTGCGGCACCTAATATCGAACGGACAAATAGACACTTGCCACGATATTTCTGATGGTGGTCTCCTTGTGGCAATCGCTGAAATGGCCATAGCCGGCGAAATTGGCGCGAACATTGAATCTCCAGAGACCAGTATTCCCCTCTTCGCGTGGACCTTTGGCGAGGATCAAGCGCGCTATGTGATTACCTCAAATCAGTCAAAGGCAATATTAAGCTCCGCTAAATCCGCCGGTATTTCGGCAACCATTATTGGTACTGTCGGTGGAACGGCATTGACACTAGGCGACAGCGTCTCCATATCCGTGGCGGACCTTGCCGACCATCATCAAGGCTGGCTACCTAATTATATGGCGAATTCGGGTGAATAAGAGGAGATAAACCATGGCGATGGCCGCAAATGAGATCGAAACGTTGATCAAAGAAGCGCTGCCGGACGCCGACGTTCAAATAAACGATTTGCGCGGCGATGGCGACCACTATGCAGCATTCGTAACCTCTGCTTCCTTCAAAGGGAAAAACCGAGTCCAGCAGCACCAAATGGTGTATAATGCCCTTCGCGGACGCATGGGTAATGAGTTACATGCACTTGCCTTACAAACAGCTATTCCCGAAGGCGTCTGATCAAGCTATCTTTGGTTCATATAAATATAAATTTAAAGGATATNCCCATGTCAGAGAGCCCTATAACTGAACGTATCCAGCAGGAAGTAAATGACAACGATATCGTTTTGTTCATGAAAGGCAGCCCGGTGTTTCCCCAGTGCGGGTTTTCGGCTGCGGTTGTACAAGTACTAAGTGAACTCAATGTCAAATTTAAGGGTATCGATGTACTTGAAGACCCTTCGGTTCGCCAAGGGATCAAAGAATTTAGCAATTGGCCAACCATTCCGCAACTTTATGTCAAAGGCGAATTCATTGGTGGTTGCGACATAATACGCGAGATGTATGATACTGGCGAACTTCAAACGCTGATTAGTGATAAAGGCATTGAAGCCGAGCAATCCTAAACCAGCTGGAGAGTAATCCAAAAGGCTGCCGCTCAACTTTGAGGGCGCCCTTTCTCTCGTTTATCGACCCACTATCGCGAATAGAATTCGATTACGAGGTTCGGTTCCATTAATACTGGGTAGGGTACATCCTCAAATTTCGGGGCACGCACAAACTGAGCTGCCATTTTACGCGGATCCACCGCGACGTAGTCGATAAACTCACGCTCCACCGATTCAATGGCCTGTAAAACCATAGAAATTTCTCGGCTCTTGGCTTTAACCTCAATGATGTCTCCATCCTGTACCTGATAAGAAGGAATATTGACGCGCTTACCATTTACCATGATGTGGCCGTGATTAATAAATTGGCGTGCAGAGAAGACAGTCGGCACGAACTTGGCACGATAAACAACCGCGTCTAAACGGCGTTCCAGAAGCTCAATTAGATTCTCGGATGTGTCGCCCTTCCGTTTAGATGCTTCNACATAATAGCGACGGAATTTCTTCTCTCCGATATTGCCGTAGTAGCCCTTAAGCTTTTGCTTAGCCATGAGCTGTGTGCCAAAATCAGACGGTTTTTTGCGGCGCTGGCCATGCTGGCCTGGACCATATTCACGATTATTAAAGGGGCTGCGCGGACGTCCCCAAAGATTGACGCCTAAACGACGGTCAATCTTGTACTTCGCGCGGATTCGTTTACTCATAGATTTTTACCCTGGTTTACCCGGTGTTATAGATATTTCCAGCCAGCCGATCCGCATCGACGGGGTCCTAAATTATTTAAACGTACCCACTTTACCGGAAGGCCGGGACTATAAGGAAATCCTCACATGAGTCAATCGAAAGAAATCGCAAAACAGGCCATATTGACAATCCCCGTCGCAACCGCAACATCTCCTCTAACAAGGAGGCGTGCATGACTATCGAATATCTTGAACATATCAACATCCAAACTGAAAAAATGGAAGGTTTGATAGAGTATTACCAAGATGTACTTGGGATGCATCACGGCGAGCGCCCAGATTTTGGTAGGGCNGGCGCATGGCTTTTCGTGGGTGATATACCGGTCGTTCACCTAGTCAAACGCGACAAATTAGAAACGGGCGGCGAACCCCGTATTGAGCATTATGCGATGCGTTGCACAGGGCTGGCGGANACAATTAACACTCTTCGTGAAACGAAGAATGCCTATTGGGCAAACTACATTCCTGAAACCAACGTGGTACAAGTCCACACCTATGATCCGGACGGTAATCACATTGAATTAGCGTTTCCTGGCGACGAACGGGACGATAACATCAATTTGGATACTTATGACGGGGAATGAAGCAGTTTAGTCTTTGATTTCTGCCATAACTTCTAAAGTGCGCTGCGCCTTATAGACAATAGGATAATCGATAAAATAGCCGTCCAATTGGATCGCCGAAGAACCAGCTTTCTCGGCCTCTTCGAATGCCGCCACCACTTTTTCGGCAAAGGCTATCTCGTCTTCCGTCGGCGTGAATACACGATTGACCACCTCCACTTGAGGAGGATAAATACACATCTTGCCCTGGAAACCCATTTGACGCGCTAAGCGAGTTGATTTTTCCAAATTTTTCATGTCTTTAATGTGAATCCAAACCGTATCGAACGGTGGCTCAAGATCGTGAGCGCGCGATTGCAAAACCATCTCTGCCCGCGCCTCGCTTAGCTCAGTCTCCTCCAAAGTCCATTCCATGTTCATATCCAGGGTATAATCGCCTGCCCCATACGCCAACCGCCGAACCCGCGTCCCACTTCCTGCAATTGAGGCAAGGTTTGCGATCCCTTTACCAGTCTCGATTATCGGAATAAGGTCAATCGTTCCTATTTCCATGCCGGATGCGACTTCTAAATTCCCAATCAACCAATCCACCGTGTGCAATTGATCAGGCGTCTCAACCATCGGTAGGATAATTCCATCAAGCCATGGACCGATAATTTCAGTCAAATCTCCAAAGCAAAATTCTGTATGATGCGCGTTAACACGCACATACCCTTTGTTGTTGCGCGGCTTCTTTAACGCTTCAACAACCGCCGCCCGGGCTCCAACCTTCTCAGCGTTGGCAACCGCATCCTCCAAATCAAGAATGACAGCGTCAGAGCCGCACTCAAAAACTTTGTCTACTTTGCGTGGATGGTTACCTGGTGCGAACAAAAAACTACGATACGGCATGGTGCCTCTCTAAATAATACACTGATATTGCACGTGATCATGCCAGAGCCGTCTCGGCCGAACAATAGCTAGACAAATCACCTGGCCCCGCCTATGCCTTGCACATCAAGAAATCCTATGATCTATCTACTTTAAGTTTCCGAGATGCAAAATCCGACCAAGAAAGATGCGATTCTGCCGGTCAGTGTTATGCTGTGCATGCATTCGCTTATCGCGCTTTGTGTTTTTGTCATTCCGGTTATGGCTCCGCAAATTGGTATGAATGCCCAGGAGATTAGTCTTTTCGTGCCAGTTCTCTATCTCTCCTCGACAATTTTCACTCCATTTTCGGGGCCCTTTACGGGCCGCTTCGGTCCCATGCGCATGATGCAGGCTTGCGTATTGGCAAGTTCGATAGGTGTTACACTCTGTTGTTTGGGCGATATGGTATTCATGTTCGGTGGTGCCGCGTGTATTGGCCTTAGCCTTGGTCTTGCAACACCCGCAGCTTCAGATATTTTGTTGCGTTACTCACCAAGCTCTATCCGTAGCCTAATTTTCTCAATTAAGCAGGCAGCGGTACCGCTTGGAAACCTAATCGCAGGCTTGCTAGTTCTGCTCGCCGTAATTATTGGATGGCAATACGCCCTGCTAATTATTGTGATGGTGGGTATTTCCATAGCTTTCGTTTTTCAGCCGTTCCAAATCACCTGGGATGAAGGCCGCGACACAGCCAGTCATGTGACCTTTACATGGCAAAGTTTCATTACTGGTGCCCGCACATTAGTTAGGGACATGCCCTTACGCTGGCTCGCCATATCGTCATTTGCATTTGTGCTGCTGCAAATAGCTTCTGCGTCCTATTTAGTCACTTATATGGTACAACATATTGGCCTTACGCATGAAATCGCCGGAATAATTTACGCCATAGCTTTCTCTGGTAGCTTTGTGGCTCGTATTCTATTCGGTGTCGTTGCTGATAATTACATATCTCCCTTGAAAACACTTGGGCTACTCGGGATCATTATGGGAGCAGCAAGCTGCGGTATTGCGCAATACGACACTAGTTGGCCTCTATGGTTAAGCGGCCTTATGATTTTCCTATTAGCCGCAACCGCAGCTGGTTGGAACGGCGTCTATATCGCTGAAGTCGCCACTCGAGCACCAAAAGGGCAAGTCGCTAATGTGATGGGGATGTCGCTCGTTGTCACCTATTGCGGATGTATCCTGACGCCAATTGTCTTCGGGTCGATACTCACTTTGACCACTAATAATTTCCCAATTGCTTATTCCCTTTTCGCCATCCCAGCCATATTGGTAGGGTTCAAACTTTTAATGTTACCGGGAGATTACGAATAACTTGGCCCTGGCTCTATTCGCCAAGTATGTTTTTACTGAGATGACCAAACTGATCATTCAAATTCCGTGTTTCAACGAAGAAGACGCCTTGCCTGCAACACTGAATGCATTGCCTCGGGAAATTCCTGGAATTGATGTCATTGAAAGATTGATAATCGACGACGGCAGTACAGATAAAACAATCGAGATTGCGAAATCTCATGGCGTTGAACATATAGTAAAGCTCCCGCAGAACTTCGGCCTTGCGCGAGCATTCATGGCCGGCATCGAAAAAGCCCTCGATGCCGGAGCAGATGTTATCGTTAACACGGATGCAGATAACCAGTATTGCGCCGACGATATCGTAACTTTGATTACCCCCGTCCTTTCATGTCATGCAGAAATCGTTATCGGTACACGACCCATTAATGACATAGAGCACTTCTCTCCCATTAAGAAGCGCCTGCAGCGGTTTGGGAGTTGGGTNGTTCGGAACATCAGCGGCACAAACATTACTGACGCCCCTAGCGGCTTTCGTGCTTTCTCAGCTGAGGCCGCCATGCGATTGAATGTATTTTCAAACTACACTTATACTCTGGAAACCATTATTGAAGCAGGCCAGCGAGGGATTTCTATCATCTCAGTCCCAATAAGAACCAACGCACCACTACGAGAATCGCGGCTGATCAAAAATATTCCAAGCTATATTTTGCATTCAATCCTTACAATTTTACGAATTTATTTATATTACAAACCACTTAAAATGTTTGTCATTCTGGGATCCATCCCATTTACGTTAGGGGTTGTCTTAGGTGCACGTTATCTTTCTTTCTTCTTTGAAGGTACCACACGCGCCCACACTCCAAGTCTTATTCTAGCGGCTATTTTAGCCCTTACGGGAATTTTACTTTGGATGTCCGGCCTTATTGGAGATTTACAATCCGTTAACAGAAAACTCTTAGAAGACATTCAACTAAACCAAAGACGCAAACGATATAACGCGTATCGAATTCAACNCGACCGCTAACCCAGCTCCCCAAACTCCCCAGAACTCAATGCGAATAACAATTACAGCAATAATCAGCCTAGCAATTCTTGGCGTTATCTATTGGCAGATAGATTTAGGTAGTCTTAGAAAAGCCTTATTGATGGTCGACTGGCGGTATTTTGGCCTGGCGGTGATTATGATTTTTCCCCTAACCGCGATGAGCGCCTGGAGGCTCAGTTTTCTCGCACCGGTCCAGGCTAAGCTTTCATTTTTCCAAAGTCTGAACTTGACCTTAATGGCTAGCGTTTTAAACGTAATACTGCCCTCTAAACTAGGCGATTTAACGCGCTTTTATGTACTCACGCGAAAAGGTCATTTGCCGCCTGCGAACGCGCTTACGTTGGTGGTTTTTGAAAAAGCCTGGGATGTCTTAGCGCTTCTCTTCTGGTGTTCGCTTGGTCTCTTTATTATCGCTAGCACTAGCACTTTCTACTGGATTGTCTCCGTTGCTGTTTTGATTGTTGCCTTTCTCGGGGTATTAATGGTGTCATCATTTGGCTTTGCAGAGGTCTGCTTTTCCACTGCGATTAGTTTAGCCCCAGGTCGTCTACCCGACAAAATAGCCACCCTGCAAGCGGCATGGCTTGATACATTAGTCCAATTTTGGTCGGATAAACGAAATGCTGCGATTGTCATTATTGGATCAGTAATTTTATGGCTACTACATATCTGCCAAATTTGGCTTTTCGTCTTTGCCTTAAACCACACCATCCCATTTGCTTCCAACGCGGCCATGGCATCGCTCTCAATTTTTGTTGGGCTACTACCTTTCACCTTTGCCGGTATAGGCACTCGGGATGTAGCGCTTATTTTCTTTTATCAGCCTTTTCTAGCAGCCCCCGTCGCAGCTGCGCTCGGTTTATTCTGTACACTCCGATACTTACTGCCTGCACTGATCGGGTTACCGTTTCTCGGTCAATATCTTGCAACAGCGCGGCGCATTAAAGATGAAAACGACAACAAAGGTGGTGTCAGCTGAAACCCATGAGCTTTTTATCCGAACGCCTACGCGAATTAGTTAACGTCGATAATCGCAGGGCTTATGTAACCGGATTAATTTTAGCACTTGGATATGCTACCATCCCGCCCGCGGAAGCACTCAGTCTCGCGTTCAAAAGCCCTTTCACCGTCCAAGACGATGCCCGCCAGTTTTTATTCTGGATGCAACAATGGCGCGATCCTAACGCTTTCGTGGATGACCCAATTGCGGAATATTTCCGTACTGTAACGCCCTATGGTTTTAAGGCGATATATTGGCTGCTGAACTTACTGGGATTGCCCCCCTTCACTGCTAATAAACTTTTACCGCTCCCACTTTTTCTTATTACAGCCTACTATAGCTATCGGATTACATGGACACTCTATCCTGTTTCGGCCGTTTCCATTGCGGCAAGTTGGTTAACCTGTTTTTTTCTATCCTTGATTGATCAATCCTTGCTCAGCGCCACGCCACGTGCATTCGCCGTCCCCCTTTTCTTGTGGTTCCTATTTGCTCTCATGCAAAAACACCCATGGGCTACTGCAGCAGCATGTGCGCTGCAAGGTTTATTCTATCCATTAATAGCGCTGGTATCAGCTGGCATTCTGTCTATGGCGATCTTTAAATGGAAAAATAATCGTCCGGAATTTGCGCTACGAAATACAACGCTTTTGCCTGTTTTGGCAGGTTTAATAGCAATTTTCTGCGCCCTTCTTCCATACCTCCTCAATACAGGAGGATACGGACCGATCATCAACAGTATAGAAGCATCGCGCGACCCCGCTCTTCAGGAGGGCGGTCGGTCGGCATTTTTCTTAAACGGCTTAATCGAAACATATTTATGCGGTGCACGTGCCGGGTTTCTGCCAGTGGAATGGGGATGCGGTGAAGCGTTCCGGCTAAACCTAGCTTTTGCTCCCCTTCTCGCAAGTATCCTATTGGTATTTGCGATTGGCACACCTATCGTTCTAGTATTCAAAGCAACAGCCATAGACGTCAATCTAGATCAGCGCGTTTCAATTCTACTTGTGGTTGTTGTATCTAGTGTATTGGGTTATCTCGCAGCACATTTTTTTCTTTTTGAGCTCCATCTTCCAAGCAGGTATTCACAACATCCCCTGCGCGCAACCTCGTGGATTGCCGCAGCACTGTTAGCCGGACCCGGTTTAATAAAGCTTGGGAAGAACTTTGCTAATAAGAGCCTCCTGCAGAGCAGGAGCATCAAGGTAATTACTGTAACGATAGCCACAGCATTTTTTATATTGCCCCTTCCCCTAGGACCAAGTCCGTATGCGAATTATGTCACGGGCAAACACCCTCAACTTTACGCCTATCTGCGGGCAGCTCCGAAAAATATATCTATCGCATCCTTAGCGATTGAAGCCGATAACATTCCTAGTTTTACCGCACGATCCGTTCAGGGTGCACGCGAATATGCCATTCCGTATGCAACCGGTTACATAACGCCATTAAAACAAAAAACGAAGGCGCTAATCCGAGCGNAATATGCGGCAAACCTAGCGCCGCTTACCCAATATATTAAGCATTACCGTCCGTCCTATATCTTAGTGAATCGCTCAACGTTTGCACCAAATGCTATTAAGGCTCAGTGGTGGGCCTCGGACTACCCAAGCGAAGCTAATTGGGCCGTCGACCAACTTCACTCCGCCACGCCCTATATAATTAAGATGTTTTCGACGTGCCAAGCATTTAATTCCGCACCGCTCATCTTGTTAGATGCCAACTGCATTGCGATAAACGCTGCCTTCCCTAGCTAAAAAAGTCGATCATTAAGTCGTTAACCATTTCAGCGTTCTCATAGGCCGCCCAATGTCCAGCTTTTGGCACTCTATGAATATCTAAAGTTCCGCGGGATGCCTCCGCGATATCGTTAATTAATTGATCCGCAGGCCGGTACTCCGAATCATCGCCCTCACCCCATAAAACGCGGAGCTTACATTTAAGCTTGCCCAAGTCCGGCAAAAGCGTTTCACCACCGCTTACCTTGCGGCTATTAAATTTCGTATTTCGGACACAATATACCTGAATATCCAGTGTCTCCTCAGTGACCGTCTCGGGATAAGACAACATATTTATCAGAAGATTATGGCGACAGATTTTACGCAATTCCACCTCGTCGTTGCCTGCTTCTTTATAACTGCGCGTTGGTCGTCCTGAATAATTACGCTTTTTGGAACCAGCCGGAGAGATTAAACAAAGATGGGATACACGCTTACCAAGCCGCGCGGCCATATTCGTCGAAATACCTCCACCNAAAGAAAAGCCTGCAAAGCGCAACTGTGCATCACCCGGAAACATGTCAAGCAATTGTGCGTGAAAGAAATCAAGGTATTCCGGACCGGTCATATCGCGTGAAACACCTGCGGATTCTCCATAACCTGGATGATCCAGCGCGTGAACCCTAAAATATTTAGAAAGCGGCGCGATATTCCGAGACCAATGCTTACGGCAGCCAAAACCACCATGGAACAGGATCAAATCAGGGCCACTACCGTGTGTCTCGCAGGCAATTGCTGGCCTTTCTCTCATTACCAACCTTTCATAATACAGTTCACTTTATAGACATCTAATAAACGACATTTTCACCGATGCAAAGAAGCTAAGCTGAAACCGTGCCAACTACCCACAGCGTGTTCTATAATCCCGTATACCTCTACAAATAACAAATAAGCGTTTCGCATAACTATCTTCATGGCCAGCACGAGCACCTCCCCCACTCAGCCTATCCGCTATCGTGGAATAATCACGACCGCTACTGTATTGGGTGCAGGCCTGCAGGGCATGGATACACTGCTGGCAGCAGTCGCCTTGCCCCATATCCGGGGCAGTCTTTCATTAACTTACGAAGAAGCATCGTGGATATTAACTTCTTACCTAATAGCGGTCGCAATCGCCACACCACCAGTCAGTTGGCTTGGACGGCGCTTTGGGCGTAAGCGCCTATTTCTATTTGTCATAGCGGGTTTCATTGTCTGCTCAATGCTGGCGGGCGGGGCGAACGCTATCAACGAAATGGTGGTTTACCGTTTCATGCAGGGTATCTTTGGCGCCGCACTGGTGCCACTCTCTATGCATATTTTACTAGATGTTTATCCGCGAGAAGAGCACGGGACTGCCATTAGTTGGTGGTCTATGGGTGTTATGTTTAGCGCCATTGCTGGCCCAACGCTGGGCGGATTTCTGACGGAATTTCTTTCCTGGCGTTGGAACTTCTATGTGAACATTCCGTTAGCAACACTCGCATTTGTGCTCATTTATTTTTTTGTACCCGAAAGCTCGGACAACAAGAAACGACCTTTCGACTGGTTTGGCTTTGTCCTGCTCACCATATGCCTGGGAGCCATGCAATTGATGCTGGACCGCGGCAATAAACTCGATTGGTTTTCCTCACCAGAGATCCTTATCGAACTAGCCATCGCTATAACCGCATTCTACTTGTTCATTGTCCATATCATGACCAGCGACGAGCCCTTCGTTGAACCAGCAATTTTTAAAAATAGAAATCTAGTAGTCGGCTTGTGTCTCACCACTATGCACGGCGTCATTTTAGTTGGCCTTACCGGCCTTCTACCTTCCTTCCTAAACCGCTTAATGGAAGTACCCGTATTAACAATTGGTCTCATCATGGCACCCCGCGGCATAGCAACCGCGCTGGCCTCCACCACCGCCGGTCGCCTCATGCTCCGGTTCAGTCCAAAATATGTACTTTTTACCGGAATGGTGCTCATGGCTTTGTCGCTTTGGATGATGCAGGGGTTCACTCCGGAAACAGAGACCTACCATTTTGTAGTTGCAATAATCATTCAGGGGTTTGGTTTCGGTTTATTTTTTGTTTCCGGTAACGCTATGACGTTCGCCACTATGCCAACGGAACATCGAGCTGAAGCTACCGCCTTCATGAGCCTGATGCGGAAGATAGGCAGTAGCGTCGGTGTCTCTGTACTGGTCGGCATGTTGGCCCGCAATGCACAGTACAATCACGAAGTACTAAGTCAGAATGTTTCCCCAATGAATGAAGTATTTCGTCATCGGCAACTTCCCGAGAGCTGGAGCCTTACAGATATTCAGGGGATGGCAGCATTCAACCAGGAAGTAACCCGTCAATCTGAGTTCATAGCCTATCTTTTCGATTTCCGCGTACTATGCATAGTTATTGTATTGATGATTCCGACAATTTTCTTGTTCCGTAGCGTCGAGCCACCTAAAAGCCAAACGGAAAATAAAAAAACGCCGATTAAAGTCAGTAAAGACTAATATGAGCGAACGGACAGAAGACGAAACTCTTAGCCCGCGCGAACGGATCGCTGTGGTAATTGGTATTCTCCCCGCTGGAATGATTACCGGCATGGATACTTTTGCCGTCGGCGTTGCGCTACCCAGGATGCAAGGTATTTTGTCCGTCACACTGGTCGAAATATCCTGGATTCTAACCGCATATCTCGTCGCATCTACCGTCTTCACACCAATGTATGGCTGGCTCGCACGGCGTATCGGACGACGAAAATTATTCGTTACCATCATTGTTGGTTTTTGCGTTTGCGCCACGCTGATTGCACAGTCGGACAGTTTAGAAGAAATAATATTTTTTCGATTCTGTCAGGGTTTCTTTGGTGCAGGATTTAATCCCCTACTCATGCAAGTTGTACTCGCCACCTTCCCCACCCACCAACAAGGTGTTGCTTTTGGCTGGCTTACTACAGGACGCATGAGTGGTATTATCATTGGCCCCTTGTTAGGCGGCATAATGACCGAGTATTTCAGCTGGCGGTTCGTATTCTTAACTAACGTACCGCTAGGACTGTTGGCCGCCTATTTAATCCTTCGCTACGTACCAAAAGGCCATCCAGAAAGCACAAAGAAATTTGATATCTTCGGCTTTATCGNTCTCGGAATCGCAATTTTATCCTTGCAGTTCGTGCTGGACCAAGGCCAAACCTTGGACTGGTTCGATTCAATTGAAATCGTCATCTTTACTGGTCTTACCACAGCGGCGATTTATGTCTTTTGCGGCCATATTTTTTTGAGCCGAAATCCGTTCTTGAATCCTCGAGTGTTTGCTAATCGTGAATTTGTAATAGGGTTGGTTTTTGGTTTCCTGCTTAACTTCATGGTTTTTGGATATGCTGGATTAATTCCTCCTATTTTACAAAACCATATGGGATATCCTGTCATTGCCACGGGGTTATTAATGGTTGCACGTGGTCTCGGCACTATGTTCGGGTCATTGATGTCAGGAGCCATGCTTCTGCGATTTTCAGCAAAACCAATCGCAGTTATCGGCATCGTCTGCATTGCCGGTTCGACTTGGTGGTTATCCTTTTTCACCCCNAACGTGAATGCAATAACAATCTGTCTTGTCCTTTTTATGCAGGGTGCAGGCTTTGGATACTTATCCGTTTCNCTCACAACCGTTGCCTTTCAATCTATGTCTCCCTCACTTCGGGCCGACGGCACATCTGTATTGAGCTTATTCCGCCGGCTCGGCTCAAGTATTGGCGTATCTGTACTGGTCACACAGCTTGCTCGCAGTTCGCAAGAAGCTCGCCAAATTTTAGGAGAAAATTACAGTCAACATAATGAGTTATTCCAGCATCTCCCGCTGCCCGATAAATGGAATTTAGAAACTATTCGCGGTGTTCTATCAATGGAAAAAGTGATCGATAAGCAAGCTGAATTCATTGCCTATCTCCATGACTTTCAGCTCATGACACTACTCATGGTTCTGCTATTACCATTGGTATTAATGTTACGTATTCGGCCCCCTGGCGAGCAGATTGAGAAAAAAGAAAAATAAACAAGCCTATGACAAATACCGTCACCGACCAACCTACTTTCCTGCCGCCACGCGAGCGGTTTTGGGTCGCAGTCGCTATCGTACCCTGTGGCTCAATGCAAGGGATGGATACATTTGCTGTCAGTGTAGCCTTACCGATCATGCAAGGCAGCTTCTCTGCCACGATAACTGAAATATCATGGGTGCTTACGTCCTATCTGGTAGCTGCTGCCATCTTCATGCCTTTCTTTGGTTGGGCTAGTCGGAAAGTTGGGCGCAAGAAACTAATGTTGATAACTATCGCCGGCTTCACCATTTGCACCGTATTCGTTGCCACGTCGAACTCACTTATCGAACTCATTTTATATCGCTTCGCCCAAGGTATTTTTTCCGCCGGACTCAATCCACTTAGTCAACAAGTACTGCTCGCCGCCTATCCGCGCGAAGAACACCCTAAGGCTTTTAGCTGGATGTCATCGGGTCGTATGGTGGGTGTAATGTTAGGGCCAATCTTGGGCGGCTTCTTGACCGAAGTGCTCGATTGGCGGTGGGTCTTTTGGGCTAATATTCCCGTCACTATAGCCGCATTTTATCTAGTCGCGAGACATATCCCTGAGGGCGGCATCCAAAAAACTGCTAAGTTCGATTTATTTGGTTTTATTTGCCTTAGCATCGCCATCTTATTTTTGCAATTGATGCTCGATCAAGGCGAGCGGAATGCGTGGTTTGAGTCTAATATAATTATTGGNTTTGCAGCGTTAGCCGCAATCGGCATCTATCTTTTCACTATCCATATCATGACGGCAAAAGATACGTATGTGGATCCCCGTGTTTTCCTAAACAGGGATTTCTTTATCGGCATGGTAATGGTTTTCATGCTTGGTTTCATGATCTATGGCATGGCCGGACTACTACCAAAAGTCGTTCAGCATCACATGGGGCACACGCCCATGAGTGCCGGAATTGTGATGTCGATGCGCGGTATAGGCGCTATTGTAGGTGCCACTATAGCTGGCTGGATGCTTCAAGGGAAAGATCCCCGCCCCACTGTCCTGCTAGGTCTTTTTTCTATGGCCGGATCTATGTGGCTGTTGTCATGGCTTACGCCAGAGACGCCTCTGATTTATGTAAGCTTCATCGTCATTTTGCAGGGCTTTGGGATTGGCGCTTTCACGGTACCGATTACTGCTTGCGCTTTCTATAGTCTGGATGCGGACCTTCGGCCTGATGGAACCGTAATGAATTCGCTCGCGCGGCGTCTTGGCACCTCCATCGGTATATCTATTCTGGTGAGCGTCCTCGTCCATCACACCCAAACCGCTCGCACCAGCCTGACAGAACACATCACGGCCGAGCGGCTTAGAAAACTTCCGATGCCTGAAAATTGGGATGTAAACGAGGAGACAGGTGTTATGCAGCTAAGCCAAATGGTCGATTTAGAAGCCGAATTCCTCGGTTTCTTGTACGACTTTCAGCTAATGGCCGTCATCATGCTGTGCCTAATACCGCTAGTATTACTCATGCGTCTAGACCCAGTGAAGAGCGAGTCGAGATAGCGTATCATTATCAACTTCAATTGACATACTGCCTAANTAAAGCCTTATAAATCGAATTAAAGATCCAAACGTATGGTTGGTAAAGTATTATGGAAATTCAATATTTATCTTGGGCTGTAATATTGGGTGCGCTTTCGGCTGCATCACTCCCCTTGGGCTCCTTGTTAGGTTTGCACTGGCATCCGAATGACCGTATTACGGCTGCTTTCACTGCTTTTGGTGGCGGAGCCTTAATTGCTGCCTTAGCAGTCGAATTGGTCGCCCCTACCACAATGCACCTAATGCATGCCCAAGGCGAAGCCACGCGAACAGAAGCTACACATCATTTGATAAATCTGCTAATGGGTGCAGTGGCAGGTGGCATCCTATTCGCAGCACTCGATCAAATCGTTAACTCTAAAGGCGGATTTCTCCGAAAAACATCAACAACAATTGCCTATTTCACTAGCCGCAAGGCGAAACGTCGCAAATATATTATTGAGCAGTTGGCTGCGAGTGAGTTAGTCCGTCATCTTCCGTTGGAACTTGTGGAAGAGATTGTCATTAACGTAAATGAGAGAACCTATACCGCTGGAGAACAATTGTTTACCGAAGGCGACGAGGGCGACGTCGTTTATTTTATCGAGTCCGGTAATATCGAAGTGACCCAAGGTGGCGAAGTCATATCCAACCTAGAGCCCGGCGATGTGTTGGGTGAAATTGCGCTGATAACCGGCTCCCATCGAACAGCGACAGCCACTGCCAAATACGATTCCTCATTGTTTTCCTTACCAAAAGAAAATTTTGATTATTGGAGAAAAAAATCTCCGAAATTTGATCAAGCTGCTGTCGCTCTTGCCTCCGATAGGCTCCAGGTACTTACTAAAAAACAAATCAACGACCCAAAAGCTGAAAAATGGACGAAAGAAGCAATTTTAGCGCTTCCCTCGACTACCGTAGTGCCGACAGAAACCCAANTACAAGAAGTAAGCGAAGAGCACGATGGAGCACCAATGGCAATCTGGCTCGGCATTTTGCTGGATGGCATACCTGAGAGTTTTGTGATTGGCTCAGCCCTTGTCGTTACAGTGACAGCCGCCGTCGCTCAGTATGGCGTAAACGCCGTCGCCTTTACCTCCATCATTCCCTTCACGTTAATCGCTGGCCTCTTCCTGGCTAATTTTCCAGAAGCTATGAGCAGTTCTATTGGCATGCAGAAGCAAGGCTGGAGCAGATTAAGAATATTTCTTATGTGGTTTAGTTTGATGGTTATGACCTCCATCGGTGCAGGACTCGGCTACTGGCTAGGCGGCAGCATCAACTATGGTTGGGTCGTCGCAATCGAAGGGTTAGCAGCGGGCGCTATGCTGACAATGATTGCAAGTGCAATGATCCCTGAGGCCATCCATCTCGGCGGCAGCACAATAACCGGACTCTCTACCTTATCGGGCTTCCTCTCAGCGATTGCGTTTAAATTACTGGAATAGAGTGAAAGTTATATGACCCTAAAACGGCCGATCCCCTCTTATGGTAACCCTATGCATAACCCGTGATTGACCGGGGTAATCATCGACCGCGTAATGCTGAGTACACCGATTATCCCAAAAGGCGAGCGAACCTTCCGTCCATCGGAAGCGACAAGTAAATTCGGGTTTCACAACATGTTTGCGAAGAAATTCTAAAATGGCTTCTGACTCATCCTCCGCCATATCGTAGAGATGCTGTACATGACTACCAAAATAAAGGCCTTTACGTTTAGTAATCGGATGAGTGCGAATAAGCGGATGGGCNGTTTCTGTNTGNAGNTCTNTAGGGCGGTATTTTTGCNCGCATCGTNGCTTTACCCTTCCAGCTATCTGCGCGCTTCTCGCCNCCNAATTTNTTAAATTTNTCNCCNACAGCCCAAGTCTTCACTTTAGCCAACATTTTTTTCATGCCTGGGGACAGAGCGTCATAGGCTTTATACATATTCACAAAACATGTATCTCCACCCGTGTCAGGAATAGTGACACCGTATAGGATAGTGCCCAAGGCTGGTGTCGGTACAAACATTTGATCTGTATGCCAAGCATTACCGAAAGCACGCGGATCTTTTGGAGTGCGGCTGATACGGAGTACTTGCGGGCATCCATCCATTCCTTTCATATAAGGGTGTTCATGAATGGGACCAAAGTGCTTGGCAAATCGGAGCTGTTGTTGAGGCGTTATCTTTTGATTCCGAAAAAAAATTACTTGATGCTCCAGTAATGCTTTATGCACTTCATTGAATGTCTGACTATCTAACTTTTTCGAGAGATCCGGGCCGGACACCTCAGCACCTAATGCACCGGACAGTGGTTTCACCTCAATCTTCTTGTATGCCATAGTTCCCTCATGAAATCGCAACCTGGCGGCAATTGTAACGCTTTCAGGCTAAGGAGAAAATGGTGTCAGTAAAAAGCCTTTCAATCCATTCTATAATCAGCAACCGTCTGGAGTCCCCGACTGCACATGTCGGCTAGCGAAACAGAAAAATCCCTTAGCGAACGCCAACGCTTACTGATCGCGCTTTCAACCATACCGGCTGGGGCCATGCAGGGCATGGATAGTTTTGCTACCGGCGTAGCCCTGCCGCAAATGCAGGGTGCGCTTTCAGCCACCATCACCGAAGTTTCTTGGATTTTGACCGCCTATCTCGTAGCAGCGGCCATGTTCACCCCAGTCTATGCATGGCTTGCCCGGAAGTTCGGTCGCAAGCGCCTTTATATCTTTGTCATTTGTGGATTTCTGGTCTGTTCAACTGCTGTATCCCAAGCCACCAGCATTCAGGAAATCGTTGTCCTACGCTTTCTACAAGGCTGTTTTGCCGCAGGCCTGAATCCCCTCACCATCCAAGTCGTCCTTGCTACTTTCCCTCGGGAACAGCAAGGTAAGGCATTTGGCTGGCTTCAAACCGGACGGATGAGCGCTGTCGTAATAGGCCCCTTGGTGGGCGGTGTATTAACTGAATTCTTCGGATGGCGTGTTGTCTACTTGATGAACATTCCTTTAGGCATTACTGCACTAGTAATGATGCATACGTTGGTGCCAACCGATAAACCGGAGGGCTCTAAACCTTTCGATATGTTTGGCTTTATCGTCCTGGGCATTTGTATTGCCGCCTTCCAGCTCATGCTTGATAATGGCCAAAAACTTGACTGGTTTAATTCCCCAGAAATTGTGCTCTATACAATTATTGCCGCAGGAACATTCTGGGTATTCAATATCCATTGCTTCACATCACGAAATTCCTACCTCAACCCAGCTGTCTTTAAAAACAGGGACTTTATAGTCGGTAGCATTTTCGGCTTTATCTTAAATTTTATGATGTGGGGTTATGTGGGACTAATTCCACCGATCCTGCAGAGCCATCTCGGCTATCCCCCAATGCAGGCCGGTATTTTAATGACGCCACGTGGTGTTGGCACTATGATCGCTGCTTTCCTATGCGGTTTGATGCTGCAACGGATCAATCCTAGACCGGTGATTTTTGCAGGTATGACATGCGTCGCTTTGTCGTGTTATCTCTTGTCACAACTATCCCGCGAGACCGAACCCTTCCCTATTATGGTCGCCATTTTGCTGCAAGGATTTGGACTAGGTTTCATGTCAACTGCAGCGGTCACTGCCGCTTTCCAGACTATTCCCGCATCCCTCAGGCCGGACGCGTCGGTTATCCTCAGCCTCTTTCGACGTATGGCATCGAGCATAGGTGTATCCGTATTGTTCCTTATGCTTGTCCGCAGTACTCATGCCGCTCGTCAAAGCCTCGCAGAAAATGCCAGTTTCTACAACGAACGCCTCCAGCACACTGAGTTACCGGATAAATGGAGCCTGACTCACACACAAGGGGTGGCAAGTTTAGAAAAGGTTATCGAAAACGAAGCCCAGTTCATCGCTTATATTCATGATTTCACAGTAATGATGTTTGCTGTTATTGCGCTTATGCCGTTGCTCCTGTTAATGCGTTCCCCGGCCAAAGCCGACGAAGCAATGAAAAAACAAGCTGCGACAGATGATGGAGAAAACTCCACCAAAACTTAATCCTCAGTCCCCCATTACTTGATTAGACTCAATCAATTGCCGCGCGTATGTGCAAGCCTTATGATCGCGACGAAATAAAAACTTTGGGAGAAATTTACAATGGCACGCCTACCCAACGTAGATCTTAACAACCTTACAAAAGACCAAGAAACATTCCGTGACAAACTTGTTGCTAGCCCACGTGGAGAAATTCGTGGGCCCTTCCTGCCTTTGTTACACCACCCAGTGCTGGGAGACCTTATTCAACAAGTCGGAGCACAGCTTCGCTTTAACGGCGTGTTACCCGGCAAGCTGCGTGAACTCGCTATCATAATCACCGCGCGCCATTGGACTGCACAATATGAATGGTTTGCACATCGACGTATCGCTGAAACCGAAGGATTAAACCCAGCCATTTGCGACGCCATCGCCGAACGCCGGATGCCTGCGTTCGATAGTGATGAAGAGAAAATAGTCTTCGAGTTTGTAACCGAAATGCTCAACAACGATCTCCGGGCCAGCGATATAACTTTTGCCACAGCCCTCGAGAAGTTTGGCCCGGAAGGTGTAGTCGAAATAAACTCCCTTTGCGGCTTCTATGGTCTTATCGGTTCGGTATTGAATAATTTCGACGTTGAAGTGCCCGGCGGCGAAAAACCCTTAAAGCCATAGCCATGAAAGCTACTGTAAAACTTCGTGCACTTTTGGCGGAGGATGGTCTCATTCTTGCTGGCGGCGCCCACGATGCGATGACGGCCCAATTAGTTGAACAAGTAGGGTTTAGACTTTGCGTTGTCACCGGCGCTGGCACATCTGTCTGTCGCGGATACCCTGACATCGGCCTACTTTCAATGGAAGAGATAGTCAACAATGCGCGCTATATCGCAGAAGGCGTAAATATTCCGGTCATTGTTGACGCGGACAATGGATACGGTAACGCGCTCAATGCAAGGCGCACAGTACAAGCATTCGAAGCAGCCGGCGTTGCCGGGATCCACATCGAAGATCAAACCTGGCCCAAACGATGCGGTCATATGATGGGAAAATCACTCATCCCAAAAGAGGAAATGGTGCAAAAACTATGCGCGGCCCTTGACGCGCGCCGGGACCCTAATTTCGTCTTGATCGCTCGTTGCGATGCTTATCTAGTAAACGGTATTGAAGACGTATTTGCACGCGGTGATGCCTATATCGAGGCTGGTGCGGATGTCTTATTCTGCGAGGTGGCCGACAACCTGGACCATACCAGAGCAATTGCAGACTACTTTAAAAACCGAATCCCTCTGCTCTACAACCATTCGCCTAGCCCCATGGTGCCTATACTAACGTCAGCGCAAGTAGCTGAAATGGGGTTCAAGCTCGATTGCTTCTATGCCCAACCACTTCTCGCAGTAGCAAAGGCCGCTAAAGAAACTTTGCAGTCGTTATTTGAGACTGGAGATAGCAAAGCCGTACAAAACCGACTTATGCCATTAGACGAAGCTTGGGAGATCGGCGGACTATCCAAGATTCGCGAGATTGAAAAGAAGTATGCTAAGTAGAACATTAAGCCAATCTGAAAGTCCCCGAGTAGCCTGGTCAAATTCGTTTCTTGGTGGTGTCGTAAAATACGAGTTTCATCAAAACGCTAGCATCCACTCTAACACCGTTTTCATAAGTTTTTTTTCAATTCTAATTATTTCCAGAATTACTAATTAAGACGCTTTGATTATGGTCGGTCTTTAGCCAATTTACTTTCTCATTTACGGGCCAAACGACCGACCATTGAACCGCCTTGCACAGCATGCGATAAATAGTCCGTACGTCTTTTCAAGCCTGCATTTCCATTTATTTTGTTTTGCTATCAGGAGTAACCCTATGCGTGGATCAACTAAACTTCGCGAAATGCTCGCGACCGGAAAAACCTTTCTTGTGCCAGGCGCCTATGATGGCATTTCGGCGCGTATCGTGCAGGCGGCAGGTGCGGAAATCGTTTACGCCACCGGCGGCGGCATTGCTCGTTCCACAGGTATTCCCGATATGGGTATGATCAATCCAGTGCAAGTTACCGAACGGCTAACCCAAATGGTAGATGCGGTTGATATTCCAGTTATTGGCGATTTTGATACCGGCTATGGTAATGTATTAAACGCGCTACACGCTTTAAAGGACTTTGAACGCTCCGGCATAGCGGGCTTCCATATCGAAGATCAAACTTTCCCAAAACGGTGTGGGCATATGGAAAACAAAACTGTCGTGCCAGCGTCAGAGTTAGTGACCAAGATCCGTGCTATCAAAGATAACCAAAAAGACCCAGATTTAGTCGTCATCGCACGCACTGATTCCCTTGCAATCGAGGGAGTAGATGCTGCGATTGAGCGTATGCACAAATATATGGAAGCCGGAGCAGATGTAGCCTTCATCGAAGCACCTACTTCACTCGAAGAAATGGAGAAGATTTCCACAGAACTAGCCGACTATCCAAAGCTTTATAATATGTTTTGGTCGGGTAAATCGCCGGTATTGGAAAAAAGTGAACTAGAACGTCTCGGTTTCAATTTGATGATTGCACCGGGCGATCTACAACGTGCAGCCATGCACACAATGCGATTGATGGCGGACGAAATTCTCCGCGTTGGGCATACAGAAAAATATATGGATATGATGGCCTCTTTCCAAGACCGGGAAGAAGCCGTTAACTCCGATCACTTTATGAAATTGGACGCGAAATACGCTGACTAACCGAGGACTGTTGCTGGAATAATCGGGGGGAAAAGAATGGCAAGCCAAGATAGTTTTAACGCGAAGAAAACATTCAACGCCAACGGCAAGGATTACGCTTATTTTAGCCTTGCCGCTGCCTCAGAAAATGGTGCGGGAGACCTCATCGGCTTGCCGTATTCTCTGAAAACACTTGCCGAAAATATGCTCCGTAACGAAGATGGCGTGTCTGTCACAGCCGATGATATTAAAGCGCTTGGCAATTGGACCAGGACGGCGAGTGACAAGACTAAAAACCAGAAAGTCGAGCGAGAGATAAATTTTTATCCCGCTCGTATACTTATGCCTGATGTAAATATGGGATTGCTCTGCGAACTCACGGCTATGCGAGACGCCGTTAAAAGATTAGGCGGCGACCCCAAAACGATTAACCCGCGCATCCCCGTTGATGTGGTCGTTGATCATTCGGTCATCGCAGACTTTCACGGATCTGGAGATGCTCTACAGAAAAATGTAGCACTTGAATATGAACGGAACGGCGAACGTTATTCGTTCTTGAAATGGGCCGCGCAAGCTTTCGAGAATGTCAGTATCGTTCCCCCAGGCGCAGGCATATTGCATCAAGTCAATATCGAATACATCGCCACTGTTATTGCGGAACGTGAAATAGATGGCGAACGTTACGCCATCCCAGACAGCCTTTTAGGCATGGATAGCCACACCACCATGGTTAACGGCATTGCCGTCTTCGGCTGGGGTGTTGGGGGTCTCGAAGGCGGAACAGCCATGTTAGGGCAACCGATTTCAATGCTAATCCCTGATGTGATAGGTTGCCGATTGTCCGGCGAATTAGGCCCGGCGGCCACGCCCACCGATATTGCCTTAACCGCAACGCAAATGCTGCGCGACCATGGCGTAGTGCAAAATTTCGTCGAATACTGTGGACCCGGCCTCGATAATATGAGTGCTACCAATCGCGCTACTCTTGGCAACATGTCGCCGGAGTACGGAGCCACCATGGGCTTTTCACCAATAGACCATAAAACCCTCGAATATCTTCGCGTTTCCGGACGGAGTGACGAGCAGATTTCTCTTGTCGAGACCTATGCTAAGGAACAAGGCATATGGCGTGACCCAGCGGCTAAAGAGCCAGTTTATACAGATATCGTCGAAATAGATCTCAGCACTATCGAACCCTGCGTGGCTGGACCATCACGACCAAATCAAAAAACACCGTTAAGCCAGGTACCGCAGAATTTTTCCGATATACTTAAAGATATGACCGGCTCAGCTGAAGCGAAGGAAGTGTCGGTTGTAGGCAAAGATTTTAATCTCGAGCACGGCAAAATTATGATTGCCGCGATCACGAGTTGCACTAATACGTCAAATCCCTCTGTTATGCTTGCTGCGGGCTTATTAGCGAAAAACGCGCGCGCTAAAGGTCTTCAGCGCAAACCTTGGGTTAAGGCCTCTGTATCGCCCGGGTCGCGGGTGGTCGCAGACTACTTTGAGGCAGCCGGCGTCCAGGAGGATCTTGACGCTCTAGGCTTCAATATTGTCGGCTTCGGCTGTGTCACATGTATGGGTAATTCTGGGCCGCTTGAGACACCCCTAGCCGATGCCATTGATGAGAATGATCTCGTCGTTGGTGCCGTTCTCTCCGGTAATCGTAACTTCGAAGGTCGGGTGCATCCGCAATGTCGTGCCAACTATCTTGCCTCCCCACCACTAGTCATCGCTTACGCTCTGGCAGGTTCACTCGATATTAACCTCACTACTGATCCTTTGGGAAACGATAAGGATGGTAATCCAGTATTCTTGAAAGATATCTGGCCTGCGCCAGAAGACGTGCAACAGATAATTGAAGATGTCATCACGCCCGATATGTTCCGCAGTCGCTATCAACACATCACCGACGGCACAGCCGAGTGGCAAGCAATGGAAACCACTACGGGCGTCGAGTTTCAATGGCCGACCGATAGCGAGTATATCAAACACCCACCCTTGTTTGAGGGCATGGAAGTTGGACTTGCTGCGATCAACGATATTAAAGGTGCTCGGTGCCTCATCATGGCGGGAGACATGACCACAACTGACCACATCTCGCCAATCAGTGTTATCCCGAAAGACCATTCCGCTGGTCAGTATCTGATTGAAAAAGGGATCGGGCAGAAAGACTTCAACACCTTTGGCGCCCGTCGCACCAACCATGAAGTCATGGTTCGCGGTACCTTCGCCAACATCCGCTTTAGAAACGAAATGATGGGTGGACGCGAAGGCGGCTATACACGCCATTGGCCCGATGGAGAAGAAATGACCGTATTTGATGCGGCGATGCGGTATAAAGATGCTGGCATTCCCTTGGTTGTAATTGGCGCCCAGGCATACGGCACTGGCTCGTCACGTGACTGGGCTGCGAAAGGAACTAAGCTACTTGGAATTCGCGCAGTTATTGCGGAAAGCTTGGAACGTATCCATCGCTCAAACCTGATCGGCATGGGTATTCTGCCGTTACAATTCAAAGATGGCATGAGCAGGGTAACCCTTAAACTAGATGGCTCAGAGCAATTCGATATTGAAGGCCTTTCAGGTGGGTTAACACCAAGGCAGGATATAGATTGTAAAATTACCCGTGCGGACGGCACAACCCAATCAATCACTCTGACTTGTCGTCTCGACACCGAAGTAGAGCTAGAATATTTCAACAACGGCGGAATGTTACAGTATTGCCTGCGCCAAGCATTGAGGGAAGCAGCATAAGCGATTTAGTAGTAGCATCCGCCGCTGAGTGGAGGCATGGAGCTAGCTCCAAACTTGGTTTAGACGGCGCGGACCATTAGTTTTCTTGCTTAACTCGCACACGAAGAACGACGCCGTAATGATCGGAGGCGTCCCAATGACCTTTATCCATAAGATACGTATCAAGAACTTCGTAAAATCGAGGGTCGATCCAGATCGAATCAACCCGTCCGCCATGATCGGCGTGGTGAGTACCGTTGAGTGTGCCGATTCTTTTTAACTCTCGGCTACCCGGCGTATCGACATGATCTGCACTATCGGAGAGTTTCTTTGGCATCTTCTTCATTATTGGATCATCGGGCCAAAGATTGAAATCGCCCATCACTGAAACCGGTCCCAAAAACTCGTTTGCGGTATCGGCAGTACGGTCGATTGATACGCCGTCGCCTAAATCATTGTCTTTATGGATGCTGATAAAAACGTGCGGGCTGCCATCTATCTCGACCGTCACCACGGCATTAGAGCGCGTGTTGCCGCTGCCGGTACTAATCACATCACGAAAAGAGGATGTGATAGGAAATTTTGAAAGGACACCGACACCCCACCAATCACCTGGTCCAACGATGCCATGTCGCGCATATGCGTAATTCATTCCCAGCAAGCGTCCTAGTTCCTCCTCTTGGCCCTCGAGTAATTCCTGCACGGCGACTATATCTGCGCTGGTAGACCTAATAGCGGCTGCCACGCGCGGGAGGCTCTTCTTCCAAAACTGTGTATGATAAGGACTGGTTCCAGGAGAAGCTATACCGATACCAGTGCGAATATTATAGCTGACCAATGTGAGCTCTCGCGGTACCCCTGAAAGAAAGGTATCGGAGGCTGGGCTCTTCGCCATATTTTGATAACCTTGGCAAGCTGAAAGCAGCACCGCAACGAGGAGTACCGCGATGCCGCCTGCAATGCATGGAAATCTAAACCGCTGGGCTGGTCCCGCCATCTACATTTATCGCAACGCCATTGATATAAGAACCCGCATCCGAACACAGGAAACACGCCAAGTTCGCAAACTCCTCCGCAGTGCCGAGACGGCCAATGGGAAGTTTTAAATCTTTCGCCATATCATCTAGAAATTCATCATAGGTCATCGATTTATCGGTATCTTCCCAACGATTAAGCCATTGATCGCTTTCAATGCGCCCTACCAGCAAAGCATTTGCAAGAACATTATGAGGCGCCCCCTCCTTTGAAAGAACCTTGGTAATCGCCATGCCAGTGGCACGTGATACTGCGGTTGGTGCCCCACCGCCCGGAGGCGCTTTAGCTCCAACATTCAGTACATTAATAATTCTGCCCCATTTGCGTTCCATCATACCAGGCATCAGTCGCCGACAGGTACGAATAGCGCCATATACCTTCAACTCAAAATCATAAGCCCATTCTTTATCGGTAATTTCGCAAAAGGGCGCCCGTTTCGAAGCCCCCGCATTATTGACAAGAATATCAATATGACCAAGTGCACTCTCCGCGCCGTCTAGCAGCGTATTTACTCCATCAGCAGAGCTAACATCTGAAACAATAGCAATCACTTTTCCATCGGCTACCGCCTCTACTTCTTTTTGGGTTTCCGCCAAGACATCCTCCCGGCGTCCGCAAACAACGACATTGGCACCCGACGATGCAAAGCTTATTGCCATCGCACGGCCAAGGCCCCGACTACTTCCCGTTATCAGCGCGTTACGCCCATCCATCCTACATTCCATTTCATTACTCCCTATTTATTTCTGAGTTGATCCGTTAAATAATTTCATGCCCTAGAAATCGGGTTTTTATAATAGACCCGTCAGCAATTCACGCTTTATTAAAAGTAAACTGTCGAACAGCTTTTTGCTCTGCCTCTTTAAATCCCACTGCGATCTTATTCCCTAAAGGTATCACCGGCCGTTTGAGTAGACTTGGATTCACCAGAATTAAGCTTTCCGCTTTAAATCGATCCATATCAACTTTTTGCAGGTCGCCAAGCTTACGCCAAGTAGTACCCCGGCGGTTCAAAAGTATTTCCCAATCACAAATATCTAGCCATTGCGCCAATAGAAGCCCATCAAGTCCATCTTTCCGGAAATCATGCATTGTCGCCTCGATACCCTCCGCAGCTAGCCATTTCATGGCCTTTCGGCACACATCGCAATTTCTAAGACCGTAAATAGTAATCATTTTTCTCTCTGAATTTGTTAGCCAGATGTAACATGGGACCGTTAAGAACAACCCAAACCATCTAAATTTTAATTGATCACGCCGTTATAGAGCCACTAAAAGAGCCCTAATACTTTTTTATAAATTCTAGATTATACTTTTTAATGTTTATATTATATTTCCTATAAATTATACTGTAATAAAAAATATATAATTTCTATTTTTATTTCAACTATACTTTATATATTATAATACCACTAATTCTAAATCAAATCGCATAAATATTCTGGTAAATTTTTAAGTAAATACTTCAAAACTTTTCGCATCTTGCAGTGTCGTCTAAAGGGACAATGTCGTATATTCCGAGCCACAAATTAGGGTCGTGATAATACGAGGTGGGTCATGCCGGAAGAGACAGTGCGCAAAATTGATAAATTGTTTCCCGTACCCGTCCTAGTGACGCGCTTGCCTAATGGGACAGAATTGAACGAACGTCTCATCGGAGAATTAGATGCTATTCGCGGAAACACCCCAAATGGCAAGCCCGATGGTTGGGCATGCGATGTTTACACTACAATTACGAATAATTGCGCTTTGCACGAGCAACCAGCATTTCGAGAATTTACTGACATTGCGATGCAATGCCTTACCGCGTTTGGCGAATTAATGGCCTATCCGCTTGCAGAAAACAATCTCCGCATTACACAATGTTGGGCGAATGTTTATCAGTACGGGATGAGCCAAGAAATACACAAACACGCCAATCATATAATGACCGGGGTATATTACATCAAAGCACCGGAAAACTGCTCGGAATTGCTATTTCATTCGCCCCAAGCCGACACGATGATCCGACCGCCGATCATGCGTGACAATGCTTTCAATAGCATGACATCATTCTATCGACCACAATCTGGAGATCTTGTGGTATTTGATAGCGCCTTGCGGCATAGTGTGCCGGCAAATATGGTTGATGGCGAACGCATCAGCATTTCCTTTAATGCTACACTTTAAGGAAGGCAACCAGTGCCAGTGACCGACCTCAGCCAGCACACCCGCTTACTCGAACTCTTTCCCTGCCCCGTTCAAGTGTCTGAGCATCCAGCCCCCAAACGCCTCAATAAAGAACTACAGGAAGTTGTCAAACAGCTGCGTGACGCAACGCCCAACAGCCGCCCTGAAGAATGGGCATGCAACGTCTACACAACCATTGAGAACCAGAACGAGATACACCTGCACCCTGCATTTGAAAAAATCACGCGATTTATTACTCAAGAAACATTTATATTTGCAAAAGAAAACGGAATATTTATACCAGATTCTAATATAATTATTAAAAATATGTGGGTAAATATTTACGAAAAAGGCTGCTCCATGGATGTACACAACCACCCAAATAGCCTTTTCTCTGGTATTTACTTTATCAAATCTTCAAAAAATTCTTCAAAATTAGTATTCGAGTCACCTTCTTCTGAAAAAATGATATCTGTCCCAGTAATTACTAATAATACGTATAATGTAGAAAATATAGGGTATGAACCGACTGAAGGTAAACTAGTATTATTTAATAGTAATTTAAAACATAAGGTACTTTTACATGATTCTGATGAAGAGAGAATAACTATTAGCTTTACTGCAGTAGTATAGTTGTTTTAATAATTTATATAAATAATTAATGTATTTGTTATGATGCAGGCGCTGTAATTTCTCCACCAACAGTATACTGCGCCACCTTCTCCTCAGACAAATCGATACCGATACCATTGCCTTCCGGCAAACTGAGTTGCCCACCTTCCAAGGAAATAGGTGAGTCGGTCAAATCGTCCCGCAACTTTGCTGGTCCGACCATTTCCGCCACAGTGCAAACGTGAGAAAAGGCACAAGCCAATTGAGCCTCTGCAGCCGCTTCGATACTCGAACACAGCCCCTGCCCGATCACTAATTCGGTCCCGCTGGACTCGCAAACATCAATAATTTTGCGCGCATTAATATACCCACCCACCTTGGTAATTTTAATTTTTATAACGTCACAAGCCCCCATATGCACTAAACGGTAAGCATCCGATGGGGTCACTATACTCTCGTCGGCCATAATGGGCACTGCACCTAACGCACGCAAGCGCGCCATACCTTCCCAATCCTCACCAGCAACAGGCTGTTCGATATGCTCGATATTTAATTCCCCAAGGGCCTTAACTACCATCAATGCATCGGTCATGTTGTAGCCAGCATTAGCGTCTATACGTATTGCAATATCGTCACCCACGGCCCTACGGCAGGCGCGAACCCGCGCGATGTCCTGAGTAACATCGTCAGTACCAATTTTTACTTTGATCGTGCGGTATCCCGCCTCAACAATGTCCGTAACTTTTTTGGCGGCCACTTCTGGCGTCTCAATTCCAATACCGCCGCTTAATAATATACTTTTTCGCACCGGACCGCCTAGCAACCCTGCCACGCTTAAACCGGCTTGTTTACCCAATATATCAAAAATTGCCATCTCGATCCCAGACCGCGCAAAAGGATTACCCATACGTTCCTCGGTGAGCAAACGATGGAGGCGTTCTGGTGAATCCAGTTCCTGGCCAACAAGTACAGGCGCATAGGCCCCCGTTATGATGCTAAAAATTGTATCCACTGTCTCCGAGGTGTATCCCGCCACACCTTGGTGAATATCACCCACACCGACAATGCCTTCATCCGTCACAACTCGCACCAAGACACTATCGAGAGCTTTGTGAACACCCTTCGCCATCCGATAATCGCCCTTAATAGGCACCCTTACTTTAAGGGCATCTACCGCAGTAATCTTCATTTACAATTTCCTTTTCTTAACCGGCAGCGATTTCCATCGCATAACCCTTTTCCATCTTCTATGCGACCAATCAATGAAGCATCGTTAGCTTAATAAGGGACACTACCTTGTACCTGAATACGGTGCATCATTCGACGATAGTTGTTGTAGAACG
>PAXN01000038.1 GCA_002715005.1 Rhodospirillaceae bacterium
CAAGACTCCCTGATGCGCGATCACCGTGGCGAAGTCGAGGAAGGGCTCCACCAGCTCGGGGTGATGAGCGACCGTCTGCAACATGCTCGGTGGACGTTTCCGGGCGCCGTCCGTCGAGGGCTTCCCCTCCCCTGCCGCCGCGGCGGGCTCGCCGCCTGCCGTTCTTTCGACACGATCTCGCTCTACGCCAAGGGGCCGGTGGACGCGCTGGCAGCGTTCGAGGCACTCGCCGCCTATGACGCGGCGGACTGTTTTTCAACCCCTGACTATCCGTTGGGGGATGAGGCCGGGGCCCAGCCTTGGCGCCTCGCCGTGCCGATGGCAGCGCAGTTGGAGTTCTTCGACAATACCGAGACCGAGGCGCTGTTCGCCGACGCGCTCTCTGCCGTAGAGGTTTGCGCCGGCGCGGTCGCGCGTATCGATTACGCGCCGTTTCTCGCTATCAACGCGCTAATGTTTTTCGGGCCCTTCGTGGCCGAACGCTATGTTTCGGTCGGTGCGTTTCTAGAAGCGCATCCGGAGGCTGGCGTGCCGGCGGTCCGAAACCTGATCCTCGGCAGCAAGAAGCAAAGCGCCGTCGAAGTTTATCAGGCGCTATATCAGGTAGCCGAGACGCGGCACGCGCTTAAAGCTTTCTGGGCCGAGTATGACGCGTTGATGGTGCCGACGGTCGGCACGGTGGTTACGGTGGCCGAAGCGCTCGCCGATCCGTTCACGCCGAGTTTCAATAACGGCTACTACACTAATTTTGCTAATCCGCTCGGCCTGGCCTCGATCAGCGTGCCGTTCGGCGTCATCGAAGCCGGCGTGCCCTACGGCGTGACGTTTCTTTCGACGGCGGGCAGCGAGCGCAAACTGACACGGCTGGCCCGTGACTTTGCCGAGGCCGCCGCTGTATAATCCGCTTCGGTGGGTGCTTTAGGAGAGGGTTGGCAGGGTCACGCCGATCAGGTTGTCGCGGGTGATCAATACCTGCAACTGCTCGACGGTCATGTCTTCGGTGCCGGCCGGGCGCATCGGCAGGACCATGTAGCGCATATCGGCGGTGCTATCGACGACCCGGATCTCGACATCATCCGGCAAATGCGTCCCGAACTCTGCCAGAATCGCCTTCGGCTCGACCACCATTTGCGAACGGTAGGCGAAGCTTTTGTACCATTCTGGCGGCAGGCCCAGGATCGCCTTCGGATAGCAGGAGCAGAGCGTACAGACGATGACGTGATGCACCGTCGGCGTGTTCGCCAGCACTATGAATTCGGGACCTTGCGAGATGCGAATGCCGAGATGCTCGTAAACTGCCTCCTTCGGGGCATCAAGCAGGAAGGTCTTGAAATTCGCGTCGGTCCAAGCGCGCGCTGCTAGGCTGGCGCCGAGAAACGGCCCGCGTGTATCGACCTCGGCGCGGTAATAGGCCAGCTGATCCGCGTCGATTACGCTCTTTTCCAACAACAGTGCACGGAGCGCCTTTTCCAATAATTCATGTTCGCCGGCGGCAACGCTGCGTTCGATCAGCGCCGCGGTCGACGAAATGGTGGGTGTTTTGGAAGGGGTGTCACTCATAATCGGGCTCCAGCCAATTGTCGTAGATATCGGCGACGATGCAGGTGTCCGCGCCGTCGTTTTGCATGTCGCCGTCCCTGACGTCGCGCCAGACATCGTCAAACGCAAAAAGGACTTGGTAGAGGCCGCAAACCGGCGGAGTCAAAACGCCCTGCGCCAAAGCGGTCGGGTCGTAGAAGCTACCGTAATAGCGGAGGACGCGCCCCGACTTGCCGCGGAGATAGAACGGCGCGCGGATATGACCACTCTGAGGGAACCGCGCGGCCACCCGCACCTGATCGCCGATGCCGTAGATCGGCGCTTTCACTGCACCTGCTGCGCGCGCCACGAATCAGCTCTCCCCACCGCGCAGCCTGTCCATCGTTGCCGCGATTTCATCCGTTGTTAGACAATTTTTTTCGACCAGGATCGCCGCGACGCCGTAAAGCCAGCGCTGGTAATATGGCACTGAAAAATAGACCTCGCGGGGTAATTCCTCAATGCCGCGCCGCCGTTCGTCCGGTCGCACCAGCGCCACCTCTTTCGAGGCCAGCAGATTGACTAGGACATCGACGTCCTTGTCGAACTCGGACGGGTCGTGCTCCTGGATGATGAAGCCCGGCCGCGGCTCACCGCCCATATCGTGAAACGCATGATGATGCCCGTGTTCATGGTCATGTTCGGAGCCAGGGTCGTGGTCAGGGGCGGGATCACAGTCAGGGCCATGGGCATGCTCGTGTCCCCGCTCTGAGTTATCGGTCGTCATAATAATCGGTCCTTCCGTCCGCCGCATCCGCTCACGCCCGCCGGGTCATGCGGCGACGTTCTCGAGACGCGCTGATTGCAGAACCGGAAGGATTTCCGACTGCGGGCCGTGATGTGTCGCCTCGCCGTTCTTCATCACCACAATGGTGTTGGCCAAGCGCTCGACTTCCTTCATCGCATGGGTGACGTAGATGATCGGGGTGAAGAATTCGTCGCGTACCCGGATGATGAACGGAATGATCTCCTCCTTGCGCAACTCGTCGAGCGCCGACAGCGGCTCGTCCATCAGTAGGAGATTGGGATTGGTAAGCAGCGAACGGCCGATCGCGACCCGCTGTTTCTCGCCGCCCGACAGATGATGTGGCCGCCGNGCCAGCAGATGCTCAATGCCGAGCAGTTCGACCACTTCGTCGAACCGGATCTGTAGGCCGTCGCTGTAGCCGTAATTCAGATTCGCGCGGACGGTGAGATGCGGGAACAGCCGCGCCTCTTGAAATATGTAGCCGATACGCCGTTTAAACGGCGGCACGGAAAATTTCTTTTCTGAATCGAACAACACATGATCGCCGACCTTGATATAGCCGGCATCTGGCTTCATCAGACCCGACATCAGGTTGACGACGCTAGTCTTACCCGAGCCGGACGGCCCGAAGAACACGGTCAGGCCCTGTGGCGGTAGTTCCACATCGACCGCGAGTTTTAGGGCGCCAAGTTGTTTGGTCAGTTTAATCTGAGTCAAAAGCCAATCTCCTTATCGATCTATCCGTTGAGAATTTTCGACAGTTTCTTGTTCATCATTTCCGCACCGACTAGAGCCACCATGGCGAGTACCAGGGAAATGATCACCAGGCGCATCGCCAGCGCCGTGCCTTCGGGCTGCTGGATCAAGTTGAAGATGGCGATTGGTATGGTTCTGGTCTCGCCGGGGATGTTAGAAACGAAGGTGATTGTCGCGCCGAACTCGCCAAGACAACGGGCAAAGGCGAGAATGCACCCGGCGAGCACGCCCGGCATGATCAGCGGCAGGGTAACGGTGAAAAAAACCCGGAAGGGCGTCGCGCCCAGTGTCAGAGCCGCTGCTTCGAGCTTCTCGTCCATAGCTTCGTAGCTGAGTCGCATCGTCCGCACCATCAGGGGAAAAGACACCACTGCCGCCGCCAGGGCAGCGCCGCGCCACGAAAAGATGAAGGTGAGGTTGAACCACTCCTTGAGCAAGGCGCCGGGGAATCCCTTAGTGCCGAAGGAGACCAGCAGCAGATAGCCCATAACGACGGGCGGAAGCACCAGGGGTAGATGGATGATGCCGTTCAGGATATTCTTGCCGATGAACTCGCGACGGGCAAGAAGCCAGGCACAGCCCAGCGCAAAGGGGATGCTAAACGCCACCGCCCAAATGGAAACCTTCAGGCTGAGCCAGATCGCTTCGCTTTCGATTTCAGAAAGTTCCATCATGAACCGTTATCTCTCCTTTTGTCGCGGATTATTGCGGAAGCGGCCCGAACGGTTACTTGATGATCGGAATGAAGCCGTATTTCGCGAAGGCAGCTTTTGCTTCGTCGGTTTTTAGGAAGTCATAAAACTTCCTCACGTCCGGGTTCTTGCTGGTGATTATCTGGGCAATCGGATAGGTGATCGGACCGTGAGATTCCTGCGGGAACTCGCCGATGATCGTCACCTTCTTACTGACCAGACCAGAGGTCTTGAAGACGACGCCGGCACCGACCTCGCCGCGTTCAACCATGGCCAGACCCGCGCGCACGCTATTGGCCTTAGCCAGCGTCGGCTCGACGCTTTTCCAGATGCCGAGATATTTCGCCGAATCCTTAAAATAAAGCCCGACCGCGGTGTGATCGGTATCGCCCACCGCGAGGCGCTTGCCCTTAAGTGCTTCGGTGAGCTTCATGCCCTTCTCGACCTTGATCGTGAAATCGCTGCCTTTCGGAGCAACCAGGGCAAGGCTGTTAGCGACGACCGGTATCCGGGTATCATTGATGATGAGTTTTTTCTTCTCCAAACGGTCCATCCACTTGTTGTCTGCGGACAGAAAGATATCGGCTGGCGCGCCGTTTTCGATCTGCTTGGCGAGCGTCGAGGTAGCGCCGAAGGAGACGCGAATTTTGCCGACCTTCTTTTTATAGGCGGCGACGATTTCGTTCATGGCGTTGGTGGTGCTGACGGCGGAAAAAATCGTCAGTGTCTCCCCCGCCCGCACAGGGGCCGTCGCGGAAAGAAAAATACCGGCCGTAAGCGCGACGGCCGAGACGGAAAGTGCAAACGATTTGGCCTTGGTTGTCTTGTAGTGCATGAGAAACTCCTCTGGTTTATTGGCAAAGGAGCGCGAGCAAGACGATCCTTCGCAAGATTATCTTTGTTTCCTCGAGGCGTTTTTATTTTGCGATACTGCGCTGCAACATATGTGCCAACAATCATCGCTGCGGCAATCCTTCTATAAGTTCTTGAATTAATTATATTATATTATTAATATTAATAAATTGTGTTTTACAATTTGAGCTGGCGGGGGGCTCAACATGCTAACATTTTAGTCATATGCTGCATATGCGAACAATGACAGTGATGCCGTGATCCAGCCCTATGTACAGGTCCGGTTGCATTGGTAGTGGATGATTTGTTTGAGCCGCTGAGATGAATTTTTCAATTGCACCACAGTGCCGAATATTAGAGTCATGGGTTTAGAAAACCTTCTTATTGTCGTAACGGAAGGGGCCGAGGGACTTCGGCGCGCGAACAAATTCTTACACCAGGGCTTAGGAAACACTCGGGCGAAATCATCGCCGAACTGGAATATTCGGACACTGAAATCGCAGAAATGGCAGTCGCCGGGCTGATTATCGAGAAGCCGGTCTCTTAACCGCATCTCATGTCCGCTCCCGGTTAGAGTTCGATGTTTTAGTATTAACGTTCCACAATTGTATTTGGCAGAGATCATCGTTTGCTTTGTATGGCCCAAGATATTGTTTGCAATGCCCTCAGGCACTCACGCGCTACGTTCTTTTGTGTTATCCGTGCCGGCGACTTGCACAATACTGAGCTGGCCCCGTTTAAGCCAAATAGATCTAGTGATAATGTGGTTATATAGAGGGGAGGTTAATTATGAGTGAAGTCCATGAATTAACAGCGGCCGAAGGTTTGCGCGCTATTGAAGCAGGTAACCTAACAGCCGAGGCTTGGACCACGGCGTGTTTAGAGCGCATAACTGATCGCGATAGTACAGTGCTTGCATGGGAGTATTTGGATCACAGCAGCGCAATTGCCCGCGCTCGGGAAATAGATAATGCAGATAATAGGGGTCTGCTAGCGGGGGTGCCGTTCGGTGTCAAAGACATCATAGATACCGCCGATATGCCGACTGGATATGGCACAGAAATTCATCGAGGCCACTTACCCGGACGGGATGCGGCCTGCGTCGCCATCACCCGGAGCGCCGGTGCCGTTTTGCTTGGTAAAACTGTGAGCACCGAATTCGGCCACAAAACGCCCGGTAAAACATGCAATCCTTTTAACCCGGCCCATACGCCGGGCGGGTCATCTTCTGGTTCGGCGGCGGCAGTTGGCGATAAGATGATTCCTTTTGCTTACGGAACCCAAACAACCGGGTCGGTCATACGTCCTGCTGCTTTCTGCGGCACAATCGGCTACAAGCCGACCTATGGCGACATCAATAATTCCGGTGTAATGGGCAACACACCCACCATCGATACGCTCGGCATGATGGTACGCACGGTCGAAGATTTATCGTTATTGCGCGCGGTATTGTTGGAACAAAAACCGGTAGCTTTAGCACCGCCGGAAATTAGTAATTTGGCTATCGGTGTCTACCGCACGCCATTTTGGGATCAGGCGGAGCCCTATATGCAATCATATATGGAAGCGGCGGTGACTAAGCTCGCCGCAATGGGCGCTAGCATTAGTGATGCGGAATTACCTGGAATTGATGGTACTTTTGAAGAGCTGCACGGCACTATTAGTGGCTTTGAATTTTGCCGTACCGTAGCTTGGGAGCGTTTCAATCGGATCAATCAAATTAGTCCGGCAATGCGCGAGGGTCGGATGAAAGACGGTATGGTGACTAGCTACGAGGAATACCGGAATTGCACTCGCCGGTTAGAGCGATTACGAATGGAGGCCGACGATTATCTTGAAGATTTTGACATACTGATTACACCGACAGCACCCGGCGAGCCGCCCGAAGGGCTACAAGCTACAGGCAACGCCATTTTCAATTCCACGTGGACGGCACTCGGTACGCCGGCAGTTACACTGCCGCTATTTGAAGGTCCGAACGGATTGCCCGTCGGCCTGCAATTGATAAGTGGACGTTTTAAGGATCGTCAGTTGTTTGATTCTTCTGAAGCAGTTTTGAAGGCACTTACGCAAATTTAAAAGTGGAGAGAAGTCATGGTTGGAAATGATCTGTGCGATCTTACAATAGCCGAACTTGGCGAAAAAATTGCCTCCAAAGAAGCGTCGCCTATTGAGGTGGTCGAGGCGCATTTAGCGTGTATTGAGGCGTTGAATCCAATGCTCAACGCTTTCATCACCGTCGCCCATGACCGTGCCCGAGCGGAAGCAAAGCAGGCAACTGAAGAAGTGGTGGCCGGCAATATTCGGAGCCCTCTTCACGGGATTCCCATTGGCGTCAAAGATATAATCGATAGCGCCGGCGTGCGTACGACCCAGGGCTCGAGTTTTTTTTCTAATAATGTACCCACAGAGGATGCCTGCTGTGTTCAACGCTTTCGTGATGCGGGAGCAATTATGATCGGAAAATGTAATACGGCTGAATTTGCTGCAGAATCCGCGACCAAGAATGAACACCATGGGGCATGTCGCAATCCCTGGGATACGCGCCGGGTACCGTCCGGGTCCAGTGGAGGTTCTGGATCAGCAGTTGCCGCTCATATGGTTCCAGGTGCGCTTGGCACGGACACTGGCGGTTCTGTGCGCGGGCCTGCAGCAATCTGTGGTACTGTTGGATTAAAGCCCACCCACGGACGGATTAGTGTGCGTGGTGTCTTTCCCAACNCGACAAGCCTTGATCATGTTGGACCGTTGACCCGCACGGTGCGTGATTGCGCCCTTTTGCTGCAGGGTCTTGCCGGTTATGATCCCGACGACCCTTTTTCCGCAGATTTACCGGTCCCAGATTTTACTGCTGACCTGGAGAGAGGGGTGAAGGGTTTAAAGCTAGCGGTTTGCCCGGACCTGATTGATGTGGATATTGATAAACCGATTGTTGATGCTTTTGATGCGGCAGTCGAAGTTTTGCGGGGGCTTGGCGCTGCGGTAGAAGAAGTAAGGTGTTCGTTCGCTGACGAGATCAATCCTCATCGCCGGGCAATTGCCGATGCGGAATTTTTTCGGGTACATGGTGAAAGGCATGCTGGCAATCCAGGTGGTTATGGGAGCCGTCTTCAAGAACNGATTGTAAACGCAGAAAAGACCACGTTGGCCATGTATATCGACGCGCTCAACCGACGGGAGGCAATAAAACGAATGATGACCGGTATGTTGCGCGGCTATGATTGCATGTTGTCACCAGGCTATCCTTGCCTTGCCGCACCGGTTGATACGGTGATAGCGACTGTTAATGGTAAGGAAATGGATTTTATTGGTCTAGGTCGAAACTTAGTCGGGCTACAAAATTTCATTGGATTTCCAGGTCTCTCAGTGCCGACAGGGCGCGACCCTATTTTGGGTTTACCCATGGCAATTCAAATCACGACTTTGCCTGGCGATGAAGGGGGTGCGTTCCGGATCGGTCATGCTTATGAGCAATCGACGCCGGCATTGCGGGGCCAGCGACCTAGGGTTAATTAAGATTCAGAATTATATAGCTGCATGCTGCGCTGCAGCATTTTCTTTGACTCAGCTACCAAAATACGGTCTAATTTGATCGCGGGCGTCACAAGAAAAATAACATCAAAAAAAAGCGCTCGTTGTCGGGTCTGGCCCGTCCAAAGAATATGAGTGGGCCTCAGGACCTTTAACAGGTAGCCGCAGCCCTCATGGGTTGCCCCAAGGAGAATCGGATGAACTATCGACCGACTAAATTTTTGGCAGTTTCTGCATTTGCCGCTGCTGCTTTTTTTGCATCTCATTCTGCAATAGCAAAGAATTTGGTATTCTACTCGTCGCTGACAACTGCGGCGCAAGGGACACTCGTTAAAGCTATTGAGAAAAAGTTTCCGGACATTAAAGTGGAATCGATTACAGCTGGTGGTGTGAGCCTGTATCAACGGTTTGTCGCTGAGAGAACTGCGGGTAAAGGTAAAATCGATATGATCCACTTCAGTTACACGCCCGGCTGGTATCATCTTGCCAAAGAAGGTTGGGTTAAAAATGTTACCCAATTCCCAGAAGCAAAGAGTTTCCCCGATTGGGGCAAAGACACTAAAGCTCAGTGGGTTGGTTTGCGTGCACCAACTCTGCAGGTGATTTATAACACAGATAATGTGAAGCCCGGCGAAGAACCGAAGAGTTTTGCAGAACTCACCACAGCAAAATGGAAAAATCGTCTTGTATTGGTTGATCCCTTCCAATCTGCAGGTTTGTGGGATTTCTTCTACGGTAGTGATCAGTTTGGAAAGGATTACATAAAGGGCCTTTTGTATAACGGTGCATTGGTCCAATCGCGTATGGGCTCATCGACCGAACGAGTTGCCACTGGCGAGCGTGATGTGACTATGGTGTTCGAATATATCGCCATCCGGCGTATTAATAAGGGTGCCAAAATCAAGATCGCTTCAATGAAAGAAGGTACGCCGGTGGTGCCTGCATCTTTCGGATTGGTCAAGGGCGGCCCTAATCCAAAAAATGCGGAAAAGGTTTATCGTTGGATTTTGTCCAAAGAAGGCCAAACGGTAATTACGCAGGAAGTAAAGATCAATTCCGCGCGTTCAGACGTACCGCACGTTAAGGGCATTCCTTACCCATTCAAGGCGCTAAGTTCCAATGCGGAGATGATCTATAAGGAACAGGACACATACCGTTCTTTCATGACCAAGCATATTCGTGAGGCTAAAAAGAAAAAATAGTCAACGGCAGTTCTAATCGAAGAAGCATCCTCGTTCGTTTATGATGTTCAAGTTCCCAAGCACTGTTCGAATGCTCGAATGGGGATGCCTTCTTGTTGTCGGATTCCTGGTACTTTATCCCCTATTTTGGCTGCTGCTAGGTAGTATAAAACCAAGCCTAAATAGCCCTGAATATAACCTCGATGCATTTATCGCGATTTACCAAGCTGACTACATGGGCGAGGTATTACGAAACACGGCTATTATGTCGATCGGTGTCACAATTTTATCGATATTGATAGGCGTTCCGTTAGCGTGGATCGTTGGGCGGACGGACACGCCCTTCAAAGACTATATCAGTATGATTGCTATTCTGCCTTTTATTATGCCACCGGTGGTGGTTGCAGTTGCCTGGGCCTATCTGGGCACTCCCAGGGTTGGCTTTGTGAACCTATTTTGGAAATGGTTAGCCGGAACTAATGAGCCTTTATTCGATATCTTCACCATGGGCGGATTGATCTTCGTGATGGCACTGTCTTTGGCGCCGTATGTGTTTATTTTTACGGTCACCGCATTTAAAAACATGGACCCTACATTGGAAAACGCGGCTCATGTGAGTGGCGCTAATCAATGGCAAACGACCCTTCGTATCACCTTTCCTTTGGCGGCACCGGCGATCTTGTCTGGTGCGTTACTAGTTTTTATTCAATCGCTTGAAATCTTCGCTATTCCGGCAACTATAGGCGTCTCCGGCGGCATCTATGTCTTTGCGACGCAGTTGTGGCGTATGATGATTGGGATTCCACCAAATTTTTCGCATGCTGCGGCGATGTCAGTACCAATCCTTCTTATTTGTGGGCTGGCTCTCTGGGGACAGACAAAGGCACTGGGGCGTAGCGCAAAATACACAACTATTGGTGGAAAAAGCTTCCAACCGCGGTTGGTGCGCTTGGGCCGCCTTAAGTGGGTAGCGTTGGGGTTTGCTGGCTCCTATCTGCTAGTCTCTGCAATTTTACCGTTATTGACACTAATTTATGGTACGTTTATTTCCAATCGGGGTCGCCCACCTACGCTTGACTTTTTGACCCTTGAACATCTTCGCGAAATGCTATTTGGCGACGGCGGAGATGTCATCTTACGATCTATCGGGAACAGCTTGTTTTTAAGTTTCATTGGAGCAACCGTTGGCATCGCCTTGGCTGCAGTAGTTGCATTTTTTGTTGTTAGAAGTAAATGGAAGGCGCGGGGAACTCTAGACTTTCTGGCGTTGATACCGGTAGCCATTCCTGGGGCGGTTATCGCTATTGCCATGATGTGGGCCTACATTCGCGAGCCGTTTAATCTCTATCATACGATTTGGATCATTTTGCTTGCCTACATAACGCGTTTTTTGCCTTTTGGTGTCAAAGCGGTTTCCAACGCGATTACACAGATACACGAAGAATTGGAACGAGCCGCTGCGGTGAGCGGCGCAAACTGGTTTGTTGTTTTCTGGAGAGTGCTCGTGCCGCTGGCAATGCCGGGTATTGTTGCCGGCTGGATTATATTATTTGTTTCGATGATGCGCGAACTGTCAGCATCGATCATGCTATTCAGTTCCAATAATGAAGTTATCGGAACGATTCTGATTCAGCTGTATGACGAGGGTCTGTTTTCGCACGTATGCATTTTATCCTTGATAATCGTCATTCTGTCTTTGGGGTCAGTGGCCCTGGTAAGATGGCTTACTAAGCAAAAGGATGTGGGAGGACTTACCTAATGCAGGAAGTACGGATCGAAAAATTGGTTAAGCGCTTTGGAGATGTCACCGCCGTGGATGGTATCTCGTTTAAAGTGCCAAGGGGCAAGCTCCTAAGTTTGTTGGGACCAAGTGGGTGCGGGAAGACTACGACCCTGAATATGATAGCCGGTTTTGAAGATCCCGATGGCGGTGACGTTTTTGTCGGCGACAAGCTTATTAGTAGTGCTAAAAAAAATATTCTGCTGCCTGCCCACGAACGCAATCTTGGGATGGTTTTTCAATCATATGGTCTATGGCCGCATTTGCGCGTCCGTGAAAATGTCTCGTTCGGTTTGGAGATGCGCAGAAAGGCAAAGGCCGAGGTCGGCCCAGCGGTAGAGCGGGCATTGGATTTGGTCCGTCTTGGCGGCATGGGAGACCGGTACCCGTCTCAGCTGTCGGGCGGACAGCAACAACGCGTGGCATTTGCTCGAGCCCTTGTATATGAGCCCGATGTATTACTCCTTGATGAACCATTATCGAACCTAGATGCGGCGCTCCGTGAAGAAATGCGGCTCGAACTTAAGGAGCTGCAAGAGGAAACCGGCATTACGACTATCTTTGTTACTCATGACCAAGTCGAAGCTATGGTGATGAGCGATATCATCGTCGTGATGGATCATGGGCGTATCCAACAAATGGGCGCGCCGCGAGACATATATCAATTGCCGGCCAATCAATTTGTGGCTGGTTTTGTAGGAATTTCTAATTTTTTTGAAGGCACGGTTGTGGGCGAAGCCGACAAGAATGGTCTAACGACGGTTCAGGTTGGTGACCTTAAATTATTATGTGAAGCGAACGGTCGCAGGAAAGGCTCTCGGGTTTCACTATCCATACGCCCTGAGGACTGGATCGCTACGGTTAAAGCACCGCCAAAAAGCACTAAGAACTGGCTAAAAACAGAAGTGTGTAAAGCTGTTTATATGGGTGGAGTGTTGGAAATATGGTTGAGCGTGAGTGGTCAGGAAATACGCGTTCATGGACATAGACTGCCCATGGTTGAAAGTGGCTCGAGTGTCTACATCTCAGTCGATCCCAGCTATATTAAGGTGATTGATTAGTCCGGCAGTTGAGCGACGTAAAAGGGATTGAGACTTGAGAGCTCCATGGGTGGGTATCCGCCAAATCTAGTTGTGAAAATTAGTATTAAAGACGCTGTTGCTTCCGTTGCAGCAGAGGTAGCCTGTATTGACCTACTGCTGAAAGATGTTGGATAGAATAACTCTCCAATTCAAAGGGAAACCGCGCCATGGCAGGGCCGCTTGACGGTGTAAAAATATTAGATTTAAGCTCGGTGGTTTTAGGGCCATTGGCAACGCAAATTCTGGGTGACTTAGGAGCTGATGTTATTAAGGTCGAGGGGCCTAATGGTGATCCCATCCGCTATACGGGCCCAGCGCGTTCAAAAGACATGGCNGCACTTTTCCTCGCCATCAACCGGAATAAACGTTCACTCGTTTTGGATTTGAAGGAACCTGCCGCGCAGGAAGCGGTGTGGAGGCTCATTGATCTGACCGATGTGTTTATTCATTCCATTCGCCCGCAAGCCATCGAACGCCTCGGCTTTGGCCATAAAGCGGTACTCAAGCGTAATCCGAGAGTCATTTATGCGGGTGTACATGGATATCGATCCGGCGGGCCCTATGAAGGACAGCCTGCCTATGATGATGTGATCCAGGGTCAAAGCGGCGCATCTGATCTGATGGCGCGACTTACCGGAGAGGTGCGCTATTTTCCAACTATTATGGCTGATAAAACCTGCGCGCAGATAGCCGCATACGCGATTTTGGCAGCGCTGTTTTCGCGTGAGCGCACCGGCAACGGGCAGTTCGTAGAAATTCCCATGTTCGAAAGTATGGTGTCGTTCAATATGATTGAGCATCTATACGGCCACACCTTCGAACCGCCGGAAGATGAGATTGGCTATGCGCGCGTATTGGCACCCTGGCGTCGGCCATATGCGACAAAGGACGGTCATATAGCCCTCCTCGCTTATACAGATGCCCATTGGACTAATTTCTGGGAAGCGGTTGGTAGGCCGGGCCTACAGGATGATCCCCGTTTTGATAGCTTGAAAAGGCGCAGTGAAAATATTGCCGAGGTCTATAAGCTTGCGGGCGAAAGCTTGATGGATAAGACCACCACCGAATGGGTGAAAATTTTCGGCGCACTCCAAGTACCAGCTGCAAAGATTAATGGCCTACAAGATTTGCTAGATGACCCCCAACTAGCTTCCAGCGATTTTTTCAAACATACGACCCATCCGACGGAGGGCGATATTGTTATGCCGGACCTTCCGGTACGGTTTAGCGAGACGAAAGCCGAAATTAGGCGGTTACAGCCAAAGCTCGGCGAGCATTCGCGGGAAATCTTAGTGGAGGCCGGGCTCGATGCGGCATCCATTGACGCATTGATTGATAAATAGGAGGGAAGAATGGGTGAAGATATGAAAACGGTGGGAGTTGGCTTCTACTGGGATGACCTAAAAAAAGGTGACCAATTCCGCACGCTCAACCGTACCATCACCGAAACCGATATAGTGAACTTCATTAGCGTGACCGGCATGCTGGAGACGATATTTACGGACTTGTCTTTNTCGGAAAATCACGGGGCGATCCAAGGGCGCGTAGTGCCGGCAGCGCTCAGCTATACCATTGTTGAAGGGCTCCTGTGCCAGTCCACCATGCAAACTACGGGTTTGGCTCTTCTTGAGGTAACCAAGAAAGTGAGGGCCCCGGTCTTCGCCGGTGATACAGTCCACGGCGAGGTGACCGTAGAAAGCTCGCGCGAGACGTCGAAAGGCGGTCGCGGGATTGTCATCACTAATAACGAAATCGTCAATCAGAAAGGCGAAACGGTAATTACCTATCGCGCCGTCCGTATGATGGCGGGACGCCCGAAGGAGTAGGGATATGCTTGGATTAAAGGGTAAAACGGCCATCGTCACCGGGGCTGCATCCGGCATCGGCAAAGCCATCGCAGGCAGATTGGGTGAGGAAGGTTGCAAGGTCTGTATTCTTGACCTCAACGACGACGGCGCGGAAGCAACCGCAGCGGATATTCAAGTGGCGGGCGGTACGGCCTTTGCTTACCAAACCGATATCACGGACCGCGACAATGTAGTGGACTCTGTTGAAAAAGCGGAAAAAGAGGCGGGCTCAATCAGCATCCTGGTCAACAATGCGGGGTGGGATATACCGATGGGCTTTCTCGAGACGGACCGGGAGTTCTGGGACAAAGTGATCGGAATTAATCTCTATGGGCCTTTGAATATGCACCATGTAGTTCTACCAAAGATGGTAGAGAATGGTGGCGGACGAGTGGTGAATATCGCTTCGGACGCAGGTCGCGTGGGTTCATCCGGGGAGGCAGTTTATTCTGCTTGCAAGGGCGGGATTATCGCCTTTTCCAAGACGTTAGCGCGCGAACATGCACGGCATAATATTCAACTCAATACTATTTGCCCTGGCCCAACGGACACACCTTTATTTCACGACTTCAAGGCGCATTCGCCGAACGGCGCTAAAATTGCCGAAGGTTTGGCACGTGCCATACCGGCTCGGCGCTTGGGAGATACTTCGGATTACCCTGGCATGGTAGTCTTTCTAGCGAGCGATGATGCGGCATACATTACCGGGCAGGTAATCTCCATCTCTGGTGGACTCACCATGAATGGTTAATGTTAAAAAGTTAGGAAAATTCTATGAGTGACTATGAAGACTTAAAGTACGAAGAAATAAACGGCATCGCTAAAATCATCATTAACCGGCCCGATAAGATGAACGCTTTCCGCGCCGAGACCTGCGAGGAGCTGCTGCATGCGCTTAATCGGGCAGGCTGGAACAACGATATTGGTGTAGTAGTCCTAGGAGGTGCGGGCGACCGGGCTTTTTGTACCGGTGGCGATCAATCGGCCCATGGCGAGGGTGACGAATCCGGGTATGGCGGGCGCGGCACTATTGGCCTTCCCATAGAAGACGTGCAAAGTATTATTCGCGATATCCCTAAGCCGGTNATCTGCCGCGTGCAAGGCTATGCTATCGGTGGGGGCAATGTACTGGCCACACTCTGTGACTTCACTATTGCGTCCGAGAAGGCNGTCTTCGGTCAGGTAGGTCCTAAGGTCGGNTCNGTCGATCCCGGCTGGGGTACGGCGTATCTGTCACGTATCGTTGGCGAGAAGAAGGCGCGCGAAATTTGGTACCTGTGCCGCCGTTATTCGGCAGTAGAAGCGGAGCGTATGGGCCTCGTCAATGTGGTGGTACCCCATGATAAGCTAGATGATGAGATCGATAGTTGGTGTGCTGAGATCATGCAGAAAAGTCCGACCGCTTTGGCGATTGCTAAACGAAGCTTTAACGCGGATTCAGAGAGTATCCGTGCCATTGGGAGCTTTGGCTTTGAGGCATTGAAGTTATATTACGACACGGACGAAGCGAAAGAGGGGGTCAACGCGTTCCTGGAAAAGCGCCCGCCTGACTTTCGCAAGTATCAAAAATAGAGGAATCCTATGAGCAAAGCTTTTCCTTTTATACCGCTGGATGAGCGCCGCAGCCAAACTAAGCCCCGTATAACCGGGCTAACTTTGGTCAAGGACTACCAGACTGGTCTTGAGGTGCTTGAAGATACGCTTGCCGTTGCTGCGGACTATGTGGATATTTTCAAGTTCGTGACCGGAACAACCCGCCTTTTGAATCGAGANTTTGTAAAAGCGAAAACNGCACTGCTTANNAAATATCAGNTTCANCCTTATCTCGGGGGNCAGTTTCAGGAATATGTGTTGCATACCATGGGGGTCGAAGCGTTCCCCCAGCACCTAGAGGAAGCGAAAGAACTCGGTTTTGAAATCGTCGAGGTGTCCGACAATGTAGTTCCATTACCGGACGGGGTGCGGAAGATCTTGGTCGATCAAATCCGTGACCTTGNATTGATTCCTATCGTCGAAGTAGGAGATAAAAAAGAGAATAGCTCTGCTGGGGATGTGGTCAATGATGTGCTGCAGACGTTGGAGGAGGGCTCGGCCTTTGCCATGATTGAGGCACAAGAGCTGATGATCGGCAGTGCGCCGAATGAAGAGTTAATTCACCTTCTTAAGGCCGAGGTGAATGTGGGCCGTTGTATGTTTGAGATTTCATCACCCTATATCGGCAGCACGTTGCCGGAAATTCATGTGGGCAAAAAATTTTTACTCAAAACCTTTGGGCCCGACGTCAATCTTGGTAATATTCTCCTCGTTGATGTAATCGAAACCGAGGCTAGTCGTTTGGGCCTGGCAGCAGCCGGGCCACTGTCTTTCCAGTAAGCATACGTGATGGAAAGTTCNCATTACGTCGCCGTAGCGCGTTGTAACCGATGGATGGATGGGCTGCTTTAAGCGTTGGTAGTCGACTTTATTCTCAAGAGTGGCATAGATGGCAAAACTCGGACGCTGTCCGACGGGGTAGAAGGGGGGGTGTGCGGTGGCGGCAGTATATGGATTAAATCCCATAAACTCGTGCCGCGTTATCGTGAAATAGCGCGCTTTTCTCCGCTTCTGAATAATCCGCTACCAGACGCTTGAAGCTGTTCCACAGTACTCCATAGCTGCAGCTCATTTTGTCGACGGGGAAGTTGCTTTCAAAGAGACAACGCTCGACCCCAAATACCTCTAGCGCGTGTTGGTGCCAACGTTTGGTGACTTGGCATAGTTCTTTACTGGTGGGGGGCTTTTCACGTTTGTGCCAACCATAGCCGTTGACTTCCATTTGCAGCCCGCCCAGTTTCGCATGCACATTTTCGCAATTGGCGAGGTCGGTTATTTCTTTTCGCCATCGGGCGAAGACGTCATCCTGCTTGCCTTCGTACGGGCCGGTACCGATGGGGCCGCCATGGTGATTGAGCACTATGATGATATCCGGGAAGGCCTGGGCCAATGCTGTCACTTGGGGAATGTGTGTGTGGTAGCACCAGGCTTCGAAGACGAGGCCGCGCGGCACCAGCTCTGCAAAGCCTTCGCGAAAATCTGGCTCGCTAAATTGAAACTCCGACGGCTTGTTGAGGCCGTGCCGAATGTCTGGGTTGGCGCTCCAGGTGCCCTGAAAACGGATGCCTTTGAAGCGACCGCCGCTTACAGATGTTTGAGCGTCCAGCACCTCGCCGACCGCTTGGCCTAGGCGCAAATTTGCATAGCCTATAATCCCGGCGCAAAGGCGGCGGGGGCCGTAGAGGCCTGACTCTGCTATAGCCGCTTGGCCCGCCGCGAATTCTACCTCTCCTAGGGGACGCCTGGCATCCGGGCCATCCTTTCGATACATGGCGTTGCATTCGATGTAGACGCTGGCCAATATATTATGGCCGCTGGCATCTATGTCTGCGGCGAATTTGGGGACGAAGTAATCTGTCTCGGTGTTCGGTCGTTGGATGAATAGATGATGATGCGGGTCGATAATGGGTCGTTCCGGCTCAAGTGGGGTTTCAGTTACCTGTAGGAGCCAGTCGTTGTTATCGGTCATTTTCTATCACTCTCTTGTTTTATGCTGCTGAGGCACTTTTGGGAGGAAGCGCTATTGCCGTTAGTCAATGGCTATAGTGACCATCTGCGTATTCCCGAAAGTGGGGATGCAGGCGGAGTGGCGTCCAGCGCCGCCGGTGACGACAACAACAATTTGGTCCGGACTTGAGAATAGTTTGATGCCATCCCTACCATCGGGGCCGAGCATGCGGTCGGCTTGGCGTTCGCGGAATAGGTGCATCCAGCCTTCAGAGACAAATTGGCGCGGTATAACGCATTTTTCGGCGAGGAACTCTTTGACTTCTTGTTTGGAAAATCCACTATCAGCTATTACACCCGCATGCTCCGGTCCCAACGCCACGATATACTCGTAATCGTATTTGGAATTATTGCACGACGCGGTGGACATGACGCCCGCGATACTGATGAGTAGCGCTTCGCCGGTCTCGCCGTAATGGTCGTTAACATTATGCGGGCCTTCGGAGCCAAATAACGTTACCGTGCTTTGGTCCGGCTTGAAAGCATGCTCTACATGGAGTGGATCCCACGGGCTGGCGTCTTCATTCTCGCCGAAGCAAAAAGATAATTTTGCCGGCGTACCCATGGTGGAGCGGTCGAGGACACCGGGGATACCACCGCCAACATTAATGAGGATCAGTCGAAGCGCCCGGCCAAGCGTGACATTGGATTTAGTGCCTTGACCCATGGCGTTGGTGCCGCAATTGATACCCATATTACGGATCACTGGGCCGTTCACCATCATCGCAACCGTGCAGGGATGCGTCGTTGCTTGCAGGGCTTTCAAATTAAGCTTGGGATCGGTGAGGCCTTTCACCGCGGCGATCATTACCGGCAAGGCTGAATTGTCGCAGCCTGCCATAATAGCGTTCGCCGCAACATTCCCCATAGTTGCTATGCCAAGGCCGGGCTCTATGAGCCCTAATTGTTCGTCCGGGTCGTGTCCGCCCAGCATTTTTTTCCAGTTGTCCAAGGTCGGTGGCACGATGGGCAGGCCATCAGTCCAACTGCGGTAATAAAAATCCCGGTTGATATCAGTAAAATCGTCGGGTGCCCTGAAAATACTTGGCGCGCCCGGCGCATTAAAGTCATCTTCGAACAAGGAATCATATTGGAAGTTAGATTTGCGGTTGACTTGACGTTCCTTCGCTTCCGTGGCGAGCGTTGTGGCATCTACCGTCAGCAGGCGTTTTATGTCGCCAGCGGCCTCCGTGGCAATTTGCTTAACCTGCCCCGCATCCAATTCTGCGACAGGATGCGGTACTAGCGCAATCGGTAGGCCCGGCATACCGAGACATTCTGCTTCGCCCTTGCCAAGACCGAAAAACTCATCGGTGCAGACCGTGGCGCACGGAATGCCTAACTTCTCCAACCTGACAGTGTCATGGACACACCACGACGTGCAGGAGCCTCAATCCCCGAAGGCGGCAACCACCGCATGCACACGGTCCAGCCAATTCTGGTCGAAGTCGGCTGGCACGCTGGCAATCTTCTCGAAGCGGGTAAACTCCAAATGTGGATGTTGGTCTTTCAGAATATGAGCGACATCGTTCAGAAAGCGTGTCGCGTTATTCTTTAAATTGGAAGCGAGGCCGATGACCTGTATGTCGTCGAGTGATTGACGCGTGGCAATTTTTGCATCAAGCCGCTGAAATATTCCGCAAGGGTTTACGAGTTCCATGGGTTAAAGCCTAGCGCTAGGTAGGGATTGACGCAAGATGGTGCACCCCGAAGTTGTACGATATAATACGTCAAACTATTTAAGTCTGGGAGATGGAATTATGAGCGATTATGAAACAATTTTGACTGAGGTTGAGGATGGTGTCGGTATCATCACGCTTAACCGTCCTGAGAAGCTGAACGCAATGAACCATAATTTAAATGTCGAATTGCAGGATGCGGCGAAGTGTTTTGACGAAGATCCAGATATCGGCTGCATTGTCATTACCGGTTCAGGCAAGCGCGCTTTTACTGCTGGTGGTGATATACATGAGCAGGTGTCGAATGAATCTCGTAACGATGATGAAGTTGCTTCGGAGAAGCTAAAAACACGCCGTGGCGGCTATGAACTGGCAGCTGCGGACACACCTACCATCGGTATGATGAATGGTCTTGCCTATGGTGGTGGGGCGGTATTGGCATCCTCGCTGGATATCCGTATCGGTTGTGAGCACTCCAAGTTCCGTTTCTTGGCAGCAGCTTATAAACGTATAAATGCCACTTGGACGCTTCCTAACCAAGTCGGCTGGCCAAAAGCCAAGGAATTGCTATTTACAGCGCGGATTATCGAAGCCGAAGAATCATTTCAGATTGGCCTATTGAACCACCTTGTGCCGAGCGCGCAGCTTCGCGATAAAACGATGGAAGTTGCTAAGCAAATTTCTGGCAACCACAGCGAAGCAGTAGCCGGCTGTAAGCGCTTGATGCTTAAGAATATGACAGCAGATCTTGAACAGCAATGGCAGAATGAACAGGACTATGCCAAGAACGTAATGGCCAATGCCAAGGCCACCGAAGCGTTTCCGGAATTCCTAGAACGTAAAGGCGTTGCCGCCGAATAGGTTTTGAGGGGCGCAATCGAATGATTGGCATCAAAGTAGCACTATCCGGTGCAGTAGGGCGTATGGGGCGCCGCGTTGGAGATGCACTCGATGCTATGGGAGGCGTCTCATTTGTCGGCGGCCTGGTTCGGTCCTCTCAAATTTCAAATGAGGGTTGCAAGGCACCACTTAGCGATGATTTGGCCGCTACGCTTGACGCTTGTGATTTGCTTCTAGACTTTTCCATTTTTGATCGAACATTAGCCTTGGCCTCGCATTGTGCTGATGCCGGGCGGCCTTTTTTTGTGGGGACGACAGCGGGAACGGCTGAACATGTTAGGGCATTACAAGAATTTTCTGTTGATATTCCCATTCTTTATGCGCCAAACGTCACTAGGGGAGCTGGTACGTTATTCGGAATACTTGAAAAATTGGCCGGTCAGCTTGGTCCGTCATATGATGCGAAGGTCATTGGCGTTCATCATAAAAAGAAGAAGGAATTACCGAGTGGCACATCTTTTGAAATCGCACGCCGCATTCAGGCAGCTCGCGGCGATGAGGTTTTGCCTGAAGTAGTTAGCCTTTTGGCAGGCGGTGCCTATAGCAACCACGAGATTATATTTGCCGGTCATAATGATGAAATTCGTATAAGTCACAATGTAACGCGACCTGATATTGATCCAGATATATTGATAGCAGGCTTTCAATGGTTGATGACAAAACGGAACGGTTTTTACGGACTGCCAGAAGTTTTAGCAGGTTAGGCGATCCACTCACTGACCGGCGCATTAGCCTCATTTAGGGGCTGGCAAATTACATCCACTAATGTTGGTCCGTCATAGGCGAAGGCGTTCTTCAATACTTTATTAAGGTCCGCTGGATCTTCAACGGTCCAGCTCTTGACGCCGAAGGCAGTCGCGACGGCGGCATGGTCGGTGCGGTTGAAATCGACTGAATAATAACGTTTGCCGAAACTTGATCGTTGGCCCGCTTTAATCCACCCGTAGACGGCGTTGGACACTACAATGAAGGTGATCGGCATTCTTTTGCGGGTTACTGTCTCCAGTTCCCCACAGGTAAAGCCGAAACTACCATCACCCATAATTGAAATAATCTTTTGATCCGGTCGCCCGATCCACGCGCCCATAGCTGCTGACATAGAATATCCGAGTGCACCGTGTGCCCGGTTGGAGAGAATACGTCGGCCGGGTGTGTCCTGTTCTAGATAAGCCGAGACATAGGGGCAGGGCGTGCCTGGGTCTGCGATGACTATACTGTCCGGTGATAGCGATTTCTGAATTTCTGAAATTAGGCGCTCTGGCTTGATGGGGCTATCATTACTGGCTGAAAGTGGATCGAAGATCATACGTTTTTTAGCTTTTAGGGTAGCCACGGTTTCGGCACCACCAATTTTAGATGTTAAGTCACCGGTAGTGTCTAGCACCGCGTTCATAGCTTCCAAAGTGAGCCGGGCATCGCCTACGAGCCCCAGTTCCGTATCGTAAGACGCGCCTAATACATTCGGATCTGAATCGATGTGGAGTATGCGGGTTCCTTTTCTGGGGTATTGCCAGCGCTCGGTTGTGACCGAGCCGGCTCGGCAGCCAATAAATACTGCGAGATCGGCGGATTCGACTGCTTCGCGTGTAGCGATTACGCCGCCGTTAGACCCAATGACACCTAAGCAGTTCGGATGGGTATCGGGAAGGCTACCCTGGCCAGAGACGGTTGTGGCCACTACAATGTCAAGGCGGGTTGCTAGTTGATCTAATGCTTCTTCCCCGCCGGCAATTACCACGCCGCCACCACAGATAATAATGGGGTTCTTCGCGGAGAGTAGGACCGAGACTGCGGTTTCTACCGAATGCCAATCAGGGCCCGTGGGGTAGGCGGGATAATGTTGATGGGCAGCGTCTGCCCATATGCCGTTTGAATCTGTCAGTCCGCGCTGGACATCAATGGGGAAGCCTAAATGCGCCGCTCCCGGACGCCCGGTGGTCATAGTACGGAATGCTCGGCGCACCATATCGGGTACCATCTCTGAGCGGGGAATGATGGCGTTCCATTTGGTGAGTGGCTGAAAGAGTGCTGCCTGGTCTAATTCGGTGAGCGGATAGTGTCCGATAGAAGTTGTGGCAACATCGGATGTAATAGCAAGCACGGCAGACGAGGACTCATTTGCTTCTACCACGCCCGGCAAAATGTATGTGGCTCCGCCACCGGATGGTCCCTCGCATACACCGACCTTGTTAGTCACGCGGGAATATCCGTCCGCCATATAGGACGCAGAACGTTCATCACGTGTAAGAATGTGGTCTATTTTATGATCAAGGCGATAGAGCGCATCGTAGAAGGGGAGTGTGGTATCGCCACAAAGTCCGAAAATGCACTCGACGCCGTGAGCCTCTAGCATGCGGACCATAGCTTCCGCCCCAGTCATTTGGTTAGTGTGGTTATTCTTTGCCATCTCATTACTCAAAGAAAAGGCCCGGCAGCGCGATCTTGAAAGATGTTGCCCCGGGCCTCTGGTTTAATTTGAAGCTGGCCCTAGTTCATTTTTAGACCAGGCACCTCTTCTTCTTTTTCCACATAGGCATTCGGATCACGCTTGGCCATTTCCTTCGGATCAGAGCCTGGGCGATCGGAGGGGCGAGCATATTGCATTACCAGTACATTAGCGCCGTCACTTCCCGCCACAAGCATGGGTGCTTGTTCGTCGGCTTCCACATGCATTAGAGAATTAGCTTCGAAGGTTTTCCCTTCTGCGACGAGAGTGCCGGAGCAGACAAGAATATACTGTCCGCCGCCGGTGGATGCCTCACTGAGTCTTTCTGCATTGGGGCCCAAGCGAATACCGACTGCATCGACATCATCCTCTTGAGGTTCCATAAGCGCTTCGCGTTCGGAAGCACCGTCATCAGTAAGCACTCTTCGGATGTCAAAAAGCCCAGCGATATTGCGCCCGGCCCGGCCCGGCATTTTATCGCGGTTACCAGGCATGACCCAATGACCTCCACTAGCGATTGGGCGTAGAGTAAAGAATGCAATACCATCATCCATCCCCACGATAGGCCCGTAAGGCGTGTAGGCGTCCGCATATTGGAAAGTAATTGGTTTAACGGATTTTTTTCCCATGCGCCCATATCCACCAACTACTACTTGGAACTGGTCCACATCATGAAAATGTGGATCAATTACAGGATTTGGATAACGACGTTCTACAAGGAACCCTTGGGGACCGGCAGCGATAGCTTTGGTGCCGATAAAATTACGACGATACCCCATACCGCCTGGACGGGGAACTTCTGTTCGTTCCGTTTCTGAAATAGGAACAGACTGCATGATACCACTCTCCCTAAAATTGGTGATCTGTGCAAAAATAGAAAGTTAGTTTACTCGAGTTCTTTTGGTTTGTCTCTACAGTCAATCAATCAAATCTTTCCCATGTCGGATAATGTATCTTTTGCTATTCGCATGGCGGAATTAGCTGCCGGCACGCCGCCGTAAATCGCAACATGCAACAGAACTTCGCGGATGTCTTCCGGGGTAGCTCCGGTATTAGCGGTAGTTCGAATGTGCAGTTCGAATTCCTCCCATCGACCAAGGGCAGCCAAGATTCCCAGTACAATCATGCTCCGCTCGCGTGGCTTAATATCGTCTCGCGCCCAAACATGACCCCAGGCGGCTTCGGTGATGAGTTGTTGATATGGTTGGTCAAAAGTATTTTTTGTGCTTTCGGCGCGTTCCACGTAAGCATCACCCATTATTTCTCGGCGGCGTTTCATGCCTTTGGTAAAGCGGTTTATAGCGTTGGATTCGGTCATTTTTGCTCCTTTCGAATAAAAATTTTACGATTTTACAGCCTAATGGGCTGTATTAGCTATTCGAATTCGACAGCATTATTGCGCCATACCACGATTTTTAAATAGCATATGGCCCACGCTACGCTGGACGCCCACGGTTATTTCTTCGTCCGGCTTCCTGCAGGATCAAGGGCCCTATCAATTTCTTGTAGCACTTGTGTATCGGAGATCCGACCTTTGTTGCTAAACTTCCGATCGCAAAGAGATTGTAGAATGAACATTGTTTTGTCGAAAACCGGGCCCCATTCATTAGGCTCCGATTGTCGAATTATACGCATACTTTCGTACCAATCAGACGTTGGTTGTTCCGGCATATATAGCCAGTAAGGCCGGTAATTAAGCAAATTCAAAACTGGTGTGCCGATGGAGCCCGCCAGATGAGCAACCGAGCTATCAGTCATAACCAAAAGATCAAGCCGCTTTAGAAGCGCGGCCGTCATTGTAAAATCGGTTAGCATGGGCGACAGGTCAATGATCAGGGCGTCGCCATTACAATTATGTAAATCCGCGGCGCGTGGCCCGACCTGTAAGCTAATAAACTGAGCGTTTGTCAGTTGGGCAGCGAGGTCTAAAAAGCGCGTTACGTCTGCCGCTCGTTCATGGTTATTTTTGAAAGTGATGCTGCCCGACCAAACCACGCCTACTTTTAACCGTTTGTTCGCCAAGGATTCGATCGGGCTGAATTGTTCGAACGCATCGTTAGGAATATAAAAGTCTGGTGGTTTCGGAATATTGCCACGGGTCGTGTCAAAATAGCCGGGTAGGCTCATCATTGGGCAGTAATAATCATACTCCAACGAGTAGCCCTTATCCGGGTCAACCAGTTCGTCTGCTGGAATAGTTTCAAATAGACGACGAAGTGGTTCTCTAGCTTCTACTGCTAGGTGAGGACCAAGCTTTTTAATTAAGGGCACGTAGCGCGCCATGAGTATGGTATCACCAAACCCTTGTTCACGGGTTAACACAATGCGTTTGCCTGCGAGAGGTTCACCTTTCCAGCGTTGTGACCGAGCGGCAACGGCCGGTGCGGGCAGCATCTTAGCATCCCAGCGCCACTCAAATGCCTGCCAGGCTTCTTTGCTGAAGTCGGTATAAAGTCGCGTGAAGGCACGGTTCCATTGTAAGCTCGCATCTTCCGGGTTCTTTTCGGCAAGTGCATCAAAAATTTTCATAGCTTCAGGGAAGCGCTTCATATCTCGGAGTAGCAGAGCATGATTGAGAGCAATGTTTTTATCATGCGGTGCGCCCTTTATAGCCATCGTTGAATGCTCATAGGCCTCCTTATGCTGGCCCATATCATTTAGCAGATTGGAAAAGTTGGAGTGGAATCCAGGTGTCCAGTGACCTTCAGTTAGCTGAAGGACTTTTCGGTAACATCCTAAAGAGGCTTTGTGCTGTTTTAGTGCTCGGAGCGCAATGCCAAGATTCGACCATACTTCCAACTGATTACGGTCGACTAATAGAACCTGCTTATAGATGTCGACTGCATTTTGGTGGTTGCCCGCATGCATGTGGTTTAGGGCTTGCTTAACGAGGGTTTTAAGGTCGTCGGTCATCTGATTGTATTTCGTACGCGATCCTTAAGTTTGGCAAGGTTATAGTAAACATTCATTGAAAGCTCTGTGTACGAATATTGTCATTGTGATCAAGTAAGGTGCCGAAATAACTCGTGTATGCCACTTTATGTAGTCTAAACGGATGGTTTTGAATTCCGTCCTGGGAGCTCTACACAAAAACATGGTGTTGCGCCAAGCAGGATGGATAATCAAGGATTTGCGGAGTAAAAACCCGCAAGCTCAATACGAAATCGTTTGGTTTTATATCGGCCGATTGTCGGGTTGTAGCGCTCTGCTAACCCCATACAGAGGCATGCCCATTCATCAGGCAATAGGTTAGGCTTACGAACAAGAGTGTAATACCGGGAATGATTAGGAGGGTTGAACTACTAATTTCCTGTATGTGATCATCTAAAATGTTTCATTAATTATTATTCATATAGTCGACCCTACGACCAGGTCGGCTCCGCTTTGTATTTTGTCTATCATAACCTGGAATTCGCCACTCATATGCCTACACATTCGGCCAAACAAATTCTAATTGCGACCTGTACGGCTCAATTATTTGCGCAAATGGGCGCTTATACCCTGCCTGCTCTTCTACCAACCTTTATTCGTGAATGGTCATTGAGTAACTCTGAAGCGGGATGGCTGACGGGAGTCTTTTATGGCGGATACGTCGTGGCAGTGCCGGTCCTGGTTACCCTTACAGACCGGGTTGACCCAAAAAGAATTTATGTATGTTCGTTGCTGGTTACTCTGATGTCTCATGTGGGGTTTGTTTTCTGTGCCGATGACTTCGCCTCGGGACTACTTTTCCGCATTATGGCTGGTATTGGTTGGGCTGGAACATATATGCCTGGTTTAAAGGTTCTGGCGGATCATTTGCATGGAAATTTGCAAACACGAGCCGTGTCATTCCATGCGGCAAGCGTCGGTGTCGCTGGTTCTCTGTCTTTTATTATTGCAGCCACGATTGAATCGGCTAGCAACTGGCAATGGGCCTTCACGGCAGCGGCTGGCTTTGCAGCTGTAGCCTTTATATTGGCGTTAATCTATATGCCATCGCGGGTTCGGCCAACCGAAGTATATACGAAGGCAATCTTTGATTTTCGTCCGGTGCTGCGTAATCACTCATCTTTAGCTTATTCACTAGGCTATTTTGCACATACCTGGGAAATGTTCGTACAACGAAACTGGGTTGTGGTGTTGTTAGTCTATGTTGCTGCTGAAGCGGGAACAGAGCAACTAATTGTCCCTCCAGCTTATATTCCGTTTATTGTCGGGTTGCTGGGTACATGGGCCAGTGTTTCGGGAAACGAAATTGCAATTAGGACCGGGCGACAGAGATGGGTTTTAGGCGTTTTTTTCTGCTCTATGGTAGCTCTTGTCATGGTCGCTTTGGCATGCTCATCGGGGTTCTATCTTCTCGTGGCAGGCCTTTGTATTATTCATGGGTTACTAATATTTGCCGATTCGTCTGCTTTGACAGCGGGTGCGTCTGGGAATGCTGAGCCAGAACGGCGTGGCGCTCAATTGGCACTACATTCCATACTGGGATACAGCGGTGGTTTTATTGGTGCTGTGGTGTTTGGTGCGGTTCTCGACTTTGCAGGTGGACAAAGCACTGTAGGTTGGCTTTCGGCCTTTGGTAGCGTTTTGGTCATTCTTGCAATTGGCCCATTTGCCATTTGGTATTTCAAACCGAAAGATTTAGTTGGTGACAAACCGTGGGGCCAACCTTGAGTAGTGCTTGCGTAAAAAATAGCATTATACCATTCACTCAAAGTACGACTTTAAAGAGGGAATTAGACTGATGAAAGCCATGGTTTTGACTGCGCCTGATACGCCATTTCAATTGATGGAGGTGGCTGATCCAACTCCAGGACCAGATGAAGCGATTGCACGGGTTATTACCTGTGGATCAGGGCTTACTATTCAACATATCCGTGCAGGCCGTTCGAAAGTCGAATATCCACGTATTATTGGTCATGAGATCACCGCCGAGGTCGTTGAAGTGGGCAAGGGCGTGAAAAGTTTGCAAGTCGGGGACCCAGTTACTGCCTATTACTATTTGAGCTGCGGTAAGTGCAAATGGTGTCTGGCTGGACGAGAAACGTTGTGCAGCAATATTCTTGGGACAATCGGAAGGGTCTGCGATGGTGGTTATGCCGAATATATCAAACTGCCTGAAACTAGCTTTATTAAACTGCCTGAAGGGCTCGATTATAAAGCGTACCCCGCAGAAATCGGAGTTATTACCGATGCTATCGCGACACCGGTAAAGGTAATTGGAAAAGCTCGTATTAAGCCGGATGAATGGGTGGCTGTCGTGGGCGCTGGAGGAGGGCTCGGCTTGCAAATGGTTCAGGTCGCGAAATGGGCAAAAGCACGCGTTATCGCGGTCGATACTAGGGCAGATAAATTTAATGCATGTCGAAAAGCTGGTGCGGATATGGTCATCGATGCCTCCAACGAGGATGTGGCGCTAGCATTACTGGAATTGACCGACGGTGAGGGGGCTGATGCCGTCATCGATTTTGTTGGATCGCGTATGAGCTTGGAGAGCGGATTTGCCGGGTTAAACCGAGGCGGGCGATTAGTTCTACTCGGCGGTTCACCGCAGTCTTTTATGTTAGATTCGAATCTACTTAAAATCGAACGTGAAGTGATGGGAAGCAAATACGCCACTCGCAAAGAAGTATGTGACGCATTGGAACTAGTGGCACGCGGCGAAATCTGGCCAATCGTCTCCGAAGTCGTGCCGTTGGAAGAAGTTGAGCAGCTACACCAACGATTGGAACGGGGTCTTATAACAGGGCGTGCGGCGGTTCGTGTGGCTGACTAAAGCATACAATAAAATGGGAAATTAAAATGGCAGGCCAATTGAGTATCGATATTCATGCGCATTTCTATCCACGTTCCTACCTCGAACTGGTCGCGGAAGAGGGCAGTGAGTTTGGTGTAGAATGTAGATTTGACGATGCCAAAGGACCCCAAATTCAGCTGTCGGGCAAAGGTAGTGCACCCTTGGAGGATCGCTTTATTGAGTTAGATGAGCGTATTCAATCAATGGACGAGCAACGAGTTGATGTGCACGCGCTTTCGTTAACTGCACCGATGGTGTATTGGGCGCCGCCGGAGTTAGGCTTGCGTCTTTCGCAAGCCTACAACGATGCTTGTGTTGAAGCTCATGACGCCTATCCTGATCGCCTATTAGGACTTGCAATGCTTCCTATGCAGTCGCCTGACCTTGCGGTCGAAGAGCTTGAGCGTGTATCTGAACTGCCCGGTATCTGCGGTGTTTATATGGCTACGCGCATCGAGGACAAAGAGCTTTCTGATCCGGGGTTTTTTCCTGTCTACGAAAAGATTGAGGATCTCGGGTGGACAATTTTTCTGCATCCAGTAAGTGTGGTTGATCCTAAACGGCTTACTAAATACTACCTCACTAACTTCATTGGCAATCCGACGGAATCGGCGATTGCGGCATCGCACCTTATATTCGGCGAAGTACTTGACCGATTTCCTAAATTGACGGTTTGTTTGCCCCATGCGGGTGGGACCTTCCCCTATTTGGTTGGGCGTATCAATCATGGCTGGGGTGTGCGAGACGAATGCCAACATTTGAAGACACCCCCTATCAATTATCTTCGACGCTTCTATTACGACACAATTACACACGCACATCCGGCGCTAGATTTCTTGATAACGTTGGTAGGAACTGATCGCGTCGTATTAGGCAGCGATTTCTGTTTTGATATGTCCTATGAGCAACCAGTGCAATTCGTAAGGGAGCACCCTAATTTAAGCGCTGAAGATCAGGGTCTGATACTGGGCGGGAATGCGGCGCGCCTGCTCGGCCTTTAGTCTTTTTGGCTAGAAGAAATTGGCTGGTTTATGGCTTGAATAGAGCGTCTAAACTCCACCGTTTTATGAACAGCTCGCCTACTCTTAGAATTTTATAAAAGTTACCGTACAATGGCCTGGTGTTAGGCGTTACGGCTCCAAGCCTGGAATTACTGGTTATTTATTGCAAATGCGCTGATGCCCCATTTGGCTTGGGGTTAAGGGCTTATCTTACTGGGAAGTAAGACTGAGAATTGATAAGTTAGGCTATTGATCACATTTTTGTTTATCCAACTAGGGCGCGATATGAAGAGGTAGATGCTGCACTTTTCTGGGCATTAAGGTTAACTTTATTGGAAAATACCTTTGATAGGTTAGTTCCCTGAGACGAATATTATCGCTACAAATGCTGCCAATACCCAGAACATCAAAGTAAACACAGGTATAGATTTTGTGCCATATCGCTTGGTTAGTAACAGCAAACTTCCAACAGTAGTGATGGTCATTGTTAGGGAAATGTTATTGGCACTTGCCCCATAGTAGCGCATGGTAAATACGATGCCTGCAATGAGTGCCGCTAACCCAGTCGCTGCAAGAAATTGCAGAAGTTTCGAGATTGTCTGTTTTTTGGGTCGAGCACTCATACTTTGCCGGTAACGTCTAATTTTGAAATATCCTCAATATCGTCGAGGTTGCAAAGTTGTTCGAATAATCGTTCGGCTTCCTTCTCACCCAATCTGTAGCAAAGTTTAGAAAATTTTTCCCAAAGGCTAGCTCGATCAAGTGGATCAATAGGCAGGCCTTTGAAACTAGGAGCGTCATGTTTCAGTGTACGCCCATCTTTTAAGGTTACGGTTAGTCGGCTTCCCAATGCGTATTCAAATTTATCCGCTTCGGGTAATTCCCTGATTTCGACGTTTCGACAGACTTCGCGAATTTTGGGATCTTCTATACTTTCCTGGTTGAAATTACGTGGGTCTCTAGGGTCTTTAAATAAGGCAAGAGCAATACAGAAGTTATTCGAATATTGGCCGAGCATCACGTCAGCGGGCTCAGGAATATCGTGATGGGTGCCACATTTTTTATCACCTTCCAGGAGAATTTTAGCAACATTGTCTCCGCTAAACCCATATTTGGCCTTCATGTCGAGTATACCTTGTACCGGCGTATGGCTGGTGATGTGACAAGAAAAGCGCTTGAAAACGATACGTTCTGCATCCCAACGTCTACCCAGTTCTTCGGTAAGTTTCTCTTCGACTGCACCTCGGCAGAAAACATTCATCCAGCCGAATTTTCCTTCAAGAACGGTATTTGGGCCCGTAAAGCCGTCACGAGCAAGTGTCGCGGCTAAGATACCGCTTTCAGCTGCCCGGCCTAAATGCAACCGTTTGACCATGCCGCCGGTCCCAGACATGGCAAATTCTAGCAAGCCTGAACAGAGTGAACCTGCAATACCAAGTGTATTGGTCATTTGTTCGGGAGTATGGCCCATAAGATAGCCCGCTGCCATTCCACCACCGAAACCGCCATTGATGCCCGGGTTATGAAAACCTATGTCTTCACTGCTATGGTTTGAGGATTGAGCGATGCGGGTTAGGACTTCAATGCCTGCAGTAAATGCTGTGATGACATCCTTACCACTGGCTGCCAATTCCTGACCCATGCCAAATGCGCATGGCACGATACTGGCGCCGGCGTGCATACCTGCCGATGGCATGCGGAGGCTGTCCAATTCAAAGGAGTGAGAGAGTAAACCGTTAGCAAGTGCTGCCATGGCTGGTTGTACTTTATAGCCTTCAGGTCCGAAAATACTCACATTTCCGGAACCACTCGTAGTCATCGCGTGTGAAATCATCATTTTACTCCATGGCAGTTCGGAGCCAAAGGTGCAGGCGGCAATGGTGTCGATTATGCAGTCTTTAGTGCGTTCGACGATTTCTGACGGAATGTCTTCAAACTTCAACTCAGACGAAAATTTGGCTAGTGTTTCGGTTTTTGTTGTCATTCTTCCATCTCCGAAAATTATATTTTTAGTAACTTTATTCAAACTATAAGCGACACGTGAATTCGTGCAAATACCATGTCCTTGACGCAACAGTTTGATAGGATGATCATTAGGAAGTCTCGTGATTAAAGGAATAGTCAATGGCAGAATTAGCACACGATCATTCATATCCGTTTGAGCTAAACCGTTTATCCAAACCAGCGGGGGCAGAAATTTGCGGTCTAGATTTAACCGAGCCTCTCGACGACGTTACACGGGACGCACTGATAATAGCGCTTCTTGAGAACCACGTGCTGGCTATTCGTGATCAGGATTTAACATCTGATCAACAAATGGCTGTGACTGCCTGTTTCGGTAAGCCAGAAACGCATGTTTTTCACGATGCGACTGGTGGCAAAGGACCAAAAGTGCACACGGTTAATAATTTAGATAGGGATGGTAAGCCCAGCCGCAGGCCTATGACATTCGGTAGTTTTTTTTGGCACACGGATAAGTCCTATCATGAGATACCGTCTTTTGCGACATTCCTGCATGCGCGCGAGTTACCACCAGAAGGTGGTGATACGGAATTTGCAAACATGTATTTGGCATACGATGCGCTTAATAATGAAATGAAAGACAAAATTTCCGATCTACGGGCCTTCCATAGTTGGGAAGCCAATCGACGCAATACAGGCAATGACCCGGCAACCGAAGAGGAAAAGAAGGTTCGCCCGCCCGTAGTGCACCCTATTGTAAGGACGCACCCTGATACAGGGCTTAAAACGATCTATGTAGGAATTCACACAGATAGCATTGAAGGGATGGATCGAGAAAAGGGTATCGAATTATTGAAGCAACTTTATCGTCACGCGACGCAACGTCAATTCGTCTATACTCACCAATGGAAGCCTGGTGATTTAGTTGTTTGGGATAATCGTTGCTTGTTGCATCGTGTGCTTGGCAATTATGAAATGGATAAGCATCGTCGAATCTTGCATCGCTCAGTCGTGATTGGCACTAAACCAGAATAAGTTTTTACTGCATTTTGTAAATTTACTGTTAATCCTCCGTTAGACCTTGAGGTGAACTTTATTGAACCTCAATCGCAGTTCATAGGATTTCTGCGGTAAAGAGCTCTAGCATTGGTGAATCTGCATTTTAATTGATTTTTAACGTAAGCTCTCCCATTTTGCGTAGATGTTTTATCTGCGCCAGTGTCGCTATTGGCTTCCACCTGCTTCAATTTTCCATTGTGAGATTTTCAAAATTTTAAATTAGCTGCTTCGTTTTAGCGATGCCGTTCTTTATTGTCGTGGTGAATTTTATTTTAAGCTATTCGGGGGAGGCTCGGTGGCGATCAGGCCCGTCATAAGTATTTCGAGTTAACTATTTGCTATGAGCAATTCTTCAGTAAAGTTAGAACTTGCCCTTGAGCTAATTGATGCTGGTAAACTGACCACGGCCGATTCTTTGTGTAAGGAAGTTTCTGCTGCCGAACCTGAGAACCACTCGGCAATTTATCTGCGAGGCATAATTGCTTACCAAAGCGGAAATGTGGAAGAGGCCTTAACAAAATTAAATGAGGCTGAACGGCTTGCGCCGAAGGATTTAAGCCTAAAAAGGACGCTAGCGTCTCTATTACTTTCAACTGGTGATTTTGTCGGTGCAGCAAAGAGATTTCGTGCTCTGGCAAAAAGAAAGAATTTGACTGAAAGTGATGCGGTCCCACTTTCACAATTGGGGGAAGGGTTCCGTCAGAATGGTAATCTGGACGGCGCATTTGAATGGTTCCGATATTCTTTGGAATTGCAGCCGGAAAATAAATTAGCGCTTACTGGTTTGTTTGTGTGCGGCCAACTATCCTGTGACTGGCAGGGCTTGGAAGAGCTTGAGCAAGCTGTAGAGGCGGTGACGCAATCTTTGTTGGAATCGGGAAAGGTACCCGTAGAGGATCCGTTTATCCACCTAACGCGTTCGACAAATAGCGTTGAAAATTTAAAAGTAGCACGTGCCTGGAGTGAGGCTTTAGACGCTAATGGAGCAAGGTCTAACGGATGCAATGGTTTGCGAGATGTTCCTATTCGCCTTGGCTATTTGTCTAGTGACCTACACGAGCACGCGACGGCGTATTTGATACATCGCCTCTTTGAATTGCATGACCGCGATAAATTTGAAGTATTTGCTTATTCATGTGGGCCAAATGACGGTAGTCCCATTCGTGATAGGCTTGAGCGGGATTGTGACCAATTTCGAAATATTGAGGGGTGGGATACAAATCGGGCCGTAACTTGTATTATGGAAGATCAAATTCAGATCTTAATTGATCTAAAAGGTCATACGCGCAAAAATCGCCTTGATATTGCTGCTCGTCGTCCGGCGCCCATTCAAATCACGTACCTTGGGTTTCCTGGGTCAAGTGGAGCACCTTTCTTTGATTATTTGGTTGCTGATCGGATTGTGCTACCGGAAAAAGATTGGCAGTACTTTTCAGAAAAACCTATCTTGATGCCGCATTGTTATCAAATTAATAGCCATCAGACAGTTCATAAGACGATATCCCGGTTGGATTCAGGCCTTCCCGCCAGCGGATTCGTGTTTTGCTCTTTCACCAATACCTACAAAATTGAGCCAATCATGTTCGAGCGCTGGATGAATATTCTCAAAGCGACGCCGGGCTCGGTTTTGTGGCTGTGCGTCAATAATGCGCTGGCGGAAAGAAATCTGCGCCGGGAGGCCGAGGCACGAGATATAGCTTCGGAGCGGCTTATATTTGCTCCGTTCGTGGCTCAGGATGAACATCTTGCACGGCTTTCTTTAGCAGATTTGGCATTAGACACTAGAGTTTACAACGGTCATACCACCACGAGTGATGCTTTGTGGGCGGGTGTTCCTGTCCTAACAGTACGAGGACGCCATTTTGCTTCTCGAGTATCGGAAAGTATTCTATCGGCGGCGGGTTTGTCTGAACTGGTTGCCTCGGATTTGGATGCGTTCCAAGCACAGGCAATTGAAGTTGCCGCTGATGTCGGTAAAATCAAGCGCTTGAAGGAAAAAGTTGCCGAGGCCCGGCAGAGCTCGCCACTATTCGATACAAAAAGTTTCGTGCGGCATTTCGAGTGTGGATTGGCGGAAGTCTGGCGAAAAGCGATTGTGGACTTACCGCTGGAAGCACTCTTGGTTGAGGATAAATAAACTCGGCCTGCCATTTGCATAGCAGCTACTGTGAATAAAAATAGACGTACCCATGTACTAAGCATCAGTGTCTTCGCCTTTGCACTGTTCACCGCTTCGGCTCCTACCGGAGCGCGAGCTCCGGTCGTTGTTACTTGGGGGGTGCAGTGTTTTCTTGGAAGCAAAATAGGTGAGTGCGAGGTCGGTAAACCGATCCGGTTTGCGGTCCGTGCTACCAGTCCTGATCATGCTCGTAAAATTGCAAATACCGCCGGCCAGCGAAAGAAAAAGTGGAACCGCTGTTTCCGAGTTTCACGTCAGGTTCGCAGTTTGCCAACCTGCAATCCGAAAAGTGGTGCTGTTACTAAATAGCCTTTTATTTTGCACACGCGCTCGTGCAACTCTGCCTCAAGCAAATGCTATTCAACATTTGATATCACACATTAAGGAAAACTGGGCCGCGACGGCCACTAAGCTTGATCGGTTTCTTAGCGTTGGGGGAACGCGAGCTTGATAATTGTGCCATGCTATAGAAGAGATTTGAGTTTTAGAACGGCGGTTTCTGGAGCATCGAGGACTGGTAACCCAGTGGCTTTAATTACGAGAGGCTTGGTTGGTCCCATCGAAAATTGCCCCAATAACATGGCGTCGCATGGCCCGGCTTTCAGAGCTCCAGAAACTACCAGTTGATCATGCTCAGCTTGGTTACCATTTGCGAGAAGTGACATTGCGTTATCCACATAAATTGTTTCCATCTCAATGGGTTTACGGTGCGCCGCAGCATATCGCTCCAAGTCATCGCTAAGTGTTTTGTTCGTGCCAGGGTCGGTAGCGACGAGCGCAAACTTACTGCCCTGTTCGCACGCCGTTTCAATGAGCGCTTCAAAGGAAGTTAGCACCGGAATGTCTACATCTTGCCGAACGGCTTCAATAGCGGCTCCGAATAAAGACCCGGTGCATAATATAGCGTCAGCGCCCGCTTTATACGAATGGCGCACTAGATCAGCGACCCGCTCAAAGACAGTCGGTGGCATTGAGCGGTCTGGATTGAGGTCTAGATACAGCGATTGGTCAAAAAGACTCGCCCGTTGCGTATCCGGCCAATGCTTCTCAAACATGGCCTCTACTGCGTTAATAGCTGGCAAAACTGAATGAATTAGGCCAATCCTGATAGGCATTCTTCTCACCTCTAAGTTCTGAGAGGCGGCTTTTATATGCGGCACTAAGCGCTAAGTGAAGCGTTTATATCTACCTGGCAGAATGAAGCTAATGAGAAAGAAAACGAAGGCAGCGACGACGACAGATGGGCCCGAGGGCGTGTCGAACTGGATGGAGCCCAGCAAACCAAGCAAAACTGACAGACATCCGATGAGGCTAGCGGTTGCTGCCATGAATTCCGGAGTTCGGGAGAATCGCCTAGCGGCTGCAGCTGGAATAATCAGAAGAGATGTGATCAGCAAAATACCTATGATTTTCATGCCGATGGCAATCACGATTGCAAGTAAAAGCGTAAAAACGAGTCGGATTCGGAAGACCGGGGCTCCTTCGGCACGCGCTAGTTCTTCGTGAAGTGTGAGTGCGAGGAGCGGGCGCCAAATAAACATAAGAGCAATGAGTACGGAAGCAGCACCTATATAAATGAAAATCAGGTCTATTTGCGTGATGGCTAGAATGTCACCAAACAAATAAGCCATTAGGTCGACCCTTAAGGTCTCCAAAAATGCCAAGACCACGAGGCCTGCTGACAGAGCTGTATGTGAAATGATGCCGAGTAATGTATCGGAGGCCAATTTCTTTTGCTCTTGAAGAAATACAATAGTCACGGCCAAGGCGATGCAGATTAGCGTGATACCAATCGATAGATTGACACCTAAAAGAAACCCGAGGGCCACGCCGAGCAGGGCGGAATGGGCGAGGGTATCACCGAAATAGGCCATACGCCGCCAAACTACAAAACATCCCAGGGGGCCGCCCACGATTGCCATTCCGATGCCACCCAGAAGACCGTATAAAATGAACGAGTCAATCATGGCGCTGGCTTTCAGGATCGTGTTTGTTTCCATGGGAATGATCGTGACGATGACTGTAGACCGCGATGCCTTCTGCTAAACTAGGACCGAATAGCGCTTTATATTCAGGGTGTTGACTTACAGCTTCTGCTTGGCCTTGACAGCATACATGATGATTTAGACACAATACGTGGTCGGTGTTGGACATTACCAAGTGAAGGTCATGGGAAATGATGAGTACTCCGCAACCGCGGCGGTCGCGGATACCTGTGATAAGCGCGTAAAGTTCTGCCTGACCGGAATAATCAACGCTTTGTGTAGGCTCATCCAGAACAAGAATGTCAGGTTCGCGTAACAATGCTCGTGCCAGGTGGACACGCTGCAATTCACCGCCTGATAATTCATCCAGTGATGAGTCTTCTAAGGCTTTGGCACCTACTTCATCCAAAATTTCCGTGTTAGTTTTCTTTGATGTATTTGTCGCCATGCGGAGAAAACGCTTAACGGTCATCGGCATTGCTGGGTCCGCTGCAATTTTTTGTGGCACATATCCGACACGAAGATCGACTTTACGGGCCACTGTGCCGCTATCAGGCTTTAAAAGACCCAAAAGAATGCGCACAAGCGTAGACTTACCCGCACCGTTGGGGCCGATAAGCGTTACAATCTCTCCGGCTTTTATAGAGACCGATACATGCTTAACACCCGCACGTGGACTGAAGGTCAAGCTGACGTCTTTCGCTTCAATCAATAATTTCTTATTTGTCACTGGCCGGGTCCGCAAGCCGGGCAAAGGCCTTCGACTTCGACCAATTGATTTTCTACTTTAAAGCCATTCTGAAGTGCGCCGATACGAATGGCCTCGTCGATAGAATCGTTTTCCATCTCCCCGGCCCGCCCGCATTTACTGCATATAAGGAAAAAGCTGTTATGAGCAACGTTCGGGTGATTACACCCCAAATATGCATTTTGGCTGGCAAGGCGGTGAACTAACCCGTGTTCCATTAAGAAATCCAGCGCGCGATAGATCGTCATGGGAGCGGCTTTGCGGCTATTAGCAGTATTTAAGATTTCTAGAATTTCGTATGCCCCAACGGGCTTATGGCTCTGCCAGATGATTTCTAAAATACGCCGCCGTTGAGAAGTAAGCCGAGCCTTTTTCTTGCGACAATGGGCTTCCGCATTCGCAAGCGCATTCGTAATACAAGAGTTATGATCATGGCCTGGTTCCGGAAACGCTTGATGATGACTCATTTTGCCTCGAATTGTTATATTTAAGGCATTATGCCTCAACGTGACGATGTTATTTTATAACAAAACAGGTGCACTTCAAGCCAAACAAGTATTGAAATGTGGAGGCGCTGTCGGACTTCATACCATTTTACTTTTGTTACAATTTTAAGGCACTTACCGGTCATTGAGACCAGAATTTTACTGATCCAATATCTTCCAGCCGAGATTTGATTGAGATCGATTAGTAATTCGGTTGTGTTGTCACACAATTCGTCATAGCTGCATAGCTTGAGGCGGAGGTCCCTATATTCATAAATGCCGGTATTTGGAACATGCCATCCAGACTTGACACTGGTATACGGGCGCGGACAAAGTTGAAACATCTCACTTTATCGATCCTGTGATTGCCGGCAGAAAAAAGGAATATCATGGTACAGCAATTGAGCGGAACTAAAGCGCGTGAAGAATGGGGCACACGGCTCGGCTTTATCTGTGCCGCGGTAGGGTCTGCGGTTGGACTCGGTAATATCTGGCGTTTTCCTTACATCACTGGTGAGAATGGTGGGGCAGCCTTTATTGTCGTCTATTTGTTATGCATTTTATTGTGCGGTTTGCCTATCATGATTGCGGAGTTGACTATCGGCCGAAAGGCACAAAGCGATGCTGTTGGTTCCTTTGAGGCGCTGGCACCTGGAAAGCCATGGATTTTTGGCGGGGTTCTTGGTGTTTTAGCTGGATTCTTCATTTTATCGTTCTACAGCGTGGTCGCTGGCTGGGCACTCAAATTTTTTGCTACCGCAGCTAGCGGCAGTTTATGGGAAATTGATAAGGCTGGCTTTGGAAAATTCTTCGGTGACTATATCGCCCAAAGCTGGGAGCCTATATTTTGGCAAGGGGCAATGATGGCGATGACCATCTATATAGTTGCTGGGGGGGTAAAAAAAGGCCTAGAACGCTGGAACCGTATCCTCATACCAGCGCTCGCTATAATGGTTATCATTCTTGCAGGCTTTAGTTTGACACTGGATGGCGCTGCGAAAGGAGTAGCTTTTCTATTTACCCCCGATTGGAAAAAATTAGCCGACCCTAATGTCTATCTGATAGCGCTTGGCCAAGCATTTTTTTCGTTGTCGATTGGTATGGCCGTATTCATAACCTATGGTAGTTATCTTTCTCAGTCGGTCCGCCTACCTGTAATGGGCGCAGCGACGGTAGCGGGTGATACAATTTTTGCTATTATTGCCGGTTTAGCAATTTTTCCGGCGGTATTTGCCTTTGGCCTCGATCCTTCGGCCGGCGCTGGTTTGAGCTTCATTACGTTGCCTGGATTGTTCCAGGCTATTCCCGGCGGTATGGTCGTTGGGCCTCTTTTCTTTTTGTTACTAGTTGTTGCGGCGTTGACTTCAATGGCGTCGCTTTTGGAGGTACCGGTTGCATTCTTTATGCGTATTTTGAAGGTACCCCGAGGTAAAATAGCTATTATCACTGGCTTGGTTATATTTGCGATTGGTATTCCTTCATCGCTTGGTTTTGGCGTATTAGGGCATATCAAATGGGGCGAAAAAACTATTTTAGACATTATGGATTTTTTGATGCTACATTTGGCGCTGCCCATTGGTGGGATGATTACTGCGCTATTTGTCGGTTGGGCATGGCAACGGCAATCGGTCCTAAGCGATGCAGGTTTTGGTGAAAATGTTTTGGGTTTTGTTTGGCTCTGGTTGCTGAGGGTTGCAGCGCCATTAATGGTCCTTTTTATCTTTTTGCATAAGTTAAATTTAGTTTAAGCCAGCCTTGGTAGGGCAGACGGCGGCTTGAAAAGCCGCTATATTGGGAAAAATCGCCGACAAAGCATGGCAAGATTAATAATTGAAGGGATTCCTATGGCCGATGCAATTTTTGCAGCCGGATGTTTTTGGGGTGTAGAGCACACTTTTCGCAATACGGAAGGCGTAATGGATACGGCTGTCGGCTATATCGGTGGTTTCACAGATGCTCCGTCATATGAGACTGTATGTAGTGGGCAGACTGGTCATGCTGAAGCGGTAAGAGTGGTTTTTGATCCTGGAAAAGTCAGTTACGGTGAGTTATTGGACGTATTTTGGCAGTGTCATGATCCGCGACAGCTTAATCGTCAAGGGCCGGATACGGGTACTCAGTATAGGACGGCAATCTTTTGCATGGACGATGAGCAGAGAAAAGTCGCCGAGGCCTCTAAGGCGGAATTGCAAAATTCTGCGCGCCTCCAAGGAGTGATTGTGACAGAAATCACCGCGGCCACAGAGTTCTTTATGGCTGAAGAATACCACCAGCAATATTTTGAAAAGCGCGGCCCTTCGCTAGGTGGATTTGTTGGGCGCTAATCGATAAGCCGGGCGAATAGAGGGGAAAAATGGCAGAATTTATCAATATGGAGGTTGATGGCAGTGCATCGCAAATAATAGTGGCTATGCCGGAAGGTATCGGACCGTTCCCTGCGGTGGTAATTACTATTCATGGTGGCGGTCTCGACGAATTTGAATTGGACCTGGCGGATAAATTAGCCAAAGCAGGCTATATTGCCGCAGCGCCCGATATCTTTCACCGTCAGGAACCGTGCACTGACCCGTCGGTTCGTCGGTCCCGGTTGCGCGACGCGGATTTGGTGAATGATATTGCCGCAGGCAAACAGTGGCTTGCCAATACAGGCAAGGCTGATATGGACCGTATCGCCGTTTTGGGCCATTGCATGGGCGGTCGAGCCTGCTACTTAGCTGCCTGCACTGATCACGATTATAAGGCTATTGTCTCGTACTATGGTGGAAATATGTTTTTTGCTTGGACAGATGATGGTAAAGGGCAAACGCCTTTTGACCGCTTACCAAACTTAAAAGTACCCGTGTTGGCGTTTTACGGCAATGAGGATGAAAATCCATCTCCCGAAGATGCAGATAAAATTCTAGGCGAACTCGCTAAGCTAGGTGTCGATGTTACATCACACCGGTATGACAGAGCGGGCCATGCCTTTCAAAACTTTAGTGCGCCGAGTTTTTGTGAGGAGGCGGCACTTGATTCTTGGTCCAAAACACTGGATTTCCTCGCAAAACATCTGAAACCGGATGCCTAGGCCTGAATAAAAATTTATGTAAAGTTATACATTTTGGGTATGCAGGTGGCCATTTCCGCAAATTTTTAAGAGTGGGATTGGTCTACAAGCGCCAACTTCAAAGGAAGCGAGGCGACAAGATGCGGGTCGACCTGATCGATACCACAAGCGACTACATCCCCTTGGCTTTGTTCTATCTGAAGAGCTACGCCGAGACGGACTCGTTGATTCAAATAAATACAAATATAAATATAGTAACTCCAAAAAATATTTACAATATTAAAGATACTGTAGACGAAATATTAGTAGGTAATCCAAATATAATAGGGTTTTCATGTTATATTTGGAATATGGAAAATACTGTTAAAATTTGTGATAGAATAAAAGAAAAAAAACCAGAAATAACTATTATTGTTGGTGGCCCTGATGTTTCTTCAGTTCCCAGAAAAACATTAGAAAAATTTTCATCTATCGATGTAATTGTATGTGGAGAGGGAGAGGAAACTTTTAGAGAGCTGATTCATTATTGGGAAAATATTGGTTATGTAGAAATAAATAGTCATATGACTACAATAGATGGGCTTGCATTTCGTTACAATAATGAAATTATAATTACGAATAAGCGGCCGTTTATAGATGAATTGGATGTGATACCTTCACCATACCTAAATGGTTGTGTGGATTTAAATAATGAAAGTAGAACAATATTATTTGAAACCTATAGAGGGTGTCCATTTAAGTGTAGTTTTTGTTATTATCCAAAAGATTACGGACAATTACTTCATAAATTTTCAATGAATAGAGTAGAAGAAAATATAAAAGAAATATTATCTAGTAATATAAAAGAAATTTTTTTGATGGATCCTACTTTTAATATACCAAAAAAGCGTGCGAAAGAAATATTACATTTAATAAAGAAGTATAGAAATAATAAAGATATTTCCGTAACAGTAGAGCTTCGTGTAGATTTACTCGATAAAGAAATAATGGATTTATTAAAAGAAGCAAATATTACCGTTATAGAAGTTGGTCTTCAAAGTTCAAATATAGATGTCATGTCAGCGGTTGACCGTAAGCAAAGTACAAAATTAATTTCTGAAAATGTAAAGTATATGCAGTCTTTAGGGATAGAAACAGTTATACAATTGATATATGGGCTGCCCGAAGAAACAACTAATACTTATCTAGAATCTATTGATTACGGTATTTCATTGGATGCTAGTAAAGTAGAGCCTTACCAACTACAGTTATTACCAGGAACTCCGATGTATAAATCTGCTGATTTACTTGGTCTTAACTTTGTAGATGATGGCGAACGCCGTATTATATCCACTCGGACTATGACTGAGGGAGAGGTTGAAGAAGCTGGAGCGACTGCAGAGCTGGTACAAGTATTTTATAATAATAGGGTCTGTAGAAGTTCATTAAAGTGGTATTCATCATATAGTGGTAAAACATTTACTAGAATAATTGAAGAATATAAGGAATGGCGATACGACTTATTTTCAAATAATTATTTAAATTGGGGTGAAGAGGGGAATTATTATATATATGATTATTTGAAATACCATATGGGTTCGGATTTTTTGGCTCTTTGGCCATTGTTGCATGACTTAAATAGGTTTGATTACTACACAAGTCATTTGAATTTCATCGGAGAAAGAGTATTTGCTGAATTCCAATTTGATCCTATGGCACTTCTGGCTTCGCCGGGAGTGCCAACAGACCCTGCGCCGGTCTGGTACAGATTCCGCACCGATCAGCAAATCAATAGTAATTTTTTCAACGGCCAATTTTTGCGTAAGGTATATGACAAAACCGATATGGTAACGGCAGAGATATTCAACCGAGGTCAGTTACCCGACGGATTCGATAGTTTAGAAGGTGTTATGGCAGCGGCACAAACGGCACTGGAGCAGGGTGAAGGTATTGCAGCGGAAGGGTTGTTGCGAAATGCGTTGCCGACCGCGCCAGAGAATAGCGAGCTATTGCATATGCTGGGCCTGACTGTTGCAAGTGGCGGGCTTTTAGACGAAGCGATCCTATTGTTGCGACGGGCAGTAATGGCAAATCGAGACCGACCTTTTTATCGAGTAACCTTGGGTGCAGTTTATGTGGAAGCCGAGAGAGTATTGGAAGCGGAGAGGGAATACCGAATTGCCCTAGCCTTGGATGATCATTTAGCCGAAGCGCACTTTAACCTTGCAGATCTGCAGTCGGAAACTGACAGGCTGGATGATGCAGTATCATCCTATCAGAAAGCGCTGATACTCCAACCGGACCTGGTCGAAGCGCACTATAATTTGGGCTCAGTATTAAACGATCTTGGTCGACACAATGAGGCAGCAGAGGCCCATCAGCGTGCGGTTGCATTAGCCCCAGAGTTGTTTGATGCTGACTTCAAAACCCAGCATTAAAGCCTGATGTCGGCGGGAGGTTCTTNTCAAGTTCGAGTAAGAGCTCTAGCTAAGCAGGTTCTTCTGTATCTTGCTCAATACGGGAAGTCATGCAAACCTGCTCAGCTTTTTCTTTTTCTATAGCCTGTTGCTTCATGTCCCGCTTTGTCGAACTTTGCACCGCACTGATACCTCCAGCTTCTTGGAGTTTTTGGTCGCTCTTGCGACGCTTGCGGTACTCTTGCAAAATTACGATCTCGCCCATGCCGATACCTCCTGATCGGTAGGCATGGTATCAACCTGTTTCCGTGGAGTCCCGGCAAAGTTTTCCCAATGGCGAGAAAAGTGGGGAAAACTCACGAAACTACAGTTCAAACTGGCTGATTGAAATCATATTGCGTCCTATTCTCAAGAGCGACTAAATTAAAAAGATATATTATCAGGAAAGGATAAAGGTTTGGCGGATAACGGAAACTCAGCATCAAGCCGAGACGTCTCCTACGTGCTGCACCCTTATACAAACCTCGAACTCCATCAATCCGCTGGACCTCAAATTATTACTAGAGGAGAGGGTATTTACGTCGAGGATGAAGAGGGCAAGAAATATATCGAGGGTATGGCGGGGCTTTGGTGTGCCTCATTAGGATTCGGCGAGGAGCGTTTGGTCAAGGCGGCTGAAAGGCAAATGCGGACGTTGCCATTTTACCATGTGTTTGCTTCGAAGAGCCACCTTCCGGTTATTGACCTTGCAGAGAAATTGATTGCCATGTCGCCGTTGCCTATGTCGAAGGTTTTCTTTGCCAACTCGGGTTCGGAAGCGACCGATACCGTGGTCAAGTTGGTCTGGTACTACAACAATGCGCAAGGTCGCCCGAAGAAAAAGAAAATTATTAGCCGTCAGCGCGCTTACCACGGTGTGACTATAGCTGCTGCTAGTATGACGGGACTGCCTTTCAATCACCGTGATTTTGACTTACCGATCGACCGTATTATCCATGCAGATTGCCCGCACTATTACCGCAACGGGTTGCCGGGAGAGAGTGAACAAGCCTTCTCCGAGCGGCTTGCAGTAAATTTAGAGAAACTTATTGAAGACGAGGGGCCGGATACTGTAGCGGCTTTTATAGCAGAGCCTGTTATGGGGGCCGGGGGCGTCATTGTGCCACCAAAAGGATATTTTGAAGCTATTCAACCGATCTTGAAAAAATACGATATTCTTTTCATCGCTGATGAGGTTATTTGCGGTTTTGGACGTACTGGCAATATGTTCGCGACTGAGACCTATAATTTGCAACCCGATATGATCACTATGGCGAAAGCGTTGTCGGCGGCTTATACGCCCATCTCCGCTGTAATGCTCAATAAGCAGGTTGCAGACGTAGTTTACGAAAATAGCGGTAAGATTGGCTCGTTTGGGCATGGTTTTACATACTCCGCCCATCCGATGAGTGCCGCCGTAGCGCTTGAGACGCTCAGTATTTACGAGGAGCGTGATATAGTAAGCCACGTGCGATCGGTAATGGGGCACTTTCAGAATGGTTTACAAGCATTAGCAGAGCATCCGCTAGTAGGCGAGGCTCGCGGTTTAGGTTTGCTTGGTGGAATCGAATTGGTTGAAGATAAGGCTAGTAAGAAGAATTTCGCACCGAACTTATCAGTTGGTCCGAGTGTAGCGGCGCGATGTCTTGAGCATGGATTAATTGTACGCAGCTTGCCTGGAGATATAATTACGTTATGCCCACCACTTGTAATCTTGGAGGCTGAAGTCGATATGTTGTTAGCCCGATTGCGAATAGCGCTTGATGAGATTGCCATTTTTCTCCGCAAGTAGTGCGACACCAAGTTTCATGGTGGAATTTGGCCAAGCGTGGTATTTTTAAATTTGTAAAATAGTGGACCTTAGCTAGACCGATGGACTACGAAGCATTTTTTAATGACCAGATTGCTAAGCTCAAGGGCGAAGGAAACTACCGAGTTTTCGCTGACCTAGAGCGTCAAGCGGGCGATTTTCCCCATGCGGTTCGTCATGATGCGAATACGGTGCGCGATGTGACGGTTTGGTGCTCCAACGATTATTTGTGCATGGGCCAGCATCCTAATGTAATTGCTGCGATGCAAGAAGCGGTTGAGCGATGCGGTGCTGGGGCCGGCGGTACGCGAAATATTTCCGGCACTAACCATTACCATGTGCTGTTGGAAAAGGCGCTTGCCGAGGTCCATGGCACAGAGGCTGCTCTTTTGTTCACGTCGGGTTACGTGGCAAACATGACGGTGCTTTCGACCTTGGCTGCGTCGATACCGAACTGTGTAATCTATTCGGACGCTTACAATCATAATTCCATGATAGAAGGCATGCGCCATAGCCGCATGCCCAAGAAAATATTCGCTCATAACGACCCGGAAGATTTGTCGCGCGTTCTATCGGAGTCTGATCCGGACGCACCGAAATTAGTTGCCTTCGAATCCGTTTATTCCATGGATGGCGATATCGCTCCGTTAGCGGAATTCTGCGATGTCGCAGATGAATATGGCGCGATGACTTATTTGGATGAAGTGCACGCTGTCGGGCTCTATGGGCCGCGCGGTGGGGGTATTGCCGAACGTGATGGGGTTGCCGACCGTATAACCGTCATCCAAGGCACCCTCGCGAAAGGCTTTGGGGTTGTTGGCGGCTATATCGCGGGATCGTCCGCGTTGATTGATTTTGTCCGTTCGTTTGGTAGTGGTTTTATTTTTACGACAGCATTGCCGCCAGCGATTNCGGCTGGGGTGTTAGCCAGCATTGATGTGGTGCGCGGCCAGGAGGGCGGGGCTATGCGTGCGCGCCACCAGGAAAATGCCCGCACACTCATGTTGAAATTGCGCGAAGCGAATTTGCCTGTCATGCCATCAGAAAGCCATATCGTTCCGGTACTTGTAGGTGACCCGGTGTCGTGTAAACAGGCCAGCGATATGCTGCTTGATGACTTCGGCATTTATGTGCAGCCGATCAATTACCCTACCGTACCGAAGGGGACTGAGCGGTTGCGTATCACGCCGTCGCCTGAACATACCGAAGAAATGATGGATCATCTGGTATTGGCACTCGAAGAAATTTGGCAAAAGCTTGAACTCCGGCGTGACCCTCCAAATGTGCAACACGCGGCTGCAGAGTAAAAGGGGAGAAGTATGTATCGCGATAATACGTTGATCCCAACAGAAGCTATTAGGCTCGCAGCGCTTGGTCAATTAGCAGAAAGTGATAGGCCCTATTCAGAATTGGCGCGCGAAGTCCGCCAGTTTGTGAGCCTTATTGTTGGCCCATCGCTCGATATGCTAGGACCGTCCTTGGAACTGCTGTGTTTTGAGGGTCTCGTAGAATCTAACGGTAATATATCAGCCGATCCAGATGCTATTCTCTCTATTACCAAAGAGGGGCAAGCCATCTTTCAGACCTTAATGACGTCAAATGTTCGTGCGCCGGTTAACGATGTGTCGAAGTTAGTGGTGGCGTTGAAACTTCGGTTTCTGCATTTGCTTAATATTGAGTATAGAAAAGCACAAATCGAAATGCTATCTGACATGTGTAAAACGGAACTGGTTAGACTTGAAGCATTACGGTCGAGCCAAGTGGATGGGCAGTTTGCCGAATGGTTAGGCTTTGAAATTACGCAGTTGAAAGCACGCATGTCTTGGTTGCAAGGACTGAACTAGCTTTTTTGTAATCTAGCTTGTACAGCGGGATCGCGTATACCCGAAAGAATACAAAAAGAATGTCGTTTTGCCATTCTTGCTAAGTGGAGCGCTAGCGCAGGGAAGTTTTTCCGCCAATCCATTTTCGGCAATCTTATGTCGACACAGACGAGTGCGCAGCCGCAGGCTATATCGACCAAGGTAAAGGTATTACCGTAACAGAATTCTTCGTCGCTGAGATCCTTTTCCATGGTGGCGAGGCCTGCATCGATTTTCTTTTGCTGCTTGGCATAAAAGTCAGGACCTTTGCGGGTTTTTTTTGGGTTCTCGATTTTCGTGGGATATGGCCACTGCGGCATCCATAATGCCATTTCCTAGCGCTTCCCGACGTTTAACTTCGATCCGTTCTTCAAATTTCTCAGGGATCAGCTTTGGCATGGCGACCAAGCCATCTAGATATTCGATTATGATAGAAGAGTCATAAAGCGCCCTACCGTCATTGAGTATAAGTGTCGGTACCTTAGCTAAAGGATTAGCTGCAATGACCTGAGAGCTAGAGGGGGCAGCATCATCTAATTCACAGATTATTCCCTTTTCTGTGATCACAACCATGGTTTTAAAGGCGCAAGGGCTGCTGCTTGGTCCAAGAAGTTTAATTGTTAGCTCTCTTCTTTAAAATCTATAAATGTTGACCGCCGGTGACAAACAATTCTGTCCCCGTCACATAGGAAAAATCGTCATTACAAAGCTGAAATACACAGGCCGCCACTTCTTCTGCAGTTCCCATACGATGCATGGGTATGCGGTTGATCAGGGGCTCATATTCATCACCGACCATTTCAGTTTCAATTTCGCCAGGGGCAACCGCATTGACGCGTACCCCAAGCTCAGCGAATTCGACCGCCAGTTCACGGGTCAGCGCCGAGAGGGCCGCCTTAGATGTTGAATAGGCCGAGCCAGCAAATGGGTGAATTTCATGGCCTGCTATAGAAGTAATGTTTACCACCGCTGCATTACTTTCCTTTGCACCTCTTCCCAAAGCGCCGGCAAAGCCTCGACTTAAGACGAGGGGGGCGAAAAAATTCAATTCAAATACTGCTCTCCATGTATCGAGATCCCCATTCAAGCAACCGAGCCGTTCTTTAGATTCCGTCTTCGGTGATACGGCGGCGTTATTAACTAGTGCGTGAAGGGGGTCGCCAGCTAAGAGGTCGTTGGCTTGATTAATGAAGCGCCCCACGTCTGTTTGATCAGCTAATTCGACCGCGATGTGACCATGCCAGTTCGGGTTGCGCTGGCAGGCATCGGGCACTTCTTCCCGGCTACAAGTAATGATGCGCCAATTTTCATCAGAGAAACGCCTCACCGTGGCGTGTCCAATACCGCGGCTTGCGCCGGTTAGGATGAGTGTTTTACGATCGTCGGTCATAAGATCTATTCATGGATATTTCTGATGATCCTCTTAGATCCGNCCAAGCATCGCGGAAATTGCGTTCGGCATTATCGATAGTATTTTGAACTTACAGTAAAAATATATAATGACCCTTATTTCTTAATATAAGCGGAATTTATTTTCGGTCATGGCACTAGTCTATGGATAAAGTAGTTCCTTGCGCCAAAATTCTCCGTCACGGGAATAGAATTCACGAAGATGTAGGCGGAATGTGCGTTCACTCCAGAACTCCATTTCAGTGGGATGCACCCTGAGGCCTGTCCAAAATGGGGGGCGTTCTATTGGCTTTGTACCAAATTTAGTCGAATATTTTGCTACGGCTTTTTCCAGATCTAAACTCCCGTTCATTGTGCGTGATTGCTCGCTAGCCCACGCGCCAATTTGTGAACCCCGCTGGCGCGTTGCAAAATAGCTGTCTGCTTCTTTAGCAGAAACTTCGCTAACGGCTCCGACAATTCGCACTTGGCGTTGTAACGATTTCCAGTGAAATAATAGGGCTGCCTTTGAATTATTTTTAATTTCTATGCCTTTACGACTTTCCATATTTGTATAGAAGACGAAACCCTCTATATCAAAAGACTTTAACAACACCATCCGGGTGGAAGGCTGGCCATCAGCAGCTACTGTCGCTAAAGACATAGCTTCGGGCAAACTTGGTTCGCTTTTCTTTGCTTCTTCAAACCAGCTTTCGAACTGGCTTATGGGATCATTTCTAGTCATGTGAGCTCTGTCACAGAATTTACGCACTTGTTAAAGTAAGATTACAATAAAGTTCATTGCCTATTTAACTCCACGCAAAAACACCTATGTTTCACAAAATGTGGAATTCCTGAACTTATCCTATACTATGTTATACGCAAAAATATGTATAGAAGAGAGAGCTTTGAGTTTCAGCGGTGTTATTGAGTATAACAAGAGGAGTGTTATTATGATTAAAAAGCTTACGCCGTTAGTTGCCATCCTGTTTATGCTTGGCGCATGCCAAGGCGCGGGTCAAAAGCAACAAGCTGGTACTGTTTTGGGTGCAGGCTTAGGAGCGCTCGCGGGTTCGCAAATCGGCAGTGGTAGTGGTCAATTAGCTGCCGTTGCTATCGGCGGTTTGCTTGGGGCCATGCTGGGTGGTTCGCTTGGTCAGCAACTTGATGAAGCTGATCAGGTGCAACACCAGAATGCTTATCAAACAGCTCAAAACGCACCCTTGAACCAAGCGGTTCGTTGGAATAATCCAAATACTGGTGCTTCGGGTTCAGTTGTTGCGACACGTGATGGTACTAACCAATCCACTGGTGCCTACTGTCGTGAATTTGAGCAAACTATTACGGTTGATGGTCGTACCGAGAACCGTAAAGGCATGGCGTGCAAGCAGCCAGACGGTAGTTGGAAAGTTTTATAGTCTTTTTTGAGTAGGGCGTGATGCTTTGTGGCTCTCGGGCTACATTGCAGTAAGGTGTTGATCTGATGGGTAGGTCTATATGGCGATGAAAGACCCTTATTCCGTTCTGGGCGTGACGAAAACTGATTCAGCGGATAAAATTAAAAAGGCATATCGCGCTCTTGCAAAAGAGCTTCATCCAGACCTTAACCCGGGCGATCAACTTGTTGAGCAGCGCTTTAAAGAAGTTTCTGCAGCATATCATTTGCTGTCGGATCCTGAACAGCGTGCAAAATTTGATCGTGGCGAAATNCAAAGCGACGGGTCGCCTAGATATGAAAACGCGTATCATCGGGCGTCGGGGCAGGCAGGTAGCGGCACCGGTGGTTTTGATTTCAATTTTAGCCGAGACAGTGGGAATATTGACGATATATTTTCTGATTTGTTCGGACGGCATCGAGGGCGAAGTAGGCAGACTCGAAAAGGGCAAGACGTTTCCTATAGAGTACGTGTTTCTTTTATAGATGCGGCCAAAGGGGCGAAGCGCCGGATAAAATTGTTCGACGAAAAGATGCTGGCTGTGAAGATACCGCCTGGTACTACGGACGGGCAAACACTGCGCTTAAAAGGTCAGGGTATGCTTGATATGGGTGCTGGTGCTCCAGGAGACGCATTAGTTACGATCAATGTAGATCCGCACCCTATATTTTCTTTAGAGGGGCACGATATAAACGCCACCGTACCGATTACTCTAGATGAAGCTGTTCTTGGGGCAAAAATCACGGTCCCAACAATTGATGGNAAAGTGTCCTTGTTGGTTCCAAGTGGTGCTAGTTCTGGTACCAAACTTCGTCTCAAGGGGAAGGGGGTGGCGATAAAAGGAAAGGCTGTTGGTGACCAGTTCGTTACCTTCAATATTGTGCTCCCAGACGACCCTGATGAGGANCTGCAGAAATTTGCAAAAAAGTGGGCCAAAGGAGATGGTGACGAGATACGTGAGAAAGCNGGAATGCCATAAAATTAGTATTGAGCGTGGCCTTAATTTGCCTCAAAGAGCGACTAATCTAATTAGCTATTAAATCAACAACCATTTCGATTCTCGATTCATCAAAATATTCCTTTCACCTTGGAGTAATCGTACTCTTAATGCTTGGGTTGATCATTTTAGTATGCCTTTCGAAAACGTGAACTCTTTCACTTAAGATAGCTACATCGTTTGACCGCAAGCGCTATATGGTTAAGATAGCTCGCACTTTGCCAGCGGATGTATTTTGGGGGTAGGTTTGAGCAATTCAACGAATTTGATGGCCGGGAAACGTGGTCTCATCATGGGCGTCGCAAATGACCGGTCNATCGCGTGGGGAATAGCCAAAACCTTGGCAGAACACGGGGCAGAACTCGCCTTTTCCTATCAGATTGATCAGTTAGAACGGCGTGTGCGTCCGTTAGCTGAATCCGTCGGCTCCAACATGCTTATCAAATGTGANGCGTCTGATGATCAGGGNCTTGATTCGTTATTCGCTGAGATTGAAGAGGAATGGGGCTCTCTNGATTTTATAGTCCATGCCATTGCCTTCTCTGACCGTAACGAATTGACTGGTAAATACGTCAATACTAGCCGCGATAATTTTCAACTGACCATGGATGTATCCTGCTATTCGTTGACCGCCCTTTGTCAGCGTGCCCATAAGTTGATGCCTGATACGGGTAGCATCATTACCCTGACCTATTACGGATCTGAGCGTGTGATGCCGCATTACAATGTCATGGGNGTCGCTAAGGCCGCATTAGAGGCCAGCGTTCGGTACCTAGCCGTTGACCTGGGTGCACAAGGTATTCGTGTNAATGCAATCTCTGCTGGGCCGATAAAAACTCTCGCAGCGTCGGGGATCGGAGATTTTCGCTATATATTGAAATGGAACGAACTGAATTCGCCTTTGAAGCGCAATGTCACATTAGATCAGGTTGGTAATTCGGCGCTTTATCTTTTGTCAGATTTGAGTGCCGGCGTCACCGGTGAAGTCCATCACGTGGATTCTGGCTATCACATGGTCGGTATGGTCGCGGTGGATGCAGCCGAAGAGGTCGGAGAATTGCTAAACGGGTTAAAGCCGAAGGGCTAAGCCATGTCTCAAAATAGTTTTGGTCGCTTATTTCGTTTCACTACTTGGGGTGAAAGCCATGGTCCTGCAATCGGATGTGTCGTTGATGGNGTGCCTCCCCGTATTCCATTGACCGAAGCGGATATGCAGCAATGGCTTGATAAACGCCGCCCTGGCCAGTCACGTCATACCACCCAACGTCGTGAAACTGATCAGGTGAAGATAATGTCTGGCGTGTTTGAGGGGATGACAACTGGGACGCCGATAGGTCTTGAAATTCAAAATATTGATCAACGCTCGCGCGATTATGGGGAAATCAAGGACAAATACCGCCCCGCACATGCTGATATTACGTACGACAAAAAATACGGGTTTCGTGATTATCGTGGTGGTGGCCGTTCGTCGGCCCGCGAAACTGCGATGCGGGTTGCTGCAGGTGGTATTGCGCGAAAGATACTTGGTGACACAATCGAAATCAAAGGNGCTTTAGTACAAATAGGCGGGGTCGCGGTTGATCGTGCTCGATGGGATTGGAACGAAGTATACAATAATGCTTTCTTTAGCCCTGATGCGGAAACAGCGCGAGAGTGGGAAAAGCTAATGGATTCTACCCGCAAAGATGGTTCGTCTCTGGGTGCGGTCATTGAGATTGTTGCTAGCGGTGTACCTGCAGGTTGGGGTGAACCGGTGTATGGTAAGTTGGACGCTGAACTCGCGGGCGCAATGATGAGTATCAATGCGGTCAAAGGTGTCGAGATTGGCGCTGGAATGGGTGCCGCAGCGCTGCGCGGCGAAGAGAATGCTGATGAAATGAGAATGGGAAACGATGGTGAGATTGTCTTCTTATCTAATCAAGCAGGTGGTGTTTTAGGAGGTATATCATCCGGCCAAGACGTAGTTGTCAGGTTTGCAGTGAAGCCAACAAGCTCGATCCGTATTCCTCGTCAGACCGTAACCTCTGCAGGCGAAGAGGTGGAGGTTTCAACTAAAGGTCGCCATGATCCTTGCGTCGGCATTCGTGGTGTACCTGTCGGCGAGGCGATGATGGCTTGTGTGCTTGCGGATCAAATGCTGCGCCACAAGGCGCAGTGCGGTTAGGGCTAGCTGTAAGTTCGGCCTTTCCAGTAGCCCCTCTTTTTAAGCCAATAACGCCTAGCGGAATCGATTGTCATCAACAAGTAAAGTAGCCCGGCTATCGGCAATAACAGTCCGTATACCGGTGAGAGCCCATAGAGCTTAAAGGTTGGCGTTGAGAGAAATGCCATCAGTGCCCATGCAGCACCAGCCATTAGCATTGGTATTGTGGATTCCCACAAAAGTGATAATTGCATCATGGCTGGTGGGGCCAAGTAAATCAGTATCATACCGATTACGGTGACGCATAGCATTATGAAAGAATTGTTGAGTTGTTCAAAAGCTGAGCGGGTAACCATCTGCCAGATAGTTCCCAGTTGATTATAGGCGCGAATACTTTCCGTCTCTTCACTCAGGCCTAACCAGATCGGACCACTGTTTTTGAGTGCGCGCGCGAGGGCGCAGTCATCGATGATGGCTGACTTAAGTGAGACAACGCCACCGATCTTATCTAACGCGGTGCGGCGAATAAGCATGCAACCACCTGCCGCTGCTGCTAGACGACTGTCTGGCTTGTTGACAATGGAGAAGGGAAAAAGTTTTTGAAAAAAGAAGACGAATGCAGGGATGAGAAGCCAGTCCCAAAAGCTCACGCATTTGAGTTTAACCATTAGCGAAACCATATCTAGTTGATCTGAGTGGGCCTTGGCAACGAGCTGACGAAGATTGAACTCCGAGTGATGTATGTCAGCATCGGTCAGGAAAATGTACTCACTACTTTGATCTTTAGACATTGCGACATCTAGTCCTTGTTGGACGGCCCACATTTTGCCTACCCAACCTGGCGGCAAAGATGCTCCTGGAATGAGCGTCAGGCTATTGGACATATCGATCTTTTCTGCCGCAATTTTGCCAATAGCCGCGGTATCATCGCTGCTATTATCGTCGACTAAGAAAATCGATAACGGTCCTGGATAATCTTGCTTGAGCAGTGAGGTAAGGCTTTCGGTGATTACATCAGCCTCATCGCGAGCTGGAATGATGACCATTACGCCTGGCGCGTTTGCACCCAGCTCGATAGCTTCTAGCCGTTGATCTGCGCGCCAGAACCCTCCTCGGAATAGCCAAAGATAAAGCCAAGTTACGAAAGAAAGACCACTGATTACCCAAATCATTACTTCTGTTGAAGATATTTCCAAGCCCCTGAGCCTTTCATCATTAAACTCTTCTCCTTTGGGAATGATATAGCGTCACATTCTGATAGCCAATCCGCAGGTATTTCAAATTTTACCGGAACGCTTAGCCAAAGCCCAGTTTCGGCGTGGAGTTGGAGTAAGCTCCGCGTAGTGTTTGTCGGGCTGAATGATCGAATTGGTGCTGAGCATGAAGACGATCGGCATCGTCCGTTGTTAGCATCGCAGTGGGCTAGTTTGTAGGTCGACCTAAGCCTTAATTAGGTGTCGCTCCAATTAAAAATTCCTTGTTGCCCTTAGGGCCTACAATAGGACTTTCGATGATACCGAGCACTCGCCAATGCATACTTTGTTCGATCCAATCCTTAACGCCTGCGCAAACAGCTCTGTGGATTTCCGGATCGCGAACGACGCCGCCCTTTCCCACGTGTTCGCGGCCTGCCTGAAATTGCGGTTTTATCAGCGCTATCAGATGAGCCCTCTCGGTTGCGCGAGCTAGGGCAGCGGGTAACACTTTTTCAAGCCCAATAAAGCTTACATCGCAGGTGATTAAGTCTACTAAGTCCGGTAGTTGCTCATCTGTTAGATAGCGCGCGTTGGTACTTTCTAAGACTATGACCCGCTTATGTTTCCTCAACGACCAATCGAGTTGGCCTTTGCCCACGTCGACCGAATAGACCTTCCTT
>PAXN01000039.1 GCA_002715005.1 Rhodospirillaceae bacterium
ATTCACCGAAAAGATGAGGTGCCTCAGAGAGTAATAGCAAAAATGTAATTCCAATTAAGGCAAATACAAATGCAAAAATAACGACGATGGCGACAGGATTGGAGTAATTCATATTTCTAAACGAGCCGCCCCACGCTCATATACCAAAGCTCTATTGCCCTGCATTCAATCTCCAACTCTCACCTGCAGTGAAGGATTACCTTTTCAGCAAAGAGCTGACCAAGCCCGTCGCCAGCACTTTCAGTTTTATCAAGCGAGGCAGCGAACGTTACTGCAGCGGCATCAGGCTTTGGTTTTATAAGAAAAGCTTTGCATACGTCTTTCGAAACCCCATCCATTGTATAGGCTGGCTTTCTCTCTCGATGTAAAATTTCAATATAATAAGTAGGGTCATAGACCGCATAGGTGAAAGTTTTCTTCTTCGGGTCGACCGGTTCCTTCAACTTTAGTTCAAACCGAACCCAAAAAAGGCCCTTTTCTTTTCCATCCTTTATTTGTCCTGCCGAGGTGTTCCCAGAACCTACAAAGTCTAACCGTTTTTTATCTGCCGTAGCTTCTGTAAAATAACCATGCCTCTTAATTCGGCCTACCATATTTCTTACAAATGTAGCGTGGGCGGCTTTGCCCTGGGTTTTGGCAAGCTCGTTAACCCGCAAGCTCAAAAACAAGGAATAGAAAGGATCGAATACCCAATGGATGCCAAGCCCTCGGACTCGGCCATTCTTATCGAACAACACTTTAGTCGTCATATCTATCCAAANATGGGGATGAGCTAAAGCAGTATGCCGAGCCAAATCGAATACGAGAAAAAGGCCGGCAAGCCCAGCGATTATGGCCAAACGTCTTAGAACCATAGGGTCATGTTTATATTGAATTCAAGAAAGATGCCATATTCATTTCTGCCTTTTTAGGATTCAAAATCAAATTATTTTTAGTCCTTTCCACCGCGCGAGTTCCAATCAAATTCTATGCTAAAGCTAAAACCGATGGCATCGAGTTTAGTCTTATTGCTTGATATACTCCCAATCCAAGCTACTAGTCGCTACTTGGAATAAGGTGCCACCTTTTAATTTGGCCTCTTCTAAGGCAGGTTGAGTCAAATTTTATACCTATCGACAATTTGTATTTGGGGAGCACATGACCAGACCAACTGAAATCCCAAAAATCTGGGATATGGAAACGGATGTCGTTGTTATCGGTTTTGGAGCAGCTGGATTCGCAGCTTCAGTTACGGCGCACGATCTTGGTGCCGACGTTATCCTGCTTGAGAAAGCACCCGATGGTGCACAAGGCGGGAATACTCGTGTCGCTGGTCAAGGATATCTAAATTTAGAGGGTTCGGACGATGCCCACGCTTACCTGACCGCATTATGTGGCCATTTCGAAGTACCCGACAAAATGATCCGGGTTTGGGCTGACGAGATGTGTAAAAATAATGATTGGCTATTAAGCCTTGGTGGAGACCCGCAAGAACATCAACATCAGCCGGAGGGTATTGAATTTCCACACCTACCCGGTGCCAAATGTGTCCATAAATTTCATGATGGTGATACTTACGGTTACGGCAATACGTGGAAACTCTTTGAACGACTTACCAAAGATAGAGAGACAGACGATCGTCCACTCCGGATTCTTTACAGAACGCCAGGGAAGGAACTCATTCAAAACGGTATAACCGGAGAAATTCTGGGCGTGCGCGCAGACCAAGAAGGCAAGCAAATAATAATAAAGGCCCGCAAAGGCGTCGTCCTAACTTGCGGTGGTTTTGAAAATAATCAGGAAATGATACGTGATTATCTTCCTGGCATGCCCTACTGCTATACTACCGGCTCTCCATACCTTGAAGGCGACGGGATAAAAATGGGGCTCTCAGTCGGTGCGGACCTTTGGCATATGAATAATTTTGCCGGCCCTGCCTTACAATTAAAGGTTCCAGAACACCCAACCACCTTCTCCATGCAACCCCTTCACTTCTCCAAAGAATTTCCGGGTGGTATGTTAGTGGTTGGCGCAGATGGAAAACGCTTTGCCGATGAGAAATACAAAACCTGTCACGGCAAAATTCCCCGTAACGGCGTATACCAACCGCTGCCAACGCCGTGCCCCATGCATATGATAATCGATCACACGCTATTTTCGGCGGCACCTCTGTTTGACACTCACCCCCGAAGCGGCTGGACCACGGTTATGGTAAGATACGATTGGAGTGATGATAACTCAGTAGAACTAAAAAAAGGCTGGATTAAGAGGGCTGATACGTTGCCTGCACTCGCAAAAATTATAAATCAAGATGCTGACCAACTAACCGAAACAGTAGACCGGTGGAACGAAATGGTCGCCCGCGGCAGCGACGATGATTTTGGGCGCAGTCTTATGATGTCCCCATTTAAAGAGGCCCCCTACTACGCAGTTCAACTTTCCCCCACCATGTTAAATACACAAGGAGGGCCACGGCGTAATGAAAAGGCAGAAATTCTTCGACCCGATGGCACCCCTATTCCACGCCTTTACAGTTCCGGTGAGTTAGGTTCCATCTACAGCAATCTTTACCAAGGAGCGGGCAATATCGGCGAATGCCTTGCCTTTGGGCGGATTGCGGGACGTAATGTAGTCACACTACAACCCTGGCATTGAAATAGGAGCTCAGAACAAATGAAACTCATCGGCCTTTATCGTTCCCCATACGTCCGTCGCGTTGCAGTCAGTCTTAACCTATTGGGAATGGCGTACGAAAGTGAGGCCGTGACTCCCTTTGATAACCCGGAAATGGTTAGCCCACATAACCCCCTGGTGCGTATCCCGACGCTACTCCTAGATGATGGCGAAGTGCTAGTGGAAAGTTATGCCATTTTAGATACCCTCGATGATATGGCTCATTCCGAACAACGATTGATGCCGGAGTCTGGGGATGCCCGTAAACACACAATGAAGTTAACGGCAATTGCCACTGGCACAATGGATAAAACCGTCTGGGCGGTTTACGAGGGTCGCTTCCATCCCAAAGAGAAGTTCCATAAGCCCTGGGTAAAGCATAACGAATCTCAGGCCGAGGGGGGCCTTGCCTATTTAAATGATGCTGTGGAGTCAGCCGATGTAGTCAATGATGGTTGGATCGCCGGTGGTAACCGTATTAGTCAAGCCGATGTCAGCGCTACAATTGCCTATAGTTTCGCAAACATGGCACGTCCTAAACTTGGGCTTGCGGAGAAGTATCCATCACTAGCAGACTATGCGGAAAGAATGGAGGCTTTAGAGGCGTTTTCCGCCGTTACACCCTAGCCAGGTCGCTTTATCGCCGCCATCGTCACACCTTCTGGCCGGTCAGGTTGATTTTCCGGAGCAGCCTCTTTAAAGGCCGGGTGATCGAGGCAGTTTCTCTCAATCCTAAGTAAATTTGGATAGGCCGAAAGGTCATGCCCACGCCGGCGCGCCGCCATCAACTGAGGTATTATAAAGATATCTGCAAGGCTTGGTGTCTCACCATGACAGAAGTTGTCATCCGAATTACCTTCAGCGACATAGGCCTCGAGGGCGCCAAAGCCTTGACCCGCGAAGTGATCGTGCCAACCAATAGAATCCGGGTCGGAGAAATTACTCTCCGCAAAGAAACGTACTCGGTTAGATAACCGGGGACCTATTTCACAGGCGCAAATCTGCGCGATAGCGCGAACCCGCGCGCGCGCCAATGGGTCGTCTGGGTAAAATGAAGGATCGGGCTTGATATCCTCAAGATACTCCAAAATAGCTGCAGATTGTAAAATCCGTTTACCATCAACCTCTAGGGTAGGAACCATAGATTGTGGGTTAACGGCAATATAACTATCTTCCCATTGCTTCCTATTGGTGATGTCTATAGGAATTTTTTCAACATCAATACCCTTAAGTGCAAATCCAATCCGCACTCGGTACGATGCGGACGATACCCACCAATGATAAAGTTTCATCAAGTATTTTCCCTCAATATTCAAAAAATCGGTTTCTTTAAAACCAATTCCCCCCTAAAACCGACCAAATATAAAGCATAAAAGGTCAGGAGCGTAAAATGGCGGATAAGAAACCGAACATCGTTTTAATTCTTGCCGATAACCTGGGTTGGGGCGAACTCGGCTGTTATGGTGGGGGTGCGTTGCGCGGCGCACCAACGCCACGTATTGACGACCTTGCAACCCAAGGCCTCAAATTTTTAAATTTCAATGTGGAAAGCGATTGCGTCCCGACCCGCTCGGCGCTAATGACGGGACGCCATCCAATTCGTACGGGTGCTTTTCAATCGGTTCCTGCAGGCCTCCCGCAAGGCTTAACCCGATACGAACGGTTGCTACCTGAAGTTCTTACCGAAGCAGGCTATGCGTGCTGCCATTTCGGCAAATGGCATCTGGGCGATCAACCGGGCCGTCTCCCCAATGACCGAGGCTTTGAGGAGTGGTACGGCATACCCCGCACTATGAACGAAGCTATGTTCACATCCTATCCTGAATTTGAGCCAGACCTAGTCGACATCCCCTATATTTGGGAGGGTAAGGCAGGCTCAGAATCAACCAAGGTTAAAGAGCTTAACGAAGACACACGGCGCACCATCGATAGAGAATGTATTGAAAAAGGCATTCAATTCATGAAAGACAAGCATAAAGAGGATACGCCGTTTTTTTGTTACCTGCCCATCACTCAAGTGCATTTCCCCAGCCTTGCTCATCCCGACTTTAAGGGGAAGACTGGGCATGGCGAAATGGCCGATAGCATGGTTGAAATGGATCATAACGTAGGTTTAATCATTGATGCACTCGACGNAATCGGCATCGCGGACGACACACTTCTGATCTTCGGCTCAGATAATGGGCCGGAATTTCGTGAACCATGGCGCGGTACTGCTGGCTATTGGCGCGGCAGTTATCATACTGCGATGGAGGGTAGCCTTCGCGTACCCTTCATGATTCGGTGGCCAGGCAAAATCGCTGCAGACTTCGTCTCCGACGAAATTGTCCATATCGTCGATCTCTACAACTCGCTATTAAACTTGGCCGGATGCCATGTGCCCGACGATCGACCTGTTGATGGTATTGATCAGCTAGACTTCTTCTTCGGCAAACAAGAGAAGTCAAACCGCGAAGGGTTCCTTTTCTACATCAAGGATGAAATGCGTGCCGTAAAATGGCGGCAATGGAAAATGCANTTCATATGGGAGCCTGAAGTTTATGAAGGCCCTTATCACCTGGAAGCGCCCTATCTTTTCAATCTTATCTGGGATCCAAAAGAGCAAACTAACGTAATGATGAAAGCGAATTGGGTGCGTAATGTGGTTATGAAAATGGTTCACGACTTCCGGCAAAGCTTAAAAGATCACAAGCCTATACCGCCAGGTGTAGCCGATCCCTATGACCCAGGCTCGCATTAAACCGTATAAATGCTCTAACCNTGTTACTGCGTATANTTCCGAAGCGAGCCTACTCTAACTCTAGGCATGCACTGCATAGCCAAAAGGTAGTCCTGCAGGCAGTCAACTAATAGCGTGGCACACAGAGGCTACCGACCGACAGCATAGGTCTGCATATAGCGGGCACTAGCCCCGGCCTTAAGAAATTCACCATCATTGGCGACAGCGGTCATCCGGCCCTGGCTCCAATCCTCACCATGGACCACCTCGTGGCCGCGGGACTTCAGTTCTGCCACTGTTTCCTTTGAAAACCTGCCCTCAATGTTAAGTGAGCGTAGCTTCGCTTGTTTTGGGTAGAACGACCCTGGGAAGTGGTCGGTGTTGAACGTTGGTGCGTCGATGGCTTTTTGCAGATTTTGGCCATGATGCACATGNCGCAGAAAGAATTGTAGGGCCCATTGGTCCTGACGGTCCGCTCCCGGCGTTCCAAAAGCCATATAAGGCTTACCATCACGATTAGCAAAGCCTGGACTGAGTGTAGTTCGCGGGCGCTTGCCAGGCTCCACAGCACCTGGCGAGCCTTCATCAAGAGTGAAAATCTGGCCTCGGTTCGACAACTGAAAACCGAGTGATGGAATAACCGGCGAACTTCTTAGCCAACCGCCAGACGGTGTCACGGAGATCATATTCCCATCTTTATCCGCAATATCAAGATGCACCGTATCGCCAGTGGTAAGCGCCACCATCTTAGATGCCCCAACCGGTCTAGTGTCGCCATCGTCCTGGACAATCAAACGGCTACCATCAGACAAGCCATAAATAACCGGACCACCATAACCGGGTATCGATCCTGGCCGAATATCTGCAGATGCTTCATAGCCGATCAATGCCGCACGTTCCCTCCCATATGAATCCGACAACAGTTCCTCAACTGGCACATCAACAAAGTTCGGATCACCATAGAATTTCTCACGATCAGCAAAAGCCAGTTTAGTTGCTTCCGCCACAGTATGAACAAATTCCGCTCCATCGGCGTCCATTCCTGCAATGTCAAAATTTTTCAGGATCGATAGCTGTTGCAATAAGGATGGACCCTGGCTCCACGGACCCATCTTAAAAACTGTGTAGTCTCCATATTCCAGACAGAGCGGCTGTTCTAAAGAGGTTTGAAAATTTGCCAGGTCGGCTCCCCGCATAAATCCGGTATGACATTCACCAGAAGTATCGAGAAAGTGATTATTTCTTACAAATCCATCAATCGAATCAGCGACAAATCCGCGGTAAAAAGCATCTCGAGCCGCATCTATCTGTGCTTCTCTATTGCCACGAGAAGCCACGGCCTCTCGCAGTAACCGCTCAAATGTATCGGCGAGTACTTGGTTGGTAAAGCGCGACCCAGCGACGGGCGCAGCCCCATCTGGTAAATAGATAGCCCCAGAACTTGGCCAATGATCGGTGAACAGTTCAGTCAGGCCGGCAATCGTCGCACANACCCGCCCGGAAATGGGATATCCATTACGCGCATAATCGATTGCGGGCTCGAACACCTGTGCAACGCTCATAGTTCCCCAATCGCGTAATAACGTCATCAAGCCATCAAATGCTCCCGGCACTACTGCTGGTAATAATCCCGCACCTGGCACGATATCCACACCAAGACTTCGATATGCTTCGATAGTTGCTAACTCCGGAGCCGTTCCCTGCCCGCTAATGACGTGGATATTTTCTGTTCTACCGTCACAGAAAATCATCGGTGCTTCCCCACCAACACCGCACATTGTCGGTTCAATGACTTGGAGTGCGAAAGTAACGGCCACTGCCGCATCAAATGCGTTTCCACCTTTCTCTAAAATCGCCATACCGGACGCAGTAGCCAACCAATGGCTGGAGGTCACCATACCGAAGGTACCGATCAGTTCCGGGCGGGTCGAAAAGGGGGGCTCACCTGCAAGTGCCGCAGTCGGAGCGGTGCCGCTTGCTTCAAATATACGCANTACATCAGCGGTTTCCATACTCATCCCCTTTAATTTTTTATTGTTCTTCTTTTACCCGGTCTACAAAGCGCTCTAGACTCGATTTTTGCTGTTGCTCGCCCTGTGATTGTGCAACCCGCTGTCGGTGATGATCATCGTAACCAAGTAATAACTGGTGAAACTCTTCTATGATACGTTTCTCATCAAGAGCTTCCTGCGTTCCGTACGCATAAGAAAACGCGGAAAAGTTTGCTGCCGCATGCACCATGGCAGCACTGATTGCTAAGGGGTGCACACCACTCTCCAACTTCTCGTTCGCTACATGGATAAATGCGTCAGCGATCTCAATATTCGCATTAAGGATGTCGGCTTCGTCAGCCATATATTTTTCTCCTATTTAGATTTTTGACAGAATGACACATGGAGTAAAAGGAACCAAGGATTTGAGCATTTGGAATGCTGCGATCCAACGGTTAAGTCTAGGGAATAGTATTGTCCGCAAGTAATCTATGATCATCGAACAAGTGTGGGCCGGAAATAATTATCGAAATTTTAACTACCTTATCGTACGCTCCGAAAGTGGTGAAGCGATGCCAATTGACCCGCTAGATTATCAACAATGCCTCGCCAAAGCCGAAGAGAAAGGCTGACGTATAGCAAAGGTATTCAACACGCATAAACACGGCGATCACATAGGTGCCAATCAAGATGTCATTGCCGTGACGGACGCGAAATTATCGGCCCTTAAGATTGCCAAGGACAAAGTTCTCGGAATTGATGTTGGCCTCGATGCTGACGATANTATAAAAGTCGTTACTCATGCTGAACTCGANGCACTAGNTACGCCAGGGCATACGATGAGCCATGTATGTCTTCGTTCCCACACAAATATCCCCGCACTTTTTTGTGGCGACACCCTGTTTAATGCAGGGGCGGGTAACTGCCATTCGGGCGGTCATCCGGTCGAGCTTTATCATACCTTCGCAAACCAGCTTGCAAAGCGGCCTGACGAAACGCTTGTCTATCCAGGCTATGACTATATTGCCGGCAATCTAAAATTTATCCTCGACCACGAGCCGGATAATGCTGAGACCAAATTGCTACTAAACGAGGTGGAAGACCAGGACCCATCGGCAGTTCTAGTACCGAACAAAGGCTTAGAGAAGGAGGTCAATTCTTTCTTCAGACTCCACAGCCCCTCGATTATTAACACACTGCGTAATGCCTTTCTGGACTTACCGGAAAACCCGGATCCACAAATAGTATTCATAAAATTGAGAGAGCTCTGGAACGATTGGTAGGCCCTTTCGAGCTACTGCTCTNTTAATAATCGGGCTTTCTGCCGATTCCAATCGCGCTCTTTTTGTACCTGGCGTTTATCATATTTCTTTTTACCCTTACCCAATCCCAACTGCAGCTTCGCTAGGCCTCGGTGATTGAAATAAATTTTCATAGGGACAAGGGTATAACCTTCTCGCTGCATAGAGCCCATTAGTCGGTCTCGTTCCCGACGGTGGACCAATAACTTACGCGGGCGGCGTGGTTCGTGGCTGAACCGGTTGGCTTGGGTGTATTCCTCGATATTGCAATTCTGCAGATATAGCTCACCGTTCTTGGGACCAGCAAAGGCTCGCGACAGGCTAGCACGACCGGAGCGCANCGCCTTCACTTCACTACCAAGCAGCATAAGGCCAGCTTCCAGCGTCTCATCGATAAAATAATCAAACCGCGCACGTCGATTCCGAATTTCTGGTTGCGTGGCAACGGTTTTCTTTTTCGCCATCGCCTAGTTAATCAGCCCTACATGCACCATAGCGTTGCGCATCTGAGTCTGTCCAGTTTCCGTAATAGGCGCAACAGGCAACCGCGCATCGGGCAGACATTTGCCGAGCAAGTGCACACCATATTTCGCTGGCGTCGGGTTTGGCTCGCAAAACATAGCATCGTGTAAAGGCATTAATAGGTCGCGCAGGTGGGTAAATGTGGCCATGTCGCCCTCTTGCCAAGCAGCATGCAAATCTGCGCATTGTTTCGGTGCCACATTCGACGTTACCGAAATACAACCATGTCCACCTTGGGCTAANAANGCCGCCACCGTTGCATCCTCNCCAGANAATTGGCAGAAATCGTCACCAATTGCCANACGGCCTTCAAGCGGGCGCGCCAAATCCGCAGTCGCATCTTTAACGCCGACAATATTTGTCAGCTTCGAGAGCCGCGCCATAGTTTCCACCGACATGTCTACAATCGACCGCCCCGGTATATTGTAGATAACAATCGGAATATCAACCGCCTCGGAAATGGCTTTGAAGTGGAGATACATTCCCTCTTGAGAAGGCTTGTTATAATAGGGGCAAACGCTAAGCGCTGCGTCCGCTCCCGCTTCCTTCGCGTGGCGAGTAAATGCAATAGCTTCGTCAGTTGAGTTCGAGCCCGCACCAGCGATCACTGGCACGCGGTCGCCGGTAGCTTCGATACACAATTCCACGACGCGTTTATGCTCTTCATGGCTCAAAGTCGGCGATTCACCTGTCGTTCCAACCGGCACCAAAACGTCTGTACCCTGCTCAATCTGCCATTCGACAAAAGCTTGGAAAGCCTCTTCGTCTACTTTTCCGTCACGGAACGGCGTTACCAACGCCGTCATAGATCCTTTAAACATCTCTACACCCGGTATTTACTTGTTTGATTACTACATTAGCGCTGTTTTTCAGGAAACGGCAACTATTCCTAAGATGATCAGTACACCTCGCCCTAAACCACTGCATTATGTACAATNTTTTTTTGTTGCGGTTGCCAAAATTTACTCAAGTAATATGATGCATTACGATTCGATAAACAAATCAGCGAGACGTCCGTGTTGCGAAACACATTTCTACGCCTGCTGACGTTAGGGCTTTTAGTTTTTTCTATATATGTGCCGTCCGGCGCATCTGCTGATCAGCAGCCTCTTTCCGATAGCGATCTCAGAATTTACAAAAAAGCTTTCAAATTAGCTCATCGTCTTAAATTTGATAAAGCGCTGAAACGCGCCGAAACTGCTGAGAATCCGCTACCGGCAAAAATAATACGATGGATGTATTTAAAAACCCGCAAGAGCAACGCTACCTTCGATGCGATTAAAGCATTTCTGGCAAAGAATCCAGGCTGGCCGCATCGTCGCTCCTTGCGCCGCCGAGCTGAAGAAGTAATGCCTAAAGGCTGGACGGCGAAAGCGATTCTTCAATGGTATGAGCAGAATCCACCGATGACTGCTAAAGGAGCAGCACAGCACGCTAAAGCCATGATTGCTAGTGGCGACACGGAAGCCGGATACAAAGTTATTCGCAGTGCTTGGGTTAATCGCAATTTCAGCTATAAATCCGCACGGGTATTTCGTAAGAATTATCGAAAAGTTATTCGCCAAAAAGATCACGTCGCCCGCTTACACCGTCTATTGTGGGACGACAAGGTCAGCGCTGCCCGACGCCAACTTCGGCTCGTAAGCAAGGACCAGCAACGCCTCGCGCTTGCCCGCATACAACTGATCNCGCGCGCACCAGGCGTGGACTATGCGGTGGCGCGGGTCCCNCAACATCTTTCTGATGATATAGGTCTCATCTATGACCGCATTAGATGGCGGCGGCGTCGGGGATTGATTGAAAAAGCCTATGAATTGATGGAAAAGGCACCGACCGATGATTTACCTCGAGCCGACAAATGGGGAATTGAACGACGTATCCTTGCTCGTTGGGCATTACGCGAGGGCAATCATTCGGTCGCTTATAAGCTGGCCAAGGACCATGGGCAAATCGGTCGCTTGGAGTGGGCGGAAGCAGAATGGTTAGCCGGCTGGATAGCATTACGTTTCGTCCATAGATATGCAGATGCATTCGACCATTTCAAAGCACTGTTTAACGAAGTTCAGTATCCAATTAGCCAATCACGGGCTGCCTATTGGGCCGGCCGCGCAGCGGATGCGGCCAACCTTACTGATATCGCTAGCCGATGGTATCGAATCGCAGCGGTTCATAATACCCGGTTCTACGGTCAATTAGCTGCAAACCACCTGCCGGAAAACGAACGCCTAGCGCTCCCACCACAGCCACAACCAACCAAAACCAATGCCAGGGAGTTTCGTAAAAGCGAAATCGTTAAAATCTTAATAATGCTAGGCCAACTTGGCGAAAAGAATTTGGTGAAGCAGTTCATCAGTCATCTCATTCGAAGGAATAAAAACTCGAGAAACTGGGTGATGGTAGCACAACTAGCTAGAACTATCGGGCGTGGCGATTACGCCATTCATGCGGCCCGCTACGCGCTACGCCAAGGGATTGTTTTGACCAATCTTGGTTATCCCAATCTCAAGACTGCAACTGATCCCGAGCTCGACCCGGCCTTGGTCCACGGCTTGATCCGCCAAGAAAGTGCCTTTCGCCAGCATGCCGTTAGCCGGGCGGGTGCGCGCGGTCTAATGCAATTGATGCCACACACAGCAAAAGTAGTGTCTAGTAAATTGAGAATTAAATATTCACGAACACGGCTTCTGCTCGACCCCGCCTATAATATTCGACTTGGTCAAANCTATTTGAAACAAATGCTCAATGAGTTCAATGGCTCCGTCATCATGGCATTGGCCGCTTATAATGCCGGTCCTCATAGGGTGAAACGGTTAGTGCGTACTTTAGGCCAGCCCGGCCCGTCAGCTCTCGATATGGTAGATTGGATCGAACAAATCCCCTACACCGAAACACGCAACTATGTACAACGGGTGCTTGAAAATCGTGCGGTTTATCATAGCCGTAACAACGGTATACGTTTAGCCCTTGTTCTGGACGAAAAATAAAAAATGCTGCGGCTGTTAAAGAAAAAAACCCAATTCTGGTCCCGATATTATCAGTAGAGGCCACCCGGGTACGGAAAGCTGATCTCATTTCTAAAAAGGATATAGAAAAGTGAAAGAATTACCAACAGATGCCGAAATCCAATTTGTAACGCCTGAATTAGAGCGCGGTTTATTGGAATATCAATATTTCTCTGGTCCCTCCTTGCGGAATTCTTGTAACAACCGCTAATAACGTCCGCAAAAAAATGACCCATTTCATCGAGAAAACCTTTATCGCACAAGATGGGCTCACTCTATATTACCGAGATTACGGCAAGGCCTCTTCGCCCAATACGCCTATTCTATGTCTACCCGGCTTGACCCGAAACTCAATGGATTTCCATCGAGTTGCTCAGCGTCTCAGTTCCAAACGAAGGGTCCTTTGTCCTGACTATCGGGGCCGCGGCCAGTCGGACTACGACCCCAATCCTTATAATTATGTAGCTCCGACATATCTAAACGATTTACGTCACCTACTTACGCTTTGTGGCGTTCACCATTTTATCATAATCGGTACTTCGCTCGGCGGCTTAATAGCAATGGCAATGGCTCTAGTAATGCCGGCTGCTATAAAAGGCGTAGTTCTCAACGATATAGGTCCCGAAATTGCTAACAATGGACGCAGGCGAATTCTGGAATATATCGGAACGGATAGTACGCCATTGAACTGGGGTGCAGCGGTAGACGAACTGCAATCGTTGTTCCCCAATCTATCACTGAAAACCGATGAAGAATGGCTAGAAGCTGCGCAAGCCACCTACCGGCTAGATGCAAAAGGTGTGCTACATCCGAACTGGGACATAAATTTAGTAAAGCCGTTACTGCGCCCTAATGCAATTCCAGACCTATGGCCCATATTTCACGCCCTTGACCATGTTCCCGTACTCGGAATACGCGGCGCATTATCGGACCTCCTCCTACCCGAGACGTTCAAACGGATGGGAATAACACATCCAGAATTCACCTCGGTCACAATACCGAATTCAGGGCATGTACCATCCCTCTGGGAACCAGAGTCAGAAAGCGCCTTAGACACATTTTTCAACAATTTGTAGTATTGGAACTGTTACCAGTCACCAAACTATAAGTGCGGTTCAGCGCTTTTTACCGCCAACTGCGGCTTTTGACTGGGCAGCAGGTTTTGCTCCGTCCATAGACTTTTCCGCAACTACGAGACTGGGCTTAGTGGGTTCTGCTAACATCGCAACCGGTTCTGTTTCAGTAACTTCCACATGCCTGCATAATCCCTGAACATGGGCGCCAGCCTCAATCATTAAACTCGTATGTTCTATATCACCAACCACTTTGGCATTCCGGGTCAATTCGACATTACGGGCCGATATTTCTCCATTCACTGTACCAGCGACGCGAACTTGATTACTTTCGACCGAGCCATTTATAACTGCTGCTTCACCCACTGTCAGATCTTCGCAGGTCACATCGCCATCAATAATACCATCAAGTTGGATAACTCCATCAGTTACTAAGTTGCCAGTAATGCGCAAATTTGCACTGATAATGGATAACGTTTGATTTTTATTTTTTCCAGCTTGTAGGAGTTTAATGCGACTCTTATCGCTAACCTTTGAAAACATACCTACCTGCCATAATAAATTTACGAGGGTTTAGGGGCTTCCCTTCAAATCTCACTTCATAGTGAACATGAGGTCCCGTGCTACGACCTGTGCTACCTAGCACACCAATCTTTTGACGATGGACAAGCATCTGACCTCTTTTTACCATTATTTTACGTAGGTGGGCATACCGCGTTCGTAAACCTAGACCGTGATCAATCTCAACCAATTTACCATAACGGCCTTTCCGTCCGGCGAATACTACCTTACCCGGCGCCGTTGAGTAGACATTAGCGCCTGTCCAACCAGCCAAATCAACGCCATAGTGCATAGCCCGCTTTTTCGTAAACGGATCTAGTCTTAAACCAAATTTGCTGNCCAAATGATAAAAATCCAGTGGGGCGATCAGCGGCATGGTGCCAAGCACTTGACGCAGCGCTGCCCAACGACCCAACTTACTATCCACATCTAATACTGTGCTACTAAGCCCTTCTCCCAATTGCCCCGGCCCCGATGCTGGCACTAGAGGACCACCCTGATTAGCGGTGGACGTGCGCACATACTTTACAATATTGGCAACTTTGATCCCGGTCATCGCGATTAACTTTTCCGCCTCTTCGATATTGCCTACAGCGCGCTCAGATAATTGCTCCAAGACATTTTCATGAGACGAATGAAGAACAGAGAGACGATTTAACAACGCAATGGTCTGTTCCCGAAGCGGTTTTTGTTTAACTTCTGAATTTTTTGGCTCACCTGCTGCTTTAGCTAAAACATCTAACACACTAATAAGGTCTTTTTCCGCCCCCTGCTTATGTTCTTTTGCCTTAGTTAGACCTTCTTCTAACGATTCAACCTTGTTAGTAAGAGATTCGCGCTGGTTTTTGACTTCGATATATTTAGTTTCCGATTGCGATAAATCCGCTGCTAGCGAAGCAACTTCCTTATCCAACCTAGTGGCCAAAGTGCGTGTATCTTTGAGCTGGCTTTCCAATTCAAAGACACGTTCGCGCAATACAGTTCGAGTAGCGATGATTTGTGTACGATTATTCTCAGTCATGGCAAATTCTGATTGTATTTTATCTAATGACTTCACAAGCGATGACCTTGCCTGCTTCATCAATTTAGATTTCGCTTCAAGCTCAGATAGTTTGCCTCTCAACGGTTCTTTGCTTTCCGCAGCAGCACCATCTTCCAGTCGCATCACCAACACTTCCTGATTGCTCTTAATGGACTGAGTAAGACGATTTAATTTGTCTAGCGAGCTAATCGCTTCTGCGAATAAACTTTCGTAACCGACCCGAGCTTCCCTAATTTCATCATTCTTAATTCCAATAACCCCACCCTGAACAATAGATGTGATTGTCATGCCGGCACCCCAAAGGACGACACTCCCAATGAAAAGAATACAAACAACCTGAATACTCGTGGTCAATCGGAGAAGGTATACCCGGCCTTGCGACCGTAAAATGAGTTCCCGTTCCCGAAAAACCGTAGAAAGCAACCGTAACATTAATTAAGAAATCCCGCTTTTATCGAATTCCGGCGAGAAACAACCGCGTTGAAATACACCACGACAACTCATATCCGACAGCAGATCGTTTTTAAACGAATTTTCAATACCCTAATGGGCTTATTCGATTTATCTATCGTCCGCGGTTGTCCAGCTTTCGCGATTTGCCCCTCAAATTTTTTTGTATTAGCTAGCAGCAAAGTTCTTCATATCAGCAATCCAATTCTGCGGACGTTATCGGCTCAAACTAGTGAAAACAAGCCTCTTATCACAGATGCGCCAAAATGCCCGAATTCTGCGGGACACAGTCTTTGTCACCTTTTTTCGCAGCAACACCGCCACCCTCTAGATTTGAGACTCGGAAGCAATGCATTTTGTCGTCGAAGTTAACGTAGTAAAAGTTTGTAGAGCTCTGTTGCGATTTTAATTCTGAAGCACTAATTCTGCGTCCAAGGCAAATTGCTAACCTTCCAACCACCGAGCCGCCCTCTTCGCCCGTCATGGTCTTTCTCTCCCTCAAAACCTTCCAAGACGTTAAACGCTTTACTATAACCCGCATCAGTCAAAGCCACTGCCGCTGAAACAGATCGTTGGCCAGACCTGCACAATAACAGGATTGTTTGATCAGGCCCTATACCCGCCCCGTGAACTTGATCCTTAAACGAATCGTTAGGCGTATTACTTGGGAAAATAAGCCAAGAAATACAAAGTGTATCTTTTCCGATGGATTCCAAACTCGGCAACCCGACGTAATTCCACTCTGCATCAGTTCGGACATCTATCAATACGCAATTCTCATCTTCTGACAGTAAATCCCAGGCTTCGGATGGAGTTACATCGCCTGCATACTTCTTATCACTCCCCATTTGGTTCCTACTTTCTTAAATAACGACGCACTCAGAGCGAAATTTCGAGAAAACAAAATAACAAATCTATAGCGAAGTATGCGAGAAGTCGTTAAAACCAAAACTATAACTCCAACCTACCGGCCACTGTATTTGTTTTTTTACTCGCATGGGTTCTCCCAAAAACAACGATTACGAAGGCTGGCCAAGCAATGTTACCATAACTCGTTCGCGGGGAAAACTTAGCCCCGTGGATAATTTTAAAAATATCTAGTATTTTGACAGTGTTAACTAGAGGGTTGCTGATGGCAAGCATAGCGAGATTCTTCAGTCGGCTGAAAAGCCCGTTTTTAACGCGGCTGTTTTTATTATGCCTGGGCCCGGCCGTATTGCTTCTGATCGGTGCATACTATTACGCTACTGGCGGGCGGTTTATTTCAACCGAAAATGCCTACGTTAAGGCCGATAAAATTGCTATTAGCACAGATATTTCAGGTCGTGTTTCAAACATCCATGTTAACGAAAACCAATATGTGGCCAAGGATCAATTACTTTTCAGCCTAGATAAATCCCTACTTCTCATCGAAAGACAGGGGATTACCGCCGAACTCGCAATTATTCGCGCCAACATCCAGACATTACAAAAGCTATATGCTGATAAATTGACTGAGCTAAAGGATGGCGAGAAATCCGCCACTTTTTTCAAGAAAGAATTTGATCGCCGTGTTAAGTTGATGAAGCGAGGCGTCGTCACGCAAAATCGTTTTGATGCTGCTGGTAGTAATATGGAACGTGCTAGAGGTCGCGCAGACGGTATTCGTCAAGAACTTGGAGAAATGCTTGCTAAGCTCGGCGGAAAACCCAAAATAGAAGTGGAAGCTCATCCACGGGTGCTTGAAGCAAAGGCGCGGTTAAAGCGGATAGAACTTAACCTTGCAGATACAGAGATACGGGCTCCAGTTTCCGGCTACATAACAAAACACGATTTGCAAAACGGAGAATATGTAGTTGCAGGTAAACCCGTCTTCAGTATCGTTGGCGGCGATAAGGTCTGGGTTGAAGCAAACCTGAAAGAGACCGAACTTACTCACGTACGTATACGCCAAACAGCTAAAATCACAGTTGATGCCTATCCCAATAAAGCATGGGAAGCAGAAGTAGCAAGCATTAGTCCTGCCACTGGTGCGGAATTCTCAATCCTTCCGCCGCAAAATGCAACCGGCAATTGGGTAAAGGTCGTGCAACGCATACCAGTTCACCTAGCTATCATTCAGCCAAAAGGTGAGCCTAAATTACGAGCCGGTATGAGTGTAGTGGTAGAAATTGACACCAAACATCAGCGTGCGGTGCCGAGCTTCGTCAGAAAAGCACTGAACTTCTTGCAGGAATAACTCTTTCCACGGTCGGGCCTTCGACGCTACTAAACCGGGAATATGCTTATAAGGTGCGCTCGAGTTTCAGCGTGTCACCAGGTTCCAAAGCGCGAATGCGATCGCTGATATCTATACTTAACTGGTGTTGCCCCGCCTGATAAGGCCGGCTTTGACTCACAAATATTGAAGTTTGATGACCACTGATACTAGCCTCATCAACATCGCGCCAACTGTAAGAGTGCACCTGGTCTAGAATGTGCCAAGCATCGCTATGCCATCTTAATCGCCGCAAGAATTTAAACGGAGCAACCTTTTTACGAGTAATCAAAATGCCTTGAAGGAAGCGTCGCACAAAGTTTGGGCAGAATCGGCCCACGAAGAACATGAAGCTACGCAATATTAGATTGTCAAGCGGTGCCATTAGTTTCTGCTTAGCCCATCCGGCATTTCCCGAAATCACAATCTCGTTCTCTGCCAACGTCACCGCATAATTATCGATCATATGGCAAACAACGGTTGTACCATTCTTCATCTTAAATGATAACTGCGTATCCGACATCACCTGCCTGCCGTCGCGAAATAATTTAAAAACCCCCCCTTTATTCAAAGCTAAATAGAGTTCCGTCTCACCACGGCGGTCCACCAGCAAACCGGCTTTGGGGAAATAAGCATGCTCGGAACGAAACTCATCCTTCGAGCTACGACCTGCTACATAATGCTTCGCCGCCAATAAATAACTCCATAAATGATGAGCCACCATGTGATCGTCGCCATAACATGGCGCAAGGTTTGATTTAATTGAACTGATAAACCGATCATTAATCGCAAGTGCTTCAGGTAACCACTGACCAGCAATTTCGAAACCGTGAGGGAAAAAATTGTAAGTATTTCGGCTACTATACTCGCCACCAAAACTGCCATCGGGATGCATAAATTCAGCAGTCATCGCGATTGCACGAGAAAGTGGCTCTTTCAACCCCTCATCACCAGTTTCCTCATAGAGTTGCGCTAACATAGCTATAGTCAACGTTTGGTAACCCAGATCACAGCCATCATATTCGTGGAACCAACCCTCTGCATGCTGCCACGATAGGAGGCGGCTTAACCGCGTATTATAGAAATCTGATAGCCCTATAAAGCCAAACCGGTTTACTAATAAGAAAAGACAGCAAACGATCAAAGCTTCATGATTACTCAGTCGACCACTCTCTTTATGACTAGCAAGCCATAACGCTCTCTTCTCGAAAAAGGCCAGAAGTTCCTGATCCTCCAAGCCAAGCAAGGTATAGCTTTCCAAGCATGCATAGAGTGAAAAAGCAGACGCGCCTGCCGCGCGCTCAAACGGGAAAAAGTCGTCACAGGAGCCATCCTCGTATGCGCTCGATAAAGCGTAACGCATACCGGCAATGATCCATTCGCGCAACGCTGGGTCCCCAGCAAAGCGATTTCCGGGCAAATCCATAGAATAGGCCAAAGCTAATGGATAAACAAACTCTTGCGCCATCCCTGACGGAAAATCTACGATATGATATTGCCAGTAATTTCTATCAAAACACCCATAGGCTGGACTATGGGGATTGCGATCCTGAAGCATCAAGAGCTTCGGAATTTCTTTTAGGGCATGGCTCGCTAAAACGTCGGCGGACATACCCTTTATTAACCCAGCAGCGAGGCCAAGTCTAACCTAGCGGGAATTTATCTAATTAATATGTTGTCCAGGCAAGGTAGTCAGAAATATACATTAGCCCTTTAATTACGCTCTTGTCGCCAATGATCAAACCCAAAAAACATCCTGCCGAAGAAATAGTGGCCAAATAAATTTACCATGCAAGGCGACAGTCGTGGTTCTGGTAAATCAAACAATACATCTACATCAAAATGTTATCCCCAAGCTCAAACGCTCGATAGTCTAGGAGACTGGCAGGCTCTCACGGTCCACATCTGCGCTCGGCGGCAACTGAGCAAGCCGATTAATCCCATTGTGGGCCGCTACCTTGTAACATTCAGCAAGCGTCGGGTAGTTGAAGACGGTCTTGATAAAATGATCTATTTTACCACCAGTACCCATCACAGCCTGGCCGATATGCACCAATTCGCTAGCACCTTCACCAATAATATGCACGCCAAGCAATTCGCGCGTTTGCATATGGAACAATAACTTCAGAAATCCATCCTCGTCACCAATGATATGGCCACGCGAAATTTCCCGATAGGTCGCTTTACCGATTTCATAGGGTACACCTGCTTCGGTAAGTTCTTCTTCAGTCTTTCCACAAACCGATATTTCCGGAATTGTATATATACCGTAAGGGAACAGCGAAGGCATGCTATCCGTCTGATAATCAAACGCATGACAAACGGCTAAACGTCCTTGCTCGCGTGACGTCGAAGCAAGACTTGGAAACCCAATAACGTCACCGACAGCATAGATATGATCTACCTCGGTTTGGAAATTCTCATTGACCTTCAGTCGGCCACGATCATCTGCTGTAATTCCTGCAGCCTCTAATCTCAGGCCTTCCGTAGCCCCCATACGCCCGACTGATACGAGTGCCTTCTCCGTTGCGAATTCCTTTCCGCTTTCCAACAGGACCCTAACACGCTCATGGTCCCCATCTTTAAAAGTCTCAACTGCTGCAACGCTCTCTCCCAAGCGAATAGTCATGCGATTCTGCCGCATTTGATATACCAACGTATCGATAACTTCTGAGTCTATGAAATCTAGTAACCGCGGGCGCGCATCCACCAGTGTCACTCTTGTGCCGATAGCTGCATAAATGGTCGCATACTCCAGTCCGATAACACCAGCACCAATGACTGTAATAGAAGAGGGAATTTTGGTTACATCGAGTAATTCATCAGACGTAAAGATATATTCTCCGTCAAACTTAATTTTACTATCTTTAGCTGTCGCGGTTCCTGTTGCGATAACTATTTTTTCTGCCGTTATAATCCGGCTGTTACCGCCATCATCGCCACCCACCTTTACTGTATGAGCATCGATAAAGGCCGCACCACCAGCTAGTACATCAACACCATTTCGCTGGAGTTGATGGCACAGAACATCTTGTTCGTGATTAATCACATAATGAGTTCGTTGCATCAGATCGGACATAGTGATGTCATCCTTCACAGTATATGAAGCGCCGTAGATAGCGCGCTCCCTATAGCCAGTCAGATGCAATGCCGCTTCACGTAGGGTCTTTGATGGGATTGTGCCGGTGTGAACACAAACACCACCCATCAGAACATTTTTCTCTGCAAGAGCAACACGCTTGCCGAGTTTAGAGCCTTGAATAGCGGCGCGATGCCCACCGGGACCAGAGCCGATAATAAGTAGCTCATAATCATATGATACCGTATCAACTGCAGGTTTCGTTTCGGTCTTTGATTTTGCGGCCATAATCGCGTTATGTCCTAATTCGTTTACAATCTAATAATGGCTATAATGTACGGACATCACGCACCTTTTCCAATCTACAAATGGTACGTGTGCGCTTTCTCATTTACATACCGCCTAACCAGCACTGCAACACG
>PAXN01000040.1 GCA_002715005.1 Rhodospirillaceae bacterium
TTATTAATCTGGATAACTGAATATTATACAGGAACAAGTTATAGACCAGTTAAATCTGTTGCTCTATCATCAACAACCGGTCATGGTACAAATGTTATTCAAGGTTTGGCAGTTTCTATGGAAGCAACTGCTATTCCTGCTTTAATAATTGTTGCTGGTATTCTTATTACAAATTCGATTGCTGGACTTTTTGGTATTGCAATTGCTGTAACCACTATGCTTGCATTAGCAGGTATGGTTGTTGCATTAGATGCATACGGACCAGTTACTGATAATGCTGGTGGTATCGCCGAAATGTCCGAACTGAACGAGGACGTTCGTAAAACTACCGATGCGCTGGACGCGGTAGGTAATACTACCAAGGCGGTGACCAAAGGCTACGCCATTGGGTCTGCTGGTTTGGGCGCGTTAGTACTATTCGCGGCCTATACGCAGGATTTGGCATATTTTGCCGCAAACCCCACGGAATTCCCGTATTTCGATGGCCTTAACGTCGATTTTTCGTTATCGAACCCCTTTGTGGTCGTCGGCCTCTTTGTCGGTGGTATGCTGCCGTATCTTTTTGGCGCCATGGGTATGACGGCTGTTGGCCGGGCTGCGGGTTCGGTAGTGGTCGAAGTGCGGCGTCAATTTAAGGAAATTAAAGGCATAATGAAGGGCAAAGCAAAGCCGGAATATGGGGCCTGTGTCGATATGCTGACCAAGGCGGCAATTAAGGAAATGATTATTCCCTCAATGTTACCAGTTTTATCCCCTATCGTCCTCTTTTGGGTTATTGAAACTATTGCTGGTAAATCAGCAGCCTTCTCCGCATTAGGCGCTATGTTGCTTGGCGTCATCGTAACCGGTCTCTTTGTTGCGATCTCTATGACTGCCGGTGGTGGAGCTTGGGATAATGCCAAGAAATATGTGGAGGATGGNAATCACGGNGGNAAAGGCTCTGATGCCCANCANGCNGCGNTNACGGGTGATACNGTNGGTGANCCNTANAAGGATACGGCTGGNCCNGCGGTTAATCCGATGATTAAGATCACCAATATTGTNGCGCTGTTATTACTGGCGATGTTGGCTCACTAGAGACCAGCCAACGAGCAGTGTGTAAAGAAAATGCCCTCCCCCGGCGCATTATTGACGCCGGGGGAGGGCATTGCATTCTCGATTATAAGGCTAATTCCCGCCCGTTCCCGGAATACCCAATCCGAGATTACCGAATATCTGTTCCCAAAAGCCTAATTCGTGGCCAGTTGTTGGAGTTTCTCGATCCACCATATCGACTTTGCGTCCGTCTTCGGTGCGATAGCGCTCTAAATGCTCGACCGTGCCGCGGGCATCGAAATAGATGGCTATGACGTTTTGATCGACGACTTTGGTGGGCATGAACGCCCATTGTTCAGTTCGACGGCTGATATAATACCAGACCTGAGAATCGAAGGTGCCACGCGTCGACGGATTGCCGAGAATTTTAACGATATCCTGTCTGCTAGATTCGCCAACCTTGATTTTTGCTAACTTTGATTCGGTGGGTAAGTTACCTCGGGTTGCAGTGTTCGAGGCGCAGGCGGAAAGGCATCCCGCCAATACTATTGCCAGAACCAGCTTGATTCGCAGTATTTTAGTACTTTGAGGCATGTAAATTTGCTTCCCAACGCGGAGCTATTANAGTACGAGCTCAATATAGGGACTCTAGATCAGTATTCTAGTTTGAATTTGACGATGTATCTAGTTTGGCCCCTTAGGATAGTCTGAGGAAATTTGGCAAGGTAATGTTGAAAAAATTAAAATCATGGTTTGCACCGGACCCTCTTGAGGGTTCAGCACGGGGCCTTTATCTCAAAATTGTGTCGCAGGCTCGACTTCCCTTTTTTTATGAAAAACTTGGCGTACCCGATACGGCAAACGGACGTTTCGACATGATTATTTTGCACTGTTTCTGTGTCATGCAACGGCTAAAGAAAGAGCCCCTGGGATACGATTTATCACAAATGTTAATGACGGTTTTAGTAGACGATCTTGATCGTAATTTACGCGAGATGGGAGTTGGAGATTTATCGGTAGGGAAAAAGGTAAAGCGCATTGCCGAGGGTTTTTACGGACGCTTTGACGCTTACAGCAAAGGGATGAATGGGGACCGGATAGTTTTAGCAGAGGCTCTGAAGCGGAATCTTTATAGCAGCGTGCCAAAACCAGATGAGGGCAAAGTGATACAAGTTATAGATTATTTATACCGTGAAATTGATCGATTAGATAGTGTGGGTTTTGATAGTCTTCAGGCTGGTAGCGTGGTTTTCGGTCAGCCCGATGAGCCAGTCGAAGTAAGAGGCGTATCCAAATGAATGACGTTGCAGAGTTTTCGCGTCCACAGATTGCAGATGAAATTGACCTAAAGGGGATTGAAGTTTCATTCGAGGCGGATGAGNCTGAACGGAAAGCGCTTGCGGCACGGTTTGAGCTTCAATCGCTCGAGCATTTATCGGCGGTCTTGTCGGTTATCCGCTCCGATAAAACTGGCGAAGTCGAAGTCCGAGGGAGTCTGAGTGCTTCTTACAGTCAAAAATGCGTAGTTACGCTGGCTCCGGTTGCGCTTTTAGTAGAGGAACCCATTGAAGCGTTATTTGGCGATGGGTGCGATGAGGAAATCAAAGCGGAGATTGATGTGAGCCGGCCCAATGCGCCGGAGCCAATTATAGACAACATCATCGATCTTGGAGAGCTCGTNGCGCAACAATTTGCGGTTTCGATTGACCCATATCCTCGGGCGCCGGGGGCAGAAATTCCGATAGATGGTATAACATTCGGCCAAAAAATAGATCAAGGAGGGGAAAATCATCCCTTTGCCGCTTTGCGGCGATTAAAATGATCTGCAAAGGCGGGGTGTTTTACTTGCTGTTAGGCTAGACTTTCTATATTAAACCGAGCTAATTCGATCCAAATAAATTACGAATTTATGAAAGGGAATCAGCATGGCTGTTCCTAAAAGTAAAATATCGAAATCCAGGCGCAATATGCGTCGGGCTCACGATGCGCTAAAAGCTTCCACATATGGCGAATGCCCGAATTGTGGTGAGCTGAAGCGACCGCATCATGTCTGCGGGGCGTGCGGCTATTATGACGATAAAGAAGTCGTCGAAGTCGCAAACGCGTAGGATTACGGCAACAATGCCGGATCGGCAAACCCGTGTCAGATAGTGTTGTCATTTCTCTAGACGCCATGGGGGGCGATAACGCTCCTGAGATGGTTGTGCGCGGTGCGGCGATAGCGCAGGTGCGCCTGCCGCATATCCGTTTTCTAATGGTTGGTGATGAAGCCCAGTTGGCACCGCTCCTCGCAGAGCAACCANATCTGGCAGCGGTTACGACAATGCGTCACACGGAAGATGTAGTTTCCAGTAGTGAAAAACCTTCTGTCGCATTGCGTTCTGGTCGAAACTCCAGCATGCGCTTGGCAATTAATGCCGTAGCTGATGGAGAGGCAGCATCCGTGGTGTCGGCTGGTAATACAGGTGCTTTGATGGCTATTGCAAAGTTCGTCCTGAAAATGCTGCCTGGGATTGATCGTCCGGCAATTACCTCTTTTTACCCAACGCGTAGCGGCGAAAGTTGTATGTTGGATTTAGGTGCAAATCTGCAGTGCGATGCTAATAACTTAGTTCAGTTTGCAGTGATGGGTGAAGTGTTCGCCCGAACAGCACTTGGAATAGAAACGCCGACAATTGGTCTACTTAATGTTGGCGTCGAAGATCAAAAGGGTCATGAAGAAATTCGTGAAGCGGCTGCGATACTGCGAGGCGCAGATTTGCCAGGCGAATTTGTTGGTTTTATAGAAGGAGATGATATAGCTGCGGGCTCCGTTGATGNGGTTGTAACGGATGGGTTTACCGGCAATGTCGCCTTGAAAACTGCGGAAGGAATGATCAAACTCTATGCGGGCTTCCTGAAAGATGCATTTGGTAGCAGTTTGGTCGCGAAGACCGGATATTTGTTGGCGAAAAGGGAAATTGAGAACCTTCGGAAACGAACGGATCCGCGTCGATATAACGGAGCTATGTTATTAGGGTTAAATGGTATCGTTGTAAAAAGCCATGGGGGAACTGATGATTTTGGTTTCGCGAGTGCGATTGAAGTGGCGGCTGACCTAGTGTCCAATCAATTTCTCGATATGATTGCGGCTGATTTTGATTTGCTGGATGGTAATGACGCGTCGGCAAAGAAGGCAGCGGTTAATTGATATGAAGCGTTCAGTTTTTTTGGGATGTGGTTCTTACCTTCCTAAGAAGGTCGTTACCAATGACGATCTCGCTGACCGTCTTGATACTTCCGATGAATGGATAACGCAGCGGACTGGTATTCGCCAGCGCCATATCGCTTTTAAGAATGAAAATACATCTGATTTGGCGGTAGAGGCTGCTAAAGTTGCTTTGGCGCGCGCTTCGTTGGATGCCAGCGAAATTAATCTGGTTATTGTAGCGACGGTTACACCAGATAATACCTTCCCAGCCGTTGCGACCCGCGTGCAGTCTAAACTAGGAATCAAACAGGGCGCCGCGTTCGATGTTCAAGCAGCATGTTCAGGGTTTATCTACGCGCTGAATACGGCAGACAATATGTTGCGCCTTGGCCAAGCTAATAATGCGCTGCTAATCGGATCGGAATGTTTTAGTCGCATTGTTGATTGGAATGACCGCGGCACGTGCGTCTTATTCGGTGATGGCGCTGGGGCTGTTGTATTGAGTACAGAGGATGGCGATGGCCAAAATACCGACAGAGGCGTTTTGTCAACACATATCTATGCTGACGGTGATTATTACGAGCATCTATGCACCGACGGTGGCCCTTCGACTAATGGCAAAGCTGGCGTTGTCAAAATGGAAGGGCGGGAAGTATTCAAACACGCTGCTGTACGGATGGCTGAAGCGGTAGAAACGTCTCTTTCAACAAACGGCTTTTTGATTGCTGATGTTGATTGGCTCGTTCCCCACCAGGCTAATATGCGTATCATGGATAGCGTAGCAAAGAAACTTTCTATCGATAAATCAAAGATTATAGTAACCGTCGATCAACAGGCGAATACCTCGGCTGCAACTATACCCTTAGCTTTAGCGGATGCTCAGTCTAAAGGCCGTTTTTGCTCGGGTGATTTAATATCCCTGACGGCGATGGGTGGCGGCTTCACCTGGGGCTCGGCGCTTGTTCGTTGGTAGGATTAAAAAGTTCTATATTCTTGTTGCTTAAAGACTTTTAGCCATTTTCCTATGCTTAAGTAATTGACTACGCTTTTGGTGCCCGCTACGCTATAGTATTGGCGGAAAGCCAAAAAGGGGGGGTAAAATGACAGAGGACACCGTGACACGTGCTGAGCTCACAGAAGCCGTATATCAAGAGGTTGGATTGTCGCGAAATGAATCTTCGGATTTGGTCGAGTCTGTTTTGAGCGAAATATCCGACGCTTTAATGCGTGATGAGATGGTGAAAATATCATCGTTTGGTAGTTTTTTCGTGCGCCAGAAAGGTCAGCGAGTTGGTCGTAACCCAAAGACCGGAGAGGAAGTGCCTATTTTACCGCGCCGAGTTTTGGTGTTTCGCCCAAGCCATGTTCTGAAGAAAGTCATTGATGATGGCTATCAAAATCGCCTTCAGCGCGGAAGTGAAACCGCGCCGTATACAACATATCCACCGTCATTCGGTGATCAAGGTTCTGGCGGTTCTAACGTCTAGTAATGATCAATAAGGTCGACGGTAAATCGGCAGAAGCTTTCCGCACAATTAGCGAGGTTTCTGGTGATATAGATGTGCCTCAGCATGTACTGCGCTTTTGGGAAACTAAATTTAATCAAGTTAAACCGATGAAGCGCGGCGGTGGTCGGCGCTACTACCGTCCGGACGACGTAGCGCTGTTAAAGCATATTCGCACTCTCCTTTATGTCAATGGTTATACGATTCGAGGCGTCCAGCAGCTATTGGGCGAAAAGGGTATGCGAACGGTTTTATTGAGAGGGAGGCAGGCGTCTTGCGAAGATAGTGTGGTGGTGCATCCGACCATTCACCAGGGTACCGACGCGGAGCCTATGCAGTCCTCTGCTATCATAAAAACTGAGACTGATCCAAACGATATAGGGGCCGAAAAACGCCGCGCTCTTGAGGTCGTATTAAAGGACCTCCAAACGATTCGGGAAGCTATGGAAAGTTAGATAATTTTAATTATCCGAGCGTTTAATTATTTTCTGTCATTGCTGTTGTTAAACCCCGGCTATAAAATGCTGCTTTATACGCAAAGAATTGTTTTCGACGATGTTGATCGGGGCGTGGCGCAGTCTGGTAGCGCATTCGACTGGGGGTCGAAAGGTCGCAGGTTCAAGTCCTGCCGCCCCGACCATAGGTTCGGATGACCCTAGTGGTTTATTTCTCAGGAGGCTACTCACGGCGTTCTAATGCCCATGAAATCATTATTGAATAAAAAGAAGATCGGTATTCTAGTCGGTATTCTAATCGTGCTGATAGTCGGTGCTCTTCTGTTGGCGCCCTTACCGGTGGATCCCAACTATCATAATTTTGCGGCCCGACGATCAATATGGGGTATTCCAAACTTTAGCGATGTAGCGTCAAACCTGCCTTTTGGTATATTCGGCCTTATGGGTCTATGGCTCGTATTGGGATCAAGTGGACGAACTATCTTTAAAGCTAGATACCACGCAGTGCCCTATGTGATTTTTTTTGGCGCGGTTTGCGCGATCACAATTGGGTCTAGCCACTATCACTGGGCGCCGGCAAATGGTCCCCTCTTTTGGGACCGGTTACCCATTGCAATCGCATTCATGGGGCTTTTTGCGGCTTTTCTCGCAGATCGTATCGGTCAGAGAGTGGGGATCTTTTTCTTGATGCCCTTGTTAATATTGTTCGCCAGTGGAAGCATGTTGTGGGATTTAGGTCATATCCGGCAAGGTGGTGATCTGCGCTTTTATGCATTGGTGCAGATTTATCCAATCATAACGTTGCCATTGCTTTGTTGGCTGTTTCCGAAATCTCACTACACTACTACAAAACACATGCTTTTAATGGTTGGCTGGTATGTTCTTGCAAAAATATTGGAAGTTCTGGACTGGTCTACTTATGACTTTTTGGGCGGTGTCGTTAGTGGGCACACTCTCAAACATCTAGTAGCGTCAATGTCGGTCTTTACAGTTATCTTAATGCTGAAGTCGCGTATAGAGCGGAGAAATTAGTCATAGCATTTAAACTCGTTACATTCGATGTGTATATGGCGCTTATCGACATCCAAGGTACTATGATGCCCGTGGTTTCCGAGTTGCTTGATCTGTCCCCTGAGGATGCAGCCCCTGCTGTNCAGCTTTGGCGGGCTAAACAGATGGAACGTGCTGCCGCGAGTAATTCATTGGGTGGAGAGCGGACGTCGTTCCGAGAATGTACGAGACAGGCACTTGATTATGTTCTTCGGCTAAAGGGCCGTAAAATTTCGGATGATGTCCGGGAACAATTGGTATTTGCCTGGGATAGTATTCGCCCCTGGCCGGAGGCTTGCGGAGTTGTCGCAGAGGTTAAAGAACGAGGGTATCGAACTGCCATCCTCTCCAACGGAGATCAGGATATGCTAGATACACTCGCGCGCGCGTTCGGGGATGATATTGAAGTTGTATTATCTTCGGAAACCGCTGGCGCTTATAAGCCGCACCCATCGGTCTATGAATTGCCGATTCGTATGTTGGATGTAAATGCGGACGAGGTACTACACGTGGCTGGAAGCGGCAATGATGTGCTTGGCGCAAGAGCATACGGTATCGCTTGCTATTGGTCTAATCGAAGTTCGGATAGTATGCTTGACACGCGCTACGCACCGAATCGTCAGGGNGATAATTTACGTGGTGTTTTGGACCTTCTTCCCGCGCACTAGGCGCCGATCGGAGAAGGCATCCCGTGTTAGAAAGGCATAACGATAATCCGAATTAATCTGCTTTCTCTAAAAGCTCACGTCCGGTATCGGTCAATTTGCAAATAAGCCAATCGGGTTTTATGGGATTGTCAAACCAGGGTTCAGCCCAGCCCTGCTGAATACAACTTTTTACGGTCCGGTCACTCACTTTCTGGCCCAAATGATCGAAAAGCGGCAGTTTTCCTCCTGGTTGCTGTAGTCCTTGCCGCAACCAGTCAATCTGTCCCCGAGTTGGACGTCCACGCTTAGTTCCGACGTTCTTTCCTCTTTGTTCCGCTTTTATAGTTGGATGCATATTCTCCTACTTCCGCTTGTCTCTGCGGTATTACCAGTGGAATGGTATGTTAGAATGATAGAGTCGCCAAGGGGGATAGTATGACTGCCTATATGATTTATGTAATTACACCGAATGAAACAGAGGCGTTTAAAATTTCTCAAACCTTAGTCGATGAACATTTGGTCGCATGTGCGAATATTTTACCGGGGATGATATCGATTTATCGCTGGAAAGATAATGTCGAGCAAAGCCAAGAGGTGTTGCTGTTCTTAAAAACTACCAAGGCTAATATCAAAGCCGTGACTGAGCGCGTTATATCGTTGCACTCTTATGATTGTCCCTGTGTGGTTAACTGGCCAATAACGGGGGGTAATTTGGCGTTTTTGAACTGGATTAAAACTGAGACATCGTCTCAGTAGGTTGCCGCAGGCCTTAAGCAAGACAAAACTGGGCGAGCGTCCGTGCAATGACGCAGACGCTACTAGCTTTTTGCGTTTTGGCAAATATTCTTTTCGATAGCACCAGATCAACCCAGATAAAAAACGATGCGGCTATTTCATTCATGACAAATTTCAGCGCTTGAAGGCGGTGAAGGCTATTTTCTACTGAGTGTAGAATGTGAACGCTTGACGAGGAAGTAGTTGTAAAGAAGTAAGCTTCCACGTGACCAACGTAAGGGGATCGGTTAAACTTTTGACTAGCATTACAAATCATCGACGCGGATAGGGGAAATGTGATGACAATGAAGACAATATTAGTGCCTATTGAGGAAAGCGACGGATTGGACGCAATCCTTCATACCGCGTTGCTTACGGCAAAAATTTTTGGGAGTTATATTGAAGGCCTTTATTATCAGCCGACCGCGGCCAGTGCGATGGTGGTAGCTGGTGAAGGCTTGGTAGTGACGACACCGGAGCTTGTAGAAAGCGTAGAGCAACAAGATCGTGACCGGCGTGAACAGGTATATCAACAGTTTAAAGAATTTATGGCAGATAATAATATCCCTTTCGGAAAACCCCAATTGTCACAAAATACGCCACAGGCTTGTTGGGTTGAAGAAGAGTCGCCGAATTCGGAAATTGTAGGCAGTCGCAGCCGGGTATTTGATTTGACTGTGGTCGCTCGACCGAAGAAAGGTGCTAATATAGCCGCGATGAGTATTCTAGAGGCAGCCCTGTTTGAAGGCGGAAAGCCTATTCTGATTGCACCTCCGATTTCGCCTGCAAAATTGGACGAGCACATAGCTATTGCTTGGAATGGAAGCACAGAAACAGCGCGTACAATTGCCTTTAGCATGCCCTTTATTAACCGTGCGAAGAAGGTCACGATTATCACAATTGAGGATTTTGGTGTGCCGGGTCCTAGTGCTCAGGAGTTGGCTCGTCAGCTTGAACATAATGGCATTGAAATTGAATTAGATTATAAACATGTTGACCGCTCCAAGGAGGGTCCCGGCAAGGTTTTTCTGGAAGAAGCAAAACAGATCGGTGCAGATTTGTTAGTCAAGGGAGCCTATACACAGAGCCGTATCCGGCAAATGATATTTGGCGGTGCGACTGATTATATTCTGTGGAACTCGGAAATTCCGGTTTTGATGGCCAACTAGGCTTAATTTTTACCTGTAACGATATAGTGTATCAGGGCGCTCGTTTCAGTCTTGATTTACAATAAGCTGTATTTAATAGCGCCCTAGTTTAAATGATGGCTTTAAGCTCGCCCTCATAGATGAAGGGAATGTTGCGAACGTGCTGGTTGGTCATTGCACCCATAAATTCACCAAGGGTATCCAATGGTATGCAATATACAGACAAGGGAGGCTTTAACACGCCTATCAATTCGTCTAATGCTCCGTATCTGTAGGCCGTGAAGCCGCATACAATATCTCGTTCTGAGAGTGCCTTGCTGGTCGGCCAGGCCTTTTAGCGAACCATTAATGCACCTATCTTGTGTTTCACAAGCAAGATCTCAGCCTTTTCAACTGATCAGCTTCACTGCAAACTAGTCACTGCGTATGACTAATAAACTAACAATTTTTTAGTGAGTTAGCCGAAGTCTAGGCCGATATCGAGCGTTTTGACGCTGTGGGTTAGGGCTCCAGATGATATCAAATCTGCGCCCGCTGCTGCTAATTCGGCAACGCTCGACAATGTGATGCCGCCGGAAATCTCTGTGAGTAAGCGACCGTCAATACGTTTTACAGCCTCTTTTATTTCGGCGAAGGAAAAATTATCCAGCATCACAACATCCGCCCCATTTGGATGCAGACTTAGTACGTTATCTAATTGGTCTAACGTGTCGACCTCAATTTCTATTTTCACCAGGTGGCCAACCGCTGCACGTGCACGCTGAAGTGCAGGGACTATTCCACCTGCGGCAACAACATGATTGTCTTTAATTAGCATTGCGTCATCTAGCCCAAATCGATGGTTGATACCACCACCGACACGCACCGCATACTTTTCCAAAATGCGGTGTCCTGGCGTAGTTTTGCGGGTACATACAATGTTTGTTTCGTATGCTGCGACGGCCGATACCATGTCAGCTGTTGCGGTGGCGATGCCACACAATCGCCCAAGGAAATTGAGCGCCGTCCGTTCGCCCATTAACAAAGCACGAGTAGTTCCGGTTACGGTGGCAATAATATCGCCGGACCTGACGCATGCGCCATCGGCTACGGTTTTATCGAGCCTTGTATTTGTATCGAGCAGAGAAAAGGTCAATGCAGCCAAATCGAGACCGGCTATCACACCATCTTGGCGGGCGACGAAATGCGCATTGCTGAGGTCTCCCGTATCAATAATTGCATCGGTTGTTATATCACCAGCCCTTCCCAGGTCTTCTTCAAGCGCTAGGCGTACTAGTTTTTCATACAAAACGAGTGGGAGGGGCGGGATGCTGACCGGCATGAGATTATTGCCGATTGCCAGTGTTAGCTCAATTCGAGCATACGTTCGACTGACTGTCGGGCGCGATCTGCAACAACAGGGTCGACTTCAATGCTCGGTGAAAGNGTGTCGAGGGACGTCAGGATCTTTGGCAGTGTAATTTGTTTCATATGTGGACATAGATTGCACGGTCTCACGAATTCTAACTCGGGATACTCGGCGGCCACGTTGTCGCTCATGGAGCATTCTGTAACCATAAGGACTTTTGATGGACGACTATCTCCAACAAAGTCTATCATCCCAGCAGTAGATCCCACGAAGTCCGCTTCACCCAAAACATCAGGCGGGCATTCTGGGTGCGCAATGACCACGAGGCCCTCAAAGCCTTCACGGTAGTCTTTAATTTCATCTGCAGTGAATCGCTCATGGACTTCGCAATGACCCTTCCAGGCGATGATCTCAACCTTATTTGTTTGGCCAGCTACATACTTAGCAAGGTACTCGTCTGGAATGAAAATGACTCTATCGACACCCAAACCCTCGACCACTTTAACTGCATTTCCCGATGTGCAACATACATCGGCTTCGGCTTTTACTTCTGCGGACGTATTCACATAGGTTACGACGGGAATTCCTGGATATTTTTGCTTTAACAGTCGCACGTCACCTGGGGTTATAGAATCTGCCAAGGAGCAACCTGCGCCCATATCTGGGATGATAACGGTTTTATCGGGGTTAAGTAGTTTCGCGGTTTCCGCCATAAAATGAACACCGCAAAGAACGATGACATCGGCCTCTACTTCTGCCGCCTCGCGCGCTAATGCTAATGAATCGCCAACAATATCGCCAACGCAATGGAAAATTTCGGGCGTTTGATAGTTATGCGCTAAAATAACCGCATTTCGTTCTTTCTTTAACTGATTGATAGCATCGACATAAGGCGCATGGAATGGCCATTCAATTTCGGGAATGACGGTTTTTACTCGGTCATAAATCGGTGCCGTNGCGGCAGCGATTGCTGGTGTGTAGTCGAGGGCGACGGTCGCGCTCATAGAATTACTTTCCCTTATTTATATACTCAAAATGAGCATATATAAATTATAATCCTCTATCNCCTGGAAGGCAAGCCTCTGGATACACAATTGGAATTCGAAATAAGGTCCGAGTAGCCTATCTGCGTTGTCGTGCGGGTAGGCCAACTCCGGGCTGGGGACGTTCGCGCAAAACCTCATGGCGGAACCCAAACAATTCGGCCGGTCGGCCGCGCGATTGACTTTCGATATTGCCGGTTGGCTCTACGAGCCGGTTATTGGTAACGAGCCTGCGAAAGTTTTGTTTATGCAAGCCAACTCCGGACAGTGCCTCCACGACTACTTGTAGATTTAACAAGGTAAAGTTTGGCGCTAACAACTCAAATACGACTGGACGATATTTTATTTTGCCGCGGACACGTCCAAGGGCAGTTGCGAGAATACGACGATGGTCGAGTGCAAAGGAATCACCTGTTTGTGCAAAGGCATCATTGTTCCATGTGGGGCTTTCATTTTCACTGCCCAACAGATTATCTCGTGCGGCTTCTTTCACCAATCCTGCTTCAAACAATAGTTCATATCGTTCTAGTACTCTCTCTATATCCCAAGGTACGTTACCGGTACCAAATGTGATAGAGACGCGGTCTTCCCGATTGTTTTGCTCGGATGGATCTGGGGCTAGCGCGCACCAATTACGCAAGGCAGGAATTACGAACTTATCTAGTAGGACAGGGCGGCCTCCGCGCCAATCTTCCCATGGCAAGAATTNGTAGCAATTNGNCCATTCTGCTTCGTCNGCGCCATGNGGTNCCGCNTCGCGCANTAATGCNAAATATCCGATGGATACCACACGTGACCCGCCGGCCAATTCGCGTGGATCCCTATTACGATCAGCAAAGGTATATAATTGCTCCACATAACCAAGCTCCATGCCGGTCTGTTCTTTAACCCATCCTCGTAATCCAAGTTCTAACGTTCTGTGACGGCGCGGTTCAAATGGACCAAACGGCAGTGCGGTGGGACTGTCTTCGAAAGGTTCCATTGCTCCTGCGGCAATCCTTGGACGTTTCACCGTAAGCACCCTTGGCACACTTTCGGTCACCGCCATAATTACGGCATTGAGGCCGATATTTATGTCGGCGTCGGTCATAATTGTTAGCCCTTCTCTCCTTGGCGGAAAAGTCGAGGAATTTCAATTTTTGGGCACCTATCCATGATGACTTTTAGGCCGGCGGCTTCGGCACGCTTTGCTGCGGCATCGTTCCGTACACCGATTTGCATCCAAATCGTTTTCGCGCCGACGGCGATTGCGTCATCGGAAACCAGCCCAGCTGCTTCGCTGTTTCTAAAAATATCGACCATGTCAATTTGGCCATCGATATCTGCCAAATGTTCAACAACAGTTTCCCCTAAAATCAACTGCCCAACATATTGTGGGTTAACCGGTATGACATGATATCCGAGCGACTGCATATACGACATGACGGAGTAGCTTGCTCGGTGCAACTTGTTACTGGCACCTACTACGGCGATACGGCGAGTGCCTTCAAGTACTTCTTTCAGATAGGCGTCACTATAGAAATTGTGCTGCATGATCAATCGTTAGGCCATTTTGGGGAGCGTTTTTGGAGAAAGGCATCTATGCCCTCTACTGCGTCTGGCGCCAACATGTTATCGGTCATTATTTCGCAGCAGTGGGCGTAGGCATCTGTAATCGGCATTTTCAGTTGTTCGTAGAAAGCCTTTTTGCCGAGGCCTACGGTGTAAGAAGATTTTTCCGCGATCTTGCGCGCTAGTGTATTGCCTGCTGCTTGAAGAGCATCAGCAGCAACAACACGGTTTATCAAGCCAAACCTCACGGCATCCTCCGCACTTATTAGATCTCCAGTCAGCAACATTTCCATCGCATGTTTTTTTGTGAGTACGCGGGAGATCGGTACCATGGGTGTTGAGCAAAACAGTCCGATATGGACGCCAGGCGTGGCGAAGCGCGCTGATTCAGATGCTAAAGCGAGGTCCGCAGTTGCGACAAGCTGACATCCGGCTGCTGTTGCTATCCCCTGGACCAGCGCTATCACAGGTTGGGGCATTTCGGTAATAGATTGCATCATGGTTGAGCAGTCGGCGAAGAGCTGGGCAATCATTCTTTCATTGCTCAGCGCACGAATTTCCTTGAGGTCATGTCCAGCGCAAAACACGTCACCTTCTGCGTCTAAAAGTACGACTTTTATTTTGCGATCGTTAGCGATTTCATCGAATGCGGACTGCAAATTGCGTATTAATTGTCCTGACAGAGCATTGCTCATTGTAGGGCGGCACAATGTAAGATAGCAAATTTCTCTATCGACGCGTTTTTTTAATGGTTCGATACAGGTGTTTTCATCAATTGCATTGGAAGAAGTCATAATAATCTCTGAAGGTGCGGATATGGAAGCATCGCCGTTCGGGCTGCATTTCGCAACTGCAAATGACAGGGTAAGCTGTAAAGAGTAGGAGGGTAAGATGAATAATTACATGAGGCATGAATTAAATATATATAACAGTAATTTAATGAGCGGTATTATAGTACCTCTATAGTAAATATATGAAGTAAAACGATAAATCTATTTTCATTTTCGTTGACTAAAAATAAACTTCTGGCATACTCCGCGCCTCGAATTCGCAGCAAAGGCTGCGCGGAGTAAAAAAGTATGAAAACCTATTCAATGAAACCTGCTGAGGTAGAGAAAAAGTGGTATTTGATTGATGCGGAAGACCTTATTTTGGGTCGTATGGCGTCTATCATTGCCAATCGGCTCCGCGGTAAGCATAAGCCTGGCTACACGCCACATGTTGACTGTGGTGATAATATCATTGTCGTTAATGCGGAAAAAGTTGTGCTAACCGGTAAAAAATTAACCGAGAAAGTCTACTACCGTCATACAGGGCATCCTGGAGGTATCAAATCTGAAACGCCAGAAACGATCTTTCGAGGTAAAACGCCGGAGAAGGTCGTGAGGTTGGCGGTTCAGCGTATGGTGCCAAGAGGCCCATTGGGACGCCAGCAGATGACGAACCTGAAAATTTATACAGGTGGTGACCATCCGCATGAGGCCCAAAAGCCTGAAGTACTTGATATTGCATCTATGAATAAAAAAAATAAACGGAGTGCTTAAGCATGGCTGATAAAGTGAAAGACGAAGCACCCGAAGTGGTCGCAACTGAAGCGGCAGAAGCTCCGGCGACCCCGGCAGATGAAGGCGCTACGATTGGTGATTTGGCTGATTTAGGTGACGCCATGAGTTCTGCGCCCGGTGCGGATACTGTGGATGTTGCCGCAGCTCCCATAGAGCCGGAGATTGATGCGCAGGGTCGTGCCTATGCAACAGGTAAACGCAAAAATGCGGTGGCCCGAGTTTGGATCAAGCCTGGTAGTGGCAAGCTTATGGTTAATGGTCGCGAATTAGAGCGCTATTTTGCCCGTCCAGTGCTTCGGATGGTGATCCAACAGCCGTTTCAGGCGGTGGCTCGGGACCAACAGTATGATGTGTTCTGTAATGTCAAAGGCGGCGGATTATCCGGGCAGGCCGGAGCAGTGCGTCACGGCATTAGTAAAGCCCTGGTGAGTTTCGAGCCAGCCTTGCGACCTACTCTTAAAAAGGGTGGTTTTCTCACGCGTGACTCTCGCGTCGTCGAGCGGAAGAAATATGGTAAGGCCAAGGCCCGCCGGTCCTTCCAGTTCTCGAAACGGTAAGTTAAAAATTAAAAAACAAGCTTTATATAAAGGTTTTATCTTTGGATAACCCCTTTTGTATGAAGGCGTAAAAAAAGTTACAGTGTGCGTCCAGTTCCAATTGATTAATATGAAAGACCTAACCACGGGTTTCATTTGCTTGCGTTCGGCTGGGCAATCTACTAGGTAGCGGGAATTATTGACAATGTTCCCCAATTGTAGTGAGTGGGAAAATGGCTAAAAACCCTAAAGAAATGGCAAATCGTCAACGGATTGGCGTCCTTGGGGCGAGCGGCTATACTGGCGCTGAACTGCTGCGCCTATTGGCCGGCCACAGTGGTGTGGAAATTGCGTTTTTGACTGCCGACCGCCATGCCGGCAAGTCGATGGCATCAGTTTTCCCACATTTGGGATCGTTGAAGTTACCAGACTTGATCTCGATCAGTGACGTGGACTGGCACGCGGCTGATGTTATTTTCTGCGCGTTACCTCATGGTACAACGCAGGGGGTCATTAAAAAATTATTTGAAGATGCACCAGAAAAGCGGGTCATTGATTTATCAGCGGATTTCCGGCTCAACAATTTAGAGATATACGAGCAATGGTATGGGCACGCCCATCAAGCGCCCGAATTGCAAGAGGAGGCGGTATACGGACTAACCGAAGTTCATCGTGACACGATTAGTAGGGCAAGGCTTTGCGCAAACCCAGGGTGTTATACGACCACAGCGGAATTGCCACTAATACCGTTATTGGCCGAGGGTTTGATTAAAAACGATGAAATTATCATCGACGCTAAGTCCGGCGTAAGCGGAGCGGGGCGGTCAGAGAATCAGTCTAATCTTCATACTGAAGTCAGTGAAGGAACCCATGCTTATGGAATTGGTGCGCACCGGCACGCACCCGAAATAGATCAGGAATTGAGCTTGGCTGCGCGAGAACAAATCACGGTCGGCTTTACGCCGCATCTAATGCCGATGAACCGTGGAATTCTTGCCACTATTTATGTGAGGTTAAACCGTGAGGCGACCGTAGATGATTTGCGTCATTGCCTTGCGTCACGTTATGCCGAAGAAGCATTCGTCAATGTTTTGGCAGAGGGCCTTGCGCCATCAACAAGGGATGTACGTGGTTCCAATAATTGCCATATTGGCGTATTTGTTGATCGGTTGCCAGGGCGCGCTATTCTTGTTTCCGTGACCGATAATTTGGTCAAAGGTGCCTCGGGCCAGGCGATCCAAAATATGAACGTGATGTGCGGCCTACCAGAAACAAAAGGGCTGGAACAAGTGACTCTATTTCCCTAGAAATGGGAGTTTTGTAGTGGTAAAGCGTAGCTAGCAGAGAGCACTGCAGAGGTAAAATGCGTTCGTAAAATCGGCTCATCAAAACCGACATACGGCGAAATTTTCTATTAAATGTCTTCGCCGTGTTCCAGTTGGCGGGTACGTCTACCTGAGGCGCACCAAGGCGAAAGAACCAGGAGCAGGTTCGATCACGTCTAAATCATGGTCGCCTGGAACTCGGGCATCGACCATTTCACCACCGAATTTTTTCAACCATTTTGTCCATTCGGGCCACCAAGAGCCGGAATGCTCGACCGCGTCTTCTAGCCAGTTTTCCGCGATCTTCGGCTTTTTTGGGTTAGTCCAATAGGAATATTTCTCCGCTACTGGATGGTTTACAACACCTGCAATGTGGCCGGATGCGGCAAGACAAAACTTGACCGGCCCTTTGTATAGCTGCGTTGCTGCATAGGTCGATTTCCATGGCGCAATGTGGTCCTCTCGTGTTGATAGAATAAACGCAGGCGTATCGATACGTGTCAGGTCGATTGGTGTGCCGCAAAGTTCTAATTCGTCTGGTTGCACCAGCTTATTTTCCAAATACATATTGCGCAGATAATAGCTATGCATCGCGGCCGGCATGCGGGTCGAATCGGAATTCCAATATAGAAGGTCAAACGGAAATGGTGCTTTGCCCATTAAGTAATTGTTGACGACGAAAGACCAAATCAAATCGTTGGCGCGGAGCATGTTGAAGGTAGTTGCCATCTCGCCACCTTCTAGATAGCCACGCTCGTTCATTTTTGCTTCCAATTGGGTGAGTTGTTCTTCATCGATGAAAACGCCGAGTTCGCCGGCTTGTTCGAAATCAATCATAGTCGCCAGAAAGGTAGCCGACTTGACCGCTTGTTTATTCTTTTTCTTGCTCCGTGCCATGTGGGCAAGCGTTGCAGCGAGCAGCGTGCCACCAAGGCAATATCCTATTACATTGATATCGCCTTCTCCGGTCGCTTTTTCGACTGCCGCAAGGCAATCCAACGGGCCGTCGCGCATGTAGTCATCAAAAGATTTATTAGCCAACTTTTCATCCGGATTTACCCAAGATACAACGAACACCGTTAGGCCTTGCGCGACGGCCCATTTAACGAACGAATTTTTTTCCCTGAGATCAAGAATGTAATATTTATTGATCCAAGGGGGTATAATCAGAAGTGGCGTTTTGAAGACTTTTTCCGTGGTCGGTTCGTACTGAATTAGTTGTAGTAGGTCGTTTTGATAAACCACTTTTCCCGGTGTTATAGCTAAATCAACGCCCACTTCGAACGCGTCCTCTTCCACCATTTTTATACGAAACTGGTCTTTGCTGTTTTCCAGGTCTTGAAGCAGATTATCCAACCCGTTAACTAAATTTTGCCCGCCGGTCTCTATTGTTTCGCGAAGCACCTTAGGGTTGGTCACCACAAAATTAGAAGGCGCTAATGCATCGGCGAATTGCCGTGTGTAGAAGTCTACTTTTTGGGCAGTTTTATCGTCTAGTCCTTCAACGTCGCTAACGGTTTTTTGCATCCACTGAGAGGTTAATAAATAAGATTGCTTTATAAAATCAAAAAGAGCGTTTTCTTCCCAATCCGCGTCTTTGAAACGAAAATCCCCTTTGACTGGCTCTATAATAGGCTCCGCAGCCTCTCCAGACATACGTTTGGTAGTAGATTCCCAAAGTAACAAGTGACTTTGCCATAATGCGACCTGGGCTTCGGCGATTTTTGCCGGATTGGTCATCATTTGGCGGGTCATTTCCAGAAAAGCGTTACTAATATTCAATGGATCAGCAGGTGAACTTGTCTTTGCATTAACTTGCTGGCGTTGAACAAACTCAGAAATAAGTCGTTGGCTTTTTTCTGCTATTTCCACCCAGATCTTTGAATACTCTGCAGCGTCGGGTTTTATTTTTTCGTTATCGGGTTGATCGCTCATCTTTTACTACCTATATTTGGTCTACATTTTGCATGTCCGAAATATGAGCGTTCATTACTCCCGTAATTACTTCGGAGGTTTTTGCCTCCTTTAATTTTTTAAGAGTCATACACCATTGAAGATGTGAGGTCATGTATAGATATGTTAACTTTAGCGATAGGCTGGAAAGGTCCAATTGGCCGATGCGGTTGGCAGATATGAAAATACTTAAATTTAAAAGAGACGGGCGTCCGGCAAGATTTCGACTAGTTCGAGTATTGATGTTCATGGCTATGACGTCGATGCTCGGTGCTTGTAGTACTATAGATGCGGCCGGTGACAAGGTTGTTGATTATGCAAGCACTCTAAATCCGCTTAATTGGTTTGATGACGACAACGTGGACGTTAAGAGGCCTGAAGCTTCGGATACCGCAGGGGCGGCCGATAGCAATAGATCTGACGCGAAGAGAAAATCTCGGAGTAGTAAAGTGCCTTCGGGCTTACTGTATGGGGATAACCGTGTCAATAAGTATCCTAAACTCGGTACAATCCCTGATAGTCCCAAAGCGCACAAATCAATAAGACGGCAATTGGAACGAGAAAAATTGGCGCAAGGCTTGGTCGCTGATACCAAGAATGCTAAATATTCTGAGCAGGTTCTAAAGGCACGAATGGCAGTGAAGCCGCCGCCGCCAGCCGCTTCTCCAACGACGCCGGTGGCAAGATCAACTCGAGTTACTCCTCCATCTGCCCCTGTTGTTCAGTCCCCTTCTGCGGTGCGCGTTCCGGCACCTCTTGTGCAGGCGCCTTTAGTACGGAAAGCGCAATCGCCTCGAGTCACGCCGCCGCCAGCACACCGTGCAACCAACGCTTCGGGTTCCTCGGTAATTCCGCGGTCGCAGCCGATAGCTTCTCGAGCACCGCAAGCGATCGTTCCAGCTCCGAGTACGGTACAACCGCCACCTCCACCCACTGCCTATCAGAAGAGTAAGCCTCCGCAGCGATTTGCAACGCCTAGTGGCATTCCCCAAGTAGCTTCAGTTCAGCCGCCTCAGGTTCGCCAGAATGTAATGCCGCCGCCAGCACCGCCGCGTTATAACGCAGTGCCAGTGGCTGCTGTATTGCCGGTACAGCAAGTGGCTTACCCACCGCAGGTTGCTGCATTACCAGTGCCCGCCTATGGCGGGCATGAGGTTCCGGGCGGTCAAAAGGCTCTGCAAGTGGCTACAATTTATTTTAAAAATGGGTCCTCTCGTTTAGGGTCGCGAGACCGTATTGTTGTCCAAGATGTGGTGTCCATGTACCGTGAAACTGGCGGCTTAATTCGCATTATTGGCCATTCGAGCGGCTTTGCTGCTTCGCAAGGGTCCCGTTGGACTAAATTTGTGAATTTCAAAGTGTCGTTGGATCGTGCGAATGCCGTAGCGTCGGAGTTTATACGACACGGCATTCCACCAGATCGAATAGATGTTTCTGCACAAGGCACGGAAAGCCCCCGATATGCAGAATATTCGCCAACCGGAAAGGCCGGAAATCGTCGTGCGGAAGTTTTTCTAGAATACGCGAACGGGTCTTGACGTATTATTAACTTTTTCCTCTGGAAATTGGGCCTCGACGAACTATCCGGGTGACGGTAAATAAGCGCCTCGCGAGGATGATCGCGAAATTGCTCTTAACTGGAACGAACGATGGACGATAATTTCTACCGGATAAAGCGGCTACCGCCCTACGTCTTCACGGAAGTGAATCAGATGAAGGCACAGGCACGTGCTGCCGGAGAAGATATTATTGATCTTGGTATGGGTAATCCCGATGGTGCCACTCCGCAGCATATTGTCGATAAACTGGTGGAAAGTGTGCAAGATCCAAAAACCCATCGTTATTCAAACAGTCGAGGAATTCCAGGCTTACGAAAGGCTATGGCCGGTTATTACGAGCGCCGTTTTAATATAAATTTGGATCCAGAAACCGAAGTGATTGCGACGTTAGGCTCAAAAGAGGGGCTAGCTAACTTAGCGCAAGCGATCACTAGTCCTGGTGATGTGATTTTGGCTCCTAACCCATCATATCCGATACACGCTTTTGGCTTCATTATCGCGGGTGGTTCAGTGCGCCATTTACCAGCTTATGCGTCGACGCCAGAAACTCGGGCAAGTTTCATGGCAGCTCTGGAACGTGCGGTGGTTCGTTCTATCCCCAAGCCATTAGCCGTGGTGATTAATTTTCCATCGAATCCGACCGCGGAAGTGGTGACGCTTGATTTCTTCGAAGAGGTCGTTGATTTTTGCCGCCACCACGAAATATGGATTCTTTCGGACCTCGCCTACTCGGAGGTTTATTTTGATAATCAGCCGCCGCCATCTATCCTTCAGGTGAAGGGAGCTCGCGATATTTCTGTAGAATTCTCTTCTCTGAGCAAGACCTATTCGATGCCTGGTTGGCGTATGGGGTTTGCTGCAGGCAATAAAAAATTAATCTCTGCGCTCGCGCGCGTGAAGTCTTATTTGGATTACGGCGCCTTTACGCCTATTCAGGTGGCTTCCGCAGCGGCCTTAAATGGACCGCAGGGTTGTGTTGAAGAAATGCGTGATCGTTACCGTCGTCGGCGTGATGTTCTAATCGATGGGCTAGCCAGCGCCGGCTGGCATGTACCGTCTCCTCAAGCGACTATGTTTGCTTGGGCGCCGGTACCGGCCGAATTCAGAGCAATGGGGTCACTTGAATTTTCAAAACTCCTTCTGTCTGAGGCTAATGTTGCAGTTTCTCCCGGCGTTGGATTCGGTGAGCATGGCGAAGGGTTTTGCCGTCTGGCCTTGGTAGAGAATGTCCAGCGTACTCGCCAAGCGGTTCGCAACATAAAAACCTTTATAGGTAATGCAGATAAATATCTTGAGGTTAGCGATAATAAGGCTGCTACGGGATGACCGTGCCGCTGAAAATTGCTATCGCCGGGCTCGGTACAGTGGGCACCGGAGCGTTTCGTATATTGTCGGAAAATGTGGAGCTATTGGCCCAACGCAGCCAGCGTAGACTAGAGGTGACAGCTGTATCCGCGCTTGATCGGTCCCGCAATCGGGGAATTAACCTCGATACCATCAATTGGTACGACGATGCAGTTGAAATGGCTACATCAGCGGATTGTGATATTGTTTTGGAGTTGATTGGTGGCAGCGAGGGCGTCGCGAAACAAGTGTGTGAAAGTGCCATAGCAGCTGGCCGGCATGTGGTGACGGCAAATAAGGCTTTAATTGCTCTGCATGGAACAGCTTTAGCAAAGTCATCGGAAAAAGCGGGTGTTTCGCTCGCTTACGAAGCGGCGGTGGCCGGTGGTATTCCTGTTGTTAAGGCCCTGCGAGAGGGGTTTTCTGGCAATCGTATTACCAAAATACAGGGCATTCTAAACGGGACTTGCAACTATATTTTGTCGGCCATGCGTGAAAGTGGGCGTGCCTTCGATGACGTATTGACGGAGGCCCAGGAACTTGGTTATGCGGAGGCGGATCCATCCTTTGATGTCGATGGTGTCGACACGGCTCATAAGTTGGCAATATTGGCGAGTTTAGCGTTCGGTTGCGAGGTTAATTTTGATGACGTGTATGTTGAAGGTATTCGTTCTATCAGCGCTGACGATATCGCTTATGCCAGTGAACTTGGCTACAAAATAAAATTGCTGGGTATTGCGGAATACTTGGAAGACGGAATACGCCAACGTGTCCACCCTGCAATGGTGCCGTTGCACGCGCCAATTGCTTCAATAGAGGGAGTACTGAACGGTATTTCCACGGAAGGGGACTTCGTCGGTTCAACCATGCTCCAAGGTGCCGGTGCTGGCGCCGGTCCAACGGCTTCTGCAGTAGTTGCGGATATCGTAGATATTGCGTGCGGCAGAATGACGCCAGTATTTGGCATATTATCCAGTGCTCTGAAGAAGCTGCCTTCTGTTGCCATGGAAAGCCATTCAGGATCTTTTTTTGTGAGAATGATGGTTTATGACCGTCCCGGTGTTTTAGCCGACATTGCCACTATGCTGCGCGATCATGAAATATCGATTGAAGGTGTAATTCAACGCACCCGCTCTGAAACGGAGGCGGTGCCTGTTGTATTGACGGTTCACGAGACATCTGAACAGTCAATGGCAGCGGCAATGAGCAAAATTGCTGCACTTGATGCTGTTCAGGCGCCTTTGCAGTTGATAAGGATTGAACGAACCTAGTCTCCATGCCTATAACAATAGGTAAAGCTTAGGGGGTATTATCATCGAAAGTGAAAAAAACATGGAACGGAATTTAGCGCTTGAAGCCGTGCGAGTTACCGAGGCGGCGGCTTTGGCAGCAGCTCGTTGGATGGGGCGAGGCGATGAAAAGCAAGCAGATCAAGCTGCGGTCGATGCGATGCGAGAAGCGCTGAATGGTCTAAACATTAAAGGCACGGTGGTGATAGGGGAGGGTGAGCGTGATGAAGCGCCAATGCTCTATATCGGAGAGAAAGTGGGTAAGGGTGACGGTCCCGAGTTGGATATCGCGCTTGACCCGCTAGAAGGTACGACTATTACTGCGAAAGGCGGCACCAATGCATTGGCAGTCGTTGCTATGGCGGAAAAGGGTGGATTTCTTAATGCACCGGACGTCTACATGGATAAAATCGCCGTCGGCGGTGGATTACCTGACGGTGTCGTCGACTTGGACAAGACGCCCGAAGATAATTTGAAGTCTGTTGCCAGTGCGCTAGGCAAAAACTTAAATGATGTAGTTGTGTGCATTTTGGATAGGCCACGACATACGGACTTAATTAAGTCGGTTCGCGACGCAGGAGCACGTATTTTGCTTATCTCTGATGGTGATGTATCGGGCGTTATGGCTACGTCGGACCCTAATAGTGGTATTGATATTTACCTCGGTAGCGGTGGAGCTCCCGAGGGTGTTTTGGCTTGCGCAGCACTCCGTTGCATCGGAGGACAATTCCAGGGGCGTCTATTGTTCCGAAACGATGATGAACGTGGCCGCGCAGCAAAATGGGGCATAGAAGATTTAGATCGTAAATATGATCTGCATGAATTGGCTAGTGGTGACGTAATGTTTGCGGCCACCGGTGTTACGGATGGTACTTTGCTTCGGGGCGTGCGGGTTTCGTCCTCAAGTGCGGAAACGGAATCTATGATCATGCGATCGAAAACTGGCACAGTCCGGGTCGTCTCCGCAAAGCATAATCTCAACCGNAAGCCTTTGGCCTTTGCTGATAAGTAATGACTCCGGACCCTGCCTTTCTGGGTGTTGAAAAGTCGTATGGCGGCAAACGGTGGAATGCTGTAGAGGCGGATGAACGTCTAGGGCTTGCTCTTGCACAACGCCATGATTTACCAGAAATTGTCGGACGTATTTTGGCCGCACGCGGCATAGACGTTAATACAGCAGAAGATTTTCTAAACCCACAATTACGACGGTTGTTGCCCAATCCCAGCCAGTTGCTCGATATGGACGTGGCGGCTCGACGTTTGGCGGATGCCGTTACTAAAGATGAGAAGCTTGCTGTATTTGGTGACTATGATGTGGACGGTGCAACATCATCTGCATTACTCAAGCGATTTTTTCAGGCGGTCGACCATGATATTTCGATTTATATCCCTGACCGGTTGGTCGAAGGCTACGGTCCTAACCTCCCAGCCTTGTTGAAGCTCAAGGAGGAGGGGGCGGATATAGTTATTACGGTCGATTGCGGTATCGTTGCGTTTGAAGCTCTCAGCGGCGCTCAGGATGCCGGTCTTGAAGTAATCGTGGTCGATCATCATTTAGCGGAACCAAATTTACCTCCCGCGGTCGCGGTGGTTAATCCTAATAGATTGGACGATCCGAGCCCTCATAAGCATTTAGCAGCTGTTGGGGTAACGTTCCTTCTTATAGTGGCAGTCAATCGAGTGCTTAGAGACCGGGGATGGTTTGCAGAACGCAAAGAGCCCGACTTAATGCAATGGTTGGACATAGTGGCACTCGGAACGGTTTGTGATGTGGTGTCGCTTATCGGGGTTAATCGTGCGTTGGTTACACAAGGTCTGAAAGTGATGGGAGGCCGTTGTAATGAGGGAATAGCAGCACTTTCCGACATCGCGGGGTTGACGGAGCGACCTGCTGCCTATCATGCAGGCTTTGTATTTGGACCGAGGGTAAATGCAGGTGGTCGTGTTGGAGAATCCTGGCTTGGCGCTTCTTTACTAACAACGCGGGACCGCGGCCAAGCAGCGGACTACGCGAAACGCTTAGACCAATACAATCAAGAGCGACGGACAATAGAATCCACCTGTTTGGAGGAGGCCGTATCAATGGTGGTAGCGGAGGCGACGAGTTCCGTGGTGCTCGTTGGTTCAGAAAACTGGCATCCAGGTGTTATCGGCATTGTCGCCAGTCGGTTACGTGAGCGGTTCGATCGACCGGCCTGTGTCATCGCTTATGAGGGTAATGTAGGCAAAGGGTCGGGGCGCTCCGTTAAAGGGTTTGATCTCGGGGCCGCTGTGGTTGCCGCTAGACAGGCCGGTTTTCTGGAAGGCGGCGGCGGCCATACAATGGCAGCTGGCTTTACAATAAACAAAGACAAAGAAGATGCATTTCGGGCATTCATCGAGAATAGGATTGATGCCATGGCGGGCGATGAAGCGTTGGTGCGGCGTTATAGAATTGATGGAGCGTTGCAACCCGCGGGCGCAAATCTAGAACTAATTCAGGCGATTGAGCAATTGGGTCCGTTTGGTGCTGGGAATGCGCAGCCACGTTTTGCCTTCCCGGCAGCACAAATTATTAACGCGGCGCCGGTTGGTGAAAATCATATCCGTTGCACTATCACTGGTGATTCCGGTGGGCGTTTAAAGGCCATATCGTTTCGTTCCCTTGAAACACCCTTGGGCCAAGCCTTGCTAAATACACGGGGGCTGCCACTTCATGTTTGTGGTACGTTGCGAATAGACCGCTGGCAGGGGCGCGAAACGCCGCAGCTCACCATAGAGGACGCGGCGGCAATTAACTGATTTTATATTATTGCTTGAGATCAGTTGCGGTTCGGATCATTTCTTCCGCTACCGTGTAAGCGCGCACGTTAGACGTATATGATTGCTGCATTTGAATCATTTTAGTGAACTCACCATCGATACTTGTGGTCGATGCTTCCAGTGCCGAGGGAATAAATTGAGCTTGATCCGTCAAGTTCCCTTCAAGCAATTTTAGCTCACCGGCGGCGCTAGAAATCGCATAATGTGTATTTGCTCGGGGCAATAATAGGTTTGGGCTAGTCACAGTAGCAATAGGCAGTTTGTAGAGGCCCTGGCTACCACCATTAGAAAAGTTTCCTGCAATGACGCCGTTGTTGTCGACGCTTAGCGACTGAAGCTGACCAGCTATGCTGCCGTCACGGGACGAAGAAAGTACGGTAAATGTGCCGGCAAATTCGTTGAGGCCAGCAATGTCCAGTGCGATTGAGCCAGCCCCACCACCAGGTAAGGTATATGTCGGTGCTACAGTGACTGAGGAGGCGGAGGCGAGGACGCCTGCGGAAGTGAATGTAACTGCGGTTGTTGGAAAAACACCGGTGGTGAGATTGCTATTTGCAACTTCAATATCTAAATCCCAAGTGTTGATAGCCGTTTTGGTAAAGGTCAGCTTCATGAGATTTTCGTTGCCGGCCTGATCGAATACACCGATGCCCGTGGAGGTGCTAAATCCAATTGCTGAGTCTGAGGGTAATACGGCATCAAGGTCTGCGATGGTGGTTGCCGTAGCAGCGAGTGTGTGGGCTGAAGGGTCAACCTGCATTGGGCCCAGCGAGTTAAGTCCATCTCCAGCAATAAATCCACCTAGCCCATCTGCTGGCCAGCCTAAGACAAAATTGCCGCTACCATCTGTGATAAAAGTTTTTTCGCTCGGCCCAGGATCGACGACGGTTAGGTCGAATTGTCCAGCACGGGTCAACTGAAATTCGCCTCGGACGTCAGGTGCGCTATTGGTAACGAAGAATCCGTTACCATCTATGGCAATATCTAAAGTCCTGTTGGTGGCCTCTATGATACCTTGCTTATCAATGAAATGTTGGATGTTCGGTTTGATGCCGCTTAATGACGGGGTTGAACCTCCGCCTGCTGCGATAATTTGTTCGCGGAAGCGTGTGTCTGCTGCCTTGAAGCCGGGCGTTACCGCGTTAGCGATATTGTCGCCGATTACATTGAACGACAAGGTGTTGGCGCGCATTGCAGAGGTTGGCTGGGTGAATATGCTAAAGGAAGTCATGGAGACCCTCGTTTCACACAACCGAAATTTCTTTCCGGCATTTGTTTGATTTTCTACTTAATCCTTTGCAAAGCGAGTGCCATATTAGCGTGGTATTAAAGGTAAAAAGGCGCATAAACTCATAGGCTTATGAAATTTGTGGAACCTGTCAGTAAATTACACAGGCAAAATTTACCCAATGGGGCAAGAATTGCCGTTCAAATTCCCCTGATCCAATAAATGTAAAATCCAGATTTGATGATTTCACCTCTTGACCTTAAGCGGTCCGAAGACTATTTAGCTTGCTCTTATGACCCTATCGTCTAGAGGCCTAGGACACCGCCCTTTCACGGCGGCAACGCGGGTTCAAATCCCGCTGGGGTCACCATCATTTTTACTGGTTTTCTGGGGCTCTTGGGGCGTTTCAAAACGGCTACCCCACATTTCACCCCACATCGTGGGCGATGAGCCAAGGCCCAAGCCTCTAAACACACAAACCCCACAATGGGGTTTTTTTTGTGCCTGAAAGGTGCATAATTTGGGGATGGTAGGATAATGAGGAACACCGTGTTGAAATTGTCTGAAAAATTACGCTTTGGATCAAAATAATGGAAAAGAAAAAAATATCTGAACTATTGGACCTACATCCTGACATTTTTCCTGCCCTTCCGAGACAAAAAGTGAAGGACCTTATTGGCAAGTGGTGTAAAGACGGACGGTTCCATTCCGCAGAAAAGAATGGGCGTTTTTGGGTGCTCGATGAAGATGAATTTCAGAGAGAAATTGCGAGAACTCATAGTGATAATGGTGAAAACACTAATGATAATGGTGGTGAAAAAAAATTCGGAACAATAGAAAAACAAATTTTATTTTATACCATTGTTGGCTGTGTATTATTTTTCTCTATTATATCTTCTAATCAAAGTGTTTTTTCTTTTTTCTTTTTAATGCTTGGATTGGTTTTTGGGTCGCCCATTGTCGGATGCTTAGTTTGGTTTTCGTTTCGTGATCGCAGGCGTAAAAAGGTTAAGAGATTTTCAGCGGCAGTCGCATTTTCAGCGGCTGTCGGATTTGCTCTCGTTTGCATAGTTATCGCAAAATCTGATGTTCACTCAGATTTAAAAGGTAAATCGTCAACGAGCAGTGGTCCGACCGCCGAAGAGAAATACCGGAAAAAATTGAGGGGAGCCGCCGAAAAACTTTTTGATAATTGCCAAAGGTATGGAAAATCCTACGATCCAAGGTGTTAGTAGCGATAGCACTTATTTTGGCTAAGAGTTAGCTCTCACTTCACACACACCCAAAATCCACTAAACTCATTTCTATGAGAAACCTGACCGCAACACTCTGCCTGACGATTGCCGTGCTTGTTGGAAGTATGGGGATGAGTGCGAGTGGTGATTACGCAACTGCTTTGCGTGAGTTACAACCTCTTGCCGAACAGGGGGATGCCGATGCCCAGTCCAGTCTGGGTTGGATGTACGACACCGGAAGAGGTGTTCCAAAGGACCGTAAGACTGCGGTGAAGTGGTACAAACTTGCTGCCGAACAGGGACACGCCTTTGCTCAAGGACAACTTGGTTTGATGTATGCCTGGGGTAGGGGAGTACTAAAAGATTATATCTATGCCCATATGTGGGGAAATATTGCTGCTACGAATGGAAATGAGTTGGGTGCGAAGTTGCGAGATGATTTTGAGAAAAAAATGACCCCTGCCGACATTTCCACCGCACAGAAACTTGCCCGTGAATGTGTCCGTAAGAAATACAAAGGGTGTTGAGCAGAACTCCATAACTACAATTTATTGCTAATTTTCAATAACTTATACTCGACAAAACCTGTTC
>PAXN01000041.1 GCA_002715005.1 Rhodospirillaceae bacterium
GAACGTTTCTATAGTTCCAAATTTGCCGTCTGTTCCTTTTAAACCAGGCAGTTCTTCTTCATTAGGCCAAGGCAGTGGATTGTGCCCCCACTCGCCGGAAATAGCATTAGTTCCCAACAGAGTCTTCCCATTGACGATAATACCGCCCCCACAACCGGTCCCGATTATCACACCGAAGACAATATTCGCACCCGCCGCGGCACCGTCTTTCGCTTCCGATATGGCAAAGCAATTGGCATCGTTTAGCATCCTAATCGGTCTGCTTAAGCGTTCGGTAAGATCTTGATCGAAGGCACGTCCGTTTAGCGGCGAATTAAAGGCATTTTTTATAAGTCCGGTCGCGGGCGAAATGGTGCCTGGTATTGAAAATCCGACAGGTCGGGTTGCACCTAATTCGCAATCAGCATCTTCGACCAAAGTGCCGATCAGCTCAATTGTTTCAAGGTAGTTGCCTTTCGGAGCCGACGCACGCCTGCGAAGCAGGAATTTTCCATCTTCATCGAGCGCGGCAATTTCGATTTTCGTACCGCCGACATCGACGCCTAGCTTGAAGTTACAATTTTCTGCGGAGTTTAGCATTGAATACTATGTCATCATAATTGAGCAGCCTATGCCCTTTAATAACAGATGGTTTATTTGAAGGTTACTGCTGGAATATGCAGTAGGACTAAATTTTATAGAAGTCAGTTTTGACGGAATTGCTTGATGGTTAATGCTTTAGAAAGAGTATGTTTCAATTGCAGGCGATAGCTAAAGCTAATTGCAAACAAAAGGCCGCTGAAAGCGGCCCTTTTTTATCCGTAGGAAAAATCCCGCGTTTTTACTTTATACGACCTTCCTTAAAAAGCACGTGTTTGCGTGCAACCGGGTCGTACTTACGGAATTCCATTTTATCTGTTTGGTTCCTTGGATTCTTCTTGGTGACGTAGTAATAGCCCGTATTAGCGGTGCTTTCGAGCTTGACCAATATAGTCGCTGGTTTCGCCATATTCTTCTTCCATTACTAGCTAAACAAATCAATTATGGATGGGACATAGCCGCTCTATTTACTTTACGTCAAGTCTATTCCTCGTGCCAAATCCGATTGTGATCCATATCGGCGCTAAAAAACATTACCTTGCGGTCGGGATTAGGTTCTGGTTGCCTGAGCCAGTATTGTTGTGCCTCTTTGATGACGATTCCCGTAATACCTGCAATTTTCATATCCGGAAGCTTGTTTAGCCGAACCCAGCGTATTTCCTCTAATTCTGATGTTTGCCAAATATCACTGCTAGTTAGTGAGCCGTCGGCGACAAAAAATCGCGTATTAAAACGAATGGGTTGATATTCCGGCGTGCAGGCACGCATTAGGTAGTCTAAGGCGGTAAGATTGGGAACTAGGCCGGCTTTTTGGTATGCCTCGTGAGCCTCACTCTCAGTGGCGCTATTATCGTCGCCCACTTTTCCAAGCAGTAAGCCTGTTTCTTCGCGCATTTCGCGAAGCGCTGTCCAAGCGAGTGCGTGAGCAAGCTCAGGTGCTGTTGTCCTTGTCAGCCGCGCTAGAACGTCTTCACGCAAGCTGTGAGGTGTTTGTAATTGGAAATCCGCTTCTTCGACAGCACCGCCAGGGAATACCCACACACTGGGCATAAACCGGGCTTCTTCTGGACGTCGACCTACGAGAACCTCGGGGTCGTTTGGTGAACCTTTCAGCATGATCAGGCTAGCCGCATCTCTTGGTTCGGCGGGTTTCTTGATCTCTTTTGACATTTAAATTTAACTCCCTGGAGGAATTCGGGCGAGGTTAGTAGCTTGAGCGTATCGACCTTGGGCTTTTAATATTAATTCTGCAACGAGGCGGTCGGGAGTAACATTTATATCCGGTTGCCATCGGCAGAATTTTTTTATGTGGTCGCGTTGTTTGGCATTTTTGAAGTCGGCATTACGATGGAGGCGCAGCTGTTTGCGTGAACGCTTAAATTCAACCTTCTGAAACTGGTTGACAATCGCCGAAGCGTTTAATTTACCGACGGTGCAAATGGTCGGTAACACACCGAGTGTCTGCAGGGCATATCCCGAAGGCGCTTCTATTCTTGCCCAGGTTAAAATTATTTCGCCGTCATTGGGCAGTCGCAAAACGGTTTGCACCGTGCCTTTGCCAAAACTTGATGAGCCTACGAGGACGGCACGTCCGTTGTCTTGAAGAGCGGCTGCAAGAATTTCCGCTGCGGACGCTGTCGCACCGTTCATGAGTATAGCAAGTGGTAAGCCGGCGATTATGTCGCCTGGCTTAGCTTTAAATTTTTGTATACTATTTTTGTGTCGACCACGCGTTGCGATGATAGGGCCCTTATTGAGAAATAGATCGGCAACATCTACTGCTTGATCTAGTAATCCACCAGGGTTATCACGGATGTCTATGACTACGCCCTGCATCTTTTTACCATAGTTACGGCGTGCTTTTTTAATTTCGCGTTTGAGCGATGATGTTGTGTCTTTATTAAAGCGACTAATTCGGAAAACGCCGATCCCTTGATTATAAGTAGCGTAAACTGTTTTCCTGATTATGCGAGTGCGGTCGAGTAGATACCGTTTAGCTGGCGTGTTTTCGTTTTTATAGATCCGAAGAGAGACCGGGACGTTGATAGGGCCTTCAATTAGCCTGCGGATTTTATCCAATGACATGCCACTAATTTCGTTATTGCCAATACTGATAATAACGTCGCCAGCTTTAAGGCCGGCTTCCGCAGCAGGTGATTGTTTATGCGTTTTTACTATTTTTGCTCCACGTACATTCAGTTTAACCTCTATGCCTATACCGCCAAAGCCGCGCCTTTTAATGCGATTTTTTGCCGCCTGTTTAGCTGATGCATAGCGTGAGTGGCTGTCAAGTTTGAGGGTTATGCTATTGAAAATGGCGCTAAAGAGCTGTTCGTCGGAAGCTTTCTCCAGGGCGTAAGAAAACGGTTCGGCACGGTTGAGGAACTGAACGATGAAGTCTGCCCAGCCTGATGGGGTAGAAGGCATCTCATCTGAAATTATCGTTACCGTGCTAATTTTTGCCGTAATAGTTTTATCGTACTGCGTAATGCTCAAGCCCGGCTCGATCTGTTTTAATCCCTCAATGGCTGCAATAGAGAGGTGCGAAATATTGCGGTCATGCAGATAGACGTGGTCGATGTCGTTGAGTACAGCTGTTAACATTTTTAGTCGGAGGTTCGCGGTTGAAGCAGAATATTGTTGGTTATGGGATACGCACGAGGTGACTAACCCCGCAAAAGTCAAGGAAGTGATAAGAACAGACACCCTGACGTGCGTTAGCACGGCGTTAAACCCTCCCGTAGGGCATTCAAGATTGAACAATCGCTTCATTATTGCCCCGTTGAGTTCAGTTAACCGTATTGAACTCCAATTTTAGGCGTTGCCACCAATTAGATCTCTAAGTAATGGAAAGTTTGTTTGGCGGCAAATTGTTAGCGTCGTCGTTTGGGAGACCGCCGTCGTCCTCTTAACATACCCTTATGATCGCGTAGTCGCTTAGACGTTTTCGTGCCACCCTTGACAAACCGAAAACTTAGACTTCCAGTAATTTGTTCAGCTTGAGTTAACTCGACAGTGATGATCTCNCCAAGACGAAACTGAAGGCTTGTTCTTTCACCAATCATAGAAAATCCTGTTTTATCAATATTGTACCAGTCCTCTGGTAGCATTCGGATTGGCAATAAACCTTCCGCTCCCGTCCCATTCAGACGTATAAATAACCCATACCTGGTGACACCGGTAATCTGACCTTCAAATATTGCTCCCACACGGTCTGCTATATAGGTGACGATAAGGCGGTCGCGCACCTCGCGCTCGACAGTCATTGCCCGGCGTTCAGCAGCAGAGATTTCTTCGCCTATTTTTTCGAATGTGCTCTCTAAGTCGCAGCCGAGTCCGTCGGTGCCTAATTCGAGGGCGCTGATCAAAGCGCGGTGTACAAGCAAATCCGCATAGCGGCGGATAGGAGATGTAAAATGACAATAACTACTCAGAGCTAGTCCGAAATGACCCAACTTAGCGGGGCCATAAACCGCTTGGCTTTGGCTACGTAGAATAATTTCGCTAACCAATGCCTCTTTATCCTTGTGTTCTGCTTGGCGCAACACGCTGGCGAAAACTTTAGGTGATATCTTGGTGCCTTTAGCTAGCTTGATACCAAGGCCATTTAAGGCTTGACCTAACGCCTCTAATTTCTCGAGAGCCGGTGGTTCATGATTGCGGTACATAACAGGTAGGCGCTTTGCCTCTAGTGTTTTCGCGGCCGAGACATTAGCGGCAATCATAAACTCCTCGATGAGTCGATGACTGTTTAATCGTTCTCGTAACGTAATTGCATTTATACTCCCATCTTTGTCAAAATGAATTTGACGTTCCGGGATATCCAGATCCAATGTTCCACGCTTTTGCCGCGCTATATCTAGAGCCTGAAACGCACCATACAATGGCTTGATCACGGCCTCCATTAAAGGAGTGGTAATCTCATCTGGACTGCCATCATAGGCTTGCTGCACTTGCTCATATGTCAATCTGGCAGCAGATTGCATCAGGCCGCGTTTAAATTCGCTCCTAAGTAAAGATCCTTGATTGCTAATCCACATCTCAGAAATGATACAAGCGCGCGGCTCATCAGGATTTAGGGAGCAAACGCCATTCGAAAGTGCTTCGGGAAGCATGGGTACGACACGATCTGGGCAATAAACGGAATTCCCGCGCAAGCGCGCGGTTTGATCCAGAATATCACCCTCGCGAATATAATAGGCGACGTCGGCAATGGCGACTAGCAGATGCCAGCCGCCTTCGTTGGTCGGATCACTGTCGGGTTCCGCCCATACAGCATCATCAAAATCTCGCGCATCAGCGCCGTCAATAGTGACTAGCGGTTTGTCTCTAAAATCGACGCGTTTACCGAGTGATGGTACTTTCTTAGAATTGGCTAAAGCGACGGCTTCTGAGTGAAATACCATTGGAACACCCTTAGCACGTAACACCAAAAGACTTGTTATCCTGNGGTCATCGCGTGCGCCGAGCGTTTCGATAATTTTGGCATTATGCCCGAATCCGAAGAGCGTTTTAGCTACTACGTAATTGCCATCTTCGGCGGTGCCGCAGTGTTCTTTTGCGATTGTAAAATCATTTTTAAATCGCCGGTCTATGGGCTGTAGTATAGCGCCGTTCCCTCGTGCACGAAAAAGACCAATTATTTCGGTTGGTGCTTTTTCTAAAAATTTAATAGGGCGGGCTTCGTAGGTTCCACCGCCCACTCGTTTAAGGCGTGCGAGTAGCCGATCACCGATGCCTGGTGCAGTTTTGTTGGTACGTGCGGCGCTTAGATAGATCTTTGGTGGTTCGGTTCCTTCGTTAGGCTGGGCTGGTTTGCACATTAGTTCGCCATCGCTATCGATATGGCTCACTTCTATAACCGCTACTGGTGGTACCTGACCTGGCTTTGCAGCTCGACGCCGATCTCCGCCAATAAGGCCGTCTTCTTTCAATTTTTTTAATTCGTGGCGCAACCAAGCACGATCCGCGCCTTTAATATTGAAGGCGCGCGCTATTTCACGGCGCCCGACGGGCTTTTCGCTATCCTGAATAAAAGCGAGGATTTTATCCCGGCTCGGTAAAGGGGGGCGCTCTTTGGCCATTGACGTGGCGGTTATTCGCCCAACCTACTATTGGGAGTTTTTTCAGCAGAGGTCTCAACAACGGTGTTTTTTTTAGGCGTGGGTTTCTTCTTCTTCCGTGCTGTTTTCTTTTTGGCTTTTGCGGCCTTCTTTGCCCCACTTTTTTTCGGTTTGTCTTTTTTATTCGATTTTTTCGCCACGCGTTCATCGAGCAGTGCAACCGCTTGCTCTAAAGTTAAATCCTCTGGTTCAATACCTTCGGGCATAGAGGCGTTTGTTCTACTATGTTTGACATATGGACCCCATCGGCCTTTGCGAATAGTAATTGGCTTGCCGTCTCTTGGATGATCGCCAAGCTCACGGGCACCACTGCTGGGCGCATCGGCAAATAGAGTAACCGCTCGGTTCAAGCCAATAGTAAGAACATCGTCATCCTTCAAGGAAACATATATACTGCCGTGTTTGATATAGGGGCCAAACCGCCCAATTCCCGCGGTAATCATACGGTCCGTCTCCGGATGGGGGCCCACTTCGCGCGGAAGTGACAATAGGCCTAGTGCGGCTTCTAAATCTAGTGCAGCGGGGTCTAGTTCTTTGGGTACAGATGCACGTTTGGGTTTTGGTGGCGCTTTTTTGCCTTTTTCCTTCGGTTGTTCTTCGCCAAGCTGGACGTAAAAACCGTAAGGTCCTTTGCGTAGTGAGACATCTAATTGGGTGTCGGGATGCTCGCCAAGTAATTTTGGGCCCGCCGCCACAGCGGCGTTTCCCTCTGATGTGTCGGCTTCGCTACCGGAAACCACTAATTGTTTTGTGTATCGGCAATCTGGATAGTTAGAGCAACCGATAAAAGCACCAAACCGCCCAAGCTTCAGGTTGAGCCGTCCGTCCTTGCAGCCGGGACACTTACGTGCGGCTTCGCCTGCTTCACCATCACCAAAAAAATGAGGTCCGAGATCCTCATCAAGGCGATCAAGGACTTCGGTGATGCGCAGCTCTTTGGTATCTGCAACCGCTTCCGAAAAAGCACCCCAGAAGTTTTCTAGAACCTGTTTCCAGTTAATACTGCCACCTGAGATGTCATCTAGCTGCTCCTCTAGATTGGCGGTAAAATCATAATCTACATAGCGCTCAAAAAAATTTGACAAAAAGGCGGTAACAACCCTTCCGCGGTCTTCTGGCTGAAAGCGGCGTTTGTCAAGATTAACATAATTGCGGTCCTGCAGGACTTTTAAGATCGAAGCGTAGGTCGATGGTCTGCCAATGCCGAGCTCTTCCATTTTTTTTACTAGGCTTGCTTCAGTATAGCGAGGAGGTGGTTGGGTAAAATGTTGTTCCGAATTAGTCTGTTGGTGTGTGGCAGTCTCGCCTTTTCCCATGGCTGGGAGGCGTTTGTTGTTACTATCTTCTTCGCCGGCCGTATCGTCTTGACCTTCTTGATAAAGCTTGAGAAAGCCATCGAATTTCATCACGGAACCATTAGCACGAAGCGTTACCTGGCCGTCAGGTGCGGTAATGTCGGCGGCAACTTGGTCGAACACTGCGCTTTCCATTTCGCAAGCCACGGTTCGTTTCCAAATTAAATCGTAGAGCTTTCTCTGTCCTTCGTCCAAAAGAGGGGTTACTTCGCTGGGGCGTCGGAATAGATCTGTCGGACGAATCGCCTCATGAGCTTCTTGTGCATTTTTTGATTTAGTTTTGTAAATACGCGGTGAATCTGGCAAATATTCAGTGCCGTAATCCGCAGCGATCAGGTTTCTTGCACCCGTAATTGCGTCACCGCTTAGTGTCACGCTGTCAGTTCGCATATAGGTTATCAACCCGACCNTTTCTCCGTCGATATTTACACCTTCGTAGAGCTTTTGTGCCGTTTGCATGGTGCGAGAAGCTCCGAAGCCGAGTTTCCGGCTAGCCTCTTGCTGCAATGTTGAAGTGGTAAAGGGTGGCGCGGGGTTACGTCGAACGGATTTCTTTTCCAGGCTACCAACTGAAAATGTCCTTACGTTTATGGCTTCCTTTGCTGCGTTGGCTGCTATNTCGTTTTCAATGCCCAGGCGCTGAAGTCGTTCGCCATTGAGATGAGTTAAGCGCGCCGTGAAAAGCTCATTGTGGGGAGTCTTGAAATCAGCCGTAATAGACCAGTATTCTTGCGGTTTAAAAATTTCAATTTCGGATTCGCGCTCGCAAATCAACCTAAGCGCTACCGATTGGACGCGGCCTGCAGATCGCGACCCGNGTAATTTACGCCAAAGGACTGGAGACAAATTGAAACCGACCAAATAGTCAAGCGCTCGTCGGGCTAGATAAGCCTCTACCAGGTCCTTATTGACTTCACGGGGGTTCGCAATTGCTTCGAGAACCGCAGTTTTGGTGATTTCATGAAAGACAACGCGTTTGACGTCTATGCCATCAAGAGTTTTCCGTTGGCTCAACAGTTCTTGAACATGCCAGGAAATCGCTTCGCCTTCGCGATCTGGGTCAGTTGCAAGATATAAATGTTTTGCACCTTTTAGCGCTTGNGCAATTTCATCGACGCGTTTTTTCGAATCTGATGCGACTTCCCAGGACATGGAAAATCCGTCATCAGGACGGACAGAACCATCCTTTGCCGGTAAATCCCGAACGTGACCATAGCTCGCAAGCACCCGGAAATCAGATCCCAGGTATTTATTTATGGTTTTCGCCTTGGATGGCGATTCAACGACGACAACGTCCATAAAGATCCTTCGTGCGAGTGCTGTGGTGCTAGGAAGTGACATCGGTAAGGCCGTTCGTCAACCTATTGAGAAATAAGGTAAGCGAATAAACGGATTTAATATCCTTATAAGATATTGAAAAATATAAAGTAAATGTTTTTTTATCTGCCTAGAAAATTCTATGATCTAAGGTCAATTTCCGATAATTGTTTTCATTTAAGGTAAGTTGTTTGTGGAACTATGAGCAATACCCGTCGAACCGAATGGCGTTTGAGGCGGTTAGAAAGTTCGGCTTTTAATACTAGCGCGTGGATTGGATTTTGAGAAATTCCAGTTTACGGCTTGAATTAATCGATTGGGCGGAACTCGGATCAAGGGCCCTCATAACTGTGGCTGAGATATTAGACCTAACACATTTGTCCAAATACTCTGGTGGTATAGAGGTAAATTTTATTTCGTAATATTGTTTAATGCAGCACGACGGTGAGGCTCAGGGGTTAAAGAAGCGTATTTTAGATAAACGTAACGCGCGAAATATCGGGGCTTCATTTAAATGGGAATCGGACCTTTTACCTGGGTGCGGTGCATAATACGTCTCAGNGGTAGTTCGTAATCCCGCACCGCGAGATGTTGTAGTTGACAATTATCCCAGATGACAAAGTCGCCTTCTTGCCAATGGTGATGGTAGTGGAATTCTTCTTTTGTAATTTGGGCTGCTAGTTTGTCAATCAGTGCCAGCGCATCCTCTATTTTTAGGCCGGGAATTGAAACGCACTCCCCGGCAGCAACATATATGGCCTTTCTGCCGGATATTGGGTGTCGTCGAACCACAGGGTGCTCGACTGGTTGTAATGCCTTGTCCTCTTCTTCGGACGGCTTGACGCGGTTGGATCTGCCCAAATTCGCTCTAGCTGTATGCTTGCCATGATAAGAGTGGATTGCTGTTAGGCCTTCTATTTTNATCTTTATGTCTTCATTGAGTTCATCGTAAGCTGCTGCTGCACTCGAGAAGATTGTATCACCGAGGACAACACCATCTTTAATGGGTACTTCTTTAGCATACAAAAACGTGGCGAGCGGTGGGCGCTTTAAATAAGACGTATCCGTGTGCCAAGTAGTGCCTGCATCTGCCAAGCCAATATTTTTACCATTCTTTTGAACGTTAGAAATGAGCAGGACTTCCGGATATCTAGCGAGAGTATATTCGCTGAGCACGTATATATCGATTTCGCCAAACCTTTTGGAGAATTCGATTTGTTGTTGGGGGAGCACATTTTGATCATGAAAAACCAGGATCCCATATTTAGCAAATGCAGCCAGAATTTTCTCGAAAGTAGGGTCGTCAAGAGGTTGAGATAGGTCTATGCCGTGTATGTGCGCTCCGCAAGCCTGGCCCGTTGGAATGACTTCTATTGCATGGTTTGTGGGCATCTAGGTTAAAACCTCATCAATGTCGGCGCGGACGTTGCTGCAGTTTGAAGTTCTTTAGCTACCAATCTTGGCTTCGGTTCGGGCAATTAATCTTTCTATATTTTCTTTATGCCTGTAAATGATTAAAAAGGCGATAATGACTGTCGAAATAACGAAGTCGGATGCCCAAAAATAAGCAAATATCGGCGCAATCACCGTTGCAATTAATGCGGCGAGCGAGGAGTACCGTGTGATGTATGCAACAATCAGCCAGGAGAGGGCTGCACCTATGCCGATGGGCCAAGCAAGAGCAAAATAGACTCCTCCGGCGGTGGCTACCGCTTTACCGCCTTTAAAACTTAGCCAGATAGGGAATATGTGGCCGATTATAACCGCTATTGCCGCGACCATCACTGCAGAGTCTCCTAACCTGGTTGCCAACAAAACAGCTACGATACCTTTTCCGCCGTCGCAAAGTACGGTCAGTAATGCAAGAAGCTTGCTGCCCGTTCGCAATACGTTTGTTGCACCAATGTTACCCGACCCGATTTCGCGAATATCACCGCGCCCGCTCACCCGGGTGATGAGTAAACCGAAAGGTATTGAACCCAACAAATAGCTTAAAGCACCGATGATGGCCAAGAATGGGAGTAGATTTATATTGGGATCCAAGAGAGTTCTCAGGCATTAAATTCGTAAACGGTACGGCCGTCGATGATGGTCCGATGCACCTGTCCTTGCACTGGTCTGCCGTCATAGGGTGCGTTCTTCGATTTACTGCAGAAATTTTCCTCGCGCAATATCCAAGGTTTATCCGGGTCAAATAAAACAATATCCGCTGGTGCGCCGCGTTGTAATTTTCCGCCAGGCAACTTGAAGAGTTTCGCTGGTTCACTTGTAATCTTTGCTAACGCATCCAGCAACGTAATCGAGCCATTATGAACAAGTTCCAATGTAAGTGGTAATAGTGTTTCCAGACCAATAGCTCCGCATTCAGCTTGGATAAACGGAAGGCGTTTAGAATCCTGGTCTTGCGGAGCATGGTCGCTGGCAATGACGTCAATGGTTCCGTCGGCTAGACCAGCCACAATAGCTAATCGGTCAGCTTCACTCCGCAGAGGAGGTGAGAGTTTGGCGAAACTGCGGTACTCGCCGACTGCATTTTCGTTTAACGCAAAATAATGAGGGGCGGTGTCGCACGTAACTGGGAGTCCGCGCTTTTTCGCTTTACGAATTATATTGACGGCTTCGGAGGTGGAAACATGTGCTGCGTGATAGCGTCCGCCAGTTATTTCAATCAACCTGATGTCCCGTTCAATCATAATCGGTTCTGCCACCGAAGGAATACCTGGTAACCCAAGTCGTGTGGCAACTTCGCCTTCGTTCATAACTCCATCTCGTGCGAGGCTTGGTTCCTCTGGGTGTTGAACGACCAGCAAATCGAAGCCGCTAGCGTAGCTTAAAGCGCGACGCATCACGGTGGCGTCTGCGATGGCTTTAGTGCCGTCCGTAAAGGCGACTGCGCCTGCCTCTGAAAGCAGCCCCATTTCGGTGAGTTGTTCACCGTCGCTGCCGCGTGTAACAGTACCATAGGGGTAAACTTTCACCAATTTTGCTTCGCGCGCGCGCCGGGCTATGAATTCGACGACCGATACATCGTCTATCGCAGGTACGGTATTTGGTAAGCATACCATTGCGGTGACACCCCCAGTGGCTGCAGCCAGCCCTGCAGTCTCAATCGTTTCTTTGTGCTCTTCGCCGGGTTCGCACAAATGGACGCGAACGTCTATAAGACCTGGAGATAGGCAAAGGCCCTTACAATCGACATCAGTCGCTTTTTTAGGGATTTGAAGGTCTGGCCCAAAGTCGACGACAATGCCATCTTGTGTCAATAAAGCGCCGTTGCAATCTAGACCGGTTGCTGGGTCTAGTAGCCGAACATTGATGTATGCGGTTGGGTCTCGGCTCACTTGGCATCACTGCGGTTATTTAGGGTTAAAGCATCGAATACGGCCATGCGAACGGCGACGCCCATCTCAACTTGTTCGCGGATCAAGGATCGGTCTATATCGTCAGCTAATTCGGAATCTATTTCGACGCCACGATTCATAGGCCCGGGATGCATAACGAGGGCATTGGGATTCGCTGCATTGAGTTTTTCTTGAGTAAGGCCGAAGAAGCGAAAATATTCGCGTACCGATGGCACATACATGCCTTGCATGCGTTCGGTTTGCAGGCGCANCATCATAACGATATCGCAGTTTTTAATTCCGTCTTCTAGATTATGATAAACCTCGACCCCATAGCGTTCTACATCTTTCGGTAAAAGCGTTGGTGGCGCAACGAGCCGAACTCGGGCACCCATTGTAGAAAGCAAATGCATATTGGACCGCGCAACACGACTGTGGAGAACGTCGCCGGAAATAGCGACGGTTAAGCCATCAATCTTGCCTTTTCGTCGTCGGATGGTTTGAGCATCTAGTAATGCCTGCGTCGGGTGTTCGTGTGTGCCGTCGCCGCCGTTTACAACGGAACAATTAACCTTCTCCGCGAGGAGTTGGACAGCGCCTGAATGTGGGTGACGTACGCAGAGAATATCTGGGTGCATGGNATTGAGTGTCATGGCTGTATCGATCAAGGTTTCACCTTTTTTGATCGAGCTGGTGGAGACGGCCATATTGATCGTATCACTACCGAGACGTTTGCCGGCCAGTTCGAAAGATGTGCGAGTGCGAGTAGAATTTTCGAAAAATAAATTAATCAGAGTTCGTCCGCGCAACAGGTCGGTTTTTTTGTTTTCGGCACGATTTTGCTCCACGTATGAATCAGCCAAATCGAGTAGTAATTGGATTTCTTGAGAAGAAAGGCCTTCGATCCCCAATAAATGTCTGTGGGGGAACGCGCACGCTGCTGGTTCGGGCGAGGTCGCCGACGCTTTCCGTAAGATGGCCATTAAAATGGACTTATACGGGGCAAAGAGGGTGCCTGCAAGAAATTTGAATTTTTATTTAATTCAAGTATTTACGATGGGGTCTGTAGGAGTCGGCCCACCGATTTTAGCGTGGAGTCGCTTGCTCTCAGGTACAAATGTTTTTAAATAATCGTTGAAAGGACATTTAAAACCCCACAAATTGTTCATATGGATGTATTCAGCCGCTGGCAAAGTAGTTTTAATGGTGATCGCCGGGGTGTTGTGATAATCCCGAAAAATATCCATTATTTATTAATTCTGATGTTTGAGGCTGCGTTGAGATCATTGCACAATCGTTGGAACCAGAGAAAAAATCGAACTAACTTATATGTTAAGAGAATACAGCCATTTTCATTCACGCCGTACCTTGGTTGGTGGCGAGTGCGTCGAGTGCGCCCTGTAAGATATAAGCCGCAGCCAGCTTATCAACTGATCCTGCGCGTTTTTTTCGACTTAAATCCGCCTCGTCAATCATNAGTCGCTCAACGACGGCGGTGGAAAGCCTTTCGTCCCAAAAGGCGACCGGTAGTTTAATATGATTGACCAGATTGGTGGCAAAGTCTNGCGTGCCTTGGGCGCGCGGTCCTTCGCTGCCATCCATATTTGTCGGTAAGCCAAAAACAAATGCCCCTATATTTCTTTCGCCTACAAGTGATTGAAGGATGACCACGTCTGCAGAGAATTTCCGCCGCTGCAGCGTCTGTATTGGACTCGCGACAGTGAGGCCGGGGTCGGAGAGGGCGAGACCAATAGTTTTCGTACCAAGGTCGAACCCTAAAATGCGCGTGCCGGCTACTTTATTATTGGCCAGTTTGATAAGGTCGTTTATTGCCATACTTCACTTTACGGCGCGGCTATTGCCGCCTGCAAGAGCCAGTGATAGCTTCGCGCCGCACTCAATTGGGGCTCAGTGAGACTATTATGACTATCGATAAGGAAATCATCGCAAGAATATCCGCTCTGGCTCGCATTAAAGTGTCGGAGCCTGATCAGGCTGTCTTGGCCGAAGAACTGTCGAATATTATGGGCTGGATCGAACAATTGGGTGAAGTAGATACTGATGGGGTTCCCCCGATGACCTCGGTCGTGGAGGCGGTGGCGCCCAAACGTAAAGACCAGATCACCGATGGTGGTTATCCTGATCGGGTTATTGCGAATGCACCAGACGCTATTGATGGTTTTTATTCGGTGCCGAAGGTAGTCGAATAATGGCGCTCACCGACCTCACCATTGCTGAGGCTCGAAATCAGCTTACAAAGGGCGATATTTCTGCTGTCGATATTGTCGAGGCACATATCTCGGCTCTCGACGCGACGCGTACGCTGAATTGTTTTATAACAGAGACCGTCGAGCAAGCGTTGATCCATGCCAAAGCATCAGATGAGAGAAGACTCCATGGGGAAATAGGCCTGATGGAAGGTATTCCTATCGGTATGAAGGATTTGTTCTGTACCGAAGGGATCCTTACAACAGCGGCGAGTCATATCCTCGATGGCTTCACACCACCATATGAATCGACTGTCTCGCAAAACTTACTAGCTGCTGGAGCTGTGGTGCTTGGTAAGAGCAACCTCGATGAATTCGCTATGGGGTCGTCGAACGAGACTAGTTATTATGGTCCGGTCGTAAATCCTTGGCAGCGTATCGGTGATGAAGGCGCGAAACTGGTTCCGGGCGGGTCTTCTGGCGGCTCTGCAGCCGCTGTTGCAGCGCGTGCCGTCATGGCTGCAACGGGAACAGATACAGGCGGTTCAATCCGTCAGCCGGCATCTTTTTGTGGTATTGTTGGTATGAAACCGACCTATGGCCGGTGCTCACGCTGGGGGATTATTGCGTTTGCATCCTCTTTGGATCAGGCGGGCCCGCTGACCCGCACGGTTCGTGATTCCGCAATTATGCTGGGTGCGATGGCCGGGTATGATCCTAAAGATTCCACGAGCGTAGATATTCCAGTACCTGATTACGAGGCGGCGATCACCGGTGATATCAAGGGTATGAAAATTGGCATCCCTTCTGAATATCGCCTGGATGATATGCCTCGTGAAATTGAAAAGCTGTGGAGTCAAGGAATCGTATGGCTAGAAGACGCTGGCGCGGAGATTGTCGATATTACCTTGCCGCATACCAAATATGCTTTACCCGCTTATTATATTGTGGCGCCCGCTGAAGCATCATCCAACTTGGCGCGTTATGACGGTGTTCGTTATGGGTTAAGGGTCGACGGTGATAATTTGAAGGAAATGTACGAAAATACTAGGGCTACAGGATTCGGTAAGGAAGTTCAGCGGCGTATTATGATCGGATCCTATGTGCTCTCGGCTGGGTATTATGACGCTTACTATTTACAGGCTCAGAAGGTACGCACGCGCATCGCTGATGATTTCAAGCAAGCTTGGGAGCATATTGACTTAGTCCTGACGCCAACCGCCCCGAGTGCGGCCTTTGCGGTGGGCGAAAAATCTGCGGATCCTATTGCCATGTATCTGAACGATATATTTACAGTACCAGCTAGCATGGCAGGCCTGCCGGGTATTTCGGTACCGGCGGGATTGTCAGACGAGGGGTTACCGCTTGGTTTGCAATTGATAGCCAAACCATTTGACGAAGAAACCCTATTTCGGGGAGCAGGTGTTTTAGAAACTGCAGCTGGCTTCGACATGAAGCCTAGCCTGGCAGCAAGGTAAGCTAATGACCGTAAGCAAAGTCCAGACGCTGATTTTTGATACGTTCGGTACGCTGGTGGATTGGCGGACATCAATCGTTGAGGATTTGTCACGGTGGGGAGCCAAGAACGGTGTTGTTTTAGATTGGGCCGCCTTTGCCGATGAATGGAAAACTGCATATCGTCCGGGTATGGATGCGGTGAATAGTGGTGAGCGCGCTTGGGTTCCTGTTAGACAAATCTACCGGGAGAAGCTCGATGAGATGCTGCCAAAATACGGCTTAGATAGTGTCTCGGAGAATGACCGTCATTTTATCAACGAAGTTTGGTATCGATTGAACGCTTGGCCTGATACGGTGCCCGGCCTTGAGCGATTNGCTAAAAAATATGTGCTGTCNTCCTTTTCGAATTCGGATTTCCTCGGCATGGCTTTGATGACAAAACATGCATCGCTGCCTTTTGACGCCATTATCACGGCGGAGAATGTCAGAAAATACAAACCAGATCCTTCGATGTATGAGATGGCGGTAGAATTGATGGGGCAAGGTAATCCAGAGTGCATCATGCTCGTAGCGGCTCATAATTATGATCTTGCGCATGCACGCAAACATGGAATGGCAACGGCTTTTATTGCACGTCCGACTGAACATGGACCGGAGCAGAAGACAGATATCAAGGCCGAACAAGAATGGGATATCGTTGTTGCGTCCGCGGAACAGTTGGCGCAAGAATTAGGATGTTGAGGTAGCCATGGCTAAACTCTTAAAGGGTAAAACCAGTGATTGGGAAATGATAATTGGGTTAGAAGTTCATGCCCAAGTCATGTCCAACGCGAAACTGTTTTCCGGAGCACCGACGGAATTTGGGGGCGAGCCCAACACGCAAGTGAGCCTTGTGGATGCCGCTATGCCTGGCATGCTGCCGGTGCTCAATGAGGAGAGCGTGCGCCAAGCAGTGCGGACAGGCCTTGCTATCAATTCCGAAATTAATCTGCATTCTGTGTTTGCACGGAAGAATTATTTCTATCCGGATTTACCGCAAGGCTACCAGATTTCCCAATACGAATTACCCATTGTCGGCGAAGGCGAGGTTGAGATTGATTTAGCGGATGGTTCATCGAAGGCCATTGGTATCGAACGGTTGCATCTGGAACAGGACGCGGGCAAATCGATTCACGATTTAAGTCCGGCTAAAACTTATATCGATCTCAATCGGTCCGGTGTCACGTTGATGGAAATCGTCTCGAAGCCGGATATGCGTTCTGCAGAAGAGGCTGATCTATATGTCACCAAATTGCGTTCGATTCTTCGCTATATAGGGTCTTGCGATGGTAATATGCAGGAAGGCAGTATGCGTGCTGACGTAAACGTATCTGTCCGTCAGCCTGGTGATGCGCTAGGCACGCGCTGCGAAATAAAAAATGTGAATTCCATTCGTTTCGTACGTCAAGCGATAGAGTGTGAAGCTCGCCGGCAAATTGAGATCATTGAAGGCGGCGGGGCTATTGATCAGGAAACCCGCCTCTACGACCCAAACCGCAACGAAACCCGATCGATGCGGTCGAAAGAGGATGCTCACGACTATCGGTATTTCCCGGACCCAGACTTGCTGCCGCTCAATTTGGAGCAGGCCTTTATTGACGAAATGAGGAAATCGCTGCCAGAACTCCCCGATGCCCGCAAAGCGCGCTTCATATCTGATTACGGATTAAGTGCGTATGACGCCAGCGTGTTGGTTGCAGAACGCGAGACCGGCGATTACTTCGATGCGGTTGCCAGGGGGCGCGATGCCAAGCAGGCAGCTAACTGGGTGCAAGGTGAATTGTTCGGAAGACTAAAAAAAGCTGAAATTTCTATTGAAAATTCACCGGTCTGTGCTGACGCGCTCGGCGGTTTGCTGGATTTAATTGCGGACGAAACGATATCTGGCAGAATTGCAAAAGACGTATTTGAGGAGATGTGGGGTAGTGGTAAGGGTGCCGCCGCAATCGTTGAAGAAAAAGGTCTTAAGCAAATCACTGATACGAGTGAAATTGAAACTGTTATCGATCGGATCATAGCCGACAATGCTGATAATGCTGAGGAAATTCGCGGAGGTAATATGAAGGCTATCGGTTGGTTCGTTGGGCAGGTGATGCAGGCGACCAGTGGCAAGGCAAATCCTAAAGCGGTTAACGAATTGTTGCGGAAAAAGCTCTCGGGCTAGGTAGTACGATTCCATATGCTGTTAGGCTCAGAGCGGGGTTTGGATAAAGCCTCGTCCTGAGCCTATTAAACATCATATAGCGTAAGCTGCGTCTACGCTGCATTAGCGAGTTTTCCCGCGCGTGGGCGTGGCTTTATATCTTCTTCGACGTCGACGATCACTTTGCCGAGTGCTGCGTGCAATGTTTTAGCACTCTCCAATGTGAGTTCAACGCCGACCCTTTTCCCGGGACCAAGTGCCTTATTGACGAAGTCAATTGTAACTGCGTCGTCCATCATCGCATGGTGCGGATGATCGAAGGATATCGCCACATGAGTTAGATTAACCCAGCCTTCCGGGCTTTTGCCGGCGCCGTCACATTCTGCGAGTTCGAGTATTGATGTACACATCTTAATGCCCTCGCTTAGCCCACATGTTTTTTCATGAAAGCAAAGACTTTTTCCCAGCCGTCATTTGCCTGTTCGACCCGGTGCAGTGGCCGATTATAATAAAAGAAGCCGTGGCCAGCATCATCATAGCGGTGAAACTCATAGTCTTTACCGTATTTTTTTAATTCTTCTTCATGTAGGTTGACCTGTTCGGGACTTGGGGCTTGGTCGTCATTGCCGAAGAGGCCTAGGATCGGGCAATTCAGGTCCGCGGTCATATCGATTGGTGCCTGCGGTAGTTTCTCATTTAGGTCTTCGTCTGCCATCACCACGCGGCCACCCCAGAGGTCAAGGCAGGCATCTGCTTTGTCTGTCTTACTGCAATAAATCACAGCGTGGCGGCCACCGGAACAGGTGCCGATTACACCAGCTTTACCGGTGGAAAAGTGCTGTGCTTTGAGCCAATCCATTGCGGCATCCACGTCGCCAACCATTTGGGCATCNGCTACNCCACCNTCAGCGCGCACTTTAGCCGCAACATCCTCCGCGCTACCTTCGCCGGCGCGTTCGTAAAGATTTGGACTGATGGCTACATAGCCGTGATGGGCAAACTTCCGTGTCGCTTCCCGATACCATTCATCCCAACCTGGTAGATGGTGAATTAGAACGATGCCCGGGAACGGGCCCGCACCCATCGGGCGGGCTGTATAGGCCTGGATCGAATCACTATTGTGGCCGTCGAGTTTAATCATTTCCGCAATCATGCTTTCATAAGCCATTGGAAATCTCCCTTTGTTTTAAGATTATGACTGAAGACATTAAATTCGCTTATGGGCCGAGAAACAAGAGACCCTGATTAAGCGACAAGCTTAGTGCTAGGAACGGTTTGCGACTAAGCTTACTTGGTATTTTCTAAAAGGACTGGATAATGTAAGGATTTAGAGCACAGATTAGCTGGATGACTGACTATATCTTTCGGTTAGAAATTTATTTGTAACGATATAGTCTTGCTTTTTTAATAGATTACGTCAGCAACTATCTCATTGTCTCCAGACTTAACCGGTGGACTTATATACAAACTGACGTGGGCAATTTGTGGTTAGAAAGCCGATAAGGGTGGCCTATTGCACTTGCTCCTACCTGCGTTAATCTTCTGTTCATGACAGCAACTTTCTCTGAAAACACTGCCCTGCCGCGTATGGCGGCCATTGATGCCGCCCGTGGTGTGGCCGTTTATACTATGGCGCTTTATCACCTCGTTTGGGATTTAAATATTTTTAAGTTTACATCCTGTGCGCTTTTTACTGACCCATTTTGGCTAGGCGTACGGACGGTCATAGTCTCAGCTTTTCTTTTCCTTGCTGGATTATCACTNGTGTTAGCGGATCGACGTGGGCGAGGCTGGCTGGCATTTGGGCGGCGCGTAATAATAGTAGCATGCGGCGCAGCCCTTGTGTCGTTTGGTACTTGGATCATCTTTCCAACCAATTACGTGTTTTTCGGCGTATTGCACTGCATTGTTATCTCAAGTCTTATTGTGTTCCCGTTTTTGCGGTGTCCTGCTCGGGTAGCATTCTTGGTAGGGCTCGCTATTCTAGTGGTCCCGGCATTTTTATCCCACAGTATCTTTGACCACCCCTGGTTGCAGTGGGTTGGCCTTGTTACGCAAATGCCGCAGAGTGTCGATTATGTACCTCTCTTCCCATGGACAGGGATGATCGTGTTTGGTGTCGCTTACGGTCTTTGGAGGGGCGAGCGGCCTGCTGGTACGTTTAGTGATTGGCGGCCTGGTAATGCCTTGAGTATTTGCACGGTATGGCTGGGACAACACTCGCTTGTGGTTTACATTCTGCATCAACCNATACTTCTATTTTTTGTATGGCTTGCAGCGGAACTCATTAGATAAGGAAAGACGATGCGCCAGATTAATGTTCGCGTCTACGATCTCGCCGATACACCGCCACGGGAGGAGCAGCTAGCTTGGCTCCTTGCGGCATGTGCTTCGGATAAATCACCGGTTGATCCAAAAGCTTTGGAAATGGCTGCTTGNCGGATCATTGATAATAGTGCGGTTGCTATGGCCGCCATCAATGCAGGTTCTGTAGCCGCTGCCCGAGCGGAGGCATTGGCTCACCCGCGCGATAATGGGGCCTCGCTCTACGGTCTTTCGCCATTGGTTGCTGTTCATTGTGAATGGGCTGCCTGGGCAAATGCTACTGCGGTTCGCGAGCTAGATTTCCACGATAGCTTTTTTGGTGCCGACGTCGCCCATACTGGGGACACTATGTCCGGCGTAATAGCTGTTGCTCAACAGATGGGCTGCAGCGGTAAAGCCCTCGCCAAAGGTATTCTGACTGCCTACGAGATTCATATTGCCCTTGCCCATAATATTCCTCTCGCTGCGAGTAAGTTAGACCATCCGGGTCATATCGTGCCCGCGGTGGTTTGTGGTGCCGGGGCTATGCTCGATCTTTCAACCGAAACTATTTTCCAAGCGGTACAGCACGGCGTACATGTCAGCGCTACCACAGGCCAGGCGCGGCGGGGTACGATCACTAGTTGGAAAGCGAATGCGCCAGGGCATGTCTCCATGTTAGCCATACACGCGCTCGACCGTGCAATGCGCGGAGAAAGGAGCCCCGGGCCAATTTATGAAGGTGATCATGGTTTTTTAGCGGCCTATGTGAAGGAAAATCCGGACGGTTATACGGTCAATTTACCAGAGGAGGGCGAGCCAAAACGTATGATCCTTGAGACCTATACCAAGGAACATGCAGCTGGTTATCACGGTCAGGTGCCGATTGATCTTGCCTTCAAGATGCGGAATAAACTCGACCGGCTCGATGAAATTAAAAGTATAGAGCTTAAGACAAAATGGAAAACTCATGTGATGATGGGTGCGGGTGCGGGCGATAAAACAAAATGGGATCCAGAGGCGTCTCGTGAGACTTTAGATCATAGCGCAATGTATTGCTTTGCCGTGGCTTTGGAAGACGGTACTTGGCACCACGAAAACAGTTATACGCCAGAGCGCGCGCAGCGTCCCGATACAGTAGCGCTTTGGCGCAAAGTCACTACCGTTGAGGATGCCGAATGGACGCGTCGCTATGACGAGCCAGCTCCGTTGGATAAAGATCATGGCATGCGCGCTGTTGTCACCTATCGGGATGGCACTGTTATTGAAGATGAAATGGCTGTCCCCAATGCTCACCCACGCGGCGCTCGACCATTTGGCCCGAAGGAATATGAGCAAAAATTCTGTACACTAACCGATGAAATTATTGAAAAGGACGAGGTTGATCGGTTTGTCAATCTTGCCAATGCTCTAGGCGATTTGACCATTGATGAAGTTCGAGAACTTCTGCCCGTGATGCCGCGTGAAAATATAGTAAATGGATCGCGCGATAATGAAGGGATTTTCTAGCCCGCTCGCGCGCATTAGGGTCCGCTACGATGACTGATAAACCTAACGCTCCCAAAGAGACCAATGCTGCTTCCAATTTAGCATCTGTTCGCAGCATATGCCGTAATATATTGGCCAAGGTCTATGGGCCTTGGTTCTCGAGAAAAGAAAAGTCGTCCGCCGATTGTGCGTTTGCCACTAATTTTTTGTACCTAAAGCCACTATTGATTTGGGGCATTGGCGTCGCTTTTTTTTGCCTGATTCTTGGGTTCTTTGTCGACCCTTGGCTAACATCTTGGATTAAGGCTCATATGTCGGAAGCCCATAGTTCCGTGTGGCGAACCATTACAAACTTTGGGCGGGCGGAAAAATATATCGTTATGTGCCTCATAGCTTTCGCGGTTCTTGCCCTGCTTAGCACACGATCTGAAGGTGCAGCGGATCGGTGTCGTGCGGGTGCGCGCAACAGCCTTTATATTTTGGCAACGTTGGCCGTATCCGGTATCGCGATAAATGTGATGAAATTCATTCTTGGGCGTCAGCGGCCCAGGGCATTATTCGAAAATGATTTTTACGGTATGATTCCATTTAATTTAGATCACGCCATGAGTTCTTTTCCGTCAGGCCATTCACAAACTATTTGGGCAGTTGTAACTCCGCTGATAATTCTTTTCCCACGGTTTTCTCCGATCTGTATTTTTTTTGGGCTATTGATCGCCTTTAGCCGCGTGGCTCTGACCGTACATTTCCTGAGCGACATCATCGCTGGTGCATTTGTTGCTATTGCCACTGCCGTTTTATTGAAGCGTTATTATCTTGATCAAGCGCGCCAAGATACGGTGACCGGCTTCGAAACACCTCCTTGGCTTATCGACCGCACGCAGGCTTGGGCAGCAGGATTGCGCGCACACCGCCCGATTATTGAAGAGCCTGTGTTAGGTGAAATGCTGTCGAAAAAGAAATCCAAGGAAATAAAAACGAATTCTATCCGTCGCAAGCCGAGCCCAGCAATCGAATCCAAGCCCAAACCCAAGAAAAAGGCGAAACCTAAGGCGGCGTCTAAACCTAAAACGAAGGAATAAAAAAATGTCTGGACCGATCACGCTTTATGAAAATTTCCGCGCATTGTTTTACACACCCTTTTATTTAACCTTCGAAATAGGTGCCTTCGAGGCCGAAGGGGTATCCGTTGTAATGGGCGAATCCGATACCCCTGGCGAAGGGGCTAAAGCATCCCTCGAACGCGACGACGCGATTTCATGGGGAGGGCCCATGCGCGTACTACATTTTCATGATAAGGACCCGACTAGTGATCTTGTCTGTTTTTGTGAAGTGGTCGGCGGTGACCCGTTTCACATCATTGGTAACAAACCCAACCCAGCTTTTAAACTCACAGACTTGTTGGATGTCCGGTTCGGTAATTTCATTGAGGCGGTAACGCCCTGGCTCTGTCTGCAAGAGGATTTGCGCCGCGAGGGTATTAATCCGGCTGACCTTAGTAGGTTCGATGGAAATACTGTTCCGGAAAACATGGAAGCGTTTAAGGCCGGAAAATTAGATGCGGTTCAGGTGCTTGAACCTTACGCGGAAATGCTTCTACGCGAAGGAGGGCACCTTTGGTTTGAAGCCTCCGCTCGAGGACCCTGTGCCTATACTAGCTATTACGCCCGCCGGCAGATTTTGGATGATCGAAGCGATGAACTGCAAGCTATGACTAATGCTATGGCTAAGACACTAGTTTGGGTTCACAGCCACTCTGCCATTGAGTTGGCGGAAGTAGTTTCGCCGTACTTTCCGGATTTTGATATTGATCTCATGACGCCAGCGCTTGAGCGTTACAAACAGGGTGGTATATGGAATACAACCCCAATGCTGAACGTCCAAGGCATAGAACGGTTGCGGGCAGGGCTTCTGTCCGGGGGGCTGATAAGTCGCGAAATTCCATATGACGAAATAGCCGACATGCGGTTTGTTAAATAGGAAGACGACAATCAGCATAGGAGATGCGAAATGGGGAATCCCGTCGTTCATTTTGAAATTCATGCTACCAACCGCAAGGAACTTAAAGGGTTCTATCAAGATTTGTTTGGCTGGAAGATTAAGGATAACAACCCACTAGGCTATGGCTTGGTAGATACTGATGCGGACAAGAAGGGGATCGGTGGTGGTCTCTTCGAAAGCGAGCACGCTCCTGGTGTGCTGGTCTATGTGGAAGTAGATGACCCAGAAGTATATCTTGAGCGGATTGAAGATATGGGCGGAGAGGTTGTCGTGCCACTAACTAATATTCCCGGTATGTTAAGCTTCGCGGTATTTCAAGATCCGCAAGGCAACAAGGTTGGTTTGGTCAAGACGAGTTGAGAGTAACGGGCGAAAAGGATTTCGGGTTGACCAGAGTTTTGTCGACATATGCGATTAACAGCTAAGAATATCTTTCTTGGGTTTTGGATATATTTTCCGCCTCCTATTCAGGTATTGCACCTTGCTCCCACACGCGGTTTAGACTGAAAAAAGATAGACGGTGCAATACTTGCGGATCTATTAAGAGAGACTCTTCTTCCCCCTCTCCGTGTGCTAAACTAAAACAAAATGAGGGGGAAAAATGGCTAAATCAAATGATGGATTAATAGCGATTGTAAAACGCGATTGTCCTACCTGCGAATTGGTGGTGCCTGTTTTGGAGCGATTGCAGGAAACGGGCACGCTGCTGACGGTCTATTCGCAAGATGATCCCTCTTTTCCCGAGAGTGTAAAGGGCGTCATTGATGACCGGACGCTGGAGCAAAGTTTTCACCATGACATTGAGTTTGTTCCTACCTTGATCCGCCAAGACGGCGGTAAGGAAAGCGAGCGAGTATTTGGCTGGAACCGGGCAGATTGGGAGAAATTTACNGGTATCCAGGGGCTTGGTGAGGGTTTGCCAGACAATCAACCGGGATGTGGCTCGAAATCGGTGGAACCCGGCGTGCCTGAGCAACTACAAGCACGCTACGGCAAAGTGCCGATGAAATCGCGTAAAATTGAGTTTTCTGAATGGGATGATCCTGTGGAGCAGGCATTTGATCGGGGATGGACGGACGGTCTCCCCATCGTGCCGCCAACGGACGACCGCATTCTCCGCATGCTATCAGGTACGGACCGGGCACCGGAAGAAGTACTAGGACTTATGCCACCAGATTATATGGAATGCACGGTGGAAAAAATTGCTATCAACGCGGTAATGGCAGGAGCAAGGCCCGAATATATGCCGGTAATTCTTGCTACCGTCGAGGCGGCACTTAATCCGAAATTCACGCTTCACGGAGTGCTATGTACGCTATTTTTCTCTGGTCCGGTGATTTGCGTCAATGGACCGATTACTAAGTCTATCGGCATGAATTGGGGGCATAACGTCTTTGGCCAAGGCAATCGTGCTAACGCTACCATCGGCCGAACATTGCAGCTTATCGTCCGCAATGTGGGCGGCGGACGTCCTGGTGAGATTGACCGTGCTGTATTTGGTAACCCTGGTAAATACACCTTCTGCTTTGCCGAGGACGAAACCGACCCAGAATGGGAACCGCTGCATGTTTCGCGCGGCTGCACCCCTGGCTCAAATGCGGTGACACTTCATCATGGTCACGGTACACAGGCCTTTGCAGATGACTTTGCCCGCTCCGCAGATCAGCTCGCGCGCTCTCTGTCCATGTCGTTGGTTAACGAACTGCACCCAAAGAAAGCACAATCAGCGAATGTCATCGTTGCAATATCGCCGGAACATTACCGAATTTACAAAGAAGACGGTTGGGGTCGAAAAGAAATTGAAGAAGCACTCCATCATTATACGACGCGTCCTGGTAAGGATTTAATCAAAGGCGCGCATGGTATAGATGCCGGTATTGATCCAGCCATGGCGGAAGAAATGGTGCCGAAATTCTGGCGTGATCACGGAATATTACTCATTCGTGCAGGCGGGACAGCGGGCTTGCAAACAGCTATTATTGGTGGATGGGGTGGAGGTCGTAATCACGATGAAATTCAACCCGTCACCCATGAGTTTTAGAGGTCCTTATCGCGCTAGGCAAAACAAAAGGAGGGTAGACAATGGCTGAAATCACATATCTCCGTGACCCGACCAATGAAGCGATGGCAAGTATGCGCAAAAGTATTCCTATGCCGGACGATATTGCGGGTAAAACAATCGCGTTACTGGATATTTCGAAGGAAAGAAGTATGGAGTTTCTTGATCATATTGAAGCCCAATTTTCCGACGAGGGGTTTACGGTCAAACGTTTCCGCAAGGCTACGATGTCAAAGCCAGCGGCGACCGAAATCATTCAGGCGATTATTCAAGAAGCGGATCTGGTCGTCGAAAGCTTGGCCGATTGAGGTTCATGCACATCGTGCAGTTTGCATGACATGAATACATTAGATCAATTAGGCGTCCCCGGATTAATGGTGGCCACGACAGAATTCAAACCGGCCGCTGCGGCACAATCTAAATCTCTTGGCTTTGAACCGGAGATCATTTGGGTTGACCATCCCATTCAGAACCGGACCGAAGACGAACTCAAGGAAATCGCCTATGATGCGTTTCCCACAATTATCGAAACACTAAAAGGCAATGCTTAAAATTTGAAGTGAGAGGAGCGGCATTATGTCCGACACCACCTATCTTCGTGATCCAACCAGTGAAGCGGCGGCTAGTTTGCGTGCCCGTACGCCCTTACCCAACGATATCAATGGTAAAACGGTCGCATTGTTGGATATCGCCAAGGAGCGCTCTGATGAGTTCCTTGACCATATNGAAACTAAATTTACGGAAGAGGGATTTGCGGTAAAGCGTTATCGCAAGGCAAGTAATTCCAAGAATGCTGCGCCGGAGATTATTCAGGCCATTGTCCAAGAAGCCGATATTGTTGTCGAAAGCTTGGCCGATTGAGGCTCATGCACGTCGTGCAGTTTGCATGACATGAATGCATTAGACCAATTGGGTGTCCCCGGATTAATGGTAGCCACGACGGAATTCAAACCCGCAGCTGCGGCACAATCCAAATCTCTTGGCTTTGAGCCGGAGATCATTTGGGTGGAACATCCTATTCAGAACCGGTCCAAGGACGAACTTCAAGAAATTGCTTATGACGCGTTTACGCCGATTTTTAAAACGCTGAGGGGCAACGTCTAAAAAAGATATATTGGGAGGATGGTGAGATGACCATAGCCGCATTCACACTCGCAAGAGGTAAAAGCTTACAACATCAAGTCTCGGAAGCTGAATGGGAAGCAAGGATCGATCTCGCCGCCGCTCATCGAGCGCTGAGCCATTACGGGGTCGACGACCTTACTTATAATCATCTTTCTGTTCGGGTCCCTGACGAGCCGGATAAAATGCTGATTAAGCCGTTCGACTTCATGTTTGAAGAAGTAACTGCATCCTCATTACAGAAATACTGCCTCGACGGTACGCCAGAACAAGATAATTTGTCGAATTTGAAAGGCGGCGGGCTAGTAATTCATGCCGGTATTTTAAAGGCGCGCGAAGACATCAATGTGGTCTTTCATACCCATACACCTGCCGCTATGGGCGTATCTTCCCACAAGGATGGCTTGCTGCCCTTAACCCAACATTCAATGCGTTTCTTCGAGCGCATCCGCTATCACGATTTTGGCGGATTCGAGTTCGATCCGTCTATGCGCGACCCTCTTTTAAAAGACCTGGGTGATGACGGTTGGTGGATGCTACTTCGCAATCACGGGGCCTTGGTATGTGGTAAAACTATCAAAGAGACATTCACNGTTCATCATATGTTAGAAATGTCTTGCCAAGGCCAAGTGGCAGCGTTAAGTGCGGGTGATGGTAACTTTGTGATGCCGCCACGTGCAGTGTGCGAGCACGCTCGCGACCAGATCGAAAACACACCGCACTCGGCGGGTGCAAAGGATTGGGGTGCCGTACTTAGGTTATGCGAGCGCATGGACCCTAGCTTCAAGGAATAGGTCCATGAAAATCGTTCAAAGCGACGAAACTGTATCCAGTAAGGCCTCTATCCATCGTGAAGGGGCAGCCTATCGAAAGTTACTACTTGAGGGCGAAGCGGGAATCGATAACCTTTCTCTAGTGATTTCGCGTTCCGGAGCGCGGTATTCGCCCCGACACCGCCATACATTCGAACAGTTCCGCTATCAGCTGGAGGGTACGGCGGACTATTCTAGAACCGGTACTTTGGAAACTGGTATGCTTGGCTATTTTCCCGAAGCGGTTCACTACGGCCCGCAAGCTCAAGCGGATAAAAATGATTCAACCGTGCTTTGCTTGCAGTGCGGTGGCGCCAGTGGTGGCGGTTATAATAGTCGCAGCGAACAGTTGAAGGCTGCCAAGGAATTGCAGTTAATGGGCACTTTTAAAGATGGTGTATTTCGCCGTTAAAGATGGTGTATTTCACCGTAATCCTGAGCTACCCGGCAAACGTAATGTAGAGGGCAGTCGGGCAATCTGGGAACACATTATGCAACGCCCTCTTAAATATCTTGAGCCCCGCTACCAGACGCCATTTCTGATGAAACCCGACAATTTCAAATGGCGCCCGGTTAAGGACACAGACGGAGTTTATGAAAAACCNATGGGTGTCTTTACAGAGCGCAATACGGCGTCTGGTTTTATTAAACTCGGTTCGGATATCACATATGATCTTGGTACCGATGGACGCAATATCTATTTCGTCTTAAAGGGTGTGGGCACAGCTGCAAACGATCCTTACCGTTGGGGTACTACATTCTATCTCGATCCGGAGAAAATAATTGCACTAACCGCTATCGATGAAACCGAATTGATACATTTCCGCCTTCCGGATTTAGATGATTTAAAAGCACGCGAAATAGTACCTGAATAAATGTAATTTAAGCCATTATTATCTAACTACTCGGTAAAGGCGCTCCGCATTCATTGTATCTAAATGTGTAATCGTCGGCCATTTACTGATTAATGTGCAGGCAGGTTAAAAACTCGCGCCTGCCACGCCAATCGTTGATACGCCCGTGTCGTAAAGCTCGGCATAAGTATGGCGGCCATTGGCGACTGCAAGGAGTTCTTCGTAAATTTTCACTCCACCTTCTTCGATCGACATTTCGCCCCGCATAATATCGCTTACATCCACGTCGAGATCGTCGAAGCCTCGGGAGGCAGTGAGCGGATTTCCGCTGATTTTTATGGTCGGTGANAATGGGTGTGACGAGGGTTGTCCTAAGCCNGTATTGAAGCCGATGATTTGGCAGCCCCCTGCGGCGAAGCCAGTCATGGATTCGCATGCCGGAGCAGGAGTACTCATAAAATAGAAGCCTGGTGGTTCCGGCTTAATTTGCTCGCAGTAATCCACGACCCCTTGCAACGGTTTTGTACCCGCTTTCTTAACTGCACCTAGCGCTTTTTCGGCCAGAGTGGTGAGGCCGCCATTAATGTTGTCAGCAGATGGATTGGTTTTGCGGATGTCGTCTACGCCGCCCATGCGTGACATTTCTTCCATGTCGGCAATCGCTTGGATGATGTCGGCGGCAACGCCTTGGTTCACGGCCCGCTCAGCAAGTAGGTGTTCGGCACCCATGATTTCGGCTGTTTCCGAAAGAACCACAGAGCCGCCCGCATCCATGAGTAGATCCGCCGCATGACCGAGTGCCGGATTACCGGATAGCCCACTGCTGAAATCAGAACCGCCGCATTCGGCGCCAAAAATTAATTTGGAAAGAGGTTGCTCCGTACGCTGAGTATCTGTGCATTTCCGGACCATCTTGGCTGCAGCGACGATCCCGGCTTCGATTGCGCGCAACGTGCTGCCGTATTCCTGGTAGGCGACGCATTCTACGTCCTTGCCGGCTTCGGCGATGGGACCTGCAAATGCATCCGTCGAGGGTTTGTGCAAGCTGACCAATACAACGCCGACGATATTTGGGTTCATCGCCATACCGTGGATGGCTCTCAGGCGCATTTCATGATTGCGCCCAATCATCTTGCGTCCGAATAGGTCGGTTACCAAATCTGTACCGCGGACATTCTCATGAATTTTGCGAGCGAGCCCGTTGCTATTATCCATCAGCGAGACGATGCCAACGCGATTTCTCACTCCTACAGTGCCATTGGGCCGTTCGAAGCCGTAGAACATTTCGATTTCTCCCTTTTTTGTTGGCCCTGATGGGTCAAACTTTTATTAGATCAGTCGACTACATTGTGGACGTGCACGTGATTACCTTTGCTAATATTTGCAGAGGCTTGGCCGATAATCTCACCGTATTTAATGATTTTGTCCCCCTCGGCGATTTCACGTATGGCCAGTTTGTGACCACGAGGAATGGCATTTGTAGCGGTTACGGCAAAATTCTCTTTATCGAGCCTAACCGCTGCTTCCGTGCCCTGATCGATATCGTGAAGGCAAACCGCAACATTATCGCTTTCATCCACCATCAATGCATCGAGGTTCCCGCTAAAATTCTTTTCNGACATTTGATCAGCCATTCGCATTCCTCCTTGTGGTAGCGCCAAAGCCTATAAACCGCACCGGCACTTCTTAAATTATGTTTAACCTATGGATAGCACGGTAATTCGTTGGCANGTAGGGGTTTGTTTNCGAGAATATTCTATCATTCTGAACCAAGGCTGCTTCATTTCTTGTTTCGTAGTTTTCTAGCCGTCGTCAGCCAAGCAAGTGACTGCCCCATAAACGCATTGTGACGCTTAATTGATAGGCGAGGCCGCGCAGCTCGGCTTCCGAGGGCTACTCCAATTGATCTNGGTCGTGACATCGACATCGACGTAAGAGATTTTAGGGTTCGGTAAGGCAAAGCGTGGTGTGGTTTGCGATCAATTAACCTTTAAATAAGTGCTGCGTCACGTTTCGTACATCATCGCAATGGTCGATGTTTTTCCAGCCGTCTACCAAGGCGTCGAATTTATCTTTTGGCCAGCCTTTATAGTCAGAACACGCCCGCGCTTTGTCAGCGACCTCTTCGTAAGTCATTGGATCCATGTGACTGCCCTTGCCGTAGTCGGCGCGTTCGGTAAATTCCCGTCCGTCATTTAGCGTAAAAGTGACAAGGGTCGTGTAATTCTCGTATCCTTTGGCAGCGCCTTCATCGTCTGGGAAGGGGCTGTATATGGTATTGGCTAGCATGTTCTGGATTTCATCACGTTGCACGACTGCATCGGAAAAATCGTCGAGGCCGAGATGCCCATCAACTAAAATCTTCACTAAGCAAAATTCCATGGAAAATTTGCTCTGTAGGCCCGTCTTCGGGTGATGGTGAATTAGTGTATCGTAAATAGACTGCTTGGTTTGGATCGCAAGGCTGATAACTTCTTCAGGCTGAGCGTCGTTTTTCTCCAACTGGGCGCGAAGATTGCTCATCGCCGGATGAGTGAGGTTGCCAGATGGGTAGGGCTTAATCCAAATACTGGGCTCAATGATAGCCCAAGGGTTTCCCAAAGCCTCTAAGGGCCGAATATCGATAGAGTCGCCATAGGCGTTCAAAAATCCAATATCGCCGCCGATAGCATCTTCGGATGCTGTAATGCCACCTTCGGCCATTTCGGCCGCCAAAAGGCCTGACATTGCACCATGGCCTGGGTGATAGGGCTTCATCATGGAACCGAAATTGGCTCGTAATCCACATGCATGGCTGGCGCAAATTCCAAGTGATGTGGCGATATTCTCTTCGCTTAACCCTTTGATTTTAGCTGCTGCCGCCGTGGCGCCAAAGGCACTCATGATGGCTGTTGGGTGAAATCCTGCTGAGAAGGATCGTGGCCCTAGGGCAGAATTGATCTTAGCCATGAGCTCCATACCCACGTGATAGGCAATCTGAAAGTCCNTGCCGTTTACTTTGCGTTTATCAGTCAGGGCCATGAGTGCTGATAACAACGGACCCGAGGGATGTGTCGAACCGTGATAGCCTTCCGCATTTGGGTCGGCGCGGAGCGTGTCGTCAAAATCGTCGGAATGAATTGAATTGCCGTTGGCCATGGCTGCAAAAGGAGCCGGGAGACGAATGTTGGTGCCAATCACTGGCGTCCCATCCATGCTGGCATAGCTTTCAAGCACGCTGTTCAATGCTTTTGCACCCTTGGAAGCAGAACCAGCGAGGCCAGTACCGCTGGCATCCAATAAAGAAGAACGCCCAAGCGCTAGCGCTTGGTCCGGCAGGTCTTCATACTTCGCATTAGCAACAAAGCGTGCCAAAATCTCTGTTGGATTAATAGGCATCCTACTCTCCAAAATTCATCATTTCTAAGCGACCCTCTTAACAGAGCGACATTATAGTAACCACTGGTCAATGAACATATACCGANACAACAATAAACAAACTGTATGCGTGGTCCACGCTAAATAAAGATAAAATCGTTTTGATATTACAGGAGACGGGCTCGACCTCATGGTTCAGCCAACCGCGGGCCAATTTATTTATAGTAATTTCCAAGCCTATTATGAGCAAATAGCCCAAGCGTTCTTTTATAATTTGACAGGTTCCGCGCTAGTAATAATAAGAACCTCTCACCTGAATTTGTTGATGGTTATGTCTATTGATTGCGTTAATGCTACATGCGTTGCCTTTCCTCTTGTATGGGCCCTCGGCTTTGTGGGATATCAGCGTCATAATTTTTAGGAGGGAAAAATGGCAACAAAGTCCAAAATGAATGTAGCCGAGAAAATCATTGAGGCACATATGGTCTCCGGTGATATGACGCCGGGTGAAGAAGTTGGCATCAAAATAGATCAGGGACTTTGCCAAGATACACTCGGTCTGTTGACCGCATTGACGCTCGAAGCGCTCGACAAGGAACGTATCCAGGTGGAGTTGGCCTGCCAGTATGTGGATCATAATTTACTGCAGACTGACAACAAGGCGGCTGAAGATCATCACTTCCTTAAAACCACCTGCCAACGCTTCGGTATGCATTACAGCCCAGCTGGTAATGGCATCAGTCATCCTGTGCATATGGAACGGTTGGGCCGCCCGGGTGCGACTTTGATCGGTGGCGATAGCCATTCCTGTTCCGCAGGATCGCTCGGCATGATCGGTATGGGGACTGGCTCTATTGAAGTAGGTATGGCACTCGCCGGTATGCCTATTGTTATCAATATGCCTAAAATCTGGGGTGTAAAGTTGACTGGCAGCTTGCCTGATTGGGTTAGCGCCAAAGATGTTATTTTGGAAATGTTACGTCGACACGGCGTAAAGGGCGGTCTCGGCCGCATCATCGAATATTATGGCCCTGGTCTTGACTGCTTAAGTGCTATGGACCGCCACGTGATAGCTAATATGGGTGCGGAGTTGGGGGCTACTACGTCCGTATTTCCTGCTGACGGCGAGGTGAACCGCTATTTGAAATCAGTCGACCGTGAAGATGTTTTCATCGAGATTCTAGCCGACGAGGGCGCGACCTATGATCTTCATGAAGAGATTGATCTGTCGTCCTTGGAGCCGTTGATCGCAAAACCATCTAGCCCGGGGAATGTGGTACCAGTGCGTGACTGTGTGGGTGAGAAAATTTCTCAGGGCTATATTGGCTCATCGGCAAACCCCGGATATCGCGATTTTGCAGTCGCCGCTATGATGGTAGAAGGAAAGACAGCGGCTGAAGGTGTTTCGTTTGATGTTAATCCTACTTCACGGGAGATGCTCACGAACCTGCTGAACCAGGGTCATTTGGCAAATCTTATTGGATTTGGTGCGCGCATGCATCAGGCTGGCTGTAATGGTTGCATGGGCATGGGGCAAGCGGCGGCAATGGGCGCCAATAGCTTGCGTACCACGCCGCGCAACTTCCCGGGCCGCTCCGGCGTAAAGGGTGATATGGTTTGGCTCTGCAGTCCTGAAGTAGTAACGGCTGGAGCCATAAATGGTGAGATTACGGATCCGCGTGAGCTCGGTATGGACTATCCGAAAGTGGAGCAGCCTGAAGACTGGATTGCGCTGCCCGATGCGTTGATCAAGCCTATGCCGGTGGAAGAAGCAAAGCGGGTTAAGATTGAGAAGGGTGATCACACAGCTCCCTTACCGTCAATTGATCCTTTCCCCGCGAACATTGAGGCGCCGGTGCTTATCAAGCTTGGCGATAATGTTGATACGGATGCCATCGCGCCGGCGGGAGCTCAAGTGCTACCATATCGTTCGAACGTCCAAAAAACCGCAGAATTTACGCTTATGCGTGATGATGAAACGCTGGCAGATCGTGCCTTCGCGGTAAAGGAACAAGGCGGCCACATTTGGATTGCTGGAGAGAATTTTGGGCAAGGTTCTAGCCGTGTCCATGCAGTGTTGTCGCCGCAATATTTGGGTCTCAAAATCATTGTTGCGAAGAGTTTCGCGCGTATTTTCTGGCAGAACACTATTAATGGTGGTCTGTTACCGGTGGAGTTTGCCAATCCGGACGATTACGACAAGCTCTCGCAGGATGATGTGCTGGTGTTGGAGAATGCCCGCGAAGCGGTTTCTAGCAGCAGTGAGCTTGTTCTAAAGGTGAAGGGTAAGAATGTGGAAGTTCCCGTGACCCATGGGCTATCGGAGCGTCAGGTGGAAATTCTACTCGAAGGCGGTATCATTAATTGGGGTCGCAGCAAATTACCGGGTGGATCAGGGCACTCAGGCTCGCAGGCGGCGTAAATAATTGAGACTAAGCCCGCCAAAATTGGGCAAAAGGAAATGGGTTTTTGTTATAATGTCTGGATAAAAATCGCTTAAGGACATCCCGTTTAAGTTTTTAACAGTCACCGTCATTGCGACCTGTTTTGTCGTTTTGATTGGCGCCAAGGTTAATGAGGCTGACGAGTAGTTTTTCGATAAGAGGGTCTAGTATTGAGCGCTAAACACCATCAACGAAAACAAATGAGCCTTCTGAAGCTTCTTCTCTAATTTTAGCGATCTTTTGGTAATCCTTAGATTTGTACCACTTCTTCAAGGTCGCCATATTAGGAAATTCGATGACCACTAGGCGGTTTGGTTTCCATTCGCCACTCATTATTGTGACATCCCCGCCGCGTACGACGAATTTGCCGCCAAATTTCTCGACGGTAGCTGGTGTTTGGCTTGTATAATTCTTATATTTTTCCGGATCGGTTACGGTAATGTCCGCGATCACAAATGCCGCCATTGCTTGGTCCCCCTGCTTGGTCATCTTAAAGTGTGGTTTTTGACCGGGCGGCAGTCTAGCATTCTTAGCAAAACATACCAGAGGTTAGGGGGAGAGTATAGTATGACAATTGAACTCTATTTATGGGCGACCCCGAATGGGCGAAAGATTTCCATTATGTTGGAAGAAGTCAGCCTTCCCTATGAGGAGAAGTCCGTCAATATCGGTAAGGGCGAACAATTCGAGCCTAACTTTCTAGCAATTTCGCCAAATAACCGTATCCCTGCAATCATCNATCCTGACGGGCCGGGTGGTNCACCGGTTTCGGTCTTTGAATCGGCGGCGATCCTGCTCTATTTGGGTGAGAAAACTGGCAAGCTTATTCCAACCGATCCGCGCAAGCGCGTTGCATGCCTGGAATGGTTGATGTGGCAAATGGGCGGCATGGGCCCCATGCCCGGCCAGGTGCATCATTTTCTTAGTGCAAAGGAAGAGGTACCCTACGCCATTGAGCGCTATATAAAAGAAACCCACCGGCTTTATGGTGTTTTGGACGGCCATTTGGCGGACAAAGAATTTTGCGCGGGCAATGAGTATTCAATTGCCGATATTGCCATCGTGCCGTGGGTACAGCGCCACGGACGTCACCGTACGGATCTGAACGATTATCCCAACGTAAAGCGTTGGTTCGAATCGCTCATGGCTCGCCCGGCGGTTGAGAAGGGAATGTCCTGCCTAGGTGGGATTAATTTATAGAGCCGGTTTAGACGAACCTTTGGCTATTTTTGTGGTACTGCGTCAAAACGTAAGTACATTCGTTGACAGCCACGATCGCGCGCGCTACCTGTCTCGCCTTGACGGTGCCGCACCATAAGGTTCGTCCCGCGGAGGGGTGGCAGAGCGGTAATGCAGCGGATTGCTAATCCGTCATGGGGTAATACTCATGCCCGGGTTCGATTCCCGGTCCCTCCGCCATCTGACCTGTGCAGAAACCTAAATCTTTTTGTTAAAAATCCCATATGCGATCCGAGAATTGGGTCAAAGCCGTCACCTCTTTAACAGGGATTTCTTTATCATAGCGATAAACATCTGACTTTAGCCAGGCGATCTCTGCATCTGGATTGGAACACATAGTCCACCAAACCTTACCATTAGGTAGCCCGTCTGGCCGCCAGCGGTAACCACGCTCCCTCAAAGTGTCTTTCTCATCGAACGGCGCACCAACTGCACATATTAAATATTTGGATTCCTGAGCAGCCTGGCGCGCTACATCAAGAACGCGTCGGTTCGAGGACGGCAATGTTTGAGCGAGAAGTGCAAGACAAGCTTCACAATCGATAAGGGCTCGATGTCCCTCATAAAACCAACCGAATTGCATTCCTATGTAATCAAGTTTGCCTGCAGCAAAACCTTCGTGTANCCAATCTATGGCGTCGTAGGTACACGTCCAGGGCTTTTTAGAGAAGCAGTCCCAATGCCGTTCAACCATTGCTCGATCAAACCGCGCATTATGAGCAATTATCAAATCCGATTGTTCGACGATATGATCAACTTTACTTGCATCAATCTTTTGCCCGTCAACCATGTCATTGGTGATGCCTGTTATGATTGATGCTTCTTCTGAGATTGGAATTGCTGGTTCCCGTAAGGCATCAAATGCTTGATCTTTGTGGACGTCGGTAATGCGTCCACTTTCAACTTCATAATCAAACGCCAACATAGCCAGCTGAATGACCTCGTCATTTTCTAACGAGAGGCCAGTCGACTCAACATCAAGTACCAATCCGCGTTTGATGGTTCCGCCACGAGGATTATTGAAGCGCTCTGGAATATGGAGACGCCGTAATACTCTCCAATTTTCTCGAGGAACTGTTGATCGAGGTTGCACAATTGCGTCGACATCAAATTCAAAGTTGGCAAAGTCATTCATAGTTTTATCAAACTCAGCTCCTTAAGTTATTCAACCTAGGCTAGCTTAGGCAATCAGACCATTGTCTGCATTAACTTAATAGCGGTTGTTAATCAGCTCCTCTTTCCAAGTTTAATGACGTTCCCATCAATCAGAAGGTGTAACTCTACCTCTTGTCTTCTTAAGATTACCTTTGCGCTTTTTACCGTCTAGCCGCCGACGTTTAGAGCCCTTCGTCGGTTTGGTTAATCTTCGGTATTTAGGCTGCACTGCCGCTTCCCGAATTAAGTCAATCAGCCGCTTTTTAGCATCTTGGCGGTTTAGTTCGCGGGTGCGGAAGCGGTTCGCCGCGATGACGATGACACCGTCATGCGTCATGCGTTGCCCAGCCAGCCTCTTCAAGCGAAGGAAAATTGTATTCGATAGAGCGCGACTTTTCCCTGCATTAAAGCGTAATTGAACAGCGCTTTCGGTCTTATTTACTTTTTGGCCTCCTGGACCAGGCGCACGTATGAACTGCTCTTCAATTTCATTATCAGCGATGGTGATGTTCGGTGTGATTTGAAGCATGCCTAGTGCTTCACACGCAAATAGTCGCCATCATGGACATCTGTATGGGTGACTTGAAGTTAGGCATGTTTCAAGTACTGGCCAAGCCAGTCGCAATCGACAAGCTCTATATACGCATCGATAAGGCGCTGAGTTATGGGGCCGGGAATGCCGCCTTGAAGATCGTGGCCGTTGATGCTTTGGATGGGACAGATGCACCAGCTTGTTGATGTAATGAAGGCTTCGTCTGCAGTGGCCGCATCATATAAATCGATATCGGCTTCCTCGCATGGGATGCCCATTTTGGCTGCCAGCTCGATGGTGGTTTCTCGGCTAATGCCGGGCAACACATAACGTTCCTGTGGGGTTAGGACAGTACCGTCGCGAACAATAAAGATGTTACTACCGCGGCCCTCAGCTAGATTACCATTTGTATCAAGTAGCACGGGTTGCGCATTGGGCTGGGTTCGTTTGACCTCTAGGTCACCCAATATAAGGTTCATATAGTTTCCGATTTTTGCCCGTGGGCTTACCGTGTCCGGTGCGGGCCGGCGCACCGATGGCACGACAATCTCGATCCCGTCGCGGAAGGCAGGTGCCCTATCGGCATAGGGAAGTGGGCGACATTCGACGATGACAGTGCAATCGGGGTAGCCCGGATAGATCGCACGATCGGCTTCATCGAGCCCTCGGCTTACCCGCTGTGTCACCCAGATATCTTCATCATCGGGCACAGTTGCGAGATTATGTGCGACGACTGCTTCTGTAGCTGTTTTGAAATCGTCTCTATCTAATCCCGGTTCAAGTCGCGTGTAGGTCAGGGACCGAAAAAGCCGATCCAGATGCTCATCGAGTTTAAATATCCTATGGCCGAAGGTGCGCGTGGTATCGTAAATCGCGTCGCCATATTTGAAGCCACGGTCGCGGAAGGGGATCAACGCTTCGCGCTCTGGCACCAATTCACCATTTAACCAGACCACCCATTCGTTTTGAGATACCATTCGTTGCGTTCCTTCTCTGGTCTTTACTAAATCCATTTTAACTCTTCTGCGGCAAATCTACTAATGCGGCGTTGCTTGGACTTTCGCAGCTTGCATCTTATAACCGAGTTCACCATTTAAAAGGCCGCAGCAGAAAGTGATTGCAGTTATGACTCATTCGATTCCCCAAATCGACGCCAAAACTCTCAAAGCGCAGCTTCATGACGGCGGTGAAATCGCCCTGTTGGACGCACGCGAAGAGGTGCCGTACGACGCGCGTCATATATTGATGGCGTCCTGTGTACCTTTGGGAAGGTTGGAGGCAATCATCGACGCCTTGGTACCTCGTCGATCTGCCCGCGTTGTCTGGTGCGACGATGGCGAAGGATTGGCGTTACGTGCAGCGAACCGTATGGCGGCATTAGGCTACGGCGGAATGTCGGTCTTAGACGGTGGAATCGCGGCTTGGGATGCGGCAGGCTATCGCCTTTATAGCGGTGTGCATGTGCCNAGTAAGGCGTTNGCNGAGGTGATCGAGCATGAAGCGGGGACGCCCTATATTACCGCTAAGCAGCTCAAAGAGATGATGGACAGTGGCACGGATATGGCGCTGTTCGATAGCCGGTCCTATGAGGAATATCATGTGAATAGCATCCCGACTGCAATCAGCGTACCCGGTGCCGAACTGGTCTATCGATTTAGGGATCTAGTACCATCCTCGGACACCCAGGTGGTGGTTAATTGCGGCGGGCGGACCCGCAGCATCATTGGTGCACAAGCACTTATCAGTGCGGGTTTTCCAAATAACGTCGTTTCTTTGATGAACGGCACTCAGGGTTGGCATTTGGCGGGTTACGAGATTATTGAAGGTGCTACCGCTTCGGTGCCGGAGGTTACGCAGGCTGGGAGAGAAGCAGCGGAAGCAGCTGCAGCAACAATTGCCGCGCGGGAAGGCATAAAGACGATAGATGCCGCAACGCTTACTCAATGGCAGAGGGAGGCCGGAGATCGAACACTTTATTTATTCGATGTCCGGATGCACGATGAGTATGCCGCTGGTCATTTGGCGGGTGTGAAGCATATTCCTGGCGGCCAGCTCATTCAGGAGACTGATCGTCACTGTGGTATTTGGGGCGCTCGGGTCGTACTCGTAGATAACAATGGGGTGCGGGCCACGATGACCGCATCTTGGCTCATGCAAATGGGTTGGGAAGTTTATGTCCTTCGAATGGATCAAACTGGAGGAGATTTGGAGAAAGGTGTTTATAGCCCTGCGGTGCTTGGCCTTGGTAATTCGTCTTTAACTTCTGTGTCGCCCTCAGAGTTAGATGAAAAGCTCTCTGCGGGTGAGGCAGTAGTCGTCGATTGTGCGATGAGCAAACAATATTATGACGGCCATATCCCCGGCGCTAAATTTATCCTACGCACCTTTTTAGCTGAGGACATAAGTAAATTACCAAAAACCGAGACCTTGGTTTTCACCTCGTCCGATGGTGCCTTGGCCCAGTTGGCGGCTGAAGATGCGGCGGCTTTATCCATCCCAGCGGCTGTTTTATCTGGTGGCACGGCTGCTTGGGCGGCGGCGGGGTTACCGCTGGAGCAAGGGCCGACAAGTATGGTGAGTGAACCGCTCGATATCCGTTTGAAGGCGCGGGAACAGGATGAGGATATGGAAGCAGCAATGGAGGAATATCTCGCTTGGGAAATCGAGTTGGTCAATCAAATGGCGTCTGATGACGACCAGCGGTTTAAAGTGGCAGGCGGTTGAAACCGGTCTCTTAAGTCGGAGTGATTATTGGTCCAATTTCATTAAAAAACTTTCTAGTTCCGCAGGCTCGATGGAGACAGTTTCATCGACTGCAGGGAATTGCCCGTTTGAGGCGGCTTGCTGGAAGGCAGTTATCGCATTGATCCGTTCTTCTTGAATTTGTCTGTGTAGTCGGGCTAAATCGCCGAAGGCGCGGGCATGGCGCGGTGGATCGGGGTTTTCGCCAGTCAAATCTTCCATAAAGAGATACATTACATCTGCGCCGGAACCCGATCCCAAAGATATGGTGATGAGGCCGGTACGTTTGGAAATTTCCGCCATGACCGGTCCAGGTACTACCTCCACTTCGACCAGTGCTGCGCCAGCATCTTCCAGCTGCCGAATTTTATCAAAAAGCGCTATGGCTTCCTTAGCGGTTTTGCCGACTGCACGCAGGCCGCCCGTCCAAGTGGATTTACGCGGTACTAAACCCAAATGCCCCATGACTGGAATATCTTCTTTGGCTAACATGGTGACAATATCGAGGTTCCGGGGTGTCAGTATCGCATCAGCACCCAGCGTTAAAACGCGGAAGGCCTCCCGCAAGACATCTGTTTCGGTGGGAAAGTTTTGAAAGGCAATAGTGGCAGTTAAGAAATTAGTATTATTACCTCGGCGTACCGCGTCGACAGTAGGCGANGTGCAGACAATCATGTCGATGTCAGATTCCGCGGCGGCGGCAGCCTCGTCTTCAATGGAAACTTTCACTTGAGTGAATTTATGGTTTCCTTTGCCGGCTCTTAGATCTGCTAACGTTACGTTTCTTAGCGCTGGTTGGGCGCCCCAAGTGTAAATCCGCTTCATGGCTTTTAGTCTCCGTGCGGCTGGATAAAACCATGGTAGCCGCAATACTTTTTTATCACAGCCATTTAGTTCACGTTAAGTCTGTGGAATAGAATCTTAACCCTCCTCGCGTTTCATCTCCAGGGTCAGCCATTGTTCTTCCGCCTCTGCGAGTGCCATTGCTGCTTCGGTGAGTTTGTCTGTCGTCAAGCTGAAGGCCTGCGGGTCTCGCTCATAAAGCCCTTCTATAGCAAGGGTGGCATTGTATTCATCAACGCATTTTTGCAGTGCTTCTATTTTTCCTGGTAAGGTTTTAAGAAGATGTTTGTCGGTAAAGGTCAGGCCGCTATTGTTCGAAATTGATTGTCCTGTCTTCTTAGGCTTTTTGCTGACGGGTCCTTTTCCAGATGATTTTTTTNTAGAGACTGTCGTTTTAGGCTCTGGCCCGTCTTTGTGACCGCGTTGGGTGATCATGTCGCTAAATCCGCCCGCATAGACCACCCACTTACCGTCGCCCTCTGCAACAACTACGGCCGTGACCACACGGTCGAGAAAGTCACGGTCATGGCTCACCAGCAAGACTGTTCCATCAAAGTCGCTTAACATTTCTTGCAATAGGTCTAATGACTCAAGGTCGAGATCGTTGGTCGGTTCGTCGAGTACCAATAGATTTGAGGGTCGTGCTAGAGCCCGAGCCAGCATTAGGCGGCCGCGTTCGCCACCAGATAAGGCGCTAACTACTGTGCGAGCTTGCTCTGGTTGAAATAAAAAATCCTTCATATAGCCGATCACATGGCGGGATTGGCCGCCGACTTCCACATTCTGTCCGCCACCGGTGAGTGCATCTTGAAGGCTGATGTTCGCGTCTAGGCTTTCACGCCGTTGATCAAGTAACACCATTTGAAGGGTTGGGCCGAGACGTACGCTGCCTTCATCGGGAGTTAATGCACCGGTCAACAAATTGAGAAGTGTCGTTTTGCCGGCACCGTTGGGCCCGACAATACCGATGCGGTCGCCGCGTTGAATGCGGATTGAAAGATCTCGAACTATGGGAGCACCATCGTAAGTTTTGCCGATAGAACTTGTTTCGATGACCAATTTACCTGCACGGTTACCTTCGGTCGTGGTTAGCTTCACATCCCCGATGAACGCCTTTTGATTTCGTCGCTCCGCACGGAGTGCGTTAAGGGCTCTGAGACGGCCCTGATTGCGCTTTCTGCGTGCCGTAACGCCTCGATTCAGCCAATGCAATTCCGAAGCGATCTTGCGGTCGAGTTTATGGCGGTTGAGTTCTTCCTGTTCGAACCATTTATCGCGCCAAGGCTCGAAGGCAGTGAAGCTTTTCTCGATTTGTTGGGTGACGCCCATGTTTAGCCAAACAGTTTTTCGCGAAAGGTTCTCGAGAAAACGCCGGTCATGGCTTACGAGTACTAGCGCGGAACGGCTATTTTTTAATTCATTTTCGAGCCATTCGATGGCCGGTAGGTCTAGGTGATTTGTGGGCTCGTCCAAAAATAAAATATCGGGTTCAGACGTTAATGTGCGGGCGATAGCGCAACGGCGTGCTTCGCCGCCTGAGAGCGCCAATGGATTTTCTTCACCAGTAAGGCCTAATTGTTCTAGGAGGTACTGCGCGCGGTGGGGGTCATCGCCAGGTGCTAGTTCTCCTTCTACATAGGCTCGTGTGGTTTCGTAGCCTGTTAGATTTGGTTCTTGGGGCAGATAGCGCAGGGTCGCGCCTGGCTCTACATATCGTTCGCCATCATCGGCATCTACCTTACCTGCGGCAATCTTCAGTAGCGTCGATTTGCCCGATCCGTTGCGGCCGACAAGACAAATTCGGTCACGTTTAGAAACAATAAGTTCTGCGCCGCTGAGCAGATTTGTATCGCCGAGGCAGAGCGTAATGTTGCGTAGGATAAGAAGAGGTGGGGTCATACAGAGTTTTTAGGCCTTATGGGCGTTTGGGGTGTAACTCTAAGTCGGACAGCTGACCGTGAAGGACCGCGTGCTCGGGGTGGGACGCAAAGCATCCCAATTTAGGTCATAATAGCGCAGGAAATTTTTGAATATGCAAAACTTTAAGGGAGCGCAATTCCCTATTTTGGTATTGCCTGCTAGATCATTTCCGGTTGGATTTTTTAAAAGGTGAGGTATTCGATGGCGCGGCTAAATTATCGGGAGGGCTCCGACGAGCCGGAAATAGCTAATCTGATTGAAGGCATTAAAGCAAAACGCGGCGGCAATTTACCGTATTTATTTCAGCTTCTGCTGCATAATCCGAAAATTGCGGAGGCCTGGTTCTACTTTATGTCGGCAATCCGGGGGGCATCGGTTTTAGATGGGCAAATTCGCGAAATCGTCATTCTGCATGTGGCAGGCCTTATGTCGGCTGACTATCCGATAAATGATCACGTTCCAATTGCACTTGGCGAGGGTATTCCCCAGGAGAAGATCGATGCTGTGCCGAATTGGCGTTCGATAGATTTGTTTGATGCGCGCGAGCGTGTGGCATTGGCCTATGCAGAAGCTATGACGCAAGACGTGCAGGTACCTTCTGCAGTTTTTGCCGATTTGAAGGAACAATTTAATGAGACGGAGATCGTTGAGCTTTCGGTGCTCACAGGTGCTTATAATATGGTTGCCCGATTTCTAGAGGCGCTAGAGGTCGACCTGGAACCGACCTAAACGATACGTTAAAGTTGGTATGAAAATTATTCAAAAGGCGAGGACGTGATATGGCGAGTGCGCCTCTTAAGGTAATAAAAGCTGGGTGGCTGATTGATGGTATTCAGGACGAAGCCCTGAAAGATGCATTGGTCGTCATCAATGGTAAAAAAATTGAAGCGGTGGCGAAAACCGGCGAATATAAGATCCCCGAAAATGCGGAGGTCATCGACGCGAGTAACTGTACCGTCATGCCGGGCTTATTCGACTGTCACCTTCATCTCTCAACGATCAATGCCTGTTCCTTCTCGAATTACCGGATCGGTATCTTCGAGGTGACGCCGCAGCTTCAGCAATTTTATACGCTGTACCATGCGCATCGCTGTTTCGAGATGGGGTTCACTACGCTTCGCGATATGGGGCGCGAATCGCCCTATGGTCATTTGACTGCAGAAATTTGCGCGGTACGCGATTCAATTGACTTGGGTTTAGTGCCGGGACCCCGAGTTATTGCGTGTGGGCGTGTAGTGACCACGGGATCACATCACGATATGAATATTCCGCGCGCCGCACCGCGTGTCCCGGGCGCGACAGTGACGGGCCCATGGGCGGTCCGTGAGCGAGTACGTGAATATATCCGGCTTGGTGCGGATGTGATCAAAGCATGTGTATCCGGTGGTAGCCATGCTCATGATGACCCTGACTCCCGAAATATAACTATGGAAGAACTGGAGGCGATTGTTGATGAGGCACACGCTTTCAAGAAGCCAGTCGCGGCCCATTGTTGGACGCCACAAGCGCACCGCATGTGTTTGGAAGCAGATGTAGATACGATCGAGCATATGGTGTTCGTCGATGACGAAACAATTGAGATGATCAAGGCAGCTGGCAAACCGGTAACGCCGACGCTGATCCATCGATCGGACCATGCTATAGAGGTGCGTCGGCAAATCGGTACAGCGCCGAGTATTCTAAAGAAATTAAAACAGGTTCAACCTTATTGCTACGAGGCGTTTAAGAAAATGCATAAGGCGGGCGTCCATATTTTTATGGGAACGGATACCACCATGGATCCTCATATGGGTGAAAATGCTATGGAACTCGAGCTTTATGTCGAGCACGGCATGACCCCGATGGAGGCGATCCATACCTCAACCATTCGCGCGGCTGAAGCTGTGGGTTTATCAAAGACCCTTGGGTCGCTGGAGGTCGGTAAGCTTGCAGATGTGGTGGCGGTGGAAGGCGACGTTCTGGCTGATATCACCAATCTCCAGCATAAGGAAAAAATTCGCCTAGTGACGAAGGAGGGCGGTATTTTTGTCGATACGCTGTCGTCCGAGCACAAATACGTCATCCATCCGGACCCTGGCCAAATCAAGTTTATCGATAATATGTAGGGACAGTCCAATGCCGGTGCTTTGCGAAAAACGCCATCATATCATGACACTAACCTTAAGCCGTCCGGAAGCACGAAATGCATGGGGCGATGACTATAATAGCGAATTGCCAGTCTATTTAGACGAGGCAACCGAAGACGATGACATCCGGTGCGTGATCTTGACCGGCGACGAGGCCGGGTCTGCATTTTCTGCTGGTGCTAATTTGAAACAAAAAAAAACGCACAATACGCAATCTGCTGAAGCTTTTATCAAGCGTATGGCCGGGTTCCGGAAGTTTGCAACAAATTCAATTTCTGATTTCCCAAAACCGATTCTATGCGCCGTTAACGGCTATGCTATTGGTGTTGGCGCCATTGTAACCTTTTGCTGCGATATGATTATAGCATCTGATGAAGCAGAGTGGCGTTTGCCACAGGTTGCGCTAGGAATAATTCCAAACCATGGTGGTGCGTCGCGGATGGCACGACTAGCTGGTCGAGGTAATGCAATGAAACTTGCCATGGGATTTCCATTGGAGGCTGATGATGCATATCGGATCGGGGTGGCTCAATGGATTCAGCCGCACAAAAACATGATGTCAAAAGCGATGGAAATCGCTGATCACCTATGCGAGCTTCCGCCGCTTGCGGCGCGATTGACTAAGGAATCGCTCAATCGTGGTATAGATATACCGAATCAAACTGATGCTGCGATGATTGACCTTTACCGTTTTATGGTGCTCGAGCAGACAGAAGATAAAACCGAAGCTCATGATGCCTGGCGCCAGAAGCGAGACCCGGTGTTTAAGGGACGATGAATTTGGTGCGGATGTTATGAGCGGCAGCATTTCTTGTTTTTTCGATGACAGTGTACGCGGGATAAATGCCTATCGATTTCCTCCATGCTAGTCTGAGAAATAGTTCAACGCAAACCGACGCCAACGCGGCCTTCGAGCAATCTCAACGCCTGTACAAACGTGTTGGGATAAATCAGGCGGGCGATGGTGGTCTTCAAAATTGCATATTGGTGGTGGCTTAAAAAGGAACTCAAGCAGTACTCTGTTTCCTTTTAAGAAGAAGAGTGCTTTTCAATAAATGCCGCGCTTAGTTTCGCACACTGATCCGCCTCAGTGACCGACAGGTGGTATGAATCCGACTCCAGCACGACCAGTTCAGAATTTGGAATACTAGCCTGCCAAATTTTAGTGCGCTCCATAGGGCGTTTAGGGCAGTCCACGGTAATAACGAGGGTTGGGCACTGCAGGTTGGGCAGGTCTGTCTCGACATCGATTTTTGAGACATGGTTCATAAAGCCAATGGCGGTCGAGGGTGCGGTGGCGGACATCAAGTTGATCCACCAGTCGATTGCTTCTTGAGGCATGCCATGCAGACGCGGGCCCATAGTAGTTTCCGCATAAGATCGCATGCCTTGTTCTGCCATCAATTGTCCTACAGGGACTCCATTAGGACCTTTAATGGGTGTGCTGCATAGTGTGAGGGTTTTCACAAGGTCTGGGTGCTTGACAGCGGCGCGTACGGTGACAGGGCCACCGATTTTGGCGCCTATAATATGCACGGGTTTATTTGAGACTGCCTCTATCAGATTAATAAGGTCATCCGCGAGTACGTCTAGGGACCAGGGAAAATCGATAGGCATAGGGGTCGATTGGCCGAAGCCTCTTTGGTCGTACCGCACAACCCGATTAAGTTTACCAAGATAAGGGATCCAAGGATTCCAGGCCGCCGAAGATTCGCAAAATCCATGTATACAGTACACTGTATCCGCATTATCCCATGGCCTAATGAAGTCATCGATTTGATAGTGAATATTACCATAAGGCGGGACGGGTATTTTTTGCATGATATTCCTCTATCGGACGATATACTTGGATATTATCACTTTTTATAGACCGACTTTGGTTATTGACCCAAACGCGGTCCTTTTAATCAGGAGAGTTGCGGGAAATGTTGGGAGAAATCTTTTACGGCAATACCCTTTTGCAATGGTCTATCGCACTTAGCATTTTTGCAGGTAGTGTGGTCGTTGGCCGAATTCTCTATTGGTTATTCAAAAATGTCGTCAAGAAACTTTCGAGCGCTACGACGACAAGGTTTGATGACATTTTAATTGATACCATAGCAGAGCCACTCACCTTTGTGCTGACGTTGGTAGGTTTTTATTGGGCAATTTCCACATTGGCCCTGCCTCTTACCTTAGGTATCTGGTTTGCTAAAGGTTTCTATTTTCTCATCTTTATAACTGTCGCTTGGCTTGTAGCGCGCCTATTCGATGTACTAGTGCAAGAATATATCGCGCCCAAGGTAGCGAGTTCTGAGAGTGACCTCGGCGATCAACTTATACCCATTGTCCGTAAGAGCATAAAGCTTGCTATTTGGGTTATTGCAATCATCTTTGGTCTCGACAATGCTGGCTATGACGTGGGGGCCGTGATAGCGGGTCTTGGTATTGGCGGTTTAGCTTTTGCTATGGCCGCAAAAGATATGATCGCTAACCTTTTTGGCGGATTTACGATTTTTACCGACAAGCCGTTTATGATCAATGATCGTATCGTCGTAGCCGGTGTCGACGGGACCGTAAAAGAAATTGGAGTGCGCTCTACACGGCTGCAAACGTTGGCTGGTCGCACGGTTATTATTCCAAATGCGACTTTGGCTGATTCCATTATCGAAAACATTTCGTCGGAGCCATGCTGCAAAATCTCACTCAATCTCGGACTTACTTACGGTATGTCTCCGAAACAGCTACAGCAGGCGATGGATTTGCTAAAGAATATCGCAGCTGAGCATAGCGATTCCATTGAACCGAAATCATTGATTAGCTTCAACGCGTTTGGGGATTTTTCGCTAAATATTTTCTTTGCTTATTACATTAGCCCTGGTGCCAGCATTTTAGATACCCAAACGTCGATGAATATGGCGATCTACAAAGAATTTTCTGAAGCCGGACTTGAATTCGCCTTCCCATCGCAGACGGTGTATCACAAGCCAGTCGATTAGAAGTTAACTATAGGAAGAGAGCCATGCCAAAAGATGGTATCAGTATGTCGTTGACCAGCGAAACCATTGAATTGCTGCATAATCGTGTGAGCATTCGTAAATATTCTGATGAGCCAGTGTCGGAGGCGCATGTGGAAGCGCTTCTGGACGCGGCCTTCCGTGCCCCAACGTCTTCCAATATTCAATCCTATAGCGTCATTGTTGTGCGTGAAAAAGATACATTGGCGGAACTTTATCCCATCGTTGGCAATCAGCCTCATGTTCGTGATGCGCCTGTTTTTTTGTGTTTCTGCGCGGATTTAACGCGCATGGAGCATGCTATTGCGGAACGCGGTGGCTCCATGGATGATAATCCATTAGAAATTGGGCTAGTCGCCAGTATCGACGCCTCTTTGCTGGGTATGAGCGCATATTTGACTGCGGAATCTCTTGGTTTACGGGGGTTGATGATTGGTGCTGTACGAAATAACCCGACCAAGGTCGCAGAAATTCTAAACTTACCGAGGCGGGTTTATGTTGTTTTTGGTATGGTACTTGGTTGGCCTGGTGAGGCGCCGCTGCAAAAGCCTCGTATGGATCAGGGTATGACTGTTCATTTTGACCAATACGGGAATCAGAAAGATGCCCGTGAACTGGGTGATCAGTTGGGTACCTATGATGCACAGTTATCTAGTCATTATAATTCCATAGGCAAGGACACGACGCCGGATTCATGGACCAACGATATCCATTCTAAATTTGCCAATCCAAGTCGCATGGACTTGCGTGATAAGCTTAGGGAGCGTGGTTTCGATTTTCTCTAATTTTGCTGCCGCAAATACCGTGAGCCTAACTACAGTGACTCAAAATCAAGCGTTATAAGGGGATAATAGATAATGGCAGGTGAATTCGGTATCGGACAATCAGTGCCGCGATATGAAGATCCGCGATTATTACGCGGTCGCGGTCGTTATGTCGCCGACATGGTATTTCCCAATATGCTACATAGTTATGTGCTGCGGTCCCCGCATGCGCACGCGAAGATCGTTTCGATTGATACCCGCGCGGCTAAGCAGTTGGGGGGTGTGCACGCAATCTATACCGGTGAAGACTGGGCAGCATCGGGTTATGGTGACCTGCCCAATGGTGGCAGCCGTAAAAAGCGTGATGGGTCTCCAATGTACACGCCTCCTTACCCCGCTTTGTGCAGCGACCGGGTGCGCCGGGTTGGTGACTATGTTGCTTATGTTGTAGCCGATAGTGTCAATCAGGCGATGGATGCTGCCGAGCTAATCCAGGGATACTTGCTAATCCTGGGATCAGCTCGGGATCCCTTTCCAGGGCGGCACCGGCTTCCTCCCTCTGCCGGATTGCCAGATTGCCGGATTGCCGGATGCCAGATGCCGGATGCCGGATGCCAGATGCTGGATGCCGGATGCCGGATGCCGAATGCCGGATGCCGGATGCCGAATGCCA
>PAXN01000054.1 GCA_002715005.1 Rhodospirillaceae bacterium
TGATAACGTTACCCCAACCCACTTACCGTATGTAGGTGAGTCTTTACGCATGTCTACGGCTACATCGTATACTTCACCGCTAACTACACGTACTAATTTCCCTTGGGTTTGCTCCATTTGATAATGAAGGCCACGAAGGATACCTTGGCTAGATTTAGAATGGTTATCCTGAACAAAATCTACATCTGCACATTTTTTCTTAAACCAATCGGTGCGAAAGGTTTCTAGAAAAAAACCGCGCTCGTCACCAAATACTCTCGGTTCAATAATTTTAACGTCGGGGATGGCTGTTTTAATTACTTGCATTTACTTTCCATACAAACTGGCTATTTAAAATAAGAAGAAAGGTGGCAATGCCACCTTTTAAATTTTTTGGTATGAAGCTAGATCTTAACTCTATCGTTAATCACTTTAAGCAGGTAATCGCCATAACCACTCTTCTTTAGTGGTGCCGCAAGCTTTTCAAGCTGCTCAGCGTTGATATAGCCCATTCTATAGGCCACTTCTTCTGGGCAACATACTTTCAAGCCTTGGCGCTTTTCGATAGCCGCCACGAAGTTTGCTGCATCAAGAAGTGAGTCTAGTGTGCCCGTATCAAGCCAAGCAGAGCCTCGGCCCATTAGCTCTACTTTGAGTGAGCCGTCTTTAAGGTACAGGTTGTTAAGATCTGTAATTTCAAGTTCACCGCGGGGTGATGGCTTAACTTCTTTAGCAAAATCGACTACGCGGTTATCGTAGTAATAAAGACCCGTTACGGCATAATTTGACTTGGGAACAGCGGGCTTTTCTTCGATAGAAAGCGCGTTCCAATCATCATCAAACTCTACCACGCCGTAGCGTTCAGGGTCATTAACGTGATAACCAAACACCGTTGCACCATGTTCTTGCTTATACGCATTCTGCAAAGACAGTTTTAAGTCGTGGCCGTAATAAATATTATCGCCAAGAACCAGTGAACAGCTATCATTTCCAATAAACTTTTCACCTATAAGAAATGCCTGTGCCAAGCCATCTGGCGAAGGCTGAACCGCGTACTGAATGTTCATTCCCAACGCTGAGCCATCACCGATAAGGTCGATAAATCGCTGCTGCTCTTCAGGCGTAGTGATAATGAGTACATCACGGATGCCCGACATCATTAACGTGGTTAATGGATAAAAAATCATCGGCTTGTCGTAAACAGGCATAAGCTGCTTACTTACCACCTTAGTTAACGGGTGCAAACGTGTGCCAGATCCGCCGGCTAATATTATTCCTTTTCTCGTGCTCATTATCTCAACCTACTCGCTAAATTTTTGCTTTGCCAACTCATAAAGCTCAAAATCGTCTTGGTTATTTTGAACTAAAAATTCAAAGGCTTCTTCACCCAACTCTTCACGTATCTCTGCAATTTTCTCATCAATTGATTTAGAAGTATCACGTGACACGTTTTGAACTTTTGGAGCAATATTTATCCCTTCAAATCCTTCGTTAATCAGCCACGACTCAAGCTTTTCAAGTGACTCATTGAATTTCTCTACAAGGCCAACAAACGGTAGTTGCTCTACAGCCATCTTTGCCCTGTCAAGCTCTGAACCGTGCTCAGCCCCAAACATATAAGCGAAACGCTCTGTGTGAAAATTCTTACACTGTCTGTCATGTCCGAGAGCGATTCTCGATTCAATATATCCTTTAAGAGTAGTATTTCGCGCAAGAACTGCTCCGAAACCGTTACCACCTTGCTTCCGCTCGAACGAGTATGCGGAGGCTATTCGATCAATAGGATGACGGATAAATATAACAGGTAACAGTTTAAAGTAATATACGCTCGGCACAGGTAACTGGGCAGTATGTGATGAAAAACATTTCGCAGATTTATTGTTCTCTACCCACCGCTTAACTAACTCTCTATTTTTTGCTGGGTTAGCTGGAAACTCTTCGGTTAACCATTCAGTACCTGCCTCAAAATTTTCTTTGAACGAGGCGTCTAACGAAGTGCCTGCATTTTTAAAAAGATGGAAGTGAAAAATAGCTTTCATAAACTTTTCCGATATTTTGTCAAAATATTTAGCAAGTGAAAAAACAAAGCAAGAGACTTGTGACTAAATATTTAAGGTCATTAATTCAATGCCCTTCTTGATAAATTTTGATTGCTGTCTGTATTTAAGTATTCACTATTTCACAGCAATTTTAGCGTTATTTTGAACTTCAAAAGCGAGAAAGGAGCCATTCAGAGAAAGATCTACAAATGGCATTTTTATACTGTGTAGAGTTCAAATCTACTGAGCTTTCATCAATCTCCCATTCCTTTATAGCCCGTATCATACTGTCTATATCACCGTAGTCAAAGAAGTATGCACGCTCCTCCATAAAATTAGACTCTCTTTCCAACCAAGTTCCTTTCGAACATAAAAGATTACAATGACTTCGGCGTAAAACGTCCCAGAAAACCCCCGAAGTTTTATACTTGTACTTGTTCGGCATATACGAAGCGATAACCCCTTGAACACTATCAAATAGTAGTTCATATTGCTCAGTTGTTAGGGTACCAAATAATACGTCGAAGTTGTTAACCCGACTACCTAATCTACGAAGTAGAGATTCAGCGTGTTTATATTCTATACTTCCCGGCGAATTTGTATTCCAATGCAGTACAAAATCTACATTGGGAAAACTTTTACATAGGTGTTCCGAATTATTCAGTATGAAACTGGTTCCTTTGTCTTCTTTCACGCTGCCAACAAACAATAACAAACGCTTTCTGCCTTTTATTTCACGGCTGAATGGTTGTGAGGGTTGGTAGTTTATTGCTGGATGAATAAGGAAGGAAGCACCAGTCAACGCTTCGTAACCAATTTTGTACTCATTACAGCTTGTAGCGAAAACTAGTTTTTCCGAAGGTAAACTGCGTTCCAGAAAAGAAAGTGAAAGCTTATTTTTAATAAACCAGCTATAGCGCATAGCTTCATCCATAAACTTGGGAGAAGCTATTCCAGGGTCAAACATTCCACAGACTATTAGTTTTGGGATATGCAACTTTGGAATACAGCTTAAAAATTTTGCTAACCCTAGAAACAAATGACTGAAAGCAGTGTGAAGAACAATAACATCATTTTGATTAATATTATAACGCCGAAATAAATCGCTAAGTTCAGCCTGAAACTTTTCAGCGAGTTCGTTTTCTTTAAAAGCAGGTAAAGGTTCGAGGTTATTTGTGTAACAAGGCGTGGTGAAAAAGGGAATAATCTTCCCTTTTAAATTTTTCACAGAATCGCTTAGCTTTTTAGACGCAAGTACTGTAACCGTCTTACGGGTTGATGATGCATCGCCAATAAGCGTCTCAGCAACCGAGCCATGGTGAGAATCAAAATCCTCAAACCCAGGATCTAACAAAAAATAGCGAACACTAGCCATTTTTATCGACCGCTAATGGACTTAATAATTTCTGCCTTAGCTAAATCAATTTGTCGATGGATTTGGCCAGTCATTGCTACCATCAATTGTTTAGTCGTAATTGTAACGTTAAAAACATGAACCGGCTTATCATTAACATACATCACAATAATATTACTACCTGCCTCGAATGCCTGCCAATTAGGCTCAACGCTAAAACCACAATCCCCATTCCCTATTCCGGCTTTTTTAAGATCCTCTCTAAAAATAGAAGCTTGGGTTTGACAAATTATTGTGTTGTTTAGTTTGAACAAAACATGGCAAGGTTTAGCGTTTTCAAGATGATTTACATATGCCCAACCTGAAAATTTAAAAATTGATAACTCATCAATATGAAATGTCGCATAACCTTTTTCACATTTAACTCTACGCTTACGATTCTTATATTTTTTATATAGTTTTGAAAGCAACTACAATTCCTCACTCAATCCAATGCTTAGCACAGCATCCATATAGTCTGATGAATGTTTATGAATGCTTTTATCACTTTTTACTTTCGATTTTTCACACCATTTATATTCATTGTGCTGATCGCCAATAGGTAATGCCAATCTGTTCTGATGAACCTTTAAATGATAGCCCGCTACAACGTAGTGTGTGGAAGGCTTTTCTCCCATCACACTATCATCATAGAAATGTTCATACATATCCAATAAACGTGCTTGGGATCGGCTAAATTCAAAGCCTAACTCATTCAGCGTTAACCGCAAGAATGCAGCGTCTAAGGTTTCGTTTTTTAATATTCGTCCCCCAGGAACAAACCAATAATCTTTTGCAGGGCGGTTTTTTCTTAAGCCGAAAAGTATTTCACCTTTTTCATTTTCTACTACTAAATCGATAGACACCAAAGGCGCCCTATCAATAACTTCGGTAAACGCTTGTTTGTTTAAAAAGGCCAAAACTTACCCTCTGAAGTTATCCTGATTTTCTAGAAACCAATTAAAAGCGTGCTGCAGACCACGTTCTAAATCATAAGTGTGATTCCAACCTAAATCGTGAAGTCTAGAAACATTCATCAACTTTCTGGGGGCGCCATCAGGTTTAGTGGTATCCCAAACGATATCGCCTTTAAAGCCTGTAACTTTCGCAACGGTTTCTACTAATTCACGAATGGTACAGTCTTCACCAGTACCTACATTAATATGGCTGAGCATAGGTTGGGTATTGGCTTGATAAGTTTCGTCGTCAAGTTCCATTACGTGAATGCTCGCAGCTGCCATGTCATCTACATGTAAAAATTCTCGCATTGGCTTGCCGCTTCCCCACGCGACTACTTCGCTGTCTCCACGCTGTGCTGCTTCATAAAAACGACGAAGTAAAGCCGGGATCACATGAGAGTTCTCTGGGTGGAAGTTATCGTGAGGGCCATACAAATTTGTCGGCATTACTGAACGATAATCACGTCCATATTGGCGGTTATAGCTTTCGCATAGCTTAATTCCTGCAATCTTTGCTATTGCGTAAGGTTCGTTTGTTTCTTCTAACGTTCCTGTTAACAGCGCACTTTCAGTCATTGGCTGTTCGGCTAATTTAGGATAGATACAGCTAGAACCTAAAAATAGAAGCTTCTGAACATTGTTTGCATGTGCTGCATGAATGATATTTGCCTCTATCATTAAGTTTTCATAGATAAACTCTGCAGGATAGGTATTGTTTGCATGTATACCGCCAACTTTTGCAGCTGCCAAGTAAACTTCATCGATACTGTTATCAGCAAAGAAACGGCTTACTTCTTTCTGGTCAGTAAGATCTAAATCAGCACGTGTTCTGGTGATAATTTCAATATTTTCTCTCTGCTCTAGGTTTCTAACAATAGCAGCACCAACCATCCCTCTGTGGCCAGCAACAAACACTTTTTTCATGATTTTCTCTCAAACAGATATTAATGTGTTAAATTTCAATGTTGGTCCATAATGGAGGAAGCTGGCAAGTCTTCTTCTATCATCAAACCGTCTAATTCTGGTGAACTAATCGAAAGAATATCCTCTTTCGATAATGCAATGGAACGAATGAGTTCATTGCTCGCCTTAGTATTTTGCTGAACAGCGCTCAGCTCGCTATCAAACATAAGTTGGTCATACTCTGTCGGCATTTCAAACCCCATTTCTACATCTATATCTTCTAATGTCTGATCATCATCAATCCATGTTAACACTTGTTCTGGCTGATCTACTGTTTCAGTTTCTATTTTTCGCTCTTGTTTATTAGCTTTATATGCCGACGACAGACTGATGATATTATTAGAATTTGGTTTTGCTTTTGACATCTTGTCAATGTCACCAGAGTGGGAATGATTATTTGCGCTAGTGTACTCTGCCTGTTCTTCCTTACCGAGGCGAACGCTATCAACATTACTCTGTTCAGAAATGTCGTTATTCAACGCAAAAAGAGAAAATACAATAGAAAGAACAACCGCAATGGCTAAAAACGTCTTCATAAATTATCCCTAATTTAAACTTGAATTCTTGATGGAAAAGCGGGTGTCGCCCAACTGACTCACAACTATACCAAAAGTTACTCCATATTACGGCTATAAAATACTATCCAGCTCTACTAGTTCATATTTTCGGAGTGAATAGAATATTAAGGCTAAATGTAAGCTATCGTAAGGGGCGGCGCTGACTTCTAAGAACTAGTCAGGGCACTGTGAATATAGTGCCCTAGAGGAATAATAGCTAGTCTGCCATAAACCATGTACCACCGACTGGTTTTACGACACCTGCAGCGATACGTTTAGTGTTATCCATGATATGGACAATATTGCGACCGCCAAACGACTCGTTTCGCCACAAGAAGTCAACTTTACCATCTCCATTAAAGTCTTCTACTTTCGCTAACGACCACGCAGTGCCAACTTGCGGCAACAATTTCTGTTCTCTAATGGCTCCGTTTGCCATGTAATAGACACTATTTCTACCATCTTGAACGTTGCGCCAAATAAGATCTTCGGTACCGTCACCGTCCATGTCTCCTGTTCCAGCGAGTATCCATTGGCTAGGGGCACCAGAAGATAACACGGCTTCATTAAAGCTACTATTCCCGCTTTCTAAGCTCCATACTTTTAAGGTTTGGCCATCTCGAAGGATAAGTTCTTTAACTCTATCACCATTAAAATCTCCTATACCTTCAATGACCACATTACCAATACTGTTAGACCAGAAATTACGTCTACTAGCTCCGTCCATGAACCAAATTGCTAATTGGTTGGTGCTTAGCCTACGCCATACTATGTCGTCTTTGCCGTCACCATTTAAGTCTCCAATAGCTTCTAATTTGAAGTCACTATCTAAACGTGCTACTACGGGGCTGGACAAGATATCGAAACCATTCATTAGATAGAGTCTGTTATAACCACCGTGTGAACTGGGGTTTCTCCAAAATAAATCCGTTTTTCCGTCTCCGTCGAAATCACCAAGGTTGAGCTGCCAATCTTCTCCTTGTACAACGTTAATAGGGCGAGACTGAAGAACATCTTCACCATTCATTGTCCAAAGAAAATTCCAGCCTCGAACATCGCTAGCATTACGCCATACAATATCAGCGCGGCCGTCACCATTTACGTCGGCCCTTACAGGTGATTCAGAGTTATCACCTATACCATCACCGTCTGTATCAGCCCATTCAGAGCTATCAGTTGGAAAAGCATCATTGAGGTCGTCGACACCGTCATAATCAGTGTCTGCATTTACCGGCGAGGTACCTAAGTCTTCTTCCTCTTCATCAGTTAAGCCATCGTTATCGTTGTCTGTATCTACAGCATTAGCGATACCATCCCCGTCGAAGTCTTCGATGTTAGAAGACAAATCCACGCCAACATTGAACATATTAAACAGGGTTTGATCGACGTTAGAATTATAAGTGGTGTATGCAATTTTCACATCTATTGAAGTAAGTGGTACCAAAAATTCGGGGAATGTAACTTTAGACGAAAAGTCACTATCGTTTTCATCTTCAAGAGTGAGGCTTTGCCATGTGCTTTCGCCCGCAAACTTCCATTGGATAGAGGTTATATTCGTAACACTTTTTAGATCAGATCCGCCCGCCTTCAGTGTAAACGGTTGGAAGCCGACACTATTCGTAGAATAAATATCTTCGTTTTCATCTACGGCACTTACTATTAGGCCTGCAACTTCAGCCAGCATACTTGAAGGGTAATAGTTAATCTCTCCACTAGGCAAATCATCATTACCTGATGCATAGGTAATATTAAGTCTTGCATTGTCACACATACTTACATCATTTAACGCATTGTGGTCGAATATACCACTGTGCGTTTCTGTGCCATCGCAATAAAAAGCAAAATTTTGATCGTTAAATACAATCTCTGCACCGGAAGGACTCGTAAAATGGCTACCAAATATTGTAATTATACCATTAGGTTCAAAAGAGTATGACTGTGAGAATACTGCCGATGTAGGTCCAAACGAATATTCACCAGTTTCTAAAACATCAATTCCGCTTGCAGAACCAAAATTTAGAGGCGGCGATTCCTGTAACAAATTACCCGAATTCTTATCATCATCACCTTCAACTAAAGCAACATAGAACGGCTGACTTAAGTCACTGCCATTAATGATAGATAACTTAAAGTTTTGGTCGCGTACACCGGTAAAATCACGTTCCACCCCAAACAGCTTTTCACCACTGTAAACGGCAATATCTGACACAGGAGGGGAAACATCGCTAGATATATTAATGTCTATGCTTGTAGCTATGTCGTCCAAGGAATATAGAACGTTTTGCGAAATCCCATTTGCTTCAGGGTGGCTGAAATAAAATACCGTATCAGGCCCTACTTCGTTGTTTAGTCGCTCAATTAGCTCGAGTTGTACAGGAATATCCGGTGATAAATTGCCCAACGCAAACCAACTGTTTGAACGTAGAGATTCATAACGGCTGTTCGAAACAACTCCTGAACCATAGGTAATTCCCGTATCAGCAATCGTTATATTTATGTTAGTCTTAACAGTATAAAGCTGGTCTAATGAAACCGCGTTATTAGAAGGAAGACCATTGTTACCAATAACATGTTGTAAGTTCGAGGGGGTTAGTCGTATCGTTTGGTCACCGTTTAAATTAAGCGTGAATGTTTCTAACCCTTCAATGCGCTGTGAAGCACTTGTACTAGGTAACGCAGGAAGATGAGAAAGGTCACTTTTCGACAAATTCCAATAAGATGCCTTTGAATAATATTTTCCTGTTGGGAGAAAAAGAGTTTTGGAATCACCCGGCTCCATTTCTTTCCAAAAATAGGTTTCACCAAATTCACCATCTAAAGTTGCAGTAACTCTAGTAGCACTTTCGTTTACAAACTTAAACTCGTTAGCATTGATAAAGGATAGAGGTAATGCAACTTGCTCGCCTTTATTAGACGTTAACGTCACGTCACCAAAATAGCCGCCAATCGCATGTGCCGAAGTGCCCAGTGCTGATGCATCGTTAACACTTAGGGTTACATTTATAGAGGCCCCTTGGTTAGCCTGTAACGTTACTTCACGTTTATCTAACGACAACGCTATACCCGCCGGGAAGGTATTAGGTAAATCGATACGCACCGTTTGTTGGCTATTCGACGTATTAGTTACTGTAAAGCCTATCGTTTCAGATTGGTAATTACGTGCATTGACACGACCAAAATAGAGTGGACCTTGTTCTACAGCGATACCTTGAGAAAGTGCAGACTCAACATCTAATAAACCGTAGCCGCGCTGGAAACTATCATTTGCGTCTGACTGCGCTGAAGACATCAATATAGATTTTATTTGTTGAGGAGTAAGTGTAGGCCTTGCTTGTTTTAATAGTGCTGCTGCGCCTGCTACATGAGGAGCCGCCATACTTGTTCCCGACTCGGTAGTGTAGCTTTCGCCAATAGCAAGCGAGTAAATGTTTCCGCCTGGCGCGGCAAGCTCTGGTTTGCCAAAACTGCTGTTTAATAGTGGGCCTTTAGAACTGAAGCTAGAGATAGTTCCGTTGGGCTCTACAGACCCTACTGTTATAGCACTTCTTGCTGAAGATGGAGATAGCCCCCCAATCTCTAAATACTCCCCTCCGTTCCCTGCCGCTACTATAACAGTCACACCCGAGGCAGTAGCTGCATCAACAGCGGATGCAACCAGATCATCTGCATCTCCGGGTCCACCCAAACTTAAGTTTATAACATCAGCCCCGTCATCAGTGTTTGGGTTGCCATCTGGGTCGACGGCGTATTCTATGCCTTCAACAATGTGAATATTTACCCCGTCCCCATTTTCATCAAGTACTCGAACAGCAAGAATTGAAGCATCTGGCGCAACACCAACAACGCTTCCGTTAGCGGCGACGATACCGGCCACGTGGGTTCCATGCCCATCTATATCCATGGGGTCGTTATCGTTATCTACAAAATCGTATCCACCTATTACTTTGCATGCGGCGCCAATACAGCCACCCAAGTCTGAATGAGTATAGTCGACGCCACTATCAATAACGGCAACAACAACACCTTCCCCTGTAATGCTATTTCCGAAAGCATCTTTTTCCTGCCAAACCTTGTCGGCATTAATCATAGCTACACTATCAGCAAGAAATTTTTTTACCGGCGTACTTTTAACAATACGCTTTACCGATGGCAGCTTAGATAATGCCAACACTTTACTTTCATTGCCTTGTACAACTATCGCGTTAGCTACGCGCGTTAGCCTTTTCTTGACGCTTATGCCTGAAGGCACGTGGTTTTTCACAAAAGTCTGCTGGAACGTATCTAATGCGGTGACCTTTTGGGCTACTGAAATTTTAGCGGCTTGTTTTAGGCTTTGGCTGCTAACAGTACCACTCTGACTAACTACACTTGGCAGACGTTTAAGCGACTGATAAGCCCTAAACTCACTAGTTTTTAAAAGCGGCTGACCGTAAAATTCAACCATATATGTTTGGTTGCTGGTGGAAGCAACTGAGCGTTCACTTGCAGCTATTGAGTGAATATTAACACCATCGATGTGTCTAGATGTCCTTTGCTCTTCTTGCGATTGCGCCTGAAGGAAAGTTGAAAATAGTGCAAATGAAATTGCTAGGTAGGTGGTGTATTTTAACAACATGAACACTCCATAGTCCGTTACTGAGTTCGCTTTCGTCGAAAAGTATAAGTGAGTAAATATATACAGGCTATAAACTAAGAAGGAAAAAAGCAGCATTTAAGTATGCAAATCAATACTTACGTATATCAAACTCCTTATCATCACAGCTCTCATTCCTGGGATAAATTGTTTGATTTTTGATCAATTTACTTTTATCTTTTCAATTAGGTGATACACAACTCTTCAAAAAAGGGTCTGTAGTCTAGCTTGCTAAGTGATTCAAAGGGATTCGAATTCGGAGCTAAACCATGACTTACCGCGTAGCATTTGCTATTTCAGGTGCCGTCAGCTTAGGTTCTTATGAAGCAGGCACAATTTATGAAATTATAAGTGCACTTTCAGAGCACAATAAAAACCTTCCAGAAAATTCAAACGATCGTATAGAGATTGATGTACTTAGCGGGGCTTCGGCTGGCGGGATGACCGCAGCGCTTATTGCCCACAAACTGCTGTACGACCCAGCTATGTTAAACGGCGAAACCAGTAATGCAGCATACAAGGCATGGGTCGAGAAAGTAGATATTCAGGGCTTACTTTCTCATCACGACGATGACTTCCCTAAAACATCACTTCTTTCCTCTAACTTTGTCGGCAAAATAGCGGAAGACTTGATCACAAACAGACACAAGAACAACGAAATACCAGAACCTGGCCCACATAATACGGCAGCAAAGAAAATCCATCTTGGTTTAGCCATGTCGAATTTAAATGGCGTTGATTACAAGCTTGACGTGTTTTCCACATCTGAAGAGGGGTTGGACCAAGGTGAGTTTATACAAACACGTTTTCAAGACCGAGTAACCGAAGAGCTAACCAACGAGTACAAAGCAAAACAATGGGAAGATATTATTACAGCCTGTAGAGGCTGCGGCGCATTTCCCTTTGCTTTTTCACCAATGAAGTTAGCAAGAAACTGGGTTCGCCATCAGCATGATTACGCAAGCAGAGGCGCCTCTCCTTTCAATAACGGCAGTAAAGATGAAAACTTTTACTACATGGACGGAGGTGCATTCAACAACTATCCCTTAGGGCTGGCCAGAACGCTGACTAGGAAAATTGATAGTACTCCAGAAGACTTTGAAAATAGATATTACTTTTACATTTCACCAAACCCGAAAAACTCTGTGCGCGACGCAAATTTCAAAGTAGATGCCACCTCTGGTATGAAAGATACCGCTTTGCAAATGGCAAAAAGCATTTTTTGGCAGGGGCGCTTTCAAGAATGGATGCAAGTTGAAACGGTAAACGAAAAAGTAAAACAGCTGGATGAACGCGCCGAAGAATTACTACAAGTATTAAGCAACAATCCCGGCCGACTACAAACGCATAGTGCAGCTTATGACTCACTTTTACATGCGCTTTACGGCCCCTCATCATATACCAATGATTTCCAGCGTTTAGAAAAAGCGTTCTGCACAACACCGCAACTTCAGCAGCTGTCACCCTTACTAAAAGACACCTGGATTAAAGGTATTGTGATAATGGAAAAGTCAGGCGGCTTAGAAAACCGCGAGAGCATGAAGGTGTATACAATCACAACCACTAACGAAGATTTAGCAAGTGAGCATCTAGCGGGATTTTTGGGCTTTTTAGACAAGCGCCTGCGCGAACACGACTACCTGTTAGGCCGTATAAGAGGCATGCAGGTTGTAGAGCACATATTAAATCATAAAGATAATGCCAGTGCTTTGGGAAAGCATTTACCACTTAATGTAACTAGTCGTGCTGCGCGCATAAATGAAGCTACAGCGCAATTATTAGCGATGGACCTTTCTGACGTCAAAATGAAAGACGTGAATTATGAAAACCGCCAAGCCCTTTATAACAGAGTTAGAGAGCGCATGAAGCAATGGCTTAAAGACGAGAATGTTAGTTGGATCAAAACCCAAGGGATAATGCTTGCCAGCAAGTCGTATTTAAAGAATTCATTCGAAATAGAAAAGCAAAAGTTGCTAGGCATAACAATGCCCGCTTGGTACCGCTAGAAAGCTGATTTAATACAAGAAGCGATATAGAAGTAGAAGTAGAAGTAAATGATGAAAAAATAACTCAACAATTGCCATTGGCTTAAAGGGAATTAACCATGAAACTACTACCTTCACTCGAGCGCGCTGTACCCAAAGAGCACCTTGCCCCAGCTGCTTTACACGATCTAATTACTAGTTTACAAAATATAAAAATTGCTATTGAAAGCAGTGTTTCAAATGAGCAGAAAGCTAAATTAGACAACCTTGATAACATTATCAATAAGCTAACGCAGTTAGGTGATGACCCCAGCATTGACGATATCCCCACTGCCGCTAAAACAGTTATTCAGAATGCTGTTGCACTATTCCCCGAAGACAAAAAACAAGAAATATTAGAATCACAGGTATACAAAAAAACATTCAAGCTACTTGATCAATGGGAACAAATTAGCGCGCCGATTAGTTCACAGACCGACGGTTTTAATAGAAACATTGAGTTTGATAAAGACTATGACACAAAATTTAATGATTTTCAGATAGGTCTTCGGGTTGGTGCTACTGGCATTTATAACATCAACGTACTTACCAAAAAACATGCGCAAACACTTCTTAAGCTTGAGGTGGCTGATACAGAATGCCTTGTAAACCAAACGCTTTCAGCGGCCTATGAAGTAAATGCTTCGGCGGCTGGCGCGATAAACTTTATCAATATCAGTGCAAGTTTAGCGAAAGCTGGCGAGTTGAAATTAGACACCTACTTTCAAGCAGAAAACACCACGCCTACATATCGCGCACTATGGGCAATGTTTAAAGCTCCTGTCGTGCCATGGAGCCTAAAATCTGTAAACGCACTTCTTACAGTGCCTAATAGCGGTACTGGTCTTGGTTATCGCGCATATGCATTAAAAACAGGTACGACTTTTACTATTCAAGGAGAAATGGGTGTAGGTAAATCATTAGTTACTCAAACTGACTTAAAAGGCAATTTAATAGACATCGACTTTTCTGCCGAAATAAGTGCGTCTCACCAACACACTATAGCAGGCGATGTAAGTGTGTTTGTTACTAAACATGCTAGCAGCAGTAAACCAATACTAAAGGTAACGATTGAAGAGGCAGACGAACGAACTAACGCACTCAACTTGGCCCTACAAGCAGATATCAAAGGGCTGGATAAACTAGCTGGGCAGTACGTTGAAATGCTGCTTTCAAAAGGCAACAAAATAGTACAGTGGTTGGAAAAAAATAGCTCTCCCGGCGCTACGTTACTAGAAAGTTTAGATAACAATGTCGATAAAGATAAGTGGTACAAGCCCATCGCTAGTTTAACTCTTGGCCAAGAAAGCGTTGATGACGCGGTAGAAAGCCTTATCGGCAACGAACTTCAGAATGTTATTGACCGCATACCACTTTCAAGTGAAGACGATGCAGAAGAACTGGCCGACAAATTAGTAACAAAATTATTAGATATATTTGGTGCTAGTGATAGCACTGCGATAGAAAGCTACAGAGAGGCGGCTGAGCAGGCACTCCAAGCTGAATTAGAAACGCTACAACAACACCTACGTCAGCAAGCCGATAAATTTAAGCAATTGATAGAGAGCGAAGCTAAAGACGTACTTAAGCCAGTAGAAGCATTAGGCAAAGAAGTAAAACAAGCTGTTACGCAATTCGATGACGATATTGAGAAAAACTTTAATAAAATCATTTCGAAATACCGTGAATTTAAAGAGAAAATTACTGCTGCATTAGAAAAGTCAGCCAACATTAAACTGGGGCTGGCCTATGACGATTTAAGAAAACGTTCTACGTCGCTATCTCATACCTTGGAGTTACTACTAGAAGCACCAGAGTCGCCTGATGTTCAAACCTTTTATAGAAGCTTAGCCATTGGCGACGATAAAAAAGTGGCTAGGATGCTACCTACCCTACTAAATACCGGTAAAGTTAAAATACTAGCCGAGTCTACCGGTATTGAAACAATGCGAAACAATACAACAACCTTAGGTTTGAGTATTATTGGTAAGAACATTACATCTGTGAAGGATGTGATAAAACAACTAAACGTTAAAGTTGATACCAGCGGTAATTTGTACGTTAAACAAGAATACAAAGTTACCGCAACTGCCAGTGGGCTTGGTGAAACGCGGGAAGCTGTGCTGAATATGACCTATGGTATTGCGCAGGCATCGCAAAACCCCGACTTTGTGGGCAGCCTGGGTTTTAACTACACGAACAGAGATTCTAAGCTTCACACTGTAAACGAAATATCAGAGTTTTTATATTCTTTAGATTTTAACGACGTCCCACACTTTAACAACCTGCCAAATGATGTATCAGTACCCACTTTAATACCTGAATACCGCAAAAACATAGCAATTGCAGAATACAACAAGATAGTTACGCAAGCCCCTACCCAATTCACCACTAGCGAAATATGTATTAGCTTGCGAGCCAGCAAACAAGCCTACCGAAAGCTGCTGGGCTTGAATGGTCACAACCTATTTAACAATGCCATGACCTACTTAATTTACTTAACAAAAAGAGACGATTTTTACCAAGAGGCCATGGAAGATATTGTAGAAATTTATGAAGAACTTGACTCCAAATATGCCGACTACAATGAACTATTTTCACTTCTACTTGGTTCACCAAACAGTACCAATATAAGTTTATACACAATAAAGAATGATTTAAGAGATTTAGACAGCTTCAAAAAGCTTATGAAGCGGAAATCGAAACTACCGCATAAAAAAGAAAAATTTTTTTGGCTTAGAGTTAATTCAAAACTTGAAAAATACGCAGAAATGGCGGGCGCGCTTAGAAACTTACCAACCACACTTAATGCAATAGAGGCTGCGGTAGATAGCTTCATCGTGACATCAGGGCAAAAAGCTGATTTAGAAAAGCTCAACGCCACATTGAAGGGGTTGAACAAGAAATTTCAACGCGAGCTAGATGATTGGGTAGAAGTAGACAGCATAGTGAAAAATGCTATTGATGACCTGTACTCAAAATTCGGATGGGCAAAATCGAGCGTTAACTTACGACTATTGAGCTTCCTTTTATTGCTTCAGGAAAGCGCGGGAGGAGACGAAGAACTGTTCTTAACTACGATAACACTTACTAATGCCAGCGATGAGCGAAAGGTTATTGTGGTTTAATCCAGACTCTTATACCCGACTACTATTAAAAGCTATCAAACGGAGATTTCAGAATGAAAAATATATTAAACACACAGAAGCAAAAAAGCGTTGTGAAATCACTTAATATCAACGGATACCGAAACGTAATTATAGTAGCGTTGGTTTTATGTATTTCACCAATTAAAGGCAATGCTTCCTCGTCAGGTGAGAAGCAAGTGCCTGGAGCAATTCTTCAAGTGCCTAATGGCGCTTATATAGAGAAAATAATTGAGCGCCTTGACAATCAACAAGCCGTAATAGAACTACAAACTCAGTACATAGAAAAATTAGATAAAAAAGTAAGAACTTTAGAAGATAAAATTAAAGAGCTTGAGAACTTAAAGGAATCCTTATGAGTAACGATGACCTAACAACACTAAAAGAACAAACTGAAAGGTTAAATAACTCCGCAAACACCCTCACACAACCATGGGAACCTGAGCTTGTTTTACATTTAACATACGCTATTTTGAGCTTCACAATCTTAGCATTGCTTTTTGCCACCGTTCTCTTGTGGAGAAAAAATATGTCGTCGCTTGGAATTTTAAAATTATTTGGAATTCTATCGATAATAGGAATGTCTTCAATTTTATTGGTCACTGGTTATAACAAAGATCAACTAACACCAATAGTTGGCTTGTTCGGTGCTATCTCAGGATATTTACTAGGGAAAGAGTCAGAAAGTGGGACTCAACAACCACCTAAAATGGGTTCAGCTTCTCCCGAACCGCCCGCTAAGACTTAAAAAATGTTGTGGCATCGTATTTAAGCGAATAGATACACAAAGAGCACACTAGTTTTTACTAGTGCGCTCTTTAATCTCGCTTTCTTCTTTTTAACTTTTATTCTTTGGCAACCGCCACCGAATAACCATGCTGCTTCAATAGAGCATGTTGCTTTGCTTTACCAAGGTCGTGTGCCACCATCTCTGCGCACATTTCCTCAACGGTAATTTCTGGCACCCAACCTAGCTTTTCTTTTGCCTTTGTAGGGTCGCCTAGTAGCGTTTCAACTTCTGCAGGGCGGAAGTAACGTGGGTCTACTTCTACAATAACATCACCCACTTTCACACCTGGCGCAGTTTCGTTATCTACCGCTGTTACCGTTGCGACTTCTGTCACGCCTTCGCCCGTAAATTCAACAGTAATACCTGCATTCTCTGCTGACATACGCACGAATTCGCGAACCGATATTTGCTTCCCAGTAGCAATAACAAAATCTTCAGGTTGATCTTGCTGCAACATCATCCACTGCATACGTACATAATCTTTTGCGTGACCCCAGTCACGAAGTGCGTCCATGTTGCCTAGGTATAGCTTAGACTCTAAACCTTGCGCGATATTGGCGATACCACGTGTAATTTTACGGGTAACAAATGTTTCACCGCGTCGTGGAGATTCATGGTTAAACAAAATACCGTTACACGCATAAATACCGTAAGACTCGCGATAGTTGACCGCAATCCAGTAGGCATACATTTTTGCTACTGCATATGGCGAGCGAGGGTGAAACGGCGTCGTTTCTTTCTGTGGAATTTCTTGAACTTCACCGTAAAGCTCTGAAGTAGACGCTTGGTAAAATTTAGTTTTCTTTTCAAGCCCTAAGAAGCGAATTGCTTCAAGCAAACGTAGCGTGCCCATAGCGTCTACATCCGCAGTGTACTCAGGTGCCTCAAAAGATACCGCTACGTGAGACTGTGCGCCCAGGTTGTAAACCTCGTCTGGCCGTACTTCTTGCATAATACGGATTAGATTTGACGAATCGGTCAAATCACCATAGTGAAGAATAAAGTTAGCGTTTTCTACATGTGGATCTTCATAAATATGGTCAACACGTTCTGTGTTGAATAAAGAAGCACGACGCTTAATACCGTGTACTTCATATCCTTTTTCAAGTAAAAATTCGGCTAAGTAAGAGCCGTCCTGGCCGGTTACACCGGTAATAAGTGCTTTTTTCATGAAATTTCCGAAAAGTAAATTTATATAATCATCGACTATAGTTAAGCGAAAAGCTCCTCGATACTGTATCCACCCACATCAATATCCGCTTTGCATTTATGTGCGATTAACTCCGCGTCAGCATCTTTATAATGCTCACGATAATTTTTTGCTTTAGACTTGTTCAGTTTTGGAATTACTACATTATCTTCAACTATTTTTCTAGCTATCAGCTCTGGTAGTCCAGTTTTATCAAAATCCTCTACACGATAAACCTCATCAACAAGCGAATTTCCAGCTGAATCGGTAGTGAAAGTTTTAATGTCGACGTATCCGTGCGGGTGTCTATTCTTTTCAACTAACCAAATTTGTATCCAATCTGAAAAGCTAACCTTAAATGCACTGTCAGCTTCGTACTCTGTCACGTAAAATGGATTTCCGTTCTTATCTGGTTTTGAATAATAGTAATTGCTAACGTAACGTGCCCATGGGTTTCTCACGGTGGTAAACTTAAAATAATCGTTCCATTTCCAACCACGCTCACAAAATACATCAAAATACTGCTTGGCAGTCCAGTGCTCATGAAAGTCACCGGTAGATTTTAATTTGTGGTGTTCACTACATTTATCGAATAAACTTCTTATCGACGTTGAGCCTGTTTTGGGATTCGCAAGATATATAAATTTTTTTGTTGATGAGAAGCGCATTATATTCCTAGTTTAAGTATTAGCATTCGTTACTTTGTTGCATAATTAAAGTTTTTAAAGTCATCAGCAAATAGTGCGTTAACTTTGTTAATGTCGTCCGCTTGATAATATTGGTCGACTAACGAAGTAGCATTAGTCCCCGGAAACTTTACTTGCTTCTGAGTTGGGAACTTAAGATCGCAACCAATCTCATCGAGTATGAATGCGGCATCTTTTTCGATATTTTCAAACTTCCCTATGAAATCAAATTTTACTCGATCTGGATGAACGATATCTGATTGTGGGCACCAGTGCTCATTTTTCGCGAAATGATGTTCAGAGTGTAAGAGCCAACCTAAAAAGGTACTGAAGGTAACTTCTACTTTTGAACCGGTCTCCTCTTGAATCTTTAAATAGACTTTGTTCCAAAAGTCTTGAGCATGCATACTATTTTCAACGTTATTGAAAGGTTCAACCTTATTTCTATACGCTGATAATACTCTTGAATATGGGTCTCTAACAAAAGTAAATTTTTTTATCTTCCCATCTTCGAGAATAGCTTGAGCATTATCAACGTTATTCAAATAGGTTAACCCAGAATTCTGCCTATCATGAGCCAAGCCACTATCCAAATAATCTTCAGCGCCATTCAGATACCGAAATATACATTTCCAGTTTGTACAAGCCACCTTTGGTACGTAGGCAAACGTAAAACTCTTTGATTCTAAATATATAAAATTTGATAAATCCAATTACTTTTCTCCTAAGTGCAACTCAATGGTTAGATAACTTATTAATTGCATCAAAAATCGACTTGCTCATTTTTTCTTCCATTTCTATCGCATTAGGAAAAGGAATAGCGTTTCTTTTTCTAAAGTTTTCGAATATTTCGTTTCCTCGGCAAGAAATAGATTCCACGCAAAGCTCCATACTAATATCATGTAAGTTAATAAAGCACTCTTCATTCCATATGCTTCCAATTAATGGATCTCCCCAGTAAATAGGAACACTTCCAGCCATTAAAGCGTGTACAATTTTTTCTGTATTATAGCCGGGGAAAGAAGAGTTTTCACAGGCTATAACGAACTTATATTTGGCGAGTTCTTTTATATACAGTTCGTGCTCTCTTGGAAGTTTGTAACCAGTAGTGTTGAATAAACTCCCATTAGCGTCGACTGAGGTCTTTGCATCTAAATTCTTAAATAGTCTATTGCGAAGCTCACAATTATCGTTACTGTAGCAAAACTGTATATTTGCGCTTTTTACATTGTTGATGTTTCTTTTGTAATAATTGTTAACAGTTGAAAATACGCTGATGCCGTGTCTCCTGACGTAGTTTGGCAGCCACGTATGATTTTCATTTTCAACCACATAATGCGAAAAAATGTGGTCAAACATATCGAAGTCGAGTTGCTTAACCCCTTCTAAGCCGGCGCCATCATGTTCTGCAGAGTAATATACCAGTTTTCCTCTTATCGATTTTTTTAGATCTTTGTATTTAGCTTTTCTAGGTTTATCAGGTGAATACCAACTTACGACAACAATGTCAGCATTTTTCAAATCACTCGTGTAAGTCACATCATAATTTTTTTGTAATAGCGAACCAAAAATAGGGTCTTTGTCAGCCTGAAAACCCGGCCAAAAGCAGTCGAACCCAATAGTGAGCTTTTTATTATTTTTTACAACATTTAATCGAGTGCCACTTTCGAAAGCTCTTGTTTCAGTAACTAATCCAGCTAGTGCCACTGCATCGGAAGTCAAACACGATGAATTTTCTAGTTTTGCGTTTGGCAGATTTAAGATTGAACTGGAATCCTTTACTAGGCTTGAATTGACCAGTCTTAGTTTTATTTTTTGTATACTTTTGCTATTTATAGCATGAGGAAACGGGCAAAAACGTATAAGAGGTTTAGGATATACACTAGCAGTAGGGATATAAAATTCACCGTCATCTATTGAAATTTCAATTAACGACGTGGGATCTTCACTCGCGACAAATTTTAAACCAAGTAGATTTACAGGACTATCAAAGTTAACTATCAACTCTTCGTCAGGTTTAATCAAACAAACCGGCTCAGTCAATAGAGACGAACTAAAGAAACTTGCGTTGGAGCTAGTCTTCAGACTTTGGTATTTTCCAAAGTCTGAAAATCTTGATTTTCGAGAGGAAGTAGAGTGCGACTTCACCGTTGAACACTTTTCACTTTCAACTTCTATGGCAGAACATAGCTTTCGAACAAGCAGTTGTGATGAAGCAACAGAATGATGAAGAGGATCACTATCCTCATAAACATGCGGAAACTCGCTATGTAATATGTCCACTTCTGTCACATTAAAACCAGCTTTTATTAAGGAGCCTTTGCGTACCCTTTTTACGTCACAAAAGTTTTTCGATTGCTCTACTGCTTTAGGGCAGATATTGAAAAGCACTATATGAGGGAGTTCATGACTAAACTCTCTAAATAAATTCCCAAGCTCCCAAAATGTCTTCTCTAGGTATGCTATATCTAAGACGCCCGACTCAGTCATCAAAACATCGTTTATAATTGAGTCTATAACTATCACATCGATTTTGGATACAACTGCCAAACTTTTCAACTTTTTCTCAGCCGAAAGAAAATAGGTCGACGGGACATCTCCAACTCGAACATCAGAGACTACACTTATATCTTGACTTAACTCTAACTCTTTAAAATATGAACCAGATTTTATAGAATTTGATGTCCCTAAAAGAACTATATTTTTATTCATCGAAGCACGACCTGCAATTAAGAGTTTTTGAGCAATACTTTAAAAATACTTACCAATTCACCTTTGAAAGATGAAATTGATAAACGTTCGTCTCTCTCTTTAAGGTGTCTAATAACAGAGTTTCTATGGATTGGTTCGTTAACTATTCTTTCAATATTTTCTTTAGCCTGTGATAGGTCGTCGTAAAATAATGGGTAATCAGCGCCTAAATAACCTTCAAAACCAGTGTGCCTATTTATCACCAAGCAAGCTCCTGCAGAAATACATTCACTTATTAAATTACTGCCAGCCGGTTGAATATAGCTGTTAAACACTACCTGATTTTTTAAGATGTCTTGATACTCATCATTATCTGCCGTGTACATTTCACTTACATAGTCATTTATAGCGCCTAAATTATTCTCGGACAGCTCTTTATTAACAACATCATTAATGAAGTAGTCTCTATCGAGATTACCGGGTATCAACAAAACTTTATTCTCTTTTGGAATATCCAATTTTACAAAATCGGAAAACGATCTCAGATGCCAACCGATATGATAAACTTTACCTGACAAAGCTCGCTCTTCATTAGAACTTGTGATGGGGATATTAGGGTGGAATGTCGTTAGAACTTTGACTTCTGGATAACCAAGCTTTTTCAGTGCCAGCCTCAAATAAGAAGCGTTTTCTTGACTTAGAACAATTAAACCTCGACAGTGCTTTAGACTTTCTATAAATCTTGGCTCCGCTAATAATGCATCCAAGTTTTGTGCTTCTAAATCATATGAATTGCTCTTGTGCGGTGTGGTATGCACAAAAGCAACCCACGGCTTGCGAAAAACAAAAGTTCGGTCAGGGTCGTCCTTGTTCCAAAAAAAAGTACGCTCAATAAATAAATCTAAGTACACTCCATGCTCGTTATGAGTAAGCATTTGATTAACATTGTCTCTAACCCAGTTCCAGCCTAGCAGATGATGATCACCATACGAACCTTCATTTAAACTAAGATCAAACTTATTACTTAGCGCAAGTAGTTTATATTCCGCATCCCCATATTTATCGGCTAATTCTAAGAGTGTATTGTAGTTTGATTCTTGGCGTGCATGAGCTTGACTTTCGCTGATGAAAAAAAGTGCCGAATAATTAACTTGCTTAAAAATACTGCCTGTAAAAGATGCATTCATCCAAAGAGCTAAATCGGTGTAGGCTCCGTACTTTTCCTCTTCAAAGTAACCAACGTCTTCGTGAATTTTTCTTCGCCACACCGAAGATGCATTTGGTATACAATAGCTTCTTAGTACCCTATCAGAGTTCGTTTGAAACATATTTGAATGGTCATAATAGCCAGCATTTAATGTTTCATAACTAACGACGTTTTGAAAATAGTTATAACTTACTTTTACGTCAAACCACTTATCAAAATGTTCGCCGTTTAACTTCCTAGCTAAAAAATCATCATATGAATTAATCTTGCTGTCATTAAATGGGACTGTAACAGGGCTTACTACATCACAAATGTCACTCGCTAGCGCTCTTACGCATGTATCTAGCCACTGCCTCCCCCTGATATCATCTACGTTAAGGTTAGCAATATACTTCGATCTTATGTTTCTAATTGCCACATTCCAACAATCGTAAAGTCCCGGGTCTTTAAAGACTGGTAAATAGTATACGTTTGGGTGCTTATCTGCTAATGTTGCTAGTCTTCTTGAGGTTTTTTCATCATGACTACCAACTACATCCATAAGTATTATTACTGGTGAGGTTTCCCCAGATAAAATATCAGAAATGTCGTTTTCAAAACGAGTGGCATACTCATCGGCCCTGAAAATACTGGAGAACAATGTCACATCTACGGAACCTGTCCGTCGAATAGCTTCAGGTATATATCTTGAAAACTCTGAAGTAGGTACTTGTGTTTCGTAAGTAGCTCTTATTTCTGACCTAGATAGCGCCTTCTCCATCAACACCCAGTTGCTTTGATTGTCACTGTGCTCGTGTTCGGTCGCTGCACTTCCATTATCTATAAAAATGGCATCCACATCTCTACTCAAACAAATGTGCTTATATTGTCCTCCTGACTTTACAGATCGGATCAAGAAGTCAATATCATCCATTCCCATGCCAATGAAGTTCTCATTGTATCCGTTGATTTTTTCAAAAATTAAACGACTGCTCGCTATACGCCCACAACTTCCGTCCCAAGTTAAATTTTCATTGTGATATATATTTTGTGGGAAGAGCTCGTATTTTTCCCAATCTTTGTGGAGCATGGGGGCAGGCCCCGTAGTTTGATGAACTATGCTGTTTTCGCCATCTAAAGCGTTCGTAATATGTTCAACATCGCTTTTATTGACGAAATTATCTGCATCCAGTGAAATTATGTATTCACCATCAGAAAGCCTTGCTGCAGCATTTTTCGCTGCAGCCATATGAAACTTGGCCCACGCCTTTTTAATACGAAAATATTTTAACTTCCCAGTTAAAAGATCAAATGAAAAGTTTTTGTCTATAAAGTTCTGGATATCACTTGAATCTTCACCACCGAAATCAACCACAACAAGTTCTGCACTTTCAAAATTTCGTAAAGTTTCGAGATTAGTTGGCAAAGTTTGTTTTAATTGCCAAAAGCGATTAAATACAGATGTCACAAAAGAGTAAACAACTCCTTCTCCACTAGTTACTTGTTCACAGTTAAGTCTCTGAATATTACATTCAATAAGAGCCTTTGTTTTATTAATAAGCTCTATTCGGCCCTTTTCACTAAGGCTTAGTGATGACTCTATTTCTTCGATCACTTCGCTCGCAGCAATATAGTCCAATTTTGAAAAGTAATATCTAACCTTACTCATCAACTCCCAAAAATTATCTTTTTTTAACTCGAGCATGTTCTTTATTAATTACCTAATATTTTTCGATTAAAACAGAAGAGGTTTTCCCCCTTTGTGAAAAGATCAAAATCTTTACCTAATATTGCGTTTTGAAAGCTTCTTGAAGGTTTTTTATTTAGTAGCATCCAGTCATGTAGTTCGATTACCAGCAAAGGAGTTTCATCTAGCCATTCTAAATTTTCTTCAAATAAAAGCGATTCGCCGCCCTCAATGTCTAGTTTTACAATCAACAGCTTGTGGTTTTTAAATTGAGATAAATTTAAAATGTCACCAATACCCAAGCACTGAACTTCTCCCAAATCTCTAGCACTACCTGCCGAATCCTCCATACAAAATCTGTAAGCCCACTCACCATGGTTGGGGTCTATAAAACTCCTAGTTTCAATTCTTGAAGATAGTGCCCCTTCAAAAATGAAAACATTCAAGCCTGCTGTATTGGCAGCTAGGATTTCACGATTGCTGACGTCCGGCTCTATTGAAATGACACTTGAATAATTGAACTTTTGACAGAAAAAAGCTGCTGAAGCACCAATATTGGCGCCCCCATCTACAATAAGCGTATTAACTCCATTGTCGTTCAGTTTTCTTTCATATCGTTTGAGAAGTTGAAATTGGGGTATCCAATCGATACCATACTCTCCCTCATTAAAAACCTGATCTAAAACCTTAACATCACTTGAGGACTTATGTCGGTAGTAGAAGCTTCTATCTCCATGATCATACGTTTCTAATTTATCCAATAGCGCTTGAGGAGCTTTATATTGACTTACATCTACAACCTTATGTTCAAGGTTACATAGCGAAAGATTTTTCCTATCTAACTTCTTTTCGATTATTTGTGAGTTTTCTGACTCCAAATATTCAAAGTGCATAACTATTTTATTAAGCGTATCAGTATCTAAGCCCAGAGCAGAACACCGCTCTAGCGTTGACTCAGCAAGCTTGTAATCACCGTCTTGATAAAGATGTGAACATGATAAAACGGCGTAGGCAAAAACGTTCTCCCTCGCAATATTTTCACTATCAATAAGAAATGACTTTAACGATTCAAAATCCCTCTTAAACAGCAGCGTGGCGACGACACTATTAAGGTCAAAATGGATTTCTTTAGAGAACTTTTCTAACTTTTTGACATTAAAAGTCATTCAACACTTCCTTTCACGTCAATACCAAACTTATTTAGAATCAAATGTTTTTTATCATTTTTTTTATCTTCCACACACTTCGAGCTTGTTGACTCTAAAGTTTTCTCTAAAACAAATAGCATGCGATTAGCATGGGACAGTTCTTCCTCTAGAAACTCATTGTTATTCAATATTTCTCTGTATTTTTCTTTCTCAGAGTCTAATGTCGCCTTTAATGTATCATTTTCATTCTTAAGACTCTGGTTCCAGACCTTATGCTCGTTATGCCAATGCGCTTCATGCTTTAGCTTTAAACTTTGTGATTGTAATTCGTCCTCAAGCAATTTTGTTTTTTGTAATAGGTCTAGTTCTAGTTCTTTATTTTTACGCGTATTGTTTTCCTGTACTTCCGTTAGCTGCTTTTGATTTTCTCTGCTTCGCTGCTCGGCTGTTTTCAGCTGCTCTTTAGCCTGCTGCAATTCGTCGCCTAACTGCTTTTGCTTTTCTTCACTTTGCTGTTGCGCAGTTTGCAATTGCTCTTTAGCCTGCTGTAATTCGTCGCCTAACTGCTTTTGCTTTTCATCACTCTGCTGTTGCGCAGTTTGCAATTGCTCTTTAGCCTGCTGCAATTCATCGCCTAACTGCTTTTGCTTCTCTTCACTCTGCTGTTGCGCAGTTTGCAGTTGCTCTTTAGCATGCTTCAATTCATCGCCTAACTGCTTTTGCTTCTCTTCACTCTGCTGTTTCGCAGCGTGAAGTTGCTCTTTAGCATGCTGCAATTCGTCGCCCAACTGCTTTTGCTTTTCTTCACTTTGTTGTTTAGCTGCTTGCAACTGTTGCTTGGTCTGCTGTAACTCTTCATCAACGATTTTAGCATTGCTTTGAGAGGCATTAAACTGGCTCTCCAGCTCTGCTTTAATTTCTCTATGCTGCTGCCTTTGGCTAAAGTAGCTCAGTGCTTGCTTAGTATTTACTTGTTTAGTCGCCACGAAATTGGAGTACGGTGGCATAGGTTCAGCTAATGCAAGGTAATCTCGCCCACATTCTGTAAACTCTTTTTCAAGCTTTTCTGCTGGTTTACTTTCACCATAAACAGGCTTTAATGAACTTTGAATTACCACATGGGTGAACGCATTTAATAATTGATTGTTCAAGCATTGCTGCTCTGCACCGTTAAGTTGCGAAATAAGCAAACAGGGGCGGCTTTCTGAAATGTCAAACTGCTGTAGTAAAGGCTTTAGCTCAATAACTGCGGTGTCTTGTTCAGTAAATTCCAGTGCAGGTCGAATACTTTTAATCACATTAGGGGGGAGTACAGAAGAATAGCCCGGCACATTTGAAACAAAGCACCGCATGCTTTTTTGGTTAGCTTCAAACGCTGGTACGCCATGCTTTATTACCACACTCTCAGGCGAGCTTTTAGCGTTATGCAGTAATGTGGCTTTTTCAAACATTGCAGGTTCTGGCTCTACCAAAACAACTTGTGTAGCTGTTAAAGAAAACAACCAATTAAGCATAGCTTCAGTACGTGCACCAAGAACTAACACGCACTTGGGTTGCATCGACAGCCCTTTCACTATTTGTAATAAATCACTCATAGCCCCTCCTTACGTTCTTTTAGAACTTTGCAACCATACCTGATATCAGCTTCTGCCAGTTTTCAAGCGGCTGGTTAACTTTAAGCTTCTTACGGTCGAGCGTATGAAGCCTGTCAGCTAGCTTGGTTAGCAGCTCCTTTATGAACAACTTGTCTTCTTCTTTTAAGCTGTCGATTGCGTTTTGCTGCTGCTCGTTTAGCTGTGCAGGTAAATCGAGTACTAGTTTTAGCCCCCACTTGTCTTCTATTGCAGGCGGCCAGCTAGCCAGTGGCGCTTGGTTGTTGGCAAGTTCTCTAAACTCCAAGCTTCCGTATTCGGTGAATACTTTATCTTTTATTTGCTTTGCGCCAACTTTAATATCGAAAGCGGGGTAGCTAGTGCCGTTTGCTTGTAAGTTTTCAATACAAATAAGTAAATGCTCGTTTGTAGCGCCTACCATGTTTTGTTTAAGGCTTAGCTTTTTAAAGTTAAGCGGTTTAGGTGCTGGGCTGGGCGTAAGCTTTCTTAGTGCAGTTGAAAGTTTTAATAGCTTTTCTGGCCATGGGGCAATGTCTATATTTGCGGTGGCATCTGTACGTTGCACGTCGCTTTGCTGAAGTTTAGTTTGTAGTTCCTCAACTATTCCTATAAGCAATAGGTGATCTTCTGCTGATAGCTCTGCCAACGCTTTTTTGCCTGCATCAGTAAATGGGCTAAGTAGCGAAAAGTCGCATACTTTATTGCTGCCCGTTTTAACAAATTTTGACAATGGGTAAACACGTTTGTTATCTGGCGCATGAAACTCAACGTCTAGTACACCTTTTCTGTCGTTTACAATTACAGAAAATGCATTCCAGTGTTTGTCGGCGTGCTCTACTTGAGTGAAACGAGCAGTTATGCGCTGCAGATCTTTTTGGTTTGCACCACCGGTTAAGGTTACGCCTTCACTTAGTACCAGATGTGGGAAGCGCTCCTCTATTTTGCTCTTAAATTCACTAAGAGCTTTGTTATCGGGTGACTCGCCTTTTAATTTTTGGTATTCAGTAAAATAAAACTCTAGCTCTTCTTGAAGCTGCTTTATTTGTAACTGTAATAGTTCCTGTTCACTCATAGCGTTTTCTAACTCTTTCCTTAATGCTGGCCCATTACCTTCTGAATTTGACAACTTAGCCTCTAGCTTATTTATTAGGCCTGCGCTTGTATTTTTATGTTCTTCGAATTGTACATAAATACTTTCTAGCTCTTCTTGCAATTGGCTTATTTGCAATACTAAGAGCGCGTTCTCATCTTCTGCAGCCAACAATTTTTCTTTTAACGTATTAACAACCTCAGGGTCTGGCTGTTTTTCTTTCGTTGCAGCTTTTAATTGCGTATTCGTTTGCTCTGCGTTTTCTAACTGCTGTTGCACCTGCGTTAGTTTTGAAAAGGTTACTTCTAATTCTTCTTGAAGCTGTTGAATTTGAAGTTGTAACAGCGCGTTTTCATCTGCGTTAACTTTATTCTCTTTTATTAGAAATTGCGTTTCAGAATTAGCTTCGGCCAACTTGCGATTGATGTCGGTATACTTAACTTCTAAGTCGGCAATTGTAACTTTGCTGTTTTCAGCATCAGTAAAAACAGCCTCTAGTTCTTCTTGCAACTGCTGAATTTGAAGCACTAGCAGTTCATTCTCGCTTTTTTGTTTATTGCTTTCAGCTACAAGTGCTTTGTTTTCCCCACTAGCCTGCGCTAGTTCAGAGTTAATATCGCGGTTTTGCTGTGTTAGTTCGGCAATAGCAGCTTGGTTTTTTTTAGCTTCAGTTTCCTTTGTTTCTAACTCGCCTTGAAGAACTTGAATTTTTTGCTTGTTTAACTTCACTTCTTCGTGCTGTTCTTTAAGCGCTTTTTCAATGCCTTCTTTTTCGTTTTTAGCGGCGTTTAATAATAAATCTTTCTTCGCATTTTCATTCTTTGCACTTATAAGGCTTTGATACTGCTGCAAACTGAAGTGAACAACCTTAGCCCACGACTCAGTATTATCATCTACGCTAAAACCTTCGAACTGCTGCAGTATTTCATTTGAATCAATATTCCCCTTCAGCGCACAACGCACTGTTTGAGCTAGTGCTTGCTGCTCGTTTGACAACACAGAATTACTTAACAATTTGATAGAAAATTGCTCGCCCAATAAGTACTGATGCTGCTGTAAAGCTTTGAAGTAACTGTTCCAGTTTTCTAAAGCGTTAGATAATTCAGCTTCTTTTACAGGCCTACTAGCAAATAGCGCAACCACATAAGCTTCTGGCGAAACAAGCAATGCTGTAATCGATTGTGCCTTGCTTATATCTTCACCTGTCTGCTTTATCGCTATATTTAGGTTTGGCGCGGCTGCATTAACAACGCTTTTTATAAAACCAGCAGCATTGCTTTGCGATTCCTGTTCTTCAGACCAATTTAGGCTTAAAGCGAGCGCCCCTTGTTGAATTTGGTGTTCTTTTTCTTCACCCTGAATACCTGCATAAGTGAACAAGCTTTCATTAGGTGCAATGACTAACGTTTGACCCACTTAAAATTCCTTAATTGTGCTGCTCAAAGATGAACTTACTGTTTTGCTATTAGCCATTTTCATTAATAAAGCTCTTTATTGCAAAGTACCAGCGTTCTAGCGAATATTGAGGGGTTTTACCCTTACAATCAGTTTTGTGTATTTTTTCTGCGATTGCTTGAGTTAACTCTACCGTACGTAACTTTAATGCTGGGTTGTCAACATTAACTGATAATACGTTATTTACTTTACTGTCTGCTGACAAAAGCACATTAAAAAATGTAGGTTTTGCAGCCCCCTCAATGTTAGCCTCGCCACTGAGCGCCAACTTGTTATTAGGTGCATTGTTGGCGTCAGTTTTAGTTATTAAAGCTAGTTTCTTAACCGCTATTTTTATACTGGCACTACTAGTGTCACTATTGCTTACTTCTTTTGTTTTTACTTCTGATAACCTGGCAATAAGCGTTTCAATTGTTTGGCACCACATTTCTAAGCCACCAATAGTGCTTTCTATTACGTTATTTTCAAACAAAGCCTGTTGTTTCGATAACGCTATGTGCAGCTGCATTAGTATAGTTATCAAATCAGATTGGTCGGTGGTTGAAAGCTTGTAGAACGCACTATTTTCAGCGTTTTCGGGCATTACTAGCATGTAGTCGGTAACGCCGTTATTACCACTTGTTACAAACTGACGTAGAGGGAAGTAGCGATGAGGCAATGGCGCATAGAATTCTACTTCCGCTCTTTCACCACGCTTATTAACAATGATAGGAAACGGTTTGCTCTCGCCCGATGTAAGTACAATTCCGCTTACGTTCATAACTAAGCGGCTTACGTTTTCTTTAACAAACCCTCCGCTTATAGTGACTTGGCAGTTTGAAGTGTCGACACTGTCTCTAGCCGTAAAGGATTTAACTTCGGAGATTGGAAACGATGTATTAGTTTTATGATCTGGAGCAAGTTTTTGCAGAACATTTGTTTCTTCGCTTACTGCTTCATCCGAAAACACGCTTTGCTTTTCTTGCTCTTTAGACCAGTGCTTTTTTTTGTGTTCTAGCTCATTAACAATGTCAAAGAAGGGTTTGGTAGCCGCCTGTTCCACAATGTTTAAACTATTTTCAAACTCGCCACTTTCTACCATTTGATTAAACGACAATGGCCCTGTTAAACGCCAGACATCATTACTATTGCGCTCTTTCAAGTTTTTTAAAATGCGATTCCAAATCCATTCTAGTGCGGGATGACCAGCCCGACACCCTATTGCGCCGTTCATAATACCGCCATGCCACTTTCTAACTAAAAGTAGTAAGTCGCTAGACAGCAAAGGTTGTATAGGCGCCTTACATCTAATACCGCAATCAACATAAAACCCACCCATTTTTAAACAATAAGCTACACGAAATATGTCAGACTGCATGGCAGGAAGTGCCGCTAACTTGAACAAGCTTTCTACTTCACTGTTGTAATGCTGACCAATAAAGGCGCAGGCTTCTTCATACCCAAACAGCTTGTGTTCCATTGAAGGGTTGTAGTTCTTCCATGTTTCTACTAATTCTGCAATATCGTTTGGTAACTCTGGCGTATTCCAGTACTGAACAATAGTATTAGGTGTCATACTTCGATCTTAAAAATGCTGCATTTTGTTCGTAGATAGCGTAAAACTGAGATACTAACTCTTCGTTGGTGAACATTGCAGTTCCACCTAGCTCCACATTGGGCCCGTCTATTGATAGTACGTTTGTTCCTTTTGATTCCTTTCTACTAACTTCAACACATTGAATGCCAGGGGGAACAAGAGGAATAAGCTGGTTTAACGGCTCTAACTGTGAGTTTATAGCGATATCACTTCCTCTTTCACCCACGATTCGCTCACAGATTCGTTTTGCGTACTCGATCAACAATACCGATGCAGGATGATTGAAAGTGAAGAAAGTTCTCGATTGCTTGCGGGTAGACTCTATAAAATCTGCAATTTTTACATCTACTACTGCATCTCTTGCTTTCAATTCGTCAAGCGACTTTTGATCTTCTTTACCATATTCTTGTTTATTGTAGAACGGGTCTGACAACCAGTTCGCAACCTGCTGCTGACTGATCCCTAACAGCCATCCATCAAGAATAGTTTTATTATGATATTCGCCAAGAGGCCCCCTAAGTGTGGTTACTTCAGGGTGGCGAATGTACATCAAATCGGGGGTAAAGCCGCTAAAATAAAGGTTCAAAATAGTATGCGTTTTATCGCCATACAAGCGCTTTATTTCGCTGGTTCGAATAAACTTACATGGGTAAGCATCTGAAATCATTTGCGTAACAATAACATCTGCATCGTTGAGCGCGTCGCGATATTCTGCCTCATCGCTATCTTTCAATAAATGAACAATTGGCGTAGCTGTTACGCTTATGGTTGGTACAAGCTTTTCGATATAGTTAGCAAGGGGCCTAGCCTGGCAATTGCCAATAACAACTAATTTCATGCCACTGTCACCTTACTACCGCCTTACTACACACACACGACTTCGTACGTTGAAAAAATTTGATTGATAACACTATATAGACCGTTCTAACTTTGTAACCTTGTACCATACCAATTAGTTAAGCGGTAAATCATCCATTTTCGTATTTTTTTCTAACGGCTTTCCAATATCTTTTGATGAAATATCATCTTGTGCGGCGATATTTCCAGGCATGGTCATCTGTGGGTCTGGCGCAACCGCAGGAAACTCTTCGTCTAATTGTAAAGTTTCAGATTCAGGAGACATATAAGACAAGTCACCTTCAGGTGCTTCAGAAAATTGCATCTCTCGTTCTATTTCAGCAAGGAGTTCAGGATCGGTTTGTAGACCTAGTTTAGCGGCATCAGAATTATTTCTTTCAAGATACAAATCATCGGTATTTGAATCTTGCGGTAGAGGTATGCTTTCGCTCTGGGTATTTTCACTAAAGGAAACTGGGGAAGTATTACTGTTTTCTAGCGACTGGTCCGCACTGTCATTCGGAAATAAATCGAAAAACAAGACGAAAAAAACTACAATCACAACAAAACCTGTTATAACGCTTATTGTTTTCATCGCTAATTCCTTTTTGGCCAAGCTAAAATCAATCAATTGATGCTTTGCATTCTACCACTAAATAACAGGTATAACACCTTGAGTTTACTTAAGCAGAGGCGATATGAAAAAAACATTTATTTTTCTCTATAAAACTTTTATTTACCGCCAACTGCTTGGCTACAGCGCCCTCTTAATGTGCTCATTTACTGTTCAATCACAAGAGAACAATGTACTTCCTTTAGTAAACCACCCCGCGAAAGGAGTTAACTTTTTCTATTTGAACGGCAGAGATCAAGAAGACTTCGTGCAAGTGGCTGAGAAACTCTTTTTCGGGGACAACGCTTGTAAAGGCATTAGAGCTGATATTTCAGAACGTTTTGAGAACTCTTTGAAGGAAATTAAAAGCGCAGGGTTTGACTGGGTTCGATTACTCGTAAGCAAAGATTTTTACAACATTTACGCCCCCCGGTGTGGTTTTAGTATGGACGAAATTTATCCTGTATTAGCCGACAAACACCTATCTGTACTTGCTCAGCTTGTTGGAAAAGTGGCAGAGCATGGCCTTAAAATTGAGCTTGTACTGTCTGGAACGAGGTGGTTCGCAGACCCTAGAAATGATGTAAGGTTTTTTGAATCGATTTTGCTTGGCATACCGCTTGAGCATGTAAACATGATAATATTGGGTGGAGATGTTCAACCGTCTAACGCCCAGTACCAAGCTGACTGGCTTCTTCAGGTTTTACCCCATTTTTTAAATCACAAATACAGTAGTTTAGCTTCTCAGAACTATTTATTTGACACGGTAACTTATCGCAACAAAGATCAAGCATTGGCCTATGTTAAATGGGTAAAAAAACACTTCCCACAACTTAGCTATTTACCAGTTAATCTATACAACCGTACTCTTCCGCCTTCCAGTAGTTGGCGTGATTACTCGACTGCGCTCAAAGAGTTTATAGCTATATACAAGCAAGCAAACCTTCCTTTATGGATAGATGAGTATGGTTTTAGGTTAAGCAACGAATCGGAAAGCGTTCAGTATACGGAAGCCGATAGAGTTGCTTATTTGAAAGGCTTTTATCATGCATTGTCGTGCGAGAACCCTATAACAGCTGCATATTTTATATGGACTGCAGGCAATGATCGTCACGTTTCATTCCCTGACAAAGATACTGATAGAACGCCTTTCGGTCTGTTTAGCGGCTATGAAAATAACAAACCAATCACCACACCGGCATGGGATGAAGTAGCGTTATTCAACACTACCTCATCGTACTGCGAGCAATTAATTAAAGATTAGATAAAAAGTATTTTATTTAATGTATGGGGCTAATACAGATTCGTCTACCACCTTAGGGTTATACGGCTTTGCATTACCTCTTTCTACTGCATTTTCGACCATTTCGACAAATTCTTCGATGGGTATATCGGCAGATGCAGACAGAATACTCTGAACCTCGTAGTTCCACCACTTCAGTTGAACAAGCCTATCAATTGCATTTTGAGGGAAACGAAAACGAATTATCTTAGCAGGAACGCCCCCTACGATAGCGTAAGGAGGGACATCTTTCGTTACTAAAGCTTTTGACGCCAATATTGCACCGTCGCCAATGGAAACTCCGCGGGCAATTGTTACATCTTCTCCAATCCAAACGTCGTTGCCAATGGTCGCACTAAGGGTATTTTTAGTCTCTTGATTATTTACTTGGAAGTTTTCTATTTCGGGATGGTCTTTAAAAAACTGTGCGTTGGTAATAGCCTGGCGGTCGTAAGTAATATTGGCCGTTGTAAACCGACTTATGGGGTGGTCTATCCCCATCACAGATACTCTAGCTCCTATAGAACAATACCGGCCGATGACGGTGTTTATTGGAAAAACACTTCGCGTAAATGAAAACGAGCCCATAGAAAATAAAAAACTACCATTGATGTAGTTACTATAAGGCTCAATACGGCCGTTAGAGGGAAATACGAGCTGGTCAGTTGGTCGAAATCGTCCTTGTACTTTGCAGTTGCCAAATGGTGTGAAGTAAACGCGATGCTCATTCAAATAGGCCAGTAATTCGTCGCTTACTGTAATTCTATGGATCACTTCTGTTTCCTTTTTTGCTTTGTTCTTATGGGATTTAAAGCTGAGTGTCTAACTGAATACTAATGAAAAATATGCATATAAGATAGGATTTAAGTACACAAAAATGCAAAAGCCACTTCCTTATAAAGAAGTGGCTTTTGTGTTTACCTGTAAAGTGTTGGAGTAAATTTTCTACGTATTACTTAGCCACCTGCCAAGTATTATCCGTTGGCCTTAATACTCCGCGACTTTTTACTGTAGTACCATCCATCAAATGAACAATATTTCGAGTAGTTACTTCATTTCTCCACATTAAGTCTGCTTTTCCGTCACCGTCATAATCACCTATATTTCCGATTTGCCAGTTAAGGTCTGCAACTTCATTGATAAGCGTGCTGGTGTCTATTTGGCCGTCTTTCATTAAATAAGCCCAGTTTCTTCCATCTGCTTGGTTTCTTAAAATAATATCTGCAGTTCCATCACCATTTATATCCCCTGTTCCAGCAATTTGCCAGTTCGTGTTTGCGGTAATTAAGCTGTACTGGCTTGAGATTTCGCCGTCTTCCATTAACCAGATATAAACTAAGCCCGTGGTAGATCTGCGCCATATAATATCTTCGTCGCCATCACCATCTATATCGCCCGTAGCGACGACATGGAAGTTAAGGTCTGTAACCCAAAGCGAAGGTTTACTTTCACCAATACGACCATTCTCCATTAAATAGAACCACGTATCTCCTCGTTCAACGTTGCGCCACATAACGTCGCCAACACCGTCGGCGTCAAAATCACCGTTGCCTACCAACTGCCAGGTTTCAGCGGTAACGTAGTTAAGCACGTAGCGGTCTTTGATGTTGGCGCCATCCATTAGATAAATGAAGTTTTTACCTGTGTCGTTGTTGCGCCAGAAGATATCTGACTTTCCATCGCCATCGTAGTCGCCAAGGCCATCCATCGTCCATGTGTATTCCTGAACAACATTAATTGGCGTTGCTTCTGATATTTGTGTGCCGTCCATTGCCCACAAGAAGTTCCAGCCTTTATTGAAGCTTCGCCATAGTAGATCCGCATTACCATCGCCATCTACATCGAACTTAGTGGGCTTATAACGTGATGGGTCAAACGGGAACGCATCGTCTTCATCGTTAACCCCATCATTGTCGTCATCTGGATCGAGTAAATCAGAGATAAAGTCCCCGTCGTTGTCCGGTGGTGTACTGCCGCTATCTGATGGGTCAGTGTTATTTCTAAACTCATCCCAATTTGTGTAACCGTCACCGTCAGCATCACCATCGCTATCGGCTAACAACCAGTTCATCGCGCCTAAATATCTAAGCTCCCACCAGTCAGGAATGTTGTCACCGTCGCTATCGTGATTAGGAGATGTAACAACGGCAGTGCCCGTAGGTATAACCGTTGAAATCGCCTGCATTAAAACAGGTGATGAGGTAGAACTTGCCACATAATTACCAATAAGTAACTTACCTGGAGGAAGGTTGTACCCCATGGAAAGTACGTAGTTTAAAGGTGATATGGCACCGCTGTTTAAGCTTCCTAATTCCCATCTGCCCCATTCACTACCATCACAAACACCTGAACATCCACCAGCAGTGGTACTGTTTGGATAGCTACTATATTGCGGCGCATTAGAAGTAACTCTGACTTCTGCAATTTGGGTAGGACTAGTGACTTCGAGCTCAAGATTTACCGTGGCTGTCGACTCACTGGTTATCGGAGTCGTGTACACATTTTCAACATCTAGAACGAAAGGCACTTGGTTGTGTATAGCAGTAACAAGGTTGCTTCTGCTTACGCTATCAGCATTGTCCTCGCTAATTATTTCCGCCTCTATTTTCATTGTTTGGCCGTTAGTTACCGTAGAGTTCGCTTTCAAGCTAAAAGCTACCGCACCTGAATGACTGGCTTCTATCGTTCCTAAGGGCCAGTAGATTACATTGCCTACCTTTTCATTTACCCCCGTAGCGCTCTGATAACTGTATCCTTCAGGAATGGTTACCTTCAACAGGGCATTGGGATATGCGGTTGCGCTTGAATTACCATAGCTCACTTGAAAGCTTTGAATTTCATTCGCTTTTATTACACTTCGTTGCGAGGAAAGCACCATTTCTAACGGCAGTACAGCTGAGGTTAACAAAGATTGTCTAGCAGTTACTTGCAAGTCACCAGAAGCTTCTGTTGCATAAGCAATAATGTCTAAGGGCTCGCCCGATACTGCATTGGTTGTGTAAAAAGGAATAGATATAGTTCTAGACTCGCCAGCCTTTAGGGTATCTAAAATCCAGCGACCTCTTTCATGATAGTCACACGCTCCACTGCAGCCCGCTGAAATTCCGGGAGAGGGGCGTGAATGGTGCAAACGTGTTCCCGTTTGAATATGTAATTGCACATCTGAAATGTCTAAAGCGCCTTCGTTTGCGACCACGAACTTTTGGTAACTGTATAGGTCTTGCTGGTGTAATGTGCTTGCTCGCGACGCTGTAACAGTTAACTTCACGTCTTCTTTAATTACTATGCTATCTGCAGAGCGTTGAACACGTTCAGTGCTATTGTATACCGCAGCTTCTAGTGAAATTGGCGTACCTTCAGTAAGCTCTGTATCCACGTCGAAGTACGCATAGTGCATACCTCCATCGCCAGGATTTACTGTTCCCAAATTCCATTGTAGCTGGCCATTTGCGATAAACGCACCGTCGCTCCCTGAAACAAAAGTAAGGTTTTCTGGAATAGGTAATTTCAACATAACGTCGGTGTACGCATCGCTACCTAATTGCCCGTACGTAATCTCATAGCGCACACGCTCGCCTACAGCAACTTGTTGCTTATCTGAAACAAGTGATAACTGCATATCATTATCACTCTTAGCAACAAACGTGGGTTGTAGCGTTAAGTTATATGATTTCGTAGCATCGTCTACATGAAGCTGAATTTCTAAAGGCTCACCCTTTGTAATTTGATTGTAATAGATAGGAACAACAACAAAGCGTGACTCACCGGCGCCAATTACAGGAAATGTCCACCTTGCCCATTCACCAGAATCGCAAGCCCCTGAACAACCACCTGTAATACCTGGCATAGGTAGTGTAAAGGCTGTTCTTGATGGAACCATCATAGATAAGTTGAGCTCACTGATGTCTAATGCACCTTTGTTAGCAACTAGCACTTTTACAAAGGTCAATTCACTTTCTTGGCTCATATCATTTTGTATAGTGGCAATAACGTCTAGGTTTAGCGTTCCATTAATAACAACAGAGTCTGTAGAGCGCTGAATCCAGTTCTCATCCTGGAGTATTGCTTCTGTTTTTACGATGTTACCGTTAGATAAAGGTGTAGAAGGCTTGATTTCTACGAACCGTGTTCCACCAATAGCAGGGTTAATAGTGCCTAAATTCCACTCTACGTTTGAGCCAACTACCGCTCCACCATCGCTACTTGAAACGTAATCAAATCCTTCGGGAATAGAAAAAAGCAACTTCATCGGCGTGTAAGCGCTAGTAGCTTGGTTTCCATAAGTAATTTGATACTTAATAGATTCGTTGTTAGCAACAATACCTTTATTTGGGGAGATAATTAAATCGACTGTTGATTCGTTTGCACGAATAACCGTAGGGCGCGTTCCTAGAAAGTATTCTCCGCTGCCCGTAAACACTTGAACTAAGCTTTCAATTGGCTCTCCAGAATCGGCATTGGTATTATAAGTGGGCACAGTTATTACTTTCGACTCGCCAGCACCAATGGTTCCTAATTCCCACCGGCCCCACTCAGACGAGTCACATGCACCACTGCAACCACCATTTATGGAGGGCCTAGCCAGAGTATGTGCAGTTCCAGGAGCGACCATGGAAAAAAGGCTTACCTCGGGCACAGCCACACCGCTGTTATTACTAACAATATAACGCATCACATTATAAGATCCCTCTTGCCAATAATCATTATTAGCACTTACCGTTAAGCTTAATTGCGGCAAGTTACTTGTCACCACCGCATCTTCCGAAGTGACAATAGCATTAGAGCCATTGAAAAACTGTGCACTTACTTCATCCACTTTGCCATTTGAAGACGAACCGGACTTTTTCAAAGTAAATAGATACTTATTACCAACATCTGGGTTCAATGCAGGCAAGGTCCATACGATTTTATTGTTGGAAACCGTGCCGTTATGAGAGGCAGACACAAAACTCATTCCAGCAGGAATATTCACTTCCATCGAAGGTGAGGCGATGCCCGTGTTACCCACATTTCCATAGGAGATCTCAAAATCCACATTCTCGTTGGCAGATACAACTTGTGAATTGGCAGCAACGTGCAGTGCGACAGATGGAGAGTTGTTGATTGTTGAAGGTTTTAGCACTTCGAGCGTATTGGACTGCCCTGAATAGGTTACACTGGTTGTTAACGTGCGTTCGTCGCCAGTTGATAGGTTAGAAGAGTAAACAGGGAGCGTGACCACTTTAAAAGCGCCTGGGGCTAAGTCACCAAATTCCCATCTAGCAGTTTCTGTGTAGTCACAAACGCCGCTACACCCGCCCGATATAGAGGGTAATGGATTCCTAAAAAATGTGTTTTCTCCAACATTTACGTAAAGAGTAACGTCACTTTTTGTAGAGCTTGAATCATTTGAAATAATTATCTTGTGGTAGACGTAACCACCTGTTGAAGCTTTGTCAGTTGTTTTTGTAACGCTTAATGTCATGGCATTTGCCATTGACGATATCATCATCAAGAAAGCGCTATAAAACAATATAGCTATGTTTATTTTAGGTTTGTAGTTACCGCAGTCCATGTGTCACCCGCCTTAATATTGCATTGAATTTGATTATTAATCGGAATTGAAGGGAAACTTAGAATTGAGCCGAGCTAGCCCTTTCACCTAGAAGATTTCCCTTTCTGTAAAATGAGCGGGTAACTACCAAATACACACCTGCTCACTTTTCAAACAATACAGTTTTTGATATTTTAAGGAATACGTAGTTAGCAGTACTTAGCCGTAAATAAAGACATTTAAGAATTTCTGTAATGCCAGTTGAAAAGGATTTGAGAAATGGCTACAAGAAAGCGGGTTAGAGGTGTTATCGCGTCACGAAATAAGCTTGAAGTAGCAATGCTTAATGCAGGCATTCGTTCTCAGTCTGAACTTGCTAAGCTTATTGCAGAAAAAGAAAACATCAACTCTCCCCCTAGAGACCTAGTTAATAGAACTTTTCGTCAAACAAGGGTTTCTCACCAAACTATTACTCGCATTGCCACTGTCCTGGATGTCCCCCCTCATTCGCTATTTCTTACCCAAGATGAGCTAGAGTCGGAAGAGGAGTTAAACCCAGCCTCGGTAATCGACTCGACTATTTATAACGACACATCAGAGCCTGCGGATAACAATGCAGAAGAAGATTTAGAGGCTTCTGAGAAAAACAACGCTATTATACCTCCCTCTTCACCGACTTCCCGAACAGCTAAAGTTAAATCTCAAAGACACGCAGGAACGCTTCGACCCACTCATATTGTGGCTTTTTTTATTATTTCTGCCGCTCTTATTTCGTTAACTTTACTCTGGAACACTAACGAAACTACTGTCGATTCAATTTCTCAGTCCATACCTAATGTACAGTCATTAATGATCATAAAAGGTAACAGTGAGTTAGAAAAAGAAGTAGCTAGGAACCTGACCAAAAGACTGAAGAAAGACTTCACAATATCTTCCGTTTCTATATCTGATATTGCAGCGAATGACTCGCCGTACTCGTTAACCGAGAGCTATAATGTTGATTTAGTCATCTCATTAGAATTAGTTGAAAAGGGTATATTTAAGGCGCTTTTGGGCTTTGCTTACACCACTACAAACAAAACTTTGCTCGCATCTTTGATAGACAGCGAAACTATAGTTACAGAAGAAACTATTGATAAATCCTCTGTCAAACTAGAAAGCGCTCTTAAACAGTATTTAGCTATACCTGAGTACACTTATAAGGGGTTGGACGAAACTAACACGAAAAACTATGTTTCTAGTCAAGCATTGCTTCACAAGGGCCTAAACGAAGGTAATGTTAATGCTGCTCTTGAGAAAACTCATCTTATATTAGCGACTGCGCCAACAAATCCATTGGCCTTAGCTCAACTTTGTAATTTGTATGCTCAAAAAATGTATTTAACAGCGGATGACAACTATTTAGTACACGCCACCGATGCTTGCAACCGGGCTAGCGAACAAGCTAAAGATAAACCGGAAGTGTTATTTTCATTGGCACAAAAAAGTCGTCGAGAAAATGACATCGAGTCTGCAATCGCTTATTACTCAGAAGTTTTAAAAGTAAGTCCTAATTATTCTTCCGCATATGTAGGCCTGACAGAAAGTTATTTAAAGAAATTTTTGGTGACTAAAAGCTCTAAAGCCATGTCGTTAGCTAAAGAAAATATTGTTAAAGCAAGTAGATTGGCCCCCAACGATTGGATGATTCCATTCATTGAAGCCCGCTTACATTATTACGAAGGTAACGCTTCACTTGCCTTAAAAAAATTCGAAGAGAGTAAAGATATTGAGGTCACTCAAAACGTTTTAGGTAACTTAGGCAGTATTTATTTTTGCAACGGAAACATTGAGGCCGCCTTTCAAAACTATAAAGCAATGGAACATGAGTTTGGTGCCTCCAATATTTCAGATCATCTGCTAGCAACCGCTAGCTTTTATATGCAGAAATACGACGACGCCATAGGATATAATTTGAAAAGCCTCGACGCTATGGCTGATACTAATAGTAATGGCCTCTATCCAATTTGGATTAATTTGGGAGATTCATATTTAGCTAAGAACATGAAACAAGAAGCAATGGAAGCCTATGAAAATGCAGTTAAGATCTCACAAAGATCTGACCAAAACACCACGGTAATGGTTGATCAGTTATACGCTTATCTTCACATATCTAGAATGAACCGCACGTTTGAAACAGGGTCGATAAAAGCAGGGATTCGTGAGGAACTTAGCAGCATTGAAAGCCAAATTTCTGACCCCGGCGCAAAGTTTCGTTCAATGGTCATTTGGGCTTATTTAGGAGACAAAGAGAAGGCACGCAACATTCAAAAAGTGCTTACATCGCAGTGTAAAGGTCTAGCTAAGTATCCCGGTGTGGAGGATATTTTAGGTTGAACTAATAAGCTATGTGATTGAAGAACACTTTATACAAACCTATCTAAATTGCTCTTCGCTAACTTTATACTCAAAACGTGAGCACTTTATGATTTACAGTTAAATAGTGAAATTAATAGTTATTCAGATAAGTAGGCTTTGTTTTCACCACAAAAACAAGCCTACTAAAAGAAAAAAGAGAGCAAACGCTCTCTTTTTTAATTTACTTGGCCACTTGCCAGTTGTTGTCGGTTGGCCTCAAGACTCCGCGATCTTTTATAGTAATACCGTCCATCAGATGGATGATATTTCTTGAAGTCACTTCATTTCTCCAGAGAAAGTCCACTTTTCCATCGCCGTCATAGTCGCCGATGTTAGCAATTTGCCAATTCAGGTCTGCCACTTCATTGATGAGAGTACTTGTACTTACTAAACCAGCATGCATGAAGTAAACCCAGTTTCGACCATCTACCTGGTTTCTCATAACGATGTCGTCGATACCGTCTCCATTTAAGTCACCAGTGCCAGCAATATCCCAATTAGTATTCACTGTATTAAGCGTATATTGATTAGCAATGATGCCATTTTCCATTAACCAGATGTAGTTTACGCCTGTTGTGCTGTGACGCCATATAACATCATCATCTCCGTCGCCGTCTAGGTCACCAGTTGCAGCAATTTTATAATTTAGGTCAGTTACCCAGAGAGACGGTTGGCTAATTCCAATATAACCGTTATTCATCATGTAAAACCATGTATCGCCTCGGCTTGTATTGCGCCACAATACATCACCTGTACCATCGCCATTGAAGTCACCACTACCAGCTAATTCCCAGATTCCGGCAGTCACATAATTTAAAGCGTAGCGCTCTTTTATACTTGCGCCGTCCATCAGGTAAATAAAGTTTTTACCTGTATCACTATTTCGCCAAAATATATCTGATTTGCCATCGCCGTCATAATCGCCCTGACCAGCCATGGACCACGTATATTCTTGCACGACGTTAATAGGAGTAGCTGAAGACAACTGGGTACCATCCATCGCCCATAGGAAGTTCCAACCTTTCGCAAAGCTTCGCCATAGTAGATCAGACTTTCCATCACCGTTTACATCGTTTATTGCTGCATAGCCAAGTGGCGTAGGGTCGGCAAGGTCGACAATACCATCACCATCATCGTCGTCATCGGCATTATTGCCAATACCATCACCATCAGTATCAAGCCACTCTGCAGGGTTTTGAGGGAACGCATCAACCGTGTCTAGCCAGCCATCGTTGTCATCATCTGGGTCGCTATTATTACCAATGCCGTCGCCGTCAGTATCAACCCATTCGAATCTGTCGTTTGGAAACGCATCAACGCTATCTATAACACCATCACCATCGCTGTCAGCCCCACTACCATTGTCTACACCTGGAATAACTATGTTATCCACCCAGGCTGAATCTAGACCATGAGAAACCGAACTATCCTTTGAAAAATCCCACTTAAAGGTGTGAGTGCCGTCAGAAATTGGAAACACAACGGTTTCAATTGCGCTTACACCAGACCACTGACCTTGTAATACATCATCTATGTAGAATCTTAAGAAGTCATAACCAGATTCTGAATCAACTTTCATATCAAAGCTTAAATCACCAGCAGCAGTTTCAAGCGTTAACTCTGCTGTTGCGGATTGCCCGTCTATTAGTGCATCTGGCACTTTCATACTATATAAGCCGTCTATAGGTTCTATATCGCTTATTTCCCAATTTGCGTCACCAGTAAGGACAAAGGAACTTAGTGCTGCGTCACCAGATTCAAAATCTAGTGCACTTGTTGATGGAGGAGCGCAGCTTAAAAAGCTACGTTGTGAACTTGCGATAGGTCTACCTTGAACAACAGTATTAATCACCGCTGTATGCTGCATTTGGTCAGCAAAGATATCCGCGAACGTTATTAGGTACTGACTTTGTAAAACGTCAGATAAGGTTGCGTAAATGTTTGCCAACTCTGAATTATCTGGCGCGTAATAGTAAATACCATAAGTTCTGTTTGCCAATTCTTGTAGTACGGTAGCATCTGCTTGCCCTAAACCTATTGTAAATACAGGTATGTCGTACTGATTAGAATTAGCAATTACGGAATCGAGTGTTCCAGTACTGGCTGTATCGTCACCATCAGTCAGAACAATAATAGCTTTTCTGCCCGATGTACTAGCAATATCAGTTAAAGCTACATCAATCGCATCGTACATTGCTGTTGCACCGTAGTTATCGAATGGAGAATCGATAGCAGCATAAAGCAAAGCAGTGTCTGTCGTTAAGGCTTGTACGACATTCGGCTGGTCAGAAAATTTAACAACCATACCCTCATCGGCATCCGACTTATTTTCAATAATAAGTTTAGCAGCCGTTTGCATACTAGTTATATCAGAAGACGACATGGAAGCACTGTAGTCCATCACAACCGCGAAAGTCGTTTTTGAATTGGCTGACTGTACTTGAGTGACGCTACTAATTGGAGAGGCGGTGCCATCAAGGTACAAGTCGAAGCTATTTATACCCAGTCCATCTAAAGGCACACCATTTTGATCGTAAACACTCACCACCGCTTCAAGTAGCGGGCATTGATATTCTACTATTTGGTTGATGCCTGTATTGTAATCGCGGCAACTATCATATGTAGAAAACACTGAACCGAATTGATTCTCATCAGTAACTTGAACTTCAATGTTGTGATCTGAACCACCATTTGTAGGGTCTGTAAATGTGACTACATACTGACTTTGAATGCTTGTAACTATTGATTGATAGATGTCTTCCAACTCTGTCGACGTTGGAGAATAATAGCTTAGGCCACCAGTTCGCTGTGCTAGAGTGCTCATGGCATCTCTATCACCAGAACCAAGTGTTACTGTATAAACAACAATACCAAGACGATTGGCATAATCGACCACTTCGTCAATATTGAACGATGAGTTATTGTCAGAGCCATCAGACATTGCTACCACAACCTGCCTACCTGATTGGCCAGATACATTCGATAGAGCCTGATATACGCTATCGTACAATGCAGTTGAACCACCCCTTCCAGCGTAATCTTCAGGTATTGAACTTGTAACAAGAGCAAGATCATCAGTGAACGGCTGTATGACGTCTACGCTACTTGCAAATTTGATTATGCTAGCTTGGTCGCCAGGTTGCATGTAAGACACGAATTGTGTAGCTGCAGCTTCCATTGAGATGATATCAGTAGAATTCATTGAACCGCTGTAGTCTAAAGTGAAAGCGACATTTAACACTGATGAACGTACGTTGGAAACTAAGTTTACGGTGTTGACCTCCACCGGGTCACCGTTTATATAAATTTCAAAATCGTCAGCCGTAAGGCCTGATATGTTGTTTCTGTAGGAATCTAGTACCGTTACCGTCATTTCCATTTCAGGACATTGACCGGTTGTATTGATATTGGTAAGCAAAGGCACTAGTGATGCTGTAATCTGACCAGATGCGTCGCCGGCCAAACTCGTGTTTTTTACATTTCCGTATGCTTTAGGCCACGCTGACTCAGCGAGCGAGGTCGATGTTTCGAAAGCGATTAGCTCGTCATTATCGTTACCGACATAAAGTGTACCGTCTGAAACTAAGGTTGCAGACGCATCGAAATCATAAAAACCCGTTTCGTTCGAGCTCCATAAAAAATCACCTGCATTGCTAAGAGCATAAAACATATTGTCCCTGCTACCAAAGTAGATAGACCCATCTGCTCCAACTACTGGGGTACCATAAACGTAACCACCTGTGGTATAGACCCAGTTGATACTGCCAGTTGAGGATAACGAGTAAACATTGTTGTCTGCCGAACCAAAGATAATATTTCCGGCGTTATCAATTGCTGCTGAACCTCTGATGTCATTGCCTGTTTCAAAAACCCACTTTTGCGTGCCGTCAGGATTGAGTGCATACATCTTGTCGTCAGTTGAACCGACATACACTGTACCTATTGCGTCGATAGCTGGTGCACCGTAGTTATAACCTGTTGTTTCAGCTTGCCACTTCAAAGTACCGTCTGGATTCAACGCATAAATATCTCGATATTCAGACACAACATATACTGTACCGTCTGTAGCTATCGCAGCACCTGAACTGAAATCGCCGCTCCCTTGAAAAACCCATTTTTGTGTACCATCTGGATTTACAGCATAAAATTTATTGTCGTCAGAGCCTACATATATCGTCCCATCTGAGCCAAGCGCTGGTGTAGATGAAACATTGGCACCTGTAGTAAATTTCCACTTCAACGAACCGTCAGCATTGATTGCATAGAGCGAGTTATCAGTGGAACCGACGTATATCGTGCCATCCTGACCTATTACAGGCGAAGAGCCGTAATTTGTATAAGAATTATAGGTCCAAAGGTGTGAGCCGTTGATAGAATATGCCATTAGTCCATCATAGTAAGTACCAATGTAAATCGTGCCATCTTCAGCAACGGCTGGGACGGTTATAACATCACCAGCATTTAAATCGACAGACCATTTAATATCTCCTGGCGCAGCATTTGCGGCATTGGACAGTAGGAAAACTGTTGCCAACAAGCCAATGCAGAAGTAACTGTAAAGTTTCCTCACCTCTATATCCTTATATTAATCAATAACTAGTGTTTTATCTGAACGATAATTTGGTACATCAATAGACACGAGATTGCCATCGACTACATAGCTGCTTTGAAGCACCTGCCTTTGGCCATCGTTTTCTTGCCACGCTCTAGAACGACTTACATAATGTGTTGTACCGTTATACGCGGTGATAAGAAGGTTTCCTTCACTATCCATAGTCACGGTGGATGCTTCCGAAAAGCGCATTTCTATATCAGATATGTTACCTTCGGGTGTAACGTGGAAATCAAAGTCGACTTTTCCTCCATCAACATATTCAATAACATCAATACCAGAATAAACGTCTTTTGTTCGTTTAAAGCCGTAATTCAGTAGTGAAGTTGGTTGCTTATGGATATCGCCCGTGGTCACTGTTTGAGCGTTTTTATTAGCATCTAGTAACTGTACTTTAATACGTGATTGGCCGTTCCCGTCACGGCTGGTAGATGAAAAAACATCAGTAGTCAGGGGTTCGTCCTGCTCTAACTGCTGTTCTTTCAGCCTGCTTTTTTGGGGTTCAGAAACATTGCTTAATATACTGCTGGGTGCTTTTGGGTCACCGTTGCCGTATTTAACATCTAGCTCTTTTTCATCGCGTTTGACGACAGAGTGAGTATCTTGAAGGGGTTTCTTTTCGTCGCGTGTGGTGTTTAGGTACAGTAAACCACTAGCAACGCTTATGACGACCATCCCTGTTATAAATGAAATACGCTTCATTTACGGAGTTCCTTTCCTTAAAACATTATTTCAAAATAACATAGAACTTATATAAAAAAAAGGCGGTTCATGAACCGCCTTTTTAATTTAGTGTAAGTAGACCTACTTAGCTACTTTCCATGTATCGTCTGCCGGTCGTAATACTCCGCGACTTTTGATTGTCGTTCCGTTCATTAAGTGGATAAGATTACGAGTTGTCGTTTCGTTTCGCCACATGAAATCTGCTTTGCCATCGCCGTCATAATCGCCAACATTGCCAATTTCCCAATTTAAATCCGCAACTTGATTAATGAGAGTACTAGTTTCAATTTGACCATCTTTCATTAAATACGCCCAATTTCTACCATCAACTTGATTGCGTAGAACTATGTCATCAGTTCCATCGCCGTCTAAGTCTCCGGCCCCCACAATAGACCAATCTGTATTGATGACGTTGAGGCTGTATCTGCTCGCTATACCACCGTTTTCCATTATCCAAATGTAATTGCGGCCAGTACCATTGTGACGCCAAATTATGTCTTCTGCGCCGTCTCCGTTGACGTCACCTGTCGCTGCTACTTTGAAATCTAAGTCTGTTACCCAAAGAGATGGTTGGCTTGTTTCAATAAGCCCATCTTTCATCATGTAGAACCACGTGTCTCCCCGTTCTACGTTACGCCACATTACGTCGCCTATACCATCCCCATTAAAATCACCGTTACCCACTAATTCCCACCTACCTGCGGTTACGACATTTAGCGCATATCGACTCTTAATACTTGCTCCATCCATCAAATACATGAAGTTCATACCTGTAGCGCTATTTCTCCACAGAATGTCCGATTTACCATCACCGTCATAATCACCGAGACCATCCATTGTCCACGTATACTCTTGTACTACATTGATTGGGGTAGCAGCAGATGTTTGAGTTCCATTCATTGTCCACAAAAAGTTCCAACCTTTATCGAAACTACGCCATAGCAAATCAGATTTACCATCTGCATTGAGATCATTCACTGGCGTGTAGGTTCTTATTTCTTGTGCTGACCAGTTAGCAGGATTAAAAGGAACGTCCCCATCGCGGTAATCACCTCCCAACTCCGGAATACCAGCCCACGCCCATCTTATACAGTCACCTTGTTGATCCAAAGTAATACAATCTAAAGAATTAAAATCTAGGTAAGGAGAAATCAAAAATCCACCGTCTAGCCCAAAGGAGCAATCGCCTCCATTATCTAAAAATGTAAACCCTTGTACACAGACCCAAAAATCTAATGTATTACCAGAAATACTCATCCTAGCGGCGTGCGAAGGATCAGCGGCTCTTATTGCTAAGTCGCTAGTAATGTCGTACTCAATACCTGATAAAGAGGCACTTACTACATTAGTAATTACGATTGTGTCATTATCTTCAAGCAACGCACCTTCTACTACAGCAGTTAATTCATGCCCAGCAGTACCTCGAGCGTTGCCATCAAATGTATATGTAAATGAAAACAATTGAGTTGAAGCATCTGTTCTTGATGCGTCTGTAGGGAAATCGTCAACTACGTCCGGTACTCGGTCTCCATCCGTATCAGAATTTGTAGGGTTCGTTCCTAATGTAAACTCTTCAAGGTTGGTTAACCCATCATTATCCGCATCTTGATTGGCGTCATTGCTATTTAAATGATTAAGACCATAACTTTCTTCGAAGTAATCTTCCATGCCATCGTTATCGTCGTCGTCGTCATCAGAGTCGGATATTCCGTCACCGTCATTATCACCGTCAAATCCACCTGCGATATACTCATCTTTATATTGACTAAGATCTACTAACTCCAAGTAATTGATACGAGGAGCAATCCACACACCACTTGTACCACTAGAAACGTCTTCGTAAGTACTGTATTCCAATACAAACGTTAATCCATTATCGTTGGTTGTTAGCGGTATCCAGTTTCTCTCTCGAATAGCATAACTAGAGTCAAAGTTTAACGAGACCTTCCCATCTAACACTGTCCATGTCCAACCTGAAACTCCCATTAGGATCGTATCATTGGTGCAGTGAACACCTCGATTGAAAGTACCGTCACTGTTGAAAGAGTAAGCAAATAACATGTCGCAAATAGGCCAACCATTGTCATTCGCCCAAGCGTCAATACGACCGTTAATATTAGCGTTATAAACAAAGGGAAAGTTTGAGACTAACCCAGAACCAAAATTTTTAGCCGAGCCATCAATCGCCACCAGTTCACGAGCAAAGCGATACGTTTCCCCCTCAGCGCTTACTTCAACGAGAACAGTCCACACCGATTCATTAACTCTCTGTATGGGGGTGATAACAAACAGAACTCCATTCATATTAACTAGAATTTCGTTACTTCTAAGTTCAGTTGTATATGCGTCTTCAAGAACTTGACTTATTGATGTTACAGGCGTGCTCGATAACTCGAAAATGTCATGCACAATCGAATTTACTTCGTCACCGAATTGGAAGTCGATTTCATCGACAATTGGAATAGCAGCACTCATCCCCTCTAAGCCGTCAAACGTAATTCCTCTATCTGCTATTCCAAACTCGAAACGTACTCCATTATATACGTTTGTTGAAAACGCAGAAATTTCCGTCTCACCTTGCCAGCCCCCCTCAATTCCATTCACGACATTTTCTGGGATATAGAGAATTTCCTCTACTGTAACACTTGCAGTAAGGTCGAAATAGCCGTCAGCTGCATTGGTTATAGTGTAAACAACATTGTCAGTTACACTTGACCATTGCAAAGATGGTGTTTGTGTTATCAAGCCCTGCTCAAATGCTGCGATGAGCTGGTCAGCAACAAGGTCGCCCCATCGATCTCGGTACGAACTGGTGTAGACATCATACTCCTGAAACGACGAGCTTCCGTGGGATTTGTCTAGATAAGTTTGGGTGAGCTGATTTCCAGCTGCGGTAAAAACAATATCGTAGGAGGGAACAATCTGTGTTTGTGTATAATCAGAGAAGCTCCATGAGCCAGAGTTTGACTTGACTAATATTCCTTCGACGATAATCCCATATTCATCAAGGGAGGTTTTGTCAACCGAGAGAATTAATGACTCGTTGTCTATCAACTCTTGAAAACTTTGGTAAGTTGCAGCACAAACTTGTGTAGAAAGTGAAGCTAGTGCAATTAATAAGCATTTAGCTAGAACCAAGCGAATGGTACTCATGAGGCGTCCCTGTCAATAATTTAAAATACTAATAGATAAATTTTTTATTACATTAGAGCACGCTGTTCATTTTTTCAACGACGAAACTAAAAAATAATGTTTACGCCTATCTCACGGAACATTTGATTTACTTCCGTGTACCAAATGAAAAAGCCACTTGGAAAGTGGCTTTTATCAAACTTGCAAGGTCCTATAAGGATGTAAAAATACCAACAGACTCGAAGATTTTTCTCATTTTTTTAACGCCATTTTGGTAAGAAAAATTCTCCTTAGCTAGTATTTCGCTATTTTCACTAAACTGTTTCCAAAGTTTGTCATCGTCGTACAGCTTTATAATTGCCTCAACCCACTCGTCTACGTCATCGGCAATTAACGTATTAATTCCATTTGTGAGACCAGTTCCTTCCGCAGCGATGGAAGTAAGGATAGTAGGTGTAGCATATGCTAAAGCGTCTAAAACTTTACCTTTGATCCCCGCGCCAGAGAGTAAAGGCGCTATAAATACTTTATGATTGTGGTAAACGCCATCTAATGTTTCTGCAAAACCTTTTACCTTAACATTATCACTTTCAAAGTCCTTGAAATGTTCGGGCATTTTACTGCCGTAAATATAAAAGGTGATGTCAGGTCGTTGAACTTTCAGTTTCGGCATCACCTCTTTAACCATATATTCCACAGCTTCCGTGTTCGGTTTATGGTTGTATCCACCAAGAAATGCAATACCTTCTCTCTCGTGGAATTGGGGGCCGCTATCTTTTGGCTCGACTATCCAAGGAGTAATATGCATATTGGCTTCTTGCGCTATATGGCTCGAAATTACTGCCTGTTCTGTAGTATTGTATGTAAGAATGGCGTCTACTTTCTGACAGACCTCTAACTCTTCATCTCTCGTTATTAGGGCCAAGTCCATAGCCTCCTCATCATTTTGAACCAAAGCTGCACGAATTTCTCTAAGGAAATGAAGGTCTGCATTATTGAATAGGATTGGTTTGCCTGATTCTTTTATTACATCGACATACTTTTGTGCGACATCGTATCTAGTAATATAAACAGCATCCATCTCACCTAAGCGGCGCTGTAATACATCATCCAATGAATAATAGAACGGCACATACAAAACCTCTACACCCATTTTTTGCAAAACACTGGTGTACTTACCCATAGGCGCTAAATTCGCTGGCACGAAGGTAACTTTAAATCCTAACGCCAGCATCATTTTTATCTCTTGTAATGCAGCATGACTGCCAGCGTCCATTCCTTGCATCGGTGTAGCATAATCTACAACCATTACACGCTGTTCCACATTTCTATCTTTTTCTAGATGCAAATTACTAAGAGATGGTTTGGCCCCTTTTTTATAAGTGTTAAACCATTTTCGTCTAAACGTTGTTTCGTTAACTACTTGATACTGCTTTAAGCCCTTAGTTACGTCTGTGCCATGAGACTGACCTTCAAAATGAATCACTTCAGAATGCGGTACATAAAGTACCTTATAACCTGCGTCTCGAACTTTAAATGAGAGGTCAGTATCTTCGTAATAACATGGTGCGTATTCTTCACTGAATTTACCAACCTCTTCCCACACTGATTTAGTCACACACATTGCTGCGCCAGTAACATAATCGACTTGACGTACATAGTTCCAAGCTGGATCAAATGGATTTCCGTCACGACCTGCGTTCCAAGGTTCTCCTGTTGCCCATACTATTCCACCCGCTTCTTGCAAGGTTCCATCTAAATTCAATAACTTAGAACCTGTAAGCCCCACATGTTCATCTGCTTCGTGTTGCGCCACAAGTTCGTCAAGCCAGTGACTTTTCACTTCGGTGTCATTATTTAGGAAAACGATATAATCGCCTTTCGCAAGCTCAGATGCTTTGTTGCAACTCTTCAGAAAGCGTAGATTTTCGTCGTTTCTAGACACGACCAGATTGCCTATTATTTCTTCAGCTTTTGCTGTTTCATCAGTAGAACAATCATCGGCTAAAATGATTTCGAAAGACGTTTTGTTGTATGCAAGAAAAACGGAGGCAATGCAGTGATAAGTAAGCTCAAATTTGTTATATGCTGGAATTATTACAGAAGCTACAGGGTTTTCAACCTTAGGAAGAGAAAATGACGGGTATACTTTTCTTCCCTGATAACCCTCAACCAACACTGTATGTGCAATAGACAAATCTTTGATATCGCTTACTCTATTTGAATCACTTAGATTAAGTGTTAAAGACTCGTAACGACCATTAGCACTAGCAGGTTTAGAAATGAAATGAGCTTCTTTTCTACTATGATTTAAAAATTCCCATGGCGTGAGGATTGGGTCACCTTTTATTTCCAACTTTCCATAGCTTGCAACTTCGCCTTGCACGCCTACGTTTATGACATGGTATGCATTATCAAGAAATTTTGCTGGAACCCAGATGTGAGATGAGTGCATTTTCTCTTTTTTACTGAACTCGTAGGTACCAATTTTTTCTTTGCCTATGCTAAAGGTAAGAATCTTGCTCTCGTCGCCGATGCTATGATTGTATATTGTAAACGAAAGCTTATTGCCTAACAGGTTTTCAATTGTCACGCTTGCAGATGGTTTTGAAATTTCTATTTCAAAACGAGATCTTGCTATGACCTTTTCAGTTTGTTTGCATTTTATAACAATTGCTCGACCTGCTTCCATAAGTAAGGTATTCACTTCAAAAGAAAAGGCGTGATTCCCCTTGTTAATACCCCCAGATTCAAGATCTTTTCGATATAAGTCAGCAACCCCCTCTCCGAGAAGTACCCCCTCGTCATCGTACACCGCCAGTTCGATTGGAGATTCGTCGCCTACTCTCGCAGCCCATCCCTGTAACACGCCGCTTTCAAAACGGTCTATATGGCCCTTCAAGGTCGATTCTAGCTCCGACATATTTTTCCTCAACTTCCTCTGAGCACAATTGAATGCATCTAATATAAATTTAAGACAATATTACCTGATATCTGCAAGTTCTCAATCTAAGTACTTTTAGACCTCAAATAGTACAATCTACAATATTGGTTTTCTCTATACTTTGCACCAGATAATGCGGTTGTAGTAACATCTCATGCAAATTATCGAATGATGACAATCCTCACATGGAGAAGTAGGTGCTTAGCGTTTTCAAGAAAAATAAAGGCAACATTACAGAAGCTTCAATAAAAAACCTCATAGAAACTGAGTTCGATGCTGAGTTTTACGCAAAAAAATATAAGTTTTTGGAAACAGACGACTACCTTAGCCACTTTTTAAAAGAAGGGTGGAAAGAAGGACTAGATCCATGTGAGTGGTTTTCAACAAGTAAATACTTGATTGCCTACCCTGATGTAGCCGCTTCCGGTGTCAATCCATTTTTCCATTACTTACATTACGGAAAAGCCGAGGGTCGCAATGGAGGTCTAGTCGCAAAAGGTAATGACGACCTGCGTTCTTTAGTTAGAACAAATAACTTCGCCGATTCAGAGTACGAAAACTCTAAATATTTTAGTGAAGCATGTGACATTCTTGGCACTAACACTGAATTTTCTTCGAACGATTTTGAACGCTTTGCAAACTGGACAAAAATAGTACCGAAAGCAAATGGGCCTCATCCTCATGTAAAAGCTTTCATCGATTCAGTGAAAGCCACTGGAAGTGGAAGTGAAGCAGTCACTTCTGGGTGGGTTATACGAAAGCAGAATTCATTTATTTGGTTTGAAACGAATCAAGGACAAATTCTTCCGATGCGTTCCGCTTTTTTCCAGTATCGTGAGGATGTATACAACGCATTCGAAGATGAGATGACTGAAGCGTTACCACTTACGGGTTTTGTTCAAGCGTTGACGGCATGTAATCCTGGGACAGTTCTCAAAATTTACGCTTTATCTTCAGAAGGTGCTCACGAAGTCGCTCAGTGTGAAGTTGAGCGTATTGAGTCTACGCCAAAAAAACTGGCTGAATTTTTAGCCACGATAGATACGCCCTTATCAGAACTCCCAAAGCGAATTAGCAAAATTGATGAGCCTTTGATTTCCAGCGCTATCGCGCAAAAAAATAAAGCTATCGCTGCTATGCCACATGAAGTATATAGCTTTGGGGAGTGTAGCAATCCTGAAGCAAGCATAATCATTCCCCTGTACGGCAGAGTGGATTTTGTAGAAGCGCAAATGCAGTGTTTCTCAAAAGATCTCTTTATTCAAAATCATTGCGAATTGATTTACGTTATCGACGACCCTACTTTGGTTGAGCCTTTTAAAAAACTATCTAGCGATATCCATGCGCTTTATGGCATACCTTTCAAAGTTGTTTGGGGTGGATTAAATAGAGGTTTTTCAGGCGCAAATAATTTGGGTGTTGAATACGCAACGGCGCATTATCTTCTATTTTTAAATAGCGATGCGTTCCCTACGAATCCAGGCTGGGTTGAACAGCTTACGGATGTTTTAAATAGTAACTCAGACTTTGGTGTCGTTTCTCCTCGCCTTTTGTTCGCAGACGGTTCTATCCAGCACGCTGGTATGGAATTCGTATATAGGAATGAGTTGTCTATTTGGACTAACCACCATCCTAACATGGGCATAGACCCGAGTTTAGACCTACATACCGAAGCAACTATGGTTCCGGCCGTGACAGGTGCATGTATGCTAATGACCCGCGCGCTGTTTGATTCTGTAGGGGGCTGGGATAACGGTTACCTGATAGGCGACTTCGAAGATTCTGACTTATGCTTCAAGATAAGAGAACAAGGTAAACATTGCATATACGTTCCCACTGTTGAGTTAACGCACCTAGAGCGACAATCGTTCAACTTAACCGGCGCTCCCGATTTCAGAACTAAAGTGGTAATATATAACGCTACCCGCCATCAAAATAAATGGTCCTCATTACTTCAACAAAGCGTTAGCAAAGGTTAAAAGGAAGCAACTAAGCACATGAAACAAAGAATTTTAGTCGTATCTCATGGTCACCCAGACTTCAGTTTGGGTGGTGCTGAAATTGCAGCTTATAACTTGTATGAAGCATTCAAAAAAAATGACGATGTGGAAGATACGTGGTTTCTCGCCCGCGCCGACCGCGGTCGAGGCGTTACAGGTCAAATTCACAAGCGCCGTGACAACGAATACCTGTGGGAACAAGGTGTGGCCGATTGGCATTTAATGAAATCTGCACATCAAGAATCTGTAACCACATGGTTTGTTGACTTGCTTAAATCATTAAAACCTACCATTGTACATATTCATCATTACGCGCATATCGGGCTTGAGTTCATACGCGCAATTAAAAAGTATGATAGCAACATTAAAGTTTACCTAACCCTTCACGAGTACATGGCCATTTGTAAACACAATGGCCAAATGGTCAAGACGGGCGAAGGTATGAAGCTATGTAGCAGCGAAAGTTTTGATGAGTGCAGAGGCTGTTTTCCAGAAAATACTGCCGAAGATTTCTGGCTAAGAAAGCATCACTTTAAATCCACTTTTGATCTAGCCGACGGGTTCATTTCCCCCTCCGAATTTTTACGTCAGCGATATATCAACTGGGGTATTGATGAAAATGATATTGTTGTTATTGAGAACGGTCAGAGCGACTTACCTCCGTTAGCCCCCCGTGCGATTGAAGATGGTGAAACCAGGAATAGATTCGGTTTTTTTGGGCAAGTTAACCCATATAAAGGAATAGACGTTCTTTTAGAAGCTTTGCGCAGCATGACAAAAGACGAAAGAAAGTCTGTTCTTGTCGAAATTCACGGGACGAACTTAGAAACCCAGTCAGGTGAGTTTCAAGTAAAAATTAAGAAATTAGCAAAAAGTCTTATTAAAGAAGGCTGCCTTCGCTGGGTCGGCCCTTACAGGCCAGAAGAGCAAAGAGCAAGATTAAATGAGCTTGATTGGGTAATTGTTCCATCAGTATGGTGGGAAAACTCACCGATGGTTATTCAAGAAGCTTTCACCGCTGGAAGACCACTTATTGTTTCAAATATTGGTGGAATGGCGGAAAAAGTAAAAGATGGTGTTGATGGTTTACATTTTAGTGCCCGAAACCCTCTAGAATTAGCAAACAAGTTAAAATACGCGGCAACTGACAAAACAATATGGAATGATTTTTATCAAAACATAACGTCTCCTCTCAGTTACACAGAGTGCGCTGAAAAACATTTGTCTTTCTTCGAAACGCGATAATTTTAGCTTTAAAATCAGAATGGTACAGATATGAAAATTGGTATTATCACAAACTTAATTCACATCGACAGGTTTGTGAAGTCGGAGATGGCATTTGCAGATTCGAAACGATGGATGTCGGCAACAGGTGGAAACACTGGAAACACTGCATTTGTTGAAGGTGTTAAAAAGATAGTTAAAGCTGATGTAGTTAGAGAAGTGCATTGGGGAGACAATCCCGAGCAAGTGAATAAAGCCTATGACATGCTGGTTATTTGCTGTGCAAATCAAATTGGTGCACATGTCGATTTAGGAACTTGGGCAGATAGGCTTAAAGCATTTGATTTACCTACCATGTTTATCGGTTTGGGTGCACAAAGCAACAGCGTGGGAACTCACCCTGAAATTCCAGAAGGAACTAAACGCCTTTTAGCATTATCAAAAGAACTTAGGACCGATAGTTCGGTATCAAACATTATCACTAGAGGCGCATTTACATCTGAAGTAATCGAAACTTGTGATGTAGATTCAAATCCTTTTGGTTGTCCATCTCAATTTATTTCAACGGAACTGAATGTAGGCCAAAAGTGCTTAGAACACCAAACATCTACTAAACATTTTAGAGTACTAACGGCTGCAGGTAACCCATGGCACCCGTCCTATGTGCTCGAAAAAACGCTAGTTGAACTTGTCAACCAGTATCAAGGCGATTATGTGATACAACACCCCGAAAGCCTTATCAAACTCTGTTTAAACGAAGGCTCTACTATCGATAGTAAGCAGCAAGAAAGACTGAAAACGGTATACAACAGTTTGGGAGACTGGGAGACACTTACAAGTTGGTTTAGAAGCCACGGCGTGCTCTTTGCGGACGCACAAAACTGGATGCATTACTCAAAGAGGTTCAGTCTAGCTGTTGGTCCCCGATATCATGGCGTAGCACTGCCTATCCAAGCAGGAGTACCAGGCAAAGTTATTGCTATCGACTCTCGTACCGAAGAGCTTTCAAGCACCACCGGTATTCCATTCGTACGCTACAAAGATGTAGAAAACTCTACACCTGAAGAATTGATTGAGTGGTGCAAATGGACACAGGAAGATGCAAATAATTACGACAACATTAGACTCAATAACGCCAAAAAATACGCACAATTTTTCGAGCAGAATAAGTTAAGTTATAACCAGTCGCTTAAAGCCCTGTCAGAACAACATATCCAGTAAGTTAATGGCAAATAAGGATTACGTAATATGTTAGCCGCAGTTACAATGGTATACAATGAGCCTGAATTTATTCCTCTTTGGATAAAGTACTATGGCGAGCAAGTTGGTAAGGAAAATTGCTATATTGTAGACAATGGTTCGAATGATGGGTCATTGGATCCCTACAGGCATGAAGTTAATGTCATAAGAGTTCCTAGAGAGTACAAGGACAATCAGCAAAGAACTAAGTTTTTGAGCGAGTTTTGTAGTTCACTTCTTAATTACTTTAGCCATGTTATACATGTCGATATCGATGAGTTTATAGTTGCTAACCCAGCAAGATACCAGGGGCTTAAAGATTATACTGCTAACTGGGTAAAGAATAGGAAGTCAGTTACTGCGATTGGTCTAAATGTCACTCAGCTTCCAAGTGAAGAAGACACTATTGACTTTTCAAAACCGGTTCTATCACAACGCTCTTACGTACGGTTTGTCTCACCAATGTGTAAACCTTGTATTATCGCCAAACCTATCACTTGGTCACCTGGTTTTCACGGTTCAACTCACGAAACCGTATTCGACGATATATATATGTTCCACATGAGATACTTTGATCTTCAGTATGGGTTGACACGGCTCGACAGAACTCGAAATATGAAATGGAAAAGTGAAAAAGACGGTCAACATCAAAGAGTTGAGGATGAGACATGGAAGAAATGGTTCGTAAGTTTTGAGAAGTTTTTAAAAAAAGGCTTGTTTTACTCAGACGGTTCCATAAATGAAACTCTCGCTACCTATTTGGACCAGTTAAGAGAAGGTTCTTCGATAGACTCTACTGGAAGAACTAAGCCTCCAATGCTTACACCAAATACGTTGTTTGAAATTCCAGAATCTTTCAAGAAACTGGTTTAGTTAAAATTCAGGCTATATTTCTCGTTAGTTTAATACTACCCGTTTTGATTTAAGAAATAACATCTTGAATAAAACGGGTTAGCTTTTCTTTTGGCGCGTATTTTTAATGATTAAGCCATGGAGTAGAGTTCATATTCCAGCTCGACTTTTCGATAAGCTGAAATAGCCTCTACTTCTTTTGCTATAGTTTCTTCGTCTGGTGTATTCCAGTTTGAACTTCTATCAATGATAGTTGTGTGCTACCAATGATTCGTGCAGCTTATCATGATCTAAGTCGGAAATTTGGGTTGAAGATACAACAGGAAGTCCTGCCGCTTTCCAATAGCCTTTTAAATACGGCTTACCTTTACTTAGTTCACCTGTTTTAGATATCAATTGAAAATCAAAATCAAAGTGCTTCTTTCGCCTCCAGATAACGAAAACATCTTGAGTAGCTTGCGCAACCATTGCAAAGAGGTGATATGCTGAACCATCGAAAAATATGATCTTTTTTTGCGCTTATAAAAAACAAGACTATCTATATCTTTTAGAAAACCAGACGCCCAAAGTCTTGATACACTCTCAACCATGAAGTGACCAAAGTGTGAATTTTGCAACATCCCACAGAATAAATGCTTCCCGGCTAACTTTTTGCTCACTGAATAGTCATCACTTGGCGGAATACAATTTAAGCCAGCCTTTATGTGTACACTATACTTACAAAAATCCCCGCTACTAGTAATCACTCAAACCTGAAACTCTCCATTTCTTAAATTCTGAATAGGAACGACAACTGCTTTATTATGAATTTGAATTTCAGGTGTAAGAGATAAAGCTCTCTTTACTATTTCCATCTTAACTCCATTAAGGCTTATGGCATCAAACGACAGCCCATATACTCAGGCTCAAATCAAAAAACTACTGACTTAAAGGGCGAGCTTACTAGGAAGAAGTTATATAAAAAGTATATTGTATTTACTACATCTAAGATTTATTAAGCTGGCTGTAAGGCATATTATGTACCGCTATACTTGGCGGTCTATTGTATCGCTAAGCAATATCTCACCTGTTTCCTTAGCCGCAAAATCAAGTTGAGTACCATTCTTAAGCTTTTTAGGGTAAGTAAAACTAAACCCAACAAAACCGTTTCGATGAATGTTTCGTTCATTAGCGGTACTTCTGTATTCACTGGCTGGTATTTCAGCAATTTTTTTCTTACCAACACGCACGTCAATGACTACAGGAGACTGACTGTTATAATCGGCAGCCCACCCCTTTATCATTTTGCCTTCATCACTTGCAGCCATGTTTGTCTTACCGAAGCGAATAAAAGGAGTATCAGATTCTATAGCCAGCTTTTGCCGTTCAAAACGTGTAAGTGCATATTCATAAAGTTTAAAATCTTCTTTATTGTGCTTTTTTATAAGCGCAATCTCTTCGCCTGATAATTCATAGCTTGAAGATTTTTTCTCTGTATTTTTATTGATATCCAATCCTTGAATATCAATGGAATACATCTTNTTNATGAGNGCTAATGATTCATTGTAACGTTCTGTCAAACCTATAAANCCAATAGCNTCAGGCCACGTGCCTTGAAANGCTTTGTATTGTACGTTTTTAAATCGCGGTTCATTTACGAATTCGGTGAACGAACGTTTATAACGGTGGTGGCGGGTAAAATGCTCGTAATGGGAACGAACCTGTTGAATAGGATCACGAACGAAGGTAATTGCATTCTTAGCCGGAATAAATGGCGCATATTTAGGATGATTAATGTGCCCTGTAAGGAATTTAGCTTTTTCTACTATCTTCATTCCGGCTGCGTAGCGGTCACGTTTTTCATAATCTAACGTTCGTATGTCTGGGTTAGTCTCATTTGCTTTAGGCCCATAATCATAGAAGACATGCTCTTTACCGAAGTAGCGCTCGGCCGCNACGCGGAAACTAGAACCNGCAGTTTTAGATATATGAATAAAAAATAATGGGTAATTTGCTGCTTCCATTTTGTCCTATCTAATAGAAAANGTTCGGTGGGCATTGAAAGGTTTNTNTTGGTNAATATTANCATTTNCAGNCTNACTGACAACCGCAANNAGTNCATAANCCTNNTGTANANANGAGTTNNACNNCTTAGTTAANNCTATAACNCCNTTTAAATNAAANTGAGNCNTTAAAAAAGGCTGTTNNTGTANANCGCAATTCTNNNTNTNNCACCAAANTAAAGCGTTANGGCGTTAAATAAAANGACAACCACTCNCGNTCCTGAGAGTTAAGNCTGTNTTGCTGNGGCTGCCTANACATCTCNNCATTCCAAGCCTCGTACAANNTTTTNAGTTCTTCTGCTTTGTCTGGCATGTCTGAAATTAAATTGCTGGAAACTGCCTCGTCTGAAGCCATATCAAATAAAAACTCGTGCTCTGCGCCCATTTTAAGGTACTTATAGTTTCCAAGACGAACTGCTGACTGATTCCAAAAACGCCAAAAAAGCGGGCGATTCATAAGAGCGCTCTTGTCAAAACCTTGAGTTGGAAAAATATCAACACCGTCGAGTTCTGATAAAACAGTTTCAGAAGCACCTGCACGTTTAATAGCAGAGTACAGCACATCCAAACTAATAACAGGCTCATCTATAACGGTATTGCTTTGAAGCTTTTCGGGCCAATGGACGATAAAGGGCACTTTTATCCCCCCATCAGTCAACATACCTTTCTCACCCAGCAATGGCGCATTCAATGAACCGTTCCAAGCCTCTTTTTCTGTTATAGGAGCATCAGTAAAGTCGAGCCCTATTGGAGCACCATTGTCACTGATAAAAGCGATAATAGTGTTTTCCAATATTCCATATTCTTCAAGCTTAGATACTATGCTGCCTACACCTGCATCTACTGCGTACATCATTGCCAACGCGTATCTACGCCGATTAGATGACTGCTCAGGGAACAATGATAAGTAATCTTCCGTTGCCTCTAAAGGTACATGTGGTGCGTAATGAGCAACATGAAGATAAAACGGCTCATCGTGATTTATATCTATAAATTGCGTCGCTGCGTCTGAAACGACATCTAACCTGTAGTCAGAATTACTTTTCCAGCCCAACTGGGTTTGATTGCCCTTAAGGTCGTAGTTAGCCCAGTAACGGTTTGCGTAACCGAAATAATTGTATTTATAACCTTTTGATGACGGGTAATATCGCTCCTTTAGCGATGAAGGTAACCTTCCTGGGTTAAACTCACTTATGGGTGTATCAGGAAAGTTTTCTTTAAACCATGGCTTTGAATTTTGATCTATTTCAAGGTGCCACTTGCCAACCATTCCTGTTGTATAACCAAGGTCAGAATAACGGTCTCCCATGGTGACCACATTTTCAGGTATTGGTGTATATCGGTTGTCATCTACTCCAAATCGTTGTTGATAAACACCAGTAACCATTCCCGCTCGCGAGGGTGTGCACTGAGGGGCAGTTATGTAGCCGTTAGAAAATAGCACCCCATTGGCCGCTAGCTTGTCTA
>PAXN01000042.1 GCA_002715005.1 Rhodospirillaceae bacterium
CGGAAGGTTGCTTTTTCAACAGTGAGGTTGCCGGTCGGGCGCGGCCGCGTTATCACAGCCTCGAAATTATCATCTCTAATTGCAAACAAATCTGATAGCCTTTGGATGCTGCTTCTCAGGCGTGCTAACATTCGCCAACTACCTACTAACTGGCTCATAGGTTGTATGATCCGGCTGGTTAGCATGTTGGCCGCTATTAGGCTGCCCATGGTCATTTCTTGATCGATAATCGCTAGTGCGCCGACCGAGGTCATGGAAATGAGGGTTATCATAGAAAGCATCATGCCCGAATGCATGTACACGTCGTTTATAGCGCCGCGCGTGATACCGCGCGTCACAGTCACCCCCTGACGAGTTTCCCACCGGTCACGTAGCTCCGAACCGAGATTAAGTGCTTTGACCGCGGTACGTCCGGAAAGCAGTTCTGCTAGCAAAGCGTCTCTGTCCAAATTGGCTTGGCGTTCGGCTTCAGTAGATTTATTGATTGCGCGCGAAGAGAAAAATGCCAAGGCCATGAAGGCGGGCACAATAATCAGTAAAAGCCATGCAATGGGGGCTGCGATGAAATAAATGATAATCATGAATACTAGAACGAATGGCAAGTCGATTAGGAGCACTGTTGGCGCACCTGCTATGGTGTCGCGCACCGCTTCCGCATCGCGGTAGGTCATTTGCCAGAACGGCGTCGATTGGCGTTCCAAAACGCGTAAGGGCAGGGCAGTTAGCTTCCGGAATAGACGTCGACTAATCTCAACATCGATACGCATGGCTGAACGCTGCACTAGCTTCGCGCGCACTTCGCGGAGAATAAAATCGAAGCCAACTGCTATTAATGCGCCGATTACAAGGCCCTGAAGGGTGATCAATCCACCATGGAAAACTACCCGGTCGTAGACTTGTAAAGTGAAGATAGGGACGGCCAAGGCCAACAAATTGATGAAAAACGTAATGCTGCCCAATTCAACAAAGCGACCTTTGAGTGGTCTCAACAAAGAGACCAGCCAATGTTCAGTAATTTCTGATGCGGTTCCCTTAGCCGCATTATTGTCGCTTGTTGCCTGTTGCTCCGCCAAAATCCCCGCCCCAAAACTACGCTACGATCAGCCTAAATCGCTGCCGCGATAATTACCTGAATTAATATCCGCTGCAATGTTTCACTTCGGCTTTGGATAAATGGGCTCAAGTTTCCTGCCGTAGAATTGTGAATGCTGTATTGACGTCTATTTAATATTCAGACGATTCGCACGAAAACCGGGCCGTGGGGTATTGGTCGTTTTTGATTCTCGGAACCGAAAAAAACCAGATGGAATAGGATGCACACGCTATTATTGTCATAGCGCTTTGGCAAATATAGATTTTTAAGTATTTATAAATACAGAAAGCAATTCTTTATTTTCCGAATTTTTTAGATATTCCCTTGCAGTGTAATAATCAGTAAGATATATATATTATATGATAGTAAAAAACTTGTGAGTTCTTTGCTAGAAAAAAACCTGATTGGATATCTGTCGTTATTAACAATGAAGAATTATTTGCTAATCTGTGGTCAATACATAGTCCCCTAATTTTTGGGCGATATATTGGCATAGCAAAATGATTAGTAGTCATTCTAAAGAGTGCTTAAGCAGAGCAAAAGAAGCCAAAACACTAGAAAACTGTACAAAAAAAATGGGTTCTTCTTAGGCCTAGATTTGAATAATAGGGAAAATGCACCGTGCCACCGACCGAGCGGGCCTGGCTCTGCTCGGAATGTAATAGTGGTGGTCGGTTATGAACTACAAGCCGGAAGGCGTTTGCACAACTAAGATCACACCCAGAGTGCATTTCCTCCCTCTGGTTGCTGCGACACTATTCCTATGTGCATTTGATACGGCGACTGTCTCTGCGGGCGACTTAAATCAAGAACTAGCAAGACTTTTAGAGACACACCCGGATATTAAAGCTTCGGAAGAATCTTTGCGTAAAGCTAATGAAGGCATCCGTCAAGCTGCTGGAGCTTATTTTCCAGAGGCAATAATCACCGCTGATAAAGGACACGAATTCGTCGACAGTCCCGGTCGCCGTCAAGATCCAGGCGAGCCGTCTCGGCTCGGCCGAGAACAGGCTAAACTTGATGTTACAATGAATGTATTTGAAGGTTTTAAAACGTCTGCCAATTTCAATATCGCCGAACTCCGCAAGGAAGTTGCAGATTTAGCCTTAGAAGACGCACGCCAGCGCGTGTTGCTCAAAGGTATTTCGGCATATATTGATGTGATGCGGCAACAAAAACTTGGTGCGCTTGGCTTGCAGAGCGAAAAAAATATCCGCGAACAGCTGCGGCTTGAAAACGAGCTTGTAAAAAGGGGTGGAGGTATTGAGGTTGACGTGCTTTTGGCGAAAACTCGTTTACAACGAGCGCGCGAGCGTAGCGTTGCTTTTTACGGTTTCCTCAATGCAGCAATCGCGTCTTATGAGGAGGCTTTTGGTAATGGCCCTGTTTTCAAAAAAATGAAAATGCCGGGCTTAATTGGTTCGGAAGTCCCCGAAAATCTAGATAGTGCGATGGAAATAGCGCACGAAGAAAATCCTAGGATTCTTATTGCTCGAAAGGCAACTTACTTGGCGCGAGAAGAAATCAAATCCACACGCTCGGACTTTTATCCGAAAGTCGATATTGTAACGAATTATAGTCACAAAAAGAATACCGATGCGGTGAATGGCCGGCGTCGGGATTTCTCTGTCGTAGTAAAAAGTACTTGGAAAGTTTTCAGTGGTTTTATAACTCAGGCGAAGCCCCGAGCCGCTGCATTTGGTGCTAGTGAAAAAAAGAAGTTACTTCTCTCTGCAGGCCGCCGCGCTCGCGAGGCTGTGCGGTCAGCGTGGGCGCGTTATGAAGCGGCAAAGACACGTATCAAGTTATTGGAAAATGCAGTGATTCTTGCTGAGGAGGTTTTTGATGCGCGCCGCAAACTGCGCGATGCTGGCAAGGAGGAAACTATAAATGTATTGGATGCGGAGGGCGAAATTTTTAATGCGCAGATCAATCTGATTAACGCAGAGGCCGATGCGCAAATAGCTGCCTATCAAATTATGGCGGGGATAGGTCGTTTACGACCAGGGTTATTTGGCGTAAATTCATCGAAACCCATTTTGGATGACCCGCTTGTTCCGGCGATTTTTCTGAACTAAGAGACCGTTGCTAGACTAAATTGGACTCAGTGGTTTACCTTCAAGCTGTCTAGATTCTTGCCCATCTGTGCCGTATGCGGTTGGCCCCATTAAAGTCGTTCGATAGAAGCATCGTTCAAACTTACAATCAGGCATATAGATATCCCGTGGCGGCAAATGGCACGTCGCGCGGTTGTCCCAAATGGCGATTGAGCCGGGCTTCCATTGGAACCGAACTGTGAACTCAGGCCGTACCGCATGTGCCTTAAGAAATTCCAAAATCGCTTTGGTTTCTGTCGGGGTGAGGCCGACGATATCATGTAAAAAATTTGGACTTACAAACAGTACTTTTTCAGTAGTTTCCGGATGCACACGTACCAAAGGGTGTTCGGAAACCATTCGGGTTTGTTTGTTTTTATCCTTATATATTTTTTTTACGTTCACCCCGTCTTGCGGCGCTTTATGGTGGATACCACGTAATCCTTTGAGGAAACTCTGCATTCCTGGAGATAATGCGTCATAAGCAGCACATAAGTTTGTAAATTGCGTATCACCTCCGTAAGGAGGTACCACATCTGCGCGTAAAATGGAGGCGTAAGGCGGATTTTTGGCGCATGTCAGGTCCGTGTGCCACCAGTTCCAAGGATGATTTATCGGTTCACCCTCAAATCGGTCAGTCATACGTGTTTTGGACACCGTATATATCTCAGGATAGCCCTTGCTAGCGCCATAAATAGGATGGCCGGGAGTAGGGTTACCCAGTTGATGTGAAAACGCCACATGCTGGTCATGGTCGAGAAATTGATCCCGGAAAAATAAGACCTTCCATTTCGCAAGGGTCGCTTTGATGTCTTCTACATGTTGATCAGATAGTGGTTTGCGAAGATCGATATTCTTGATTTCAGCGCCGATATGGAGCGTAAGCGGTGCCACATCAAGACTGATTTTCTTAATATTTCTTTTGATCATAAAATATATTATATATAATTCAATTATTTATATAATTTATCTAAAGTGAAAATCTAAATAGGTTTAATTGCTTCTCCCTCAAGCGATATAGATTTTTTGCCATTTGGCCCGACGGGAATGTCGCCCATCAAAGTGGTACGATGAATTTCGCGAGGATATTCTGAATTAATAATATCTTTTGGCCCCATATGAAGTACCTGTCGATTGTCCCACATGGCAAGTGCATGGTTTGACCACTTAAAGCGTACCGTAAATTCCGGCCGAGTGACATGGGTTTTCAGCATAGCTAAGAGGGTACTACTCTCCGTTGGCGTAAGATCCACTATGGATTCCAAAAAGGATGGGCTGACATATAGCGCTCGTTCGCCAGTTTCCGGGTGCACCCGCACTAGGGGATGTTCGCTTATGATGAGATTTTGCTTCAATGTATCGAGGTATTCTTTCGACACATTCACCGCCGCATTTCCTTGATAACGGTGGATACCGCGTAATCCATCGACAAATTTGCGAAGAGCAGGAGACAAAGCTTTATAAGCTGCCACCAAATCGGTGAATTGCGTATCTCCGCCAAAAGGGGGCATGGTGTCGCCGCGCAGTATAGAGACTGCGGGCGGATTTATAGCTGGTGTTACGTCCGCATGCCACCCAGACCACGGTAGGCGCAGATCTTCGCCTTTATAGCGTTTATCGCGTCGGTCTCGATCAATTGAATACACTTCGGGAAAGGCGTCGTCTTGGTGACCATAGACCGCATGGGCCGGGGTACAGGCGCCGAATTGACGACTAAAGGCTACTTGTTGAGTATGGTTCAAAGGTTGATCACGGAAAAAAACTACTTTCCATTTTAAAAAGGCAGTTCGGATTTCAGTAATTTCTTGGTTGGATAGTGGCTTTGACAGATCTACACCGCTGATTTCCGCGCCAATTGTGATGGCAAGCGGTCTGATTTCGATGCTTTCGGGGACGACATCCTCGTCTAATTCAGCAATTTGAACTGCCATAGAAAATCCTCCTGCATGCAATTTCCAGATATTAATGAAAATTTAGCAGAAAGAGAGGTGCCTTACCATCCGCCATTGGCATTTCTATCCAAAGCATCGACGATAGTGCTTAGTGGTGGCGCTATTGGGGTAAAATGATCATCAAGAGCTTGTGGATAGGTTTAGTAGTAGCAATTAATTAACTTTTTGGCGTCGCAGCTATAGAAATTAGTTCTCGTAAGTCTTTGTTGTGAAGGCCTTCGAAGCTGTTTGCTAATTCAATAATGCGCTCGGAATCCTTTTCGTTCAGTCGAGTGTGCAGGCAACTCCGTACCTTTATAAGATGTTCTTCCAAACTAACCGAGCCTCCATTCCAACTGCCTCGTGGACCATCACAGCGTGTTTGGTAGCGGGAGCCGTTCTCCATTACTACTTCCAGGTCCACATAGGTAGCCAGGAAATCTCCCTTAATTGTATCGGTCATATTAAGATTGACCTTTTTTAGAGTTGCTTCCATGTCTGGAGCAAATCGGCGATCATCTTCAAAGGTCGACATGTCTACTTTACCGTCCAAAAGCGATGAGGAGACAGCATATTGCCAACTGAATTTACCCGCTAATCCGTTCACCGGTTGGGGTCGGTCGATATAGGCCATATCCGGGCAGGTAAAGTTAATCTCCTTGATTTTACTTGGATCATCTATCTGCTGGTGTAACGTTATGCCTGCTGTTATCGCATAATGGGTGGCGTATTGGCTTGGAAACATCTTTAACGCATAGCTGGGCTCAACAACGCGAAACGGCGGGCCAAAGTTCAATAACTCTTCGCCATGAAATTCTTTTTTGAAGAAAATATCAACAAATCCGCGTGGAGTTTCAATGGCATCCGGATTAGCTGTGAACCCACGCTGGGCAAGAAGGGCTGCGTCTAAGCCCATGGCAGTTCCCATGCCACAATGGGTCATTTTTACCATTGTTCCTACATTGGCAAGCGCGCTTCCAGTGCGCGAAACAGCGATACCGATTGCATGGCGCAGCTCGTCTGAATCCAGCTCTAAAATATGACTAGCGGCGACGGCGGAGGAGAGGGGCCCAGTTACCCCTGGGGGATGGAGGCGTAATACAGCAGGATCATTTTCGCGCGAAGCATGGCGTATCCAACCCTGCAACTCAATACCCTTGACCAAGGCTGTCAGCGCTTCTTTGCCATTGACCTCCGTCGTTTCAACCAGCGCTAAAACTGCTGGTAAGTTAGTCGATAGCGCGTGATTAGCCGGGCTCCACATTGGCTCGTAATCGAGTACGTGCATGGAGGCACCGTTGACATAGGCAGCATTTACAGGGGTCGTCTTAAAACCAAATCCAATGACCGAAGAAACTGGTTTTGCTTCTTGTTCTTGAATGTGCGTTGCAAGGATTGATGGTGGTTCCTCTTGAATACTGCCAGCTACAGCCACAGCAATGCCATCAAGCAATAACTGGTTAGCTTTCTCTATGGCTGCACTTGAGATGCATTCCGACGTTGTGGAAACGATTTTTTCTGCGAGTTTTTTTGTTAGGTCTTTCATTTTTTGTCCACATCAATAGAATGAATAATGCTTTTAAAAGCGGCGCTGGCAGTGAAGTTCAGATAAGTCGATTTTTTTGCACCTATTAAGGTCAGTGTTTCAGGCTAAGGCTCTTAATAGGCTGTTTGATTGCACCTGATATTCGGATCGGTCCCTTCAAATTGTTCTATTGAAACAGCTATATACGTGATAGCGATATGTACGAAAGCGACGAATTTCATGATCTGGTTGCGTTAGCTCTTAGGTTTGGAAGCAATAGCCATAACTTCTCGCAAATCTTTATTCTCTAGCTGTTCGAGATTACTCCCCAACTCGATAATGCGCTCCCTGTCTCTTTCGTTGAGCCGGCAATCAAGACACATCCGTAATTTCTCCTCATGTGCTCCTGCCTCCAAAGGTTCGCCATTCCAGCTACCTTTTGGTCCGTCGCAACGGGTAACAACCTTGATGCCGTCTTCGAGAACTACTTCAAGATCAACCACTTCCTCTTCGAAACGAGCGGGGCGTTCCGGGTCTTGCGTTAAAGACACCTTCTTCAACATTGCTTCCATATCAGGAGCGAAGCGACGTTCATCTTCAAAAGTATCGATGACGACTTCACCATCCAATAGGGCAGCACAGGCGGTGTATTGAAAGCTAAATTTGCCCGCTAATCCCTGGTGGGGCGCAGGTCGATTGACGTATTCCATACTTGGTGTAGTGAGATTGATTTCCTTAATCTTCGAAATATCATCAATTTGTTTGCGTGCTTCGAGTGCGGCTGTAATAACAAAATGGGTGCCGAATTGGCTCGGAAACATTTTGATCGAATATCCCGGATCAACCAGACGGAAGGGTGGTCCGAACTTCAACATTCCTTCATAGTCAAAATTTGGCATATACATTGCCACATAGCCCTTGTCACATTCAAATATATCTGGGTTTGCGGTGAAACCGTTCGATGCAAGCATGGCTGCATCGAGGCCCATGGAGACACCAATACCGCAATGGGTCATCTTGACCATTGTTCCAGCATTTGCATTCAATGCGCCACAACGCGATGCTGCAATTCCGAATGCATGACGCTGGGTATTGGCATCAAATTCTAGGATGTGACCCGCAGTGACACACGATGAAAGAGGGCCGACAAGGCCCGGAGGATGGTTCTTGATGGATTTCGCGTCATAGTCGCCTGACCCTTCCCTTATCCAGCCTTGTGTCTCTGTACCTTTCACAAGAGCCGTTGCGGCTTCGAGACCATTGAAATCTAGCGTCTCAGAGAGCGACAGGATTGCGGGAAGGTTAGTGGAAATAGCATGATTAGCCGGGCTCCACATTGGCTCGTAATCGAGTACGTGCATGGAGCCCCCGTTGATGTACGCCGCATCTACCGGATGGGTTTTAAAGCCAAAGCCAATAACCGAAGAAGTTTCCTTTGCACCTTTGCTTTTAATATGTGCGGCAAGAATTGATGGCGGCTCTTCTTTGATAGAGCCTGCAACTGCGACAGCAATGCCATCCAGGAAAAGTTGGCGGGCTTTCTCAATTGACAACGTTGTCATATCTTTGGATGAAATACCGACAATAATTTCGCTAATTTTTTTTGTGAAATTTTCCATTATTTAGTCCTCTCCCAGGATATAGAAATTTGCCCGACGTTATGATCGCGAGATATCGCGTAGGGTCAAGGGGGCGCGGTTCCCATAAGCCTAATCAATTATCCGGATAGAGTAAAAAGCTTGCCGATATGCTCACTCGTTTCAATCAGCGCATGCGCTTTGTAAGGCTCGGAGAAAGGGAACCGCGCAAAGATTTCTATTCTGAAATCACCTGTCTTAAAGGCCGGCCAAATATCGTTGACCAGAGCCCGACAAATTTCCCCTTTTTCCTCGTCGTTGGGTCATATCAGCGCCGTTTAATCCAGCGCCAGCCACCTTAATTAATACTTCACCATCCCCTATTTCTGGTAAAGCTCGTTCACGAACTTGAAGGACTTCAGGATCTCCCGCTTTGGTTATATCGACATAGCGCATTGTACTTGGAACAGAGGCACTCATATTAAATGTCTCCTGGAATTGGCATCTGGTCATGGTATTAACAACAAGGCTTTAAAAAGTGGATATGTAAATGAAACTTTCAGAGATTGCGGATGCTATTGGTGGCAAGTTGATTGGTAATGGTGAGATAGAGATTGAGACACTAGCTCACCCAGCAGATGCAGAAGGAATCAATACTCTTGCTTTGGCAATGGATGAAGAGCTGGTTGAATCACTAGCTTCGAGTAAGGCTATAGCGGCAGTCGTATTGACTAATTCTGAGATGCCCGACGACGCTGTTGAGGGCTATGTCGAAGTTGGTCGCGCGCGTATCGCTCTAGCGCAACTCATGAAGATTTATGAAAAACCTGTCCACTATGAAAAAACCATCCATAGCACCGCTGTAATTGATCCCTCCGCAAGTATCGGTAAAGAAGTTTCGATTGGCCCTTTCGTGTATGTGGGGCCGCACGCTGCCATTGGCGACGGTACGATCCTTATGGCTCAGATAACAATTGGTGCTGAAGCGATAATCGGAGAAGCTAGCTTAATACACCCTGGAGTTCGCATCGGAGAGCGCGTCCGAATAGGTGAGAGGTGTATCATTCATCACAATGCTAGCATTGGATCGGACGGATTTAGTTTTGTCACGCCAGAACCGGGAAGCGTTGAGGAGGCTAAAGGTTTATCATCCCCAGGACAGGTTAATGCAAAGAACCTTGAAATTACGCGGATAAACTCCACCGGCTCCGTAAGGCTTGGCGGATATGTAGAAATAGGAGCTTCAACAACCATTGACCGAGGGACGTTTAGTGACACGCGCATTGGTAGTCATACAAAAATCGATAATTTAGTCCAGGTTGGGCACAATGTGGTGATTGGTGAAAACTGTATGATTTGTGGGCAAGTAGGGATAGCAGGGAGTGTGACTGTTGGCGATCGGGTGGTTCTCGCGGGTCAGGTAGGTGTAGCGGATCATATTAATATTGGAAACGATGTCGTCGTCGGAGGAGGGTCAGGCATTGCGTTTGATATTCCTGACAAGACAGTTGCTATTGGCTATCCAGCGCTCCCAAAAAATGAGGCGACAGAGCAATATATGCAAATTCGTCGCTTAGGCAGTGTCTACAGAGATATCCCAAAACTTAAATCTAGGTTAAAGGCGCTTGAAACGACCTCGGAAAAAGGCTAACCAAATCCGCCAATAGCAGGCAGTAACGCCAATTATTGAGAGTGTACGATGGCGAGCGTAGAAGAAGAAATTTACGATATAGTCTCTGATAAGGCAGATGTTCCGCGTGAAAAACTTGAACGCGAAGCACGACTTGACGATTTAGAAATAGAATCATTGGATATTGTTGAAATAATTTTTGCAATTGAAGAAAAATTCGATATCCAAATTCCTTACAATGCAAATGATCAAGAGATGGAATTTGAGACAGTTGGCCATGTGGTCGATGCGGTAAAAAAGGTCATAGAAGAGCAAGCTTAAATCTCGCATTCCGATTACAATCGGATTGTGCTGACGAGAGGAAGGGATGGGCTTTAACTTTGTACTTGGTTTCTTCGCCTACTTGTTTGACGTGCAACGATGTGGAGAAATGTAAGCCATGAATAGGGTTGTCATTACCGGATTAGGCGTATTCTCAGGCGCTGGTAAATCAATCTCAGAGTTTTGGGACACGATTAGTAACGGCCGCTGTGTAATTGGACCGCTTAAAACAATTCCTACGGATGAATTGCAAATTAAAATTGGCGTCGAAATTAAAGATTATGTTGCAAAAGAGCATTTTCCAAAAAAACAATTGGCTCTGCTGGATAGGTTCTCGCAACTTGGTTTGATGGCCGCCCGTGAAGCGATTTCAGATTCCGGGCTTACTTTCGACGGAGAGGACGGGGACAACACTGCAACCATTATCGGTTGCGGAGTAGGTGGCCAGGAAACAGCAGATCAAGCTTATTATCACATTTACAAAGAAGGAAGGAGAGGCGTTCATCCTTTAACTATTCCACGCATGATGTTGAATGCAGCGTGTAGTCATATCACGATGGAAAATGGTATTACCGGGCCCGCTTATGCTATCGCCAGCGCGTGTTCATCGGCCAATCATGCCATTGGACAGGCTTTTCACATGGTGCGTCAGGGTATCGTTGACCGCGCCGTTACTGGAGGCACGGAAGCCTGCATAGCTATAGGTACTATGAAAGGCTGGGAAGCCATAAGGGTCATGACTACCGATACGTGCCGTCCGTTTTCAAAAAATCGCACAGGAATGACTTTGGGCGAGGGCGCGGCAATCATGACGTTGGAAACTTTGAAACATGCAAAAGCTCGTGGAGCAAAAATTTACGCAGAAATTGTTGGTTTCGGTATGACCTCCGATGCTATGGATATCACCATGCCTAGTTCTGAAGGTGCTTCAAAGGCCATGAAGTTTGCTCTAAAGGATGCCGGCCTAAATCCAGAAGATATAAACTATATCAACGCCCATGGAACCGGAACTGCGGCCAACGATATGACTGAAACTAAATCGATAAAAATTGCCATGGGCAATTACGCTGAAAAAGTAGCCATCTCAGCTAGTAAATCAATGTTCGGTCATGCATTGGGTGCCGCGGGCGCTATGGAATTGGCTGTCACTACACTCGCAATAAATAATGATGTGGCTCCGCCAACAGCTAATTATGAAGAGGCTGATCCTGAATGTGATCTAGATTATGTGCCAAATGAAGCCCGCGATATGCCTATTAAAGCGGCTATTTCAAATTCGTTTGCATTTGGAGGCTTGAACGCCGTACTCGCAGTTAAGAAATTCGCTGATTAAATAATATTTAATCGCTGAGCTGAGAATCCACTTAAGAAAAAAAGTCGTACTTTCGGGTATAGCGAGGACTGGTCTCGTGTGCCGAAATAATCAACAACGCTTTGTTCTATCTAACCTTCTTACCGCGATAGGGTTTATGACAACCGCCGCAAGCAAACTTGGCCTCTCCTTGACCTACCTTAGCAACCTCGATGAATTTGCTGGCAAGCTTCGCGGATTTTTTGCCCGCTTCTACAAAAGCTTCCCATTCGGACAAGATGTTGGCTTTGGCACGTGTTTTTTTCGCCGAGACGTCTGGGCGTGTAGAGTTTTTAGGATACAGACGTTTATCTATCGAAGCGTTCATGGCCTTGCGAAGCGCTTTAGCAGCCGCGATTGCCTCATTAGCGGATGCTTTACCCTTTTTATATTTCTTGATGATTCTAGTTGCCTTAACAACCTTTTTCATCAGCGCCTTACGTTCTTTGATAACTATCATATGCTCGTCAGCCAGAACGGGTGCTGAATCAAAAGCGTTTAACGCAAAAGCGAAAGCTACTATACCCAGGATATATTTGACCGGATTCCTCATTGCAAACAGCACTCCCATAGTTTGCCATTACAATTAAGTAGTATGGAGAAATTTTAAAAAAGGGACTAGCATTACTTTGCGCGGCTTTTGTTAGACTAGTGGGTCGTCCAAACGAGTTTTAGAAAGGGATGGGAATGAGTTTCGACCGGACCGCAGAAGACTTGGCAAATATCGTTGGCCTGGAACACACGAACGTTAAGGTCCCGGATCAACGCTTGGCAACGCTATTTTATGTAGTTGGGATGGGGTTTACTCGTGACCCCTACATGACACCGGGTGTTGTCAATATGTGGATGAACGTCGGTAAGACACAAATTCATATGCCAACTGGAAAGCCGCAGCGCATTCCAGGTCATACCGGTATAATTGTGCCAGACCTAAAAAGTCTTAAGAAACGGTTAGAGGCCGTAAAGCAAGATTTACGCGGAACCCAATTTAAATTTTCAACCAGCCGCAATTACTTAGATGTCATATGCCCGTGGGGCAATGCTTATCGGTGCTTCCCTCCGAATAGGAAACACGGTCCCGCAAGTCTTGGTATTCGATATGTGGAATTTGATTCCAGACCAGGTAGTTCGGAGGGGATCGCGCGGTTTTATCGTGAAATCATGGGTGCAAAAGTGGCGGTGCGTAAAGCAGGAGGGATTGCCGCTCAAATAGAGTCCGGCTACCATCAGTTGATGATCTTCCGCGAAACCGACAAGAAAATACCCCGTTATGACGGACACCATGTTCAGATTTATCTCGCTGATTTTTCTGGACCGCATAAGGCCCTGATGGCGCTGAATTTGATCAGCCAAGAAAGTAACCAGTTTCAGTACCGCTTCAAGAATATTATCGATCTAGATAGCGGCAAAAAATTGCATACACTTGAACATGAGGTACGTTCTATGACCCATCCTTTATACGGTCGGCCTTACATAAACCGAAACCCGGAACAAACGAACCGTAACTTTGTATTGGGGTATTCCGATCAACCCCATGTATTGCCATTTGAGGTGGCTAGATAATGATGGCTGAAGCGGCGGCAATCACGCTCTATGACACTGAAGATCATATGGCTCGTGTTGAACGCATAGCTGATGATATCAGCGCTGCGGCAGACGAAATTGATCAAACGCGACGGCTGCCCAAGGGTTTGTTGGACAAAATGCACGGCGAAAAGTTATTTCGCCTGTTGTTGCCAAAAGACTACGGTGGTTTGGAAATTGACCCGGCTACTTTTTTTTGTATTACCTCAGCTATTGCTCAGCGCGATGCCAGTGTTGGCTGGGTCACCTGTCAAGGTAATGGCTGTTCCACTTCAGCGGCGTACGTTCCGCCGACAACCGCCAAACAAGTCTGGGGTAGAGACCCTGCCGGGGTCTTGGCATGGGGACCAGGTAAAGCGGAAGTCGAAGTGCGTGAGGACGGCTATTACGTAAAAGAAGGCCGCTGGCAATTTGCGAGTGGTTTACGCCACGCAACTTATCTCGGTGGGCGCTTCACCTTTACAAAAGAGGATGGAACCGAAGATACTCGTGCTTTATTATTTCGGAAGGAAGACTGCGAACTTATTGATATTTGGAATGTTATGGGTCTACGCGGTACTGCTAGCGATGGCTATTCTGTCAAAGATCTTTTCGTACCAAAGGAGTTTTCCCTCTCACGCTATATCATTCCTGAAGAGCGCCATTGTGACGGGCCTCTGTATACAATACCAACAACCAATCTCTATGCGATTGGTTTCTCCGGAGTAGCCAATGGTATTGCACGTGGCATGCTGGAAGATTTCAAAACCTTGGCGTGTGAAAAACAGCCTTATCGAATGAAACAGCGACTTGCCGAAACAACTGCGGTACAAAACATGGTGGCTACGTGTGAAGCAAAATTAAAATCATCGCGTATGTATGTGCTTAATGAAGCCGCCGAAGTCTTTGAAGATGTTAAGCAGCGGGGCGAACTCACGTTGGACTCTCGTATGCGTATCCGTTTAAGCACTACCTATGCAATTCATCAGTCAAAAGATGTGGTTGACGAAATATATGATGCAACAGGTGCGACCAGCATCTTTGACTCAAGTCTTTTCCAGCGGCGTTTTCGAGACATTCATACTCTTACCCAGCAAGGCCAAGGGCGGAAGACTAATTTCAATATGGTCGGCCAACATTTGATGGGCTTAGACCCGGATTTGCCAACAGCCTATTAAGAAAGTTCCGAAATAGCCCAACTAGCCATTTCGCGCACGATTTCCGATTTATCGTTTCTGCGGTCTTGTGCAACTTCTATTAACGAAGCATCACCACTATTACCAATGGCAATCATAACATTTCGGATGAACCTGTCGCGGCCAGAGCGTTTGATTGAGGTTTTCGAAAACATCTTGCGGAACTGTGCGTCATCCAGTTTAGCTAACTCCGCAAGCTTTGGCCCGTTGAGTGCATCACGAGGCAGGAAAGCCGGTTCGTCTGCTAATTTCGCAAACTTATTCCATGGACAGGCGGACAGGCAATCGTCGCAACCATAAATACGGTTACCGATGGCTTTGCGAAACTCTTGGGGAATGTGGCCCTTATGCTCGATAGTAAGATATGAGATACAGCGTCTCGCATCGATCTTATGAGGTTCGGGGAACGCTTTGGTGGGGCATATATCCAGGCAAGCGGTGCAGCTACCGCAATGGTCTACCTCTGCCACGTCCGGTTCGATTTCTAGGGTGGTATACACCTCGCCTAAGAATAGCCATGATCCAAATTCCTGTGAAACGAGATTGGTGTGTTTACCCTGCCAACCCAATCCCCCCTGTTGAGCGAGCGGTTTTTCCATAACGGGTGCTGTATCGACAAAAACTTTTACATATTCGCCGCTTTCTTTTTGAAGCCAGCGGGCTAAAGCCTTGAGGCGTTTCTTAATGACATCGTGGTAATCTTGATTTCGCGCATAGACAGAAATCATGGCGCGATTGTCACTGGAAAATACTTTCATTTCCTCTAGTGGGTTGTGCTTGGGTCCGTAATTTACGCCAAGCACAATTACTGATTTTGCTTCTGGCCAAAGAGCCGCTGGTGAGCGTCGTCGCTTAGCTTTACCCGCTAGCCAATCCATATCGCCATGATGACCTTTTTCTAAATAAGTATCGAGATCGCGTCCGGTTTTTTCAGGTAACTGAGCATGAGTAAAACCAATTACATCGAAGCCAAACTCATTGGCCTTGGTCCGGATGGTCTCTTTCCCGGTCATGGTTAGCGTCCGATATACGGCGTATAAGCTGGTTCTGGGATATCTATGCCCTTTGGCTTAGGCCCTGTTTGGAAAAAGACATCGATGGGAATACCGCCACGAGGATACCACATGGCCGTCACGCGCAGCCAAACAGGCGCAGCGGCCTTTACAAGGCGTTTACCGATGAAAATCGTACAATCTTCATGGAAAGCCGCATGATTTCGGAAAGAAGCCATGAAAAGTTTTAGAGACTTACTTTCGATTAAATTTTGGCGTGGTAAATAATCAATAGCAAATTTTGCAAAATCGGGCTGACTAGTAATTGGGCAGAGCGAGGTGAATTCCGGACACAAAAATCGTACTAGATAGTTCGTATCAATATGAGGGTTCTCGACAGTCTCAAGGACCGCGTCTTTCGGTGATTGGGGCAGGGGCGTGTCTCGACCCAACTGCGTTAATTTCTCTGTATCCGTCATATTCCACCTCCACCGGCATATAATAGATCAAGCGAGTAAACAAAAAAGACGATTAATATAGTCTCTAGACTTATCGTTCATCTTGTTCGCTGATTGCTAACACTTAGCGTTGAACATTGCCGCTTCGCAGCGGTATGCCAAACTCGTGATGGCATACTTCGGCTAATTTGGCGACACCAGCACAGATTTCATCTTTTGTTGCGCTGCCAAAACAAAGCCGCATTTTATTTTTGTTTGCTGGTCCATCAGCTGTCCATTCAGGTCCAGGGTTGATAGCTACTCCCTCTGCACCGGCTGCTGGAAAGAGAACACTAGTATCGACCGTATCCGGTAATTTGATCCAAAGAAAAATTCCACCCTCGGCAGGTTGCACCTCGACTATTGTTCCAAATTCCACTGCCAGAGCTTCCAACATTAGGTCATGCTTTTCTTTTAGTGATGCCGTTGATTCACTCACGTGACTGGCGAATTTGGTTTGACAAAATTCGGCCATCACCATCTGAGAGAGTGCGCTCGTGCCGCCATCTGTTTTCATCGGCACTATGTGCTTAAGCGCTGTCCAATCGGCGACAATATATCCAAGACGAAAGGCCGGGGCGACAGACTTGGAGAATGAACCGCAATAGAGAACTGTCCGTCCTTCATTAGCTGCGTCGAGGGAATAAATAGCCGGTGGGCGTTTCTCATTCCAAATCAAATCTGCATAACAGTCATCTTCAAATATGGCGACACCGTATTCATTCGCTAATTCCAGCATACGATTGCGTCTGTCCAGCGGCATTATCGTTCCGGTAGGGTTTTGTATGGTCGGAATAGTATAGATATATTTGGGTGTAACACCGTTACCTTTCAGACGTTCCAAAGTGTCCGCAAGTGCGGTCATGCAAATTCCACATTCGTTGAGGGCGACGCCTTCATATGAGACCCCAAGAGCGTCTAGTCGGCTCATGGCGCCGCCGTAAGTCGCTTCTTCAATGATGACCGTATCACCGGGTTTTAATATGAGTTGATTAATCAAATCGAGTGCTTGGAGAGAGCCAGAAACAATCAATACTTCATCCGCAGAAATATCCATATCCGCTTTCTTCTTTAACGTTTTAGCGACGAATTCTCGCAGTGGACGGTAGCCGAGCGGCCCAGTACCTGTATTGTAAAATGCAAGGCTAGGTCCTTCGCGCTCAATGACGCTTGTGAAAGCTGCAATCAAATCGTCAACGGGAATAAGATTCGGGTCCATATTTCCACCCACGAAATTAAAAGCTGGGACTTGTCCTCCAGGCTTTGGTGCTGCAGGTAAATTTGGACAAAAGGTGGTGGTGTAGTCGAATGTCATTGGTTAATTCCGGTTTGATTAAATATTTTTATAGCCGGTCACCCTACCGTAAATGGAATCTCTGTACCGATGCCTTTTTCTTGGGCTAATTCATAGGCTTTGGTCGCTAACGCCACATCTTCCATTGCGACACCGTGGGAATTGTAAATTGTGATTGCGTCAGTCGTGCGTCGCTCACTACCGTTACCCACCATGAAATCGCCCAGTTCAAGCACATCGTTCCACGTGAGTGTACCTTGTTCAATCGCGCGTAACAGAACCGAAGATTCCTTTTCTGCCTGGACCTTATTGTCCACGGTTACGAGCGAACACCGCTCCAGTACAGCATCATCCAATTCGCGTCGTTCCAGACGGTTTGCACCTATAGCGTTGATGTGAGTGCCAGGTTTGAGGTGCTCCCCAAAAATTACCGGTTCTGCGGACGTCGTTGCGGCGACTAAAATAGCACACTCATAGAGCTCCAGAGGATCGACGGCTTCAATTACCGGTATATTTAACTCCTTAGTCATTTCCGCGCAGAAAGAGCTTAGCCGGTCTTTGTTCCTTCCGATAGCAACGACCTTTTTTATAGGACGAACTGCTGTCACGGCGGCAATTTGTGTCTTTGCCTGACGCCCGGTACCGAACAGCCCTATACTCTCCGCGTCGTCACGTGATAATAATTGCGTGCCGACCCCACTGGCCGCTGCGGTGCGTAAAGCTCCAAGACGAAAAACTTCAATGATTGCGTCTACCCGGCCTGTTTCGCTATCTAGGAGTAATAGGATTCGGCCGGAATCGCTGTCAAAAACCATTGAAGAAGAGACCTTAACGGCAATCTTCTTCATGGGATTTACGATCGCCGATGTGAGGCGTAGATAACCGCTTGGGATATCTATTTGCTGTCGGGGGGGATTGATGACGTCACCGTCGCTACGAATTTTGAAGACCTCTGCCATCGCATCGATAGCATCGTTGATGGTTATAAGTGACGCTATATCTGCCTCGGATAGGAAAATTGCTATGAAAACCTCCTCTTAAGTCGTGGCTCTGTGTAATAGGCAAGCATCGCCATAAGAGTAGAAACGGTAGCCTTGTTCAATGGCATGCGCGTATGCCTCTTTCATGCGTACAAGGCCTGTAAAAGCAGATACCAGCATAAACAAAGTTGATCGGGGTAAATGGAAATTCGTTATCAATAAATCTACCGCCCTAAATTCGAAGCCTGGCAAAATAAATATGTCGGTCTCGCCGTCAAATGGGTGCACTATACCCTGAGCGTCTACTGCAGTTTCCAAAAGTCGCAAACTGGTTGTGCCAACCGCAATAATACGTCCACCGTTAGCGCGCGTTTCATTGATACGAGCAGCGGTTTTTTCATTAATTATCCCTACCTCAGCGTGCATCTTATGGTTTGTCGGTCTATTAGCTCGCACCGGCAAAAAAGTGCCCGCACCAACATGTAACGTGACCATAACCATTCCAATTCCGCGATCTTGCAATCCTTGAAGTAGGTGATCGGTGAAATGTAGTCCTGCTGTGGGTGCGGCTATAGCGCCATCTTTTGCTGCATATACTGTTTGATAATCCTGGAAATCACTCTCGGTAGGTGATGGAAGACGATTAATATAAGGAGGCAGCGGCATGGCGCCATGAATGCGCAGTGCCTCTGCAAAATCATCAGTTTGGAATTCAAGAATAATTTGACCATCAGATAATTTTTCTATGACATCGGCTTCAAAATCGGTACCAAATTTGAGTTTTTCTCCAACTTTTAGGCGCTTGCCAGGTTTCGCAAATACTTTCCAGCGATTTGCCTCCAGGTGCTGAGTTAATGTCGCTTGAACATGGGCTTTCCCTCTTTTGCCATGAAGGCGGGCAGGAATAACCTTGCTATCGTTCACGACAAGCAGGTCACCTGTCTCTAGCTGGTCAGGCAAATCAGTGACGATTAAATCTTTAAGTTTTGCTCCAATCTCTAAAAGCTTCGCAGCATCGCGAGGTCGCATCGGGGTTTGGGCTATGCGTGCCGATGGTAGGTCGAAGTCAAAATCATTTAGCTTAAAAGGATTACTCATAAAATATTTGCTTAAAATATAAAATTCTAATTAGCCAGAGGCTTTCAGTTAATTTCGAAAAGGTTTGGTACAAACTATTTGACAGCCTATGAGTAGAAGCAAATTCGTGAAGCTGGTTTTCAATATATGAAAACAATCATATTCGCTACAGGATGGTGAATATTTTGCCAAGTGAGAAAATTAATTTAATATAAACAATTAATTATGCCTAATAATTAAGTTTTTACCTTAGTATAAATATTATCGACATTCCTCACAAACCTACACTGTAGGCGAAGTATNGTTAACCTAAAGNGCTTCCCGTGTGTAACTTTGGGTTATTGATCACTCACAGTTTTCTTCAATCAATCCAATGATCGCATATTTCTCATCTTTACTGAGGGTTTCCACCACATCGGCTATCAGCATTTTTGCCTCAACTACGCTGGGAGTACGCCCATACTGCACGAGATCACGCGCCAGATCGTCGCCGACGATTTCACTCAAGTCTTTCTCAAACTGAGCTAGTAATTTATCTATAGGTGCATCCATCGCGGGGCGTTCACACATATTAAGTAATTTTCTATAAGATATAATGATAAAGGTGGCGTTATCAAATTTCATCAATCCTTCTAATTCTAGTCCGAAGTGAGCGGTAAATTGTATTTGGGACCTAATAGCGAAAACGCCTTATTGAGCGTTGACGAGATGGCGGCTGCGGATAATGCCGCCATTAAAAGCGGTATTTCTGGCGAAACGCTTATGGAAAGAGCAGGTGCTGCAATTGCTGATGCAATCGTTACCCGGTGGGGCGCTATGCCAGTGGCAGTTTTGTGCGGCCCTGGAAATAATGGGGGTGACGGATTTGTGGTCGCCCGATTGCTAAAACAGGCAGGTTGGGATGTTCGTTTAGCGCTTTTGGGAACGTCGGATAGGCTTAAGGGTGACGCGAAAATCCACGCAGCACGCTGGGATGGGGTTATTTCGGATTTGTCCCCGGCGATTCTAGATGGTGCAGAATTGGTGGTGGATGCGCTTTTCGGGGCTGGTTTGTCACGTCCTTTGGATGGCGCTGCGAAAGAGGTTATTGCAGCAATTCGCTCCGAAACCTGTGTTGCAGTGGACATACCGAGTGGGCTTCATGGGGATACTGGNGAAATCCTTGGTTATGCGGCTGACGCGATGTTGACGGTAACATTTTTTCGAAAAAAACCAGGCCATTTACTGGAACCAGGGCGATCTAAATGTGGTGAGGTTTTGCTGGCTGATATCGGTATCCCAGCGTCGGTTATTGCTAAAATCAATCCCTTACAGGCAAGCAATGATCCGGGGATTTGGAAAGATCATTTACCTATTATAGGACCGGAGCATCACAAATATAACCGAGGCTATGCAGTAATCGGTGGAAGTAGCGATATGCCCGGGGCCGCTATACTTGCAGCCGCAGGTGCAAGACGTGCCGGTGCGGGTATGGTAACCTTGACCGTGCCTAAGGAAAGCGCAACTATTTTCCGTTTGAGCCAGCCTGGCGCTGTTGTCCGCACAGTACGAGACACAGGCACGTTTACCGATATCGTGGAGGATGATCGAGTGGGCGCGGTCCTGATAGGTCCCGGACATGGCATCACGGTTGCGACGAGGGAGCGGACTCTAACGGCCCTGCGCTTGAAACGGCCTACAGTTCTGGATGCGGATTCTCTGACTGTTTTTAAGGAAACGCCTGAACTATTATTCTCATCGATTGAGGGCCCATGTGTTTTAACGCCCCACGAGGGTGAGTTTCGGATGTTGTTTAAGAGCGATGGCGACAAACTCACGCGCGCGCGGCGTGCAGCAGAGGTGAGTGGTGCCGTTATCGTATTGAAAGGTTCGGACACCGTAATCGCCGCTCCGGATGGGCGGGCTGCTATTAACCATAACGCCTTCTCATGGTTGGCTACGTCAGGTGCCGGGGACGTGTTAGCAGGAATAATCACCGGCTTATTGGCCCAAGGCATGGCACCGTTCGAAGGTGCAATGGCAGGAGTGTGGATGCATGGGGCAGCCGCAGCCGCACATGGACCAGGATTGATCGCAGAAGATATTCCAAATTTGCTACCTGAGATTTTATCAAAATTATATAAAGATCAATGATAAATCCCATGATTTCAAAATCCTGTAAAATAGCGTCAGACAGCAATCACACGGCAAGGAGTATACGCCGTTCGGAGAATTCGTCTCCCTCCTGGCTTAATCGGTTGGGTAACGCATGGCGTGATATAGCGGGTTCTTTTTCTGGTTCAGTGCGGCCCGATCTCTCTAGCGAGAGCGATATCCGGAGTTTGCGCGAACAAATGCAAGATTACCTTGACGCAAAGGGTGGAGAGGTATCAGCTCGAGCTCGTGCCGCCTCTTTGGGTGAAACCTATCTCAGCCTCAACGAAAAGGGGCGTCGTCGATTTCTCCAATTGATGGCTGATGGCTTCGAGTTAGATCGGACCGCTGTAGAAAGTGCAATCGAGGATTATCAATCTGCTAAAACAGAAGACCGGCCTCGCTCGGAGATAAGTTTACGCAGGGCCTTAGAGCCCAAACGGATACGACTTTTAACTCAATTTAACACATTGCCCGCAGGTGTAAAATTTCTAGTCGACATGCGGGCGGACCTTTTGAAAATTTATCGTGAAGACCCCCATTTAGCTGCCCTGGAACACGATTTCCGTAGTTTAATGACATCTTGGTTTGACATTGGCTTCTTGAAATTGGAACGGATAAGCTGGGAGCATCCTGCTTCATTACTCGAAAAGTTAATTGAATACGAAGCAGTTCATGAAATCCGTGGNTGGGAAGATTTAAGAAATAGGCTAGAATCTGACCGGCGGTGTTTTGCATTCTTTCATCCGCGTATGCCCGATGAACCGTTGATCTTCGTTCAAGTTGCTTTGGTAAACGGGCTTGCTGCAAACGTGGATACTTTATTGGACCAAGCGGCCCCCATCACCGATCCTAAAAATGCCGATACCGCAATCTTTTATTCCATCTCCAATACCCAATCGGGATTGGGGGGAATTAGCTTTGGTGGTTTTTTAATTAAACGTGTCGTAGATTTACTTAAATCTGAATTTTCNGCACTCAAAACATTTGCAACCCTATCGCCTATTCCAGGNTTGCGACATTGGCTTGTTGAAAACGTGGACTCAGGCAGATTTATCCTTTCCGATGCGGAACTCAAAGACTTGAATTCGATTGTTGACTTGGACGATCCGGGCAAAGCCATAGGTCAATTATTAGATAGTGTTAAATGGTATAAAGATGAAACTCTCGCCGATGTCCTTCAACCCATTATTATGCGGGCAGGCGCTGAATATCTTGCGAAAGCTAAGAGAAGTGACGGTGTGCGGGCTGCTAATCCGGTCGCCAATTTTCATCTAATGAATGGGGCTCGAATCGAACGATTAAATTGGCTTGGTGATACTTCCAAGAACGGATTAAAGCAATCCTCAGGGCTTATGGTTAATTACCTCTACGACCTGGAAAAAATTGAAACAAATCACGAAGCCTACAGCATAACTGGAGAGACAGCCTTGTCCTCTTCTGTGAAACGACTTCTTAAAAGCAGATCAGGGGTAAAAGGTTTTCCTAAAAATCTCATAAAATAATGTTTATAGTTAATCAAACTGGACTGCTTGTCATTTGATAAAAAATTTTGAGACTTTGCGCAGATGTGCACACGACTTGGATCGTTAAATATATTATTTAGCCCGAGACTTACATGTATTACTCAAATTAGCCGATTAATTTTTTGTCCTTACGCTTGAAAAAAAACTTTGGAATCACCTTTGTATTAGCAGTTATAAGTCATAGGTCGGCCGTTCCCATTATTCGTTGTGAAATTGCTCCCGATCGTTCTTTCACAAATTGATTTTTCATNAGTTTGATTTTCTCTTTTTTCTATTTTAGATGGCAACCACACTAATATTTTCGTCGTCTAAGGCACGCTGCAATTACCGAGAAGTCTGAGCGGTGCAGACCGCTGTTCACGGAAACCTTTCCTCACTGTCGCCACTTTGCTTGACCGTTAACCGCGCACTACTTATACAAGGTCGCTTCGGCGCGCGGACGGTCGGTGCCTAGCTTGTTAAAAGGGCGGGCGTGGCGGAATTGGTAGACGCGCAGGTTTTAGGTACCTGTGGAGTAATCCGTGGGGGTTCGATTCCCTCCGCCCGCACCAGTTTACCATCCACGCGTTTGAAGATTAGGCCAAGGTATAAAAGGCCATCATTAAATTTACTGGCGAGTGATAGGGGCCATGCAAGTTATAGAGAAGAAAAACGAAGGTTTAAGCCACGAATTTACCATCATTGTTCCTCCTGAGGATATTGAGGCGAAGACAAACGCAAAATTGCAGGACCTAGCCGGCGAGGTTACGATTCCTGGGTTTCGCCCTGGTAAGGTGCCCCCTTCGGTCATCCGGCAGCGTTACGGCCAGGCGGTCCGAGGAGAAGTGCTGGAGACCGTCGTTGGCGAGGCCATGGCAAGTGCCCTTAGCGAACGGAACCTGCAACCGGCTATGCAGCCGAAGGTCGAAGTGCAAAAATTTGATGAGGGCGGCGAATTAGAATTTACGCTCGCGGTTGATGTTCTTCCGGAAATTGACCCGGTTGATTTCAAAACCATCGAAGTAGAGCGCATGAAGGTTATCGTCGATGATGCACAGGTAGATAAATCAATTAAAGAAATGGCCGATCAAATGGCCCAAAGTGAGCCGATAAAAGGCAAGCGCAAATCCAAGAAGGGTGACATTCTTGTAATTGACTTCGAAGGTAAAGTGGACGGAGAGCTATTTGAGGGGGGTGCTGCCAAGGACCACCAATTAACATTAGGTTCCAACCAGTTTGTTCCTGGATTTGAAGAACAATTGACCGGTGTCGCTGCGGGTGAAGAACTATCGGTTGCTGTGACTATGCCAGATAATTATCAGGCTGAGCATTTGGCTGGCAAAGACGCAATTTTCGCTTGTTCTGTGAAAGAAATTCGCGAAAAGAAGGAAACCGAAGTTAACGATGAATTCNCCAAAAATCTTGGTATGGATTCATTAGATGCGATGAAAGTCCAAATTCGTGAACGTATGGAAGGTGAGTATTCCTCTGTCTGTCGTGAACGAATGAAACGCCAATTACTGGACAAGTTGGACACGGTTCATGAATTTGAAGTCCCAAGCGGTATGGTTGATGCAGAGTTTGATTCTATTTGGAAACAATATCTTGAAGCAAAAAAGGATGAGCCTGAAGATAAACAGGATGATGAAGTTGAGGACCCGGAAGAATTTTATCGCGGTGTTGCACAACGCCGCGTTCGGCTTGGCCTATTGTTGGCTGCGGTCGGCCAACACAACAATTTAGATGTGTCACCAGAAGAAATTAATCGTGCATTGATTGCTGAAGCTCAGCGTTACCCGGGGCAAGAACAAAAAATTATAGAGATGTATCGAGAGAACGAGCAGGCGATGGCAAATATACGTGCGCCTCTGTTCGAGGATAAAGTAGTTGATTTCATTGTTGAAATGGCGAAAGTCAACGAACGTGATGTTACGCTGGAACAGTTGACCGCTGAGATGGAAGCGGAACAAAAAGAGGCGGAAGAGAAATCCAAGCCGAAAAAGAAATCTGCTTCAAAGAAAAAAACTGCCACTGAGAAAAAAACAGTTTCTAAGAAAAAAGCGCCTTCTAAGAAAAAAACTACCTCAAAAAAAGCCGAGAAGTCAGCTCGCGATGATAAGGAAGAGAAGTAGTATGAATTCCCAAGATCCGTTTTCGCCCATTATTACCGATGCAGAGGACACGGAAATGAACACTTTAGTTCCGATGGTGGTTGAACAAACCAATCGCGGCGAACGCGCCTATGATATTTATTCCAGGCTATTGAAAGAAAGGATTATCTTTCTTGTGGGACCCGTTCATGACGCAGTCGCGAGCTTAATTTGTGCTCAGCTTCTCTATCTAGAGTCGGAAAGTCCTACGAAAGACATTGCTCTTTATATTAATTCGCCCGGCGGTGTCGTCTCCTCGGGTCTTTCGATCTACGACACGATACAATATATCCGACCCGATGTTTCCACTGTTTGCATCGGCCAGGCTGCTTCCATGGGCTCACTTTTGTTGGCAGCGGGTGCCGCGAAGAAGCGTTATTGCCTGCCAAATAGCCGCATTATGATTCATCAACCTTCGGGTGGCTTCCAAGGGCAAGCATCCGATATAGAGATCCATGCACGTGAAATTATTAAGCTTCGTGAGAGACTGAATGATATTTATGTGAAGCATACAGGACAATCAATAAAGATAATTGAAGAGGGTATGGATCGGGATAATTTCATGTCGCCCGAAGAGGCCTTTAAATTTGGCCTTATCGATGAAGTAGTATCAGAACGCCCAGTACCCACGGATGAAGAAAATGAGGCCAGCGACAATTAAGATAGCTAGAAAATAGTGAGATAGGACAACTACTATTTTTTTATNGCCGAGCCAGAGAGGCCTAAAATGTTCGATTTATATCCATCGTTATGATGTTTTGATTTTATTTTGGGAAAGCATTAGACCGTCGCACATAAATATCGTTTCGGACCGATTCGTCGTTAAATAGTGCGAAAAATATCTACCTTCTAAAAATTAACTTTTTTATTAGGGCGATATTGCCGCACCCTCATCTTGGCGACTCATTGGTTTTTTCTCTAATTCTGCTATATAATGTTGTAACTGGCGAATTCACAAACTTTTCTAATTGTCGGGCTTCTTTGCAATTGGCTACACTTAGCGTGGTTGCACTCGATTAAATCTTCCAACTGACGACGAAAGCATCGAAATGGCGAAATCCGGCGGCGGCGAATCCAAAAACACACTTTACTGTTCGTTTTGCGGCAAAAGTCAGCATGAAGTCCGCAAACTCATTGCAGGACCAACCGTATTCATTTGCGATGAATGCGTAGAATTATGCATGGACATCATCAAAGAAGATCACAAGACGGCGATCTCCAAATCTCGCGATGGGGTGCCCACACCGCGCGAAATCTGNAAAGTGCTCGATGACTATGTCATTGGACAGATATTTGCTAAGCGCGTTCTTTCGGTCGCCGTTCACAATCATTATAAAAGGCTCGCGCATTCGGGAAAAAGTAACGACGTAGAATTAGCAAAATCCAACATAATGCTGATAGGCCCAACCGGTTGCGGAAAGACGTTACTGGCACAAACCTTAGCGCGCATTCTCGATGTGCCGTTCACCATGGCNGATGCNACTACNCTGACTGAAGCGGGCTANGTAGGCGAAGATGTTGAAAATATTATTCTGAAATTACTNCAAGCTGCNGACTATAATGTAGAGCGTGCGCAGCGCGGTATAGTGTATATCGACGAAGTGGATAAGATCAGTCGTAAATCGGACAATCCATCCATCACGCGGGATGTTTCTGGAGAAGGGGTTCAACAAGCACTTCTCAAAATCATGGAGGGGACAATAGCTAGCGTGCCGCCTCAGGGAGGGCGCAAACACCCTNAGCAAGAGTTTTTGCAGGTTGACACTACAAATATTCTCTTTATTTGCGGCGGAGCATTTGCTGGTTTAGAAAAAATTATCTCTCAGCGCGACAAGGGGTCCTCAATAGGTTTTGGTGCCGACGTACGNAGCGCCGATGACCGTAATATTGGCGAAATTCTGCTTGACGTAGAACCCGAAGATTTATTGAAATTTGGACTTATTCCGGAATTTGTGGGCCGCTTGCCAGTACTCGCTACTTTGTCGGATTTAGATGAGGAAGCTCTGGTGGAAATTCTCACTACGCCCCGAAATGCATTGGTGAAGCAGTATCAACGTCTATTTGAGATGGAAGGTGTTAATATTGAGTTCGCAGAGGATGCGCTTCGAGGGATTGCGCAGAAAGCAATCATGCGAAAAACAGGGGCGCGCGGTTTACGATCTATCCTAGAAAGTATTTTACTAGATTCGATGTATGATCTCCCAAGCTTGGAAAGCGTAGAAGAGATAGTCATTAACAAAGAAGTGGTAGAGGGACGCGCAGAACCACTCCATATTTATTCAGAGCGGCGCGAAGAATCTGAGGCCAGCGCTTAATTGCCCTATCTTCGATAGGGCGAAAATTCAAGACTTGAAGATCACAACTAGCCCCCTATGTTTATTTTAAGATTGTATGCGTCGATTTCAGGCGCTTAACATTTAAAATTAGGATGTTTGATTTGGACCAATCCCAGGCGCTGCCCGTATTACCACTGCGTGACATTGTAGTGTTTCCTCACATGATTGTTCCACTATTTGTAGGACGTGAGAAATCCGTTCGCGCTCTAGAAGATGTGATGGACGACGACAAACAAATCCTGCTCGTCACTCAAAAAAATGCATCTCAAGATGATCCATCTCCCGAAGATATCTATATGGTTGGTACCATTGCGACCGTCTTGCAACTTTTGAAATTGCCGGATGGTACCGTAAAGGTCTTAGTCGAAGGTGGGAAACGCGTCCGTTTAACGAAATTCATAGATGACGAATCCTTCTTTCAGGCTGAGGCAGAACTCATCCCGGAAATAGAGGAGGGCCCGGAGGAGTTAGAGGCACTAAGTCGCACAGTAGTTGCGGAATTTGAGCAGTATATCAAGCTCAACAAGAAAGTCCCGCCGGAGGTGTTGATTTCTGTTAACCAAATTGAAGAGCCGAGTAAGCTTGCCGATACGGTTGCGCAGCATTTAGCTTTGAAAATATCTGACAAGCAGGCGTTACTCGAAATCGAGAAGGTTTCTGAGCGTTTAGAGCGGGTATATTCCTTCATGGAAGGCGAAATNGGGGTGATGCAGGTTGAAAAGCGNATCCGAANCCGGGTTAANCGNCAGATGGAGAAAACNCAGCGNGAGTATTATTTGAATGAGCAGATGAAGGCTATTCAAAAGGAACTGGGTGAGAGCGAGGACGGCAAAGACGAATTGGCGGAACTCGAAGAGAAGATAGAGAAGACTAAGCTCAGCAAAGAGGCCAAAGAAAAGGCTCACGCAGAGTTGAAAAAACTACGGTCGATGAGCCCAATGTCGGCTGAAGCCACGGTTGTACGCAACTATCTGGACTGGATTTTGGGTATTCCGTGGAAAAAACGAACCAAAGTCAAAAAAGATCTTAATGTAGCTCTGAAAGTGCTAGATGAAGATCATTTTGGCCTAGAAAAGGTCAAAGATCGCATACTCGAGTATCTTGCCGTTCAGCAAAGGATGCGCAAGGTGAAAGGCCCAATCCTCTGTCTTGTGGGGCCTCCAGGCGTCGGTAAGACTTCGCTTGGTAAGTCAATCGCCCGCGCTACAGGTAGAAAATTTGTTCGGATGTCGCTTGGTGGCGTCCGCGACGAGGCTGAAATTCGTGGTCACCGCCGTACGTACATTGGCTCATTGCCAGGTAAG
>PAXN01000043.1 GCA_002715005.1 Rhodospirillaceae bacterium
ATGATGGCAGAATTATTAGATAGTAAGCGAAGCCATAACTGCAAAAGATTCGCCATTGTGCAGTTCGGCGCATACTCTAGCGATGCACTGAGGTGTGCATTCGCATCACCGTAGCCAAGAGTAAAAGCGCGGATAGCCTTATCAATCTGTTCGGCCGCTTTGGCGTTTGAGTGCGATAGTTTGTAACCTTGTGCATCCATAACTGTTCGCTCTCGCTAAGAAAGTGGCCATAATCGTGTGGTCATGAAAAGAAGGCAAGGGGGAGACTGAAACAATATGAATGCGCGGGCGAAAGGGCAATGGATAGACTTCGACACATAAGGACGGAAAATATGAATTTTAGCATTCGCCCCTTATCTAATGTCCTAGGGGCCGAGATAGTCGGTCTCGATTTATCTGTACGTTTGAGCAATGAGACTTTCGAAAAGGTACGTAGGGCCCATTTGGAATTTTTGGTCATCGTATTCCGAAAGCAAAATCTCTCGCCGCAGGGTCAAACAGATTTCGCTAAACGATTTGGACCACTCATTGAATATTCCCTGAGCCAAGCAGCTGTGCCGGGACATCCATTCGTGACTATGATCTCAACCAAACGCGAAAAAGGTGAATTTATTGGCGTGCCTGATGCTGGTCCCATGTGGCATTCTGATCATTGTTATCGAGCCCGGCCGGCGCTTGGCACAATGCTTCACGCGCTTGAACTCCCGGATAAAGGCGGTGACACCTCTTTTGCTAATCTCTACAAAGCCTATCAAACGCTGCCGGACGACTTGCGGCAAGTGGTTGAGGGACGGTTAGGGGTTTTTATGAATAGCCGTCTTCAAAGCAAAAAATCAATGGCTGACAAATTACTGGAAGCGCAACGTCATCCTCTCATTCGAACCCATCCTGAGAGCGGACATAAGTCAGTCTTTGTAAGTCCTCAACAAACGGTTGCCATAGAAGGGGTGTCTCAGGAAGAGAGTGAGGAGATTTTGGAGCGCCTATTTATTCATTGCTTCCAGGATAGATTCGTTTACGTCCATAAATGGCAGCCCGGCGATTTAATTTTTTGGGATAATCGGTGTACGGCGCACAAGGCCGATCTTTCTCGCATAGAAGACTCAACCTATGTTCGCCACTTGCACCGCACTATGATTGAAGGCGATAAGCCGTTTTAAGTCGGCGAAAAGATGATGCTGGAAATTTTAGATTTATTTTTATTGGCCAAGTCTCGCGCCTTTTGCACCGAAACCAAGTATTGCTGACCGCTACTAAACCGTTTGGATTTAGTTGTCGTCGCTGCAGTAATGACGCGGATTGCGTTTAAAAAGAAGCAGTCTGAAAGTACAATGGGTGATGTTGCGAAGGTTAGAGCTTGACACCTAAGAAATTCGCTAACTATAAGATGTTATAATATAACGTTGTAGCCGAGTGATGATCTGTCGGCTTGTCGATTAGATCAGATAAATAAAAAGGGGTGGTTATGGTTAGGTTCGGGTCGTTAATAGCGGCGGCGGCGTTGTCGTATTTTGCAAGTGGGACGGTTAATGCGGCTAGCGGGCCTTCGGTAGCTGTGAGCATTTTGCCTCTGCATTCGTTAGTGTCGTCCGTGATGGCTGGGGTTGGTGAGCCGACTCTACTGATACCGCGCCAGGTCTCCCCGCATTACTATAGTCTACGCCCTTCGCAGGTTCGAGCTATCTCAAAGGCCGATATTGTGTTTTGGACTGAGCCGACGTTTCTACCTTATCTTTCAAAGGCCGCTCGGGGGAGCAAGGCAAAGTTAGTATCGCTTGGAAAGTTATCAAGCGTCGTACGCTATAAGGCCCGTGAGGGTGGGGTATGGGAAGGTCATGATCACGGCGATCACGGCGATCACGGCGATCACGGCGATCACGGCGATCACGGTAAAGGTCATGATAAACATGGCGATCACGGTAAAGATCATGACAAACATGGCAATACAGATGATCATATGGACAAGCATACTTGGCTTGATCCTCTTAATGCGCGGGCTATGACGGAGGGGATAGTGCGTACGCTTATTTCTGTCGATCCGGCTAATGCGTCGCGCTACAAATCAAATGGTGCTGATCTCAGAAAGACCCTGACCGCACTAGTAAAACGAATTGACGGGGAAGTTTCTGTGGTTAGGGGTAAATCCTTCATCGTTTTCCACGATGCATACCAGTATTTCGAAAATCGCTTCAAAATTCCTGCATCTGGTTCGGTACTGGCTCATAGCGGTGGAGCGCCAAGTGCCAAAAGGCTCTATCAAATCCGAAAGAAAATTCTTAGTAAGAACACGGTTTGCGTATTCCGTGAGCCACAATTTGATTCGAAACTAGCGGAAAGCCTCGTTAATGGAACAGGCGCCAGAATTGGAACTATAGATCCTATTGGTTCTTCTCTAGAGCCGGGTCCGAGTGCCTATGCGCTGTTAATTCGAAATTTAGCCTCTTCTTTGGTTGACTGCCTTAAATCTGGATAAGCTTTGCCGGAGTTTATTGAAGAAGATTAACTTAGTTTTTATTGATACGTTATAACGTTAGATTTGGAGAAATTAGATGAGATCCTTCCACCGACTTATCATGAGTGCAGCTGCGGTGTTTATAATTGCTGTGGCTTCACCCCCTTCAAAGGCCGATTCGCTTGATAAGCGTGTGAAGCTTCTTGAGGCAACCTTGCAGGATTTATTGGAACGCGACCAAAAGAAAGATCGCGAGATTGCTCGTTTGCGTAGCTTGGTGAAGGGTGGGCCTGCTAGTGGCGGTCATAGGAAACATGGCCATGAAAGCGGTCACAAAGGACATGGGCACGGACATGGACAAAAGAAATCGGGTGATCCGCATCATGATGACGGCGCAGTTTTTTCCTCGACGATACAGGGGCGCAAAACATCGCTTGACTGGATAGGTGTAAGCATCAATGCTGCAGGCGGTCATAGTTCTGAGCCAAGTGGAGTGTCGCAGAACTTACAGGGTGGCGGTCACGATCCAAAAGCGACCGGATTTAGGCTTCAAAGCGCTGATTTCTCAATGACAGGGAGCGTCGAGCGTGCTTTTGATGGGGAACTCCACATCGCTTACGTTATCAATCAGCTCACCGGTGCGACAGCTGTTGAGCTGGAAGAGGCTTTTTTGCGTACCAACTTTTTGCCTTACGGGTTCGATATTGAAGCGGGGCAAATGTTCACAGAATTCGGTATTCATAACCCGATGCACCTGCATGAATGGGCGTGGATAGATCAACCGGTAATCAATTCTAGAATGTTTGGTGGAGATGGCATGCGTCAAACTGGTGTACGGATTGGTTGGCTGGCGCCGAAGCTGGGAGCAATCCAGTCTCATATTCATGTTGGAGCACAGAATCCGACGGGAGAAACCATGAAGAGCTTCCTTGGTAGCGATGAAGCGCTGAGCGAACGGGCTCGTCGGAAAGGCAACGTCAACGGAATAAATGATCTGGTATATCTTGTTCGTATGGACAATCGTCTCAATCTTGGTAAAGAGACTATGGTTCGTGCTGGTTTCTCTGCCCTGTTCGGTCCGAATGCGACGGGATCTACGGGTGATACTCAAATTTACGGTGCCGATCTCACGTTAGAGCATGCTTTATCCAAGCAATGGTCTGCGCGTTGGAGTAATGAATTTATGTATCGGACCTATAAGGCTCAAAATGATCTTGTCGGTGATACGCCATCGGATACGCTTGTTGATCACGGATTTTACTCTCAAGTGGCTTTGGACTATGCGGATAAATATTGGATTGGTTTTCGCTATGAAAGGGCAAATGGTAGCGGAGACGAACCAGCTCGTGAGGCAAGTTCGGACTTGGATCTACGACAGCGTTTTTCGCCTATTGTGGGATGGCAATTCGCACCAGGTGCGCAGCTCCGCTTACAATATAACTACGATAAAGCTGATCATTTGAACGCGATTGATGGTAAGGAAGATCCGTCCGCCCATGCTTTTTGGGCCGGGCTTGGGTGGACTTTTGGTGCGGGCAAGGCACATGATCACAAACACTAGAAGGGCGGTGAAGAGCCTCCACTTTTTGCTTTAAGGCTGGTTAATTGGGAGTGGCACGAGTTTAGTTTTGCTGACAATGCTAGTCAGCGCCAAGCTGAGCTTGGCCACACCATAAACCGGGGTCTGCAGGCTGTTGACTTTCATATGTAAAATAAGTGTGCTTCATCGCAATGACGGCGTAGTTAGGAAAAATCTACGCGAGAACGTCCAGTTGTAGCTGAGCTCTAGAGACTGCGATCAAGGCCTCTAACGACCGCGCAAGGGAAAGCCTTTGACTAGCCTTCCACTTGCCCCTACGCGAGGTCAGCTTAAGGGGCATAAATTTGATGCAGCAAAGTATCAAACCAAATACAAAGGCTCTAAAAGGAGCAGGTTTGATGAACATTGAATACGACCCTAAAGCTGTATACGAAATCAAGATTTGGGAGGAAGACTTCCGAGAAGTACCCAGCCGTATGCTGATGGCACGGATTTATCAACCTGTCGGTGAGGGACCTTTCCCGGTATTACTGGATCTTCATGGAGGGGCGTGGACCTTTAAGGACCGTATGGCCAATAAAGTGATGGCAGAGGTCATCGCACGTAGTGGGATTTTAACTGTATCAGTCGATCTACGGCTGGGGGGCGAGGCGCCGTATCCTGCATCGGTTCAAGATGCCAATTACGCCATTCGTTGGCTGAAAATGAAAGCCCCCGAGTTGAATGGCGACCCCTCCACCATCGGCCTGCTCGGCAGTTCAAGCGGTGGTCATGTGAGTATGTTGCTGGGTATGCGCCCCAATGATCCGCGTTATAATAAGATCGCGTTGGCCGGCCACTCAGACATTAACGCGCGCATTAACTATGTGGCAGCGCGCTCCCCGATCAGCGATCCTTTGGCTCGGTACAACAATGCCGTTGCCAAGAAAAACCAGGAAATGGTGGATCGCCATCATGTCTATTTCAATCCCTTCAGCGATATCGAAGAGGGTAACCCGCAGATGATTTTAGATCGCAAGGAGCCGGTCGATTTGGTGCCGATGCTGGTCATGCAGGGCGGGCTAGATGATAATGTACTACCTGCGTTTCAGGTGAAGTTTGGTGAATCCTACCGTGCAGCAGGAGGGGATTGTAAGGTCGAAGTTTTCGCGGATTGTGACCATTTATGGGTGCTTGAAGCAGGTCCGGATACGGATCGGGCCCACGATATGGTTAAAGACTTCATAGCAAGTCAGTTGAGTGCTCTGCAGTAAGGCATGCAGAGGCGCAGTCATTCCTTTTTTGTGGCAAACCGAAGAATACTTGAACCGGTTAAGCCAAAATGTTGCGACAGTATGGTCGTTTAGGACTTCACGTAATGTGTCACTGGCCTGCGGTTTGAGTTAGATTGGACAAGTGTTTGCCATCATTGTCCGTGGGCTTGGGATGATTTTTTCATTGCTTAAAGCACCGCAATCCTTGATTTTGGTTAAGTTTGGACCGGGTGTCACGCGTTGGCCGGCGAAATACGAAACTCTCCATTGGGGGGTGGGATTACAGCGCGTTCGGAAGATGGTTCCACCTGCGGCACCCAGTCATAGGGTACGCGGTATCCCCGGAAGACATCGCTAAAGAACAAGTCCTCGCGACCCAGCAGATTATGTGGACTGATATATTCCCAAACAATCTCACACTCTGGTGTAACCTCGATGATCCGACCGTGACGCGATTCTGTGATTAGCGTGTTGCCATTAGGTAATCGCTGGGCGCCGCTTTCGTAGCGGCTGTAGAAGCGCGATTCTTCTCCTTCCCAGAATCCCTGATCCAGTGCGGTAAACTGCCAAACGACTTCTAGCGTAAGAGGATCTAATTCTAACACTCGTGAATGATCGCGTAGTGAATTCCAAGTACCATCCGGCGCGCCGGGATTTGGCGCGCCATAGCCGGCAGCACCGCCATTATCGAAAACCATTATATTACCAGCGCCAGGTAGGCCCTGAGGGATCATGTGCGCGTGGTGGGGCCCGATGATGCATTCAAGTTTTTTCAGTGCTGGGTCGCGGTCGTAATAAGGTCCCACCTGCCAGATGATGTCACCGGTCTTTTTCGAGATGATATAAATCATAGTCGCACGATCGTCTGTGATGATGTTGTCGGGGTGGAAGCGCTCATCGCCGGCGTCATACCACTTATTCGGGCCTACATAGGAGCATGTGTTCTGAAAAACACCATTTTGGTTACGGCAACGGCGCATGATGGCGTTTTTTGCTTCGTCGCTCCAGCCAAACTGTTCAAAATTTTCCGCTGGCATCCAGTCCCAGACGATTTCGCCTTCCCAGGTAACCTCAATCATTCGAGTTGCACGGGGTAGGAAGTCGCGGGTGATTTCCGGCCATTCACCCGTACGGTAGCTCAGGAACAGAGTCTTGCCGCCTTCGACCTTGGGTTCTTGGCCAGGAACGTAATAGCCGACGGGACACCCCTCGCGCACTACGTCGTGGTTTTGTCGAGCTACCCAATGTTTTTTGCCAGCATACTCCATCTCATTGGCCTTATTAAAAGACCATTCAACTTCGCCGTCCCAGTTCTCCTGAATTAGGTCGTCTGCGCCGTACAGGTGATCGTAATGTTGGGTCACCCGGCCAGTCTGGCCACCGAGGATATGTCCACCCGGCATCAGATTGACCATAAAATTAGTGAATTTAGGCCAGGTTCGAAGCTCGCTGCCGTTCATATCTATTAACACCGCGCCCACGCCTTCCTTTTTAGAAGGATAGATCGTCAAGCCGTTGAAGCATTTTTCGGGATGGTAGATGGTGGTGCCTGTAGGAAATACGGTGTGCATTGCGGAGTGCCCTGGTACATTTAAAGGTTGGTATACAGCATAATTCAACTGACTTAGCCAACCTATATGGGGAAGCGAAGTGCCTGAAGAGCTAGTCATTATTGAGCACTGTTTATTATCTGTGGCTAATTCATGCATCTGGTAGTGTAATAAGTTTCTATCACCTACAACGCCTTTCATAAGGTTATGTATTGTGGCGCTTATTTCATCAACTGTGTGCTTGAACCGATTATTGCTTTGCGCTTTTCTAATTTATAAATGCTGCAGCTTGCCGGGAATTAGCTAAATAAAAATGGCCGTGGAAATTACTCCACGGCCATGTTCAAGAATGAAATTGTTTTATCTAGTATCAAATTCCTAATTCAGACACTGTAATACATATCAAACTCGACCGGATGAGGATGCTGCTCGAAACGCAGGACCTCTTCTTCCCGAAGCTCAATATAGCCGTCGATCTGATCGTCGGACATTACATCACCCGTTGTTAGGAAAGCGCGGTCTTCATCAAGGTATGCCATCGCCTCGCGGAGTGAGCCGCAAACTGTAGGCACACCTTCTAGCTCTTCGGGTGGCAGATCATAGAGATCTTTGTCCATCGGATCTCCCGGGTCTATTTTGTTCTGGATACCATCAAGGCCGGCCATCAACATCGCCGTAAAGGCGAGGTAGGGATTGGCGGATGCATCAGGGAATCGGACTTCCACGCGCTTACCCTTCGGGTTGCCAACAAACGGGATGCGGCAAGAGGCCGATCGATTACGCGACGAATACGCAAGTAATACCGGTGCTTCAAAGCCTGGCACTAAACGCTTGTAGCTGTTTGTGGTTGGGTTGGTGAAGGCATTGATGGCCTTGGCATGCTTAATGATACCGCCAATATAGTGTAGTGCTGTATCGGATAAATCTGCATAACCGTTTCCGGCGAACAGAGTATCGCCGTCTTTCCAAACCGACTGGTGGCAGTGCATGCCGGAGCCGTTATCCCCTACGACGGGTTTTGGCATAAAGGTTGCCGTTTTACCGTTTTCATGGGCCACCATATGGACCACCCACTTGTACAGCTGGATATTATCCGCTGTGCGCAGTAACGTATCAAATAGAATACCCAGTTCGTGCTGAGAAGGCGCCACTTCATGATGATGTTTTTCCATGCCGACACCCATGTCAACTAAGGTAGAAACCATTTGAGCACGCAGATCCGTGTTGTTGTCCACGGGCGGCACCGGGAAATAGCCTCCTTTCGGCGCCGGACGATGCCCGATATTGCCTTCAAACAACTCCGTGCCCGAATTATAAGGACCTTCGTTTTCATCGAGCGCGTAGAAAGTGTTGTTCTGCTCGGCAGAAAATCGAACATCATCAAAGCAAAAGAATTCCGGTTCTGGTCCAAAATAGCAAGTATCACCGATACCGGATGATTTCAGATAGTTCTCAGCGCGCTCGGCTGTCGCCCTTGGGCAACGACCGTAGAGCTGGCCGGTAGACGGCTCAGTTACTGAGCAGAACAGGATCAATTGGGGTTGCTGAGTGAACGGATCCATAGTTGCGGTAGAGAGATCTGGTTTCAAATTCATATCTGACTCATTGATGGCTTTCCAACCAGAAATAGATGAGCCGTCAAACATGATGCCATTGGTTAACAAGTCGGCGTCAATAGTGGATACATGCTGGGCGGTGTGTTGCCACTTGCCGCGTGGGTCAGTGAAACGAAAATCAACGTATTGAACGTCGTTTTCCTTTATCATTTTTAGTGTATTATCAATGTCGGACATGGCTTTAAAGAACACCCTCCGGTTTCAATTCAGATTTAAGATATGATCCCAAACGCTTAAACAACGCTGAGACCAGGATTGATATTGTGGTAAACCGCTTCGCGTCTGCATCTTACTCCTAAATTGCATCAGTGCCGCGTTCACCTGTGCGTATGCGCACTACTTCTTCGATAGTGGAAACGAAGATTTTGCCGTCGCCGATCCGCCCGGTCTCTGCCGCTGCTGTAATCGACTCAATGGCTTGATCCACATTATTTTCGTCGAGCACTACTTCCAGCTTAACCTTGGGTAGAAAATCGACGACATATTCGGCGCCGCGATAGAGTTCCGTGTGGCCTTTTTGACGACCGAACCCTTTCGCTTCCAAAACTGTGATTCCCTGAATACCGATTTCTTGAAGCGCTTCTTTTACTTCATCTAGCTTAAATGGTTTGATAATCGCTTCGATTTTTTTCATTCACCTGTTAAAAAGTCAATTTTGATCGACTTTCCCTCCCATAAGGGCCGCTGCTATATTTCCAAAACGATAAGCGGTCACCCACGAGTAATAGCATCTTACGTGCCAAGAATTAACATATTGAAAAATATAATAAAATAGGATTGTTGCAATGAAGCTCCCCGATCTAATCAGTAAAAATTGCCGAAAAATTAGGCAGCTGTCTAGGATTTGATCAGCGATATTTGAGCTTGGGTAGTGCCTGGTTTATAACTTCTTGATTTAAAGCGCTATCTTTCATGCCTTCTCTTTGGCATAAACACCTTGAGGATGGTCGAAAAATTTCTGAAAGGTGGAGTTTGTAGTAATTGGCTTTACAGTTCAAATTCTCGCGGGGGCCGGTCAGCTTTATCGATAAGCAGGGCGGTGTTTGGGTTGCCCCTGTTGTTTGCCGCACCGTATTCCAGCGGAGTTTTATTTCGGGCGGTTTATAGTCAGTCTAAAGCATTAAGATTGTGGTAATTGTATGATTTGAGTCTTATAAATTGATTGAAGAAAGACATTTAAATATTTGTTATGCAATCTTTAATTCTTGACATTGCCTCGAGAATTTTTTCTTTCGAGTTTGCGTAAGAGAATCGGATGTAGCCCTCGCCATATTCGCCGAACGCGGTACCAGCAACAGTAGCGACGCTAGCTTCTTCCAACAGTTTGTTTTGCAGCGCCTGGGCTTTCAAGCCGGTGTCCTTGATATTAGGAAAGGTATAGAATGCACCGCCAGGGTTAATACAACGGAAGCCCTCTATCTGGTTCAGCTCTTTTACAATGACTTTGCGGCGTTCGTCGAAAGCGGTAACCATATCAATGACCGAATCTTGCGGACCTTCTAAAGCGGCAATCCCTGCGAACTGAGTTGGCGCGTTGACGCACGAATGGCAGTTTATAGCAAGGCGAGTTGCTAGCGGGGCTAACTCTTCAGGCCAGACCGCGCAGCCCAAACGCCAACCGGTCATAGCGTAAGTCTTTGACCAGCCGTCCAGAACGATCAAACGGTCGCGAATTTCCGAATAATTGAGCAAGGTTACGTGCTCGCGACCCTCATAGAGCATTTGGCTATAGATCTCATCAGATAAAACTGCCACGTTGGGCCAGTTGTCGAGGCCGTGAATTAGTTTTTCGAACTCTTGCTTCGGTGCGGCGCCACCGCAGGGGTTTGCGGGGCTATTCAATATGATAAGTCGGGTTTTATCATTGATCTGGCCTAGAACTTCTTCGGCGCAGAAAGCAAATTCGTTTTCTTCGCGCAATACGATGGGTATGGGTTTAGCTCCGGAATATTCGATTACTGAACGGTAGATTGGGAAACCTGGATCGGGGTAGAGAATTTCTGCGCCGGGTTCGCCAAACATTAGGATACAGAAAAACATTGTGGGCTTACCGCCCGGCTGCACGACTACACACTCTGGATGCACTTCTGCACCATGACGCCGCTGAAAGTCGGCAGCGACTGCCTCACGTAAGGGCAGTATGCCGTTGGCCGGTGTATAGCCGTGATGGCCATCATGTAGAGCCTTGATGGCGGCTTCTACAATGTGGTCAGGCGTTTTGAAGTCTGGTTGGCCGATACCGAGATTAATAATCGGTTTGCCCTGGGCTTCCAAAGCTGCTGCACGGGCCAGCACCTCGAACGCAGACTCCGTTCCGAGCCGCGTTAGATTCTCGGCGAGTTTCATTTCTGTTTCCTTTCAGACCGCCTGTTTAGTCAGATTCCCAGATGTGGCGCATTTACTTTATAGCGTTTGGGTTGATCGGCGAGCCAGTTCCTTTGGTGATGTTTAATGGCGGGGCGCAGAAGAAGAACTCATAGATCTTATCTTCAGCGCAATCATCCGCCAGTTCCTTCACGTAGAAAATTTCGCCATGGGTGACACCGAGAGCAGGTATAGACACCCAATGGAAAGGTTGATTGGCCTCATCGGTTTCGTTCGGCCGCACTTCGATACCCCAGGTGTCGGTGCAGATGGCAGCAATTTCTTTTTCGAAAATCCAATCACAGCTTTCGAACGCAAGACCGGGTGCATCGCCGCCTGCGTAGCCTCCCCAATCTTTATCTTTAAGCCGCTGTTCCATCTGGCCGGTACGTACTATAACGAAGTCTCCGCGGCGTACTTCGACGCCCTGGGCTTTTGCAGTATCGTCCATATCTGCATTGGTGATGGCGTAACCGTCGTCCAAGTGATCCACACCCTTATGGCGCGCGACGTCCAGTAGTACGCCGCGTCCCACCATCCGGTCGCGAAACTTCTCAATGCCGCATTTATGTGCACCAAAGCTATCCACCAAGGAGGCGTCGTAGCCGTTCCACATTTTGTCTTCAAGAAACACATGGGCAAGGGCGTCCCATTGGGTCGCTGTCTGGGTTGGTAAGTTTATAGCGTCATCCGCATAGCGGAGGTTATTGGGTAATTGGTCCTGGTTGCCCGCTAGTGCATCCGTCCCGGTTGCCAACATGGTGTGAATCGGGTTCCAACGCTGACCAAATAACCCGCGCTGCGGGCCATCGCTATCAAGGGCCAAGCCGAGAGCGAATACTTTGCCTTTTCGGACTAGGCTGGCCGCAGCCACGATATCCTCAGGTTCAATAAAATTAGTGGCACCGTATTCATCATCTGGTCCCCATTTGCCCCAACGGCTTAACTCTTTACCTTTGGCAATAACATCTTCTTTGGTGAATTTGCCACCCATCTTCTTCCTCCTATTGTTGATGGGGAATTGTTCCCCTAATTTGAATTTATACTGGCGAGGAGGACGGGGACTGTCAACGCGCAACCTCTGATAGGGCCGCGAAGGGGATCGAACTAGAGATCAAATTGGTTTTTTGCTTTAAGTTCATTGCTGGTTGCCATCCTATTGAGATTTATCATTATACCGATTTTAAGATTCTGATTTTGATTAAGNCATTGCTTTGTAATATTTTTGGCTTTTCTAGCGAAATTTAGCCAAAGGTCGAAGATTAAAAACTAACTGATAGTTGTCAGCAGACGCAAACTAACTACCCAATTATAAGTGTGCGACGAAGTTGAAAAGGGAGAAGTAAACTATGGGTAAATACGAAGATTTCTCCANACGTGAGTGCCTTGTGCCTTTAGTGGAGATCAACGATTTCTCACCGGCCTTCGCTAAGTTTGCAGAACGCTCTATTCAGAAATATGGTCGCGTTTCAAATAGTGCCCGAGCTATGGCTAATTCCGATGATCTCGCCGTGGCTGCAAGAAGTTTTTTATCGGATATATGGACCGGTGGATCACTAGGCTTAGAGCTTGCCTATTTGGTGCGGCTAATCGTCTCCAGCCTAAACTCATGTGTCTATTGCTCGACCCATCAAATTAAAGCGCTGGTAGAAATGGGCATGGACGAGGAGAAAATCCAAAATATTCATGACTTCCGCGTTCATCCAGCCTTTAGTAATCGCGAGCGTTTAGCGCTAGAATATGGAGCGGCGTTGACCCAAGATTCCGCCAATATTGCTGATGAGATTGCAGCGGGATTGGTGGCCGAATTCTCCCCCGAGGAGCGCGTCGAGCTTACTATTATTGCTGCTGGCATGGGTATGTTGAACCGTATTAATGACGGCCTGCGTGTACCCATAGAAGATGCTTCAAAAGATACCGCCGAAGCTGTGGCGGCCTCGTTTGAAGGGTGACGGAACTCTACAGGGGCAACCTAACCCCGCTAGTATTTCTTGCATTCTCTTAGATGCTTCTTCACCACACCGGTTACCTGCATAAAGGCATTCTCAATTGTCGCGACGAGGGGCTTTGTTCTGCGTTATTATCTTCATTATAAATCCGCTGGCTAGGCTTATTGCCAAAGGAGCAGATTTTGCCGTCAGAGAGTGCTTGGAGTAGCCTTAATTATAAACGAAGGTTGGACTAGTTCTTGATAGCAGTTTCCTTGACGGAACCGCGTGGCGCCTTTAAGTAAGCGTTTTGCTCCTGTGGTGGCTGTAGCTCAGCTGGTTAGAGCATCGGATTGTGATTCCGAGGGTCGTGGGTTCAAATCCCATCAGCCACCCCACTAAAAGCATGAATTTAGGTAATAAAAATATCGGCCTTTTGCCTCCTTTCCGGTCGTTGTCCTGTTTTTGTGAGACAATTATAATACGACAAATTCCAAAGAAATTTTGTTGGTTTAACTGTTCCGTTCAGCCCAAGCGGGCTTTAATCGCGATTGCAAGCGCAAGCGGCTTAAAGGTTTCGGGGGATTTTCTTTAGTACCTCAGCCAAGTAAGTTTCTATTCTTTTTGTAAGAAAAGTGTCTGCTTTTTATCATTGAGAACCGCGGGTCGGGCGAAACCAGGAGTGGGAATATGCCAGGACGATTGGCAAAATGTGTAATGGTTATCTGGGTGTTATTGTGCCCGCTTAGGGCTGCCGCTGGTGCACTGGATGACTTAGAGGCAGGTAATGAGGCACATCAGCGTGGCGCTACAATGGAGGCGCTAGAGTTCTGGGAAAAGTCTGCCAAAGCGGGCAATTCAGGTGCCGCCTTTAATCTCGGCGTTGTTTATCAATATGGAAAAGGAGTTAGAAAAAAATACGCCCAAGCTCTGCATTGGTATCGTAGGGCTGCGCGCCAGGGTCAAATGGCCGCTGCCAATAATCTTGGTAACATGTATCGTGATGGGCTTGGCGTGGTGCACGATGAAGCCGAAGAGGTGCTTTGGTATAGAAAGGGTGCCAACGGAGGCCATAAGATTTCGCAATTCAATCTAGCTCGTATGTATGAAAATGGCTTTGGCGTTCGGCGGGACCGTGATGAAGCAATCTACTGGTACCGTAAAGCAAGCGATCAGGGATATCGAATGGCAAAATTGCGGCTCAGAAAGATGGGCGTCTGGAACGCAGGACAGGTTGCAGGCGGTTCGAGTATCGCTAGTGATGCCGAAAAAAANGTATTGATAAAATCAGACGGNTACGTCTACGAGCTAAGGNGNGGGATGCAAAAGCTCAGTATCAAGTAGGATTTTTCCATTTCATCGGGAAGTTAGTGTATCAGGATTTCGATCAGGCGGCCTATTGGTGGCGTAAAGCTGCTGAGCAGGGACACATTAAAGCANTGGGAAATTATGGGACGCTTTTCTTGTCTGGTNGCGGGGTAACGAAGAGTTTTCAAACCGCTGAAGAATGGATTGCAAGGTCTGCAAAAGCAGGTAATCCNTCTGCTTATAACAACATGGCTAGCCTTCGGATGATGCATGGGCAACTAGAAAAGGCACTGAAATATAGTAAGATCGCGGTTAAAAAAGCGCCTAAAGATGCCAATTTTTGGAGCACATTAGCGACTATTTTAGCGAAGTTAGGTGGAAAACACGCTGCCTTTAAAGTTTGGGATAAGGCGCTGGAACTTAGCCGGGGCAATAAAGGTATTCTCCAAACCGCCCGGAAGTATGGTTATAAGAGCTAGCCTTTAATTCTTAAAAACGTCAGACCGTTAGCCGGAAAACGGACCTTTCATGCGTGGCTTCGGTTTGTTCACAGCCAGATGCGGGTAATGGGTCTCCATTCGTTCGATAAATTCGGCTAATTTATCCGACTGGTCCGTTTGCCCGAAGGTTTTAAGTTGGCCTCGTCTGACTGTAAGGCGCTGATAGAGGGTCGGNAACCAGCGCTCAGTTCTCTTTTTGTCGCTGACGACGTTGTAGATCATTGCAAAACCGATCAGAAACGACGCAATACCGAAGATATAGGTGTCAGGTCCTCGGGTTAGGCTATCATAATAGGTGAGACCAACGGCCGTTGAGAAAGAAATAAGTTTAAGCGGACCACCAAAGGGCGATACCATGAAAGGCACGCAATCTCGGGCGCCGTCTTTCCAAATGTCTAGCGCAATTTCGGTAAGCCGCATGCTGAGCGTTATGAAATATCCGAAGCACATGCCCAGCAAGAAAATTACCAAGAATATCCAATACTTATCGGTGTAAGACAGTAGTTCCGCCATAATCCCCTCCCTGGTGCCCTTGTCATTTGGGCGGCGGCATCATGGGCCGGACAGAGCGGCTAACGCAACCAGAAATCCTAGGTTTATCGGATTCTTCTGAGAATAACTTGCAGCTTAGGAAAACCGCCATGTATGGCTCCGTAACATATCGCTTAAATGTNAACGGTAGAACTTTGTCGCCAAACATCTGCGGTATGAGAGCTATAATTTAATACTTGGCAATCGCTGGTGCTATATTAGGAATTTTTAAATTATAGATGGAGCGAAATTAGGCTCTTGCATAAGGTTATCTTGACAGGCACAAGACCATTTGGAAGGCATATCAGAACCAGAGTTTGAGCTCAGGCGCCAGCCATACGTTAGAACTGCGCAGTAGAACGGAAAACGAAGTATTCACTTGGGAGATGATCATGAAACACACAATCGAAAATCTTACCGTCAATGAAAGTCCGATGGAACTCTTTACCTATTTGCCGGACGGTGCCGGTCCTCATCCAGGCCTTGTTGTGGCAATGCATATCCCGATTGGGCATACGGGAATTGAGAATGATAAGTTTACCTTGGATGTGTGCGAACGCTATGCGGCTGCCGGTTATGCGGTCGCGTGCCCATTTATATTCCATTATTGGCCGAAAGAAGAACAAATGCAGGTCAAGCGCGATGAGTTCCGAGATGACTGGGTAACGGCTGATTGTCAGGCCGCCTTTGATTGGCTTGCCGCCCATGGTAATGTCAATGCTGCTAAAATCGGCATTGTAGGGCATTGTTGGGGGGGGCGCGTTGCCTGGGTCAGCGCGGTCAATAATCCGAAATATGCTGCCTGCACGATTTTCTACGGTGGCCGTATCAAAGCTGCTATGGGACCGAACACACCGCCACCGATCGAGCTTGCCTCTCAAATGCCATGTCCGGTGTTGGGTTGCTTCGGCAACGAAGATCAAGGCCCATCGCCGGAAGATGTCGCCGATTACTCTAAAGCGCTGACCGCTGCTGGCATTGAGCATGAATTCCATGGCTATGATGGCGCCGGCCATGGTTTCCAAGATAAGTATGCCGAGGACCGCTACAACGCCGAAGCTTGCGAAGATGCCTGGGGTAAAGCAACCACCTTTTTCGATAAACACCTGAAATAGGGCGTTCTGCTTCTTCCGAAACTTTTAAATATTAAAACCGTCCCCCGNGAAATCATCGCTGGGGCGGTTTTTTTTTAATGCATAAACANTATTAGAGTGAGAGTTCTCATGCGTCGAAAAAAAAGTNTTGATTAAAATTCCGTAGTCTATGCCAGGTCTTTTTTCCTCAAAATTAGCGGTTATCCTAAGGATTATGGATGACCAACTCAGTTCGTTCTCGGTCTTCCACAACGCGCTCGGCGACATCGGCGAAAACTTTGTAATGCGGATAAGTGCGATGTGTCGCGTGACCCTCTTTGTTGTCATAGACTTCTAGGAAGTAGACGGTATTTGGCTCGCCTTCTTCGGTCATAACGCGGAAATGCTGGCAGGCGGGCTCGTCTTCCATGGAATGTTTAGCGTCATACATGGAGGCTTCCATGAATTCGTCCATGCAGCCTTGTTTGATAGTAAATTTGATCCAAATTGCGTGTGCGGACATTGTCGACCCTCTCGTTGATTGTTTCTACTGCTTCAAAGTCAGAGAAGAAATTAGCGAATTTACATGCAGGCGGTAAGGGCCTAATTCTTTAACTGTGTCGGGAAGCATATTGCGAGCCCTTAAAACGCAACGCGATGAGAAAAACTTGCTTACCCAAGAAGGTTGTAGATGCTTTCAAAGGGTACTTAAGCAATTGACTAGGTAAGAGCGGCCGAAGGCAGTGAATGCATTGAGTTGTGTTGCCTCAAACGAGGCCCGGTCGGAGAACGAGATTACATTTATGGCAAAAAGTGATCACGCGAGATTGATTAGCGCACTCGGTAGGTCGTCAAGCGGCTGGGCATTGCCGAGGCAGTAGATCCGGTAGTGTAGAACAAACGCAATCAAATTTATGTTCGGCGCTTCTTTAATCGAAGTGGATGAAGAGGACGGAGTGGTGGCGCTAAATTTGTTCGCGTTGATAAGACGAAGTAAGCCAAATTCTAGATAAGCTTGAAATTGCCTGTCGTCCGAGCGTTGCTGTTAAAGAAGGTAGACGATACGTCTGAGATATAATCACCCGGCGGGAGGATGGAAATTGAAGTTCTGGCGATTGCTTTCGGTTAACGATGCCTATCTTGATACTGTCGTTTGCGAGGATTAACCTATTGATTAATTCTATAACTTTAAAAAGGAAAGAAATGTAATGGCTGTGGTGGAAACTGACGTCCAAGACCAAACTATGTTGATCCGGCTGAACCGTCCTGAGCGGATGAATGCGCTTGGGTTCGAATTACGGACGTTAATGGCAGAAGCCTGGACTACGTTCGAAGAGAGCAAAGACCTGGAGGTAGCTATTATTACCGGCACTGGTAAGGGTTTCTGTGCGGGCGAAGATATGAAGGAAGCGCTCGAACGCGGTGCGCCGGGTAGTCAAAGCAAGCCAGTCGCAGATCCTTTGAAAGAAGGTAAGGTTACGAAGCCGGTTATTGCAGCGGTGAATGGTTTTGCCATGGGCGGTGGTTTTATGTTGGTCGAACGTACCGACCTTCGGGTCTCTGTTCCGAGCGCAATGTTTGAGGTATCTGAAGCTAAGCGTTGGCTGTTGGGTGGCTGTAATCATGCCTTCTGGGCAAACTTACCTCATCCAGTGGCTACTGAAATGTCATTTGGCTTCCGATTTACTGCTGAACGCCTTTATCAAATGGGCTTTATTAATCGACTTGTTGAGCCAGATCAATTACTGCCGGAAGCCTTTTCTATGGCCGATCATTTGCTGTCGCTACCGCCTGCGTCTCGCTGCAACACCCTATATATGACACGTCAAATGCGGCCTAGAATGGACCCAGATTTTGAGAAACTTGCAGAGGCACTTCATGAGCATGGGGATAAGGAAGATCTAATGGAATCTCGTCGTGCCTTTAAAGAAAAACGGAAGCCAAATTTCAATGGCTGGGTGAACCCCGAAGATCGTTATAATGCACCGACATTAGAATCTGTTACTGGTAAAAATTGATGGTAGTTAATCCGAGGGGTAAAATGGAGGATTTTTGATGGAGTTAGCGATTAATCCCTTGTCGGATGCATTGGGCGCTGAGATTACCGGTATAAATTTGAACGATCCGGAAGAAGGTATTATCGATGCTATTAAAGATGCTGTGCATGAGCATTTAGTTGTAGTTATTCGTAATCAAAGCATGACGCCAGCCCAATATGCGTCTGCGGCCAGTCGTTTTGGCACCATGGCCGAACAGCATATGTCGGACCTAATGATGAAGGATCAGCCNCGTATTTGCAGGCTCGANAGTTCNATTGTTCCGTTAGATGAGAANGGNAAGCCAAAACTNATNGGGTCGGGTAATTGGCATACGGATCACACCAANTTTAAACGCCCACCNAAGTANACCATNCTCTATGCGGAAAAGCTTCCCAGNAAAGGCGGGGATACCGGTTTNGCAAANATGCANAAGGCTTTTGAATCNCTGTCCGAANANGAGCAGGCGAAATTGTTGCAATTGAAAACNGCGAATGCGCTAGTTGGTAAGCCCGCGCATACTACCGACGAAGATATGGANAAATATGGNACTCCAAAAATCCATCCCTTCATNCGNACNCATCCGGCGACGGGNAAAAAAGCCATTTACTGNCATCCTCAGAAGGTCGCTTATATNGANGGAATGGATCGTGAGACCAGTCTGGACTTGATTGCNGATNTGCAAGCGCGCACNATTAANTCTANNACCATGTATCGCCATAAATGGCAGCCGGGTGACATGTTGATNTGTGATAACCGAGGCGCTATGCACCGAGCCTTCCATGATTATGATCATACCGAAGGCCGTATCATGCACCGTATTCTCATTGAAGGTGAAGTGCCCGTCTAGGCGGATGCAGCCTGCGAATAATTAGAGCAATTACGGGGGAGGAGAAGCGATGCCTTTTTGTGAGCGTGATAATGCTAAAATCTATTTCGAGGAATACGGTTCTGGCTTTCCCGTCCTTTTGTTTTCCCCGGGTGGTATGTGGTCTACCATAGAAAAGTGGAGTAGCGAGTTAGATGGAAAGCCGCGGCCCGTCCATGACTGGACAAAAGTGTTGGCCAAAAAGTTTCATGTCATTGCGATGGACCAACGTAATGCCGGTCAGTCGAGAGCCTCGATTGAGGCGGATCATGGTTGGGACACCTATACGCGCGATCAACTCGCCATCATGGATCAATTGGGCTTCGACAAGTTTCACACGCTGGGGGCCTGTATTGGCGGAAGCTATTGCTTGAATATCGCCAAATTAGCGCCCGAGCGGGTTTGTTCCGCGGTGTTACAAAATCCTATCGGGATGCACCCGGATCATCCGGAATATTTCCCAGGAACGCTCGACAAATGGGCGGCGGAACTCATGGTCAAACGTGATGATATTAATTCCGATTCAATAAAGTCTTTTAAGCAAAATATGTTCGGTAGTGATTTCGTCTTNTCTGTCGACCGAGACTTCGTAAGAAGCCTCAAAACGCCAGCGATGCTTTTGCATGGCAAAGACAAACCTCACCCAGCAGTGATTAGTGCCGAATTGGAAGAATTACTATCTGAAGACTCTGTGATGCTGAAGGATTGGGAACGCCCCGATCACGGAGATGTACAGCGCGATACGGTTATTGAATTCTTNAGTNTAAATACCCCTTAGGCTGTATGAGAAAAAACGCCTATAACGTTGGCTGCAAGAATCAAAACTTACACAACCTACCTAAGGTCAGTTATGAAGCAGCTTAAGCTCGGCATCCCCAAGGGAAGCCTCGAAACAGCCACAGTAGATCTTTTCGCTCAAGCGGGATGGTCTATCNATTCTCGGTCGCGAAATTATTTTCCGTCCATTGACGATGATGAAATCACCTGTTCCCTTGTTCGCTCTCAAGAAATGGGCCGTTATGTTGCTGCCGGTGTTATGGATGCAGGGTTATGCGGCATTGATTGGATTAAGGAAACAGAGGCTGATGTTGATGTGGTCTGTGACCTGGTATATTCCAAGGCATCCGACCAACCCTGCCGTTGGGTGCTGGTGGTGGATCGTGATAGCCCAATTCAGAAAGTCGAAGACTTGGAGGGGAAGGTCATCGCTACTGAGTTGGTGGGTTACACAAAACGCTTTTTGGAAGATCAGAACATTAATGCTGCGGTAGAATTTTCCTGGGGGGCTACTGAAGCCAAGGTCGTCGAAGGCCTTGCTGATGCCGCAGTAGAGATCACCGAGACGGGTTCGACTATCAAGGCCCATGGCTTACGGATTGTTTGCGACCTTCTTCATACACATACTGTTATGGTTGGCAACAAAGAAGCCCTAGCGAACCCATGGAAGAAGGCTAAGATCGATCAAATTGCCTTAATGTTACAAAGCGCCCTAGCGGCACGTCATCAGGTGCTTTTGAAGATGAATGTGCCAAGTAATAAGGTGGAGGAGGTTAGCAGCTTGTTACCCAGTCTACATGCGCCGACAGTCAATGAACTGACAGATTCTGCATGGGTTGCTATCGAGACAGTGGTTGAACGTCAGGATGTCCGCACACTCATTCCCAAACTTCGGGTGGCCGGTGCAGCGGGTATTCTGGAATTAGATTTGAGAAATGTATCTTAGCTGAGTTCGTTTGTGGCATTAATTCTATTCATGATATGGCCTGGGTACTAAATTTGATCGCATAAATTATAACAAAAACATTGCTAAAAGAGCGGAGTAGGGAATGAAAATGACGGCAACAATTACCAAGGTTGAGGTGTTCAGCGTTGCGATGCCACTGGTTGGTTCGTTTACTAGTGGTGGCATGTCTAAAAGTACTACAAAATGTGTGGTGATCCGAATTACGGATTCAGACGGCGCCATCGGTATTTCTAGTATCGACCCTTCCACGCGGGCCACGTCGCCGAACACCGCGCCGGAATTGGCTGCCGCGATGCGCGATATNGTNGGNCCGGCCNTAATTGGCNAGGATGCNGGTAACGCAAATNNNATTTANGANATCGCNTNNAAGCTGGNNCCAGAACAGCCAGGCGCTTGTGTGGGAATGGAGCTGGCTTGTATCGAGCTCACTTGCCAACGCCTAGGTATCGCGGTCCATGATTATGTGGGCGGTGCAGTCCTAGACAGGGTTAAATTCAATGGCTGGGTTGGTGAGTTGCCACCTGAAGACGCTGTTGCCGAAGCGTTGAAGTTTACGGACGCTGGTTTTGAATCAATGAAGATCAAAGTCGGCAACGATGTTGATAAAGATAGTGCCAGAGTTATGGCGGTTCGCGATGCGGTTGGCCCCGATGTCCAACTTCGAATGGATGCCAATCAACAATGCAACGTGGAGCAAGCGTTATCACTTTGCCACGCAGTAAAATCCTGCAATATGCAATTGTTTGAGCAGCCAACACCGAAGGATGATTTGGAAGGTCTCGCCCAGGTTCGACGCGATGGGGGTGTGCCCATTATGGCAGATGAATCTATCAGCGATCATGCAAGTCTGATTAGAGTAATTAAGGCAGATTGTGCGGATTACATAAAGTTTGGCATTAAGCAGGCGGGTGGCCTATTGCCGTCAGTTAAAATGTTGGCTACGGCAGAGGCTGCTGGTCTTCCAGTAGTGCTGGGCCATGGATTTGGACTTGATCTCAGCACAATGGCGGAGATTATGCTGGGTGCGACGTCTCACAATATCGTCCCTGGCCTGGAATGTGTGGGTCCACTCAAGGTAGTCGATACGGTGGCAACAACACGGCTTGATATCAGCGCTGGCAGTATTGATTTACCATCGGGTCCGGGACTTGGGATTACGCTCGACGAAGACAAGCTCGCCCAGTACGCCGACAACGCATAGGCCTACACCGCTTAGGTTAAGTGAGATTATATGTTCTCTTCCTTTGGGAAAGCGATTCTGCTGTCAGTCAATGGATGAATAAATTTTGACGTGTAGGAGAGGTTGAATGCGTCTAGAAAAGAAAACAGCCATTGTTGTTGGTGGCGGACAACAGCCTGGTGATTCAATCGGGAATGGTAAAGCGACTTGTGTATTATTCGCCCGAGAAGGCGCGCATGTTGCCGTTGTTGATAATCAGATGGAACGTGCTCAGGATACGGTCTCTATGATTAAGAGCGAAGGCGGTCAGGCATTTCCGTTAGTGGCGGATGTTACGAGCGAGGCTGAACTAAAGAAAATGATCGCCGATGCGCATGAGGAAATGGGCCGGATCGACATTCTTCACAATAATGTAGGTTTCAGCCTCGCAGGTGGCGATACGGTCATTGATGACATCACAGAAGAAAATTTCGATCGGGTGATGACCGTAAATCTTCGTGGTATGGTGATGACCTGCAAACATGTATTACCTATTATGCGCGCACAAAAGAGCGGTGCTATTGTAAGTATCTCCTCCATGGCGGCCATCGAATCTTATCCTTACGTCACTTACAAAACTTCTAAGGCAGGCGTTGTTGCTATGACCGAGCAGCTGGCCTATATGAATTCTGAACATGGTATTCGCGCCAATGTTATTTTGCCGGGGCTGATGCATACAGCGATGGCTATTGATGCGAGGGTTACGGCGGAGAAAAGTCGTGATCAAGTAATTGCAGAGCGTGACGCGAAAGTGCCGCTTGGTAACAAAATGGGTACTGCTTGGGATGTCGCTTATCTGGCGTTATTCCTAGCATCGGATGAAGCGAAGTTCATCACCGGCGTTTCTATTCCCGTGGATGGGGGCGCGTCGGTGCGGCGCGGATAGACCTTGATCAGAGATTTTCTTTACTTTTCTTAAAGAAAATAGCCTTAGGCCCATCGCCTCTCGGGACGTCGATGGCATCGATATTCTTGGTTTACTCGCCATCATAGAGGTACATATCTTCGAGTTCTCCCTCAGTAATGACCTGACCCTCGACATCGATGTCATCAAACTCCTGTGTCTCTCCCTCTTCGTAGAGATACTCTTCTTCTTCTAGCTCCCCCTCAGTAATGACCTGACCCTCGACATCGATGTCATCAAACTCTAGTGTCTCTCCCTCTTCGTAGAGATACGCTTCTTCTTCTAGCTCTCCCTCAGTAATGACTTGTCCTTCGACATCGATACCATCGAATTGAACTGGAAAGAATGGAAACTCAGTCTTGTCTTGTGCGCGCGCGATTGCGCGTTGAGAACTTTGCTGTTTAGGGTGGAGCTGAGGCATTGGCAATTTGGCGACTTTGGGGAGTTGAGGCATTGGTAATTTGACGGCTTGGCTTGGCTCCGTGGGATCCGGTAGCGACAGGATATTTTCCGCAGTTAGTTTTTTGATAGTTTCTTCGGACTGCGCTGAATCATGTGACGCTGAATGGTCGACTTCGACAGCAGGGCCGAGCGTGATCTCCATACCGCGGCCACCAAAAGCTCGTTTAGCTGGCGCTGGGTCCTGCAGCAATGCCACCGCTGCCGCGATGTGCAATGACAGCGCGAATGACAGGGTGATCAGCCAATGCTGGGCACTTATTTCATTCACGGCGGATCGTTTAAGGTTACCAAATGAATTTTCGAAATTCCCGCATCGCGCATCCATTCAAGTATGATAATCAGCGCTGTTGCATCTAGTTGAGTATCAGCCCTGACCCGGAAATGCGCGCCGATGTTTTTACCATTACCTGCGACGGCGGCTAGCGCGACTTTGAAGGTCGTCTCATCCATAATGACGTTATTGAGGGCTAGTTGTCCGTCTTTTCCGATTAACACAATGTTTTCGGCGATATCCTGATTCGCGGCCTGTTTGGAAACCGGCAGTGTTACTTCGAACGGGCCATCTGCAATTAGCTTGCCAGCAAGCATAAAGAAAATCAGCAGCAAGAAAACGATATTGATAAGAGGCAGAATGCACTGGTCGTTATCCACCGGTTTGCTCGTCCTGCTGAAGTGAAATCGGCGGATCAAAACGTATTCTCCCGGACGAGTGCGATATCGCCGATGCCAGCTGCGGTGAGACGATCAAGTAGCTCAACCACATTCTGCACCGGTACGGCTATGGCTGGACGTAGCAATATAGGTTGGGCTGGGTCCGCGCGTCGCGCCATTAGCAGCTGGTGTATTAATGATTTGGGTTCAGTTTGATTGCCTGCTATCGAGAGTCCTTTGGGCAGAATATCGATGATGATTGTATTGTCTACTGCAGGGGCACTCTCTACTAATGCGGGCGCAGTCAGGTTGATAGTTCGCCAATTCAGATACGACGAGGCCAGCATAAAGAAAATCAGCAGGATGAAGACCACGTCGATCAGTGGCGTCAGGCTTATTATCGATCGCCTGCGCTTATTCACCCGCGGGAGCGCTAGTTGCCCGGCGTTTGGATTAGCCATCCGCTCGTTTCCCCTTTTTTGATACATTTCGTGACGTCACTTTTTTCTCATGTCCGGTCGTGACCTTGCTAAGCTCGATGGTAAATACTTGGGTGGCTAAATTTTCCATTTCATGTGCGAGGCCGTCGACAATACGCTCAAACCAGCTGATCATCGCTACTGTCGGAATTGCAACAGCAAGCCCGACTGCTGTCGTCAATAATGCTTCCCATATTCCGCCTGATAAGATACTCGGGTCTATCTTGTTTCCGGCTTGTTCGAGTTGGCGAAAAGCCTCAATCATGCCAAGCACGGTGCCAAATAATCCAAGCAGAGGCGCTAATGTAGCGATCACTTCGAGGGGCCGAAAAAAAATGCGCAGTGTTTCTAGAAATTGGGTGCCGGCACGCGAAACTTCTTCGCGCACGATCATTTCCGGAATATTGCCGGAGCTGATGCCACGAATTGCGAGCGCGACGATGATTGCAGTTGGCGCTCGAGACTGTTCGGCACGGTCCAGCGCTGCGTCGTTTCGCCCTTGTCGATACAGGTTTAGCGCGTCTCTCGCCACGTCACGTTGCCAGATGCGTAGACTATAAAACTGCCAAGCCTTTAGACACATGATCGCAATCGCAAAAACAGACATCGTTACCAAAATCGCTACGACCGGTCCACCGGCTGCTGCCAACTCCTGGGCTTGCTGCATTATTTCATTGTCGATTTCGGGCATGGCATCGCCGGAATTAGCTGGTGCTATAGCCACTTCCTTGGTGGTTTCTGACGCCGCCGTCGCCCCGGCTTCGGCTCCGCCTCCGGTTTGCGCCTGGGCAACGAAGATGGCGTCAGCGCCAGTGTTTGTCTGTTGATGGATTGGCAATTTCGATTCTCCTTATTCCGCAACAATACCTCCGCACTCTAGCTCTTTTTTTATGCGACGCAGGTCTTACGATCTTTAACGGCAAACTATCTGGAATTTTTTAAACGAGGCTATTTACTTTCCAACACAGGATCTAATAAATGGGAGTTATACCATTGATTTAATGCTTATAAGAGGGATCTATCTTATCGAGTTTTCGAAGTAGCGCTGGCCATGCCGCATCGTGACGTCCGCGTCCGCGCTGCCCCTGAATTTTGTAATACTCCTCGCATGTCTCATAGGAAACTTTGCGCATTGTACCGCCGCCGGCATTCATAGCCATCGTGTACATTTGTGTCTCGCAAGTCTTCTCTAAACGTCGCATTAGACCAAATGCTTCGGCGATAGTTTCACCTGCAGTCAGCAGCCCGTGATTGTGAAGCACCATGCACTTTTTCTCCGGGCCGAGATCACGTTGAAGTGCTGCGCATTCATCGACACCACCTTCTCTTGATGCCGGGCCTTCATAATCGTGATAGGCAACGCGTTTATAGAACGCAATAGCCAGCTGATTGAGAGGCAAGATCCCCTCTTCTAGGGCGGAAACAGCCATGCCGGCTACCGTGTGTGTATGCAATGCACAGGTAAGATCTGGGCGCCCTTTTAAGACGGCACTGTGGATATTGAATGCAGCCGTTGAGAGTGAATAATTGGTTTCGTCTAGTACCTCACCGTCGTAGTTCACCCTTAGCAGGTCGGAGGCGGTAATTTCATCAAAACACATGCCATAGGGATTAAGCAAAAACTCATCTTTGGTACTGGGTACTCGCGCTGAAATATGGGAGGCTAACAAGTCGGACATGCCGTAATACTCGATCAAACGATAGCATGCGGCCAAATCGGTCCGGACCTTCATCTCTTTTGCTGGGATTCTACGCTCCATTGGTAATCTCCTTTCAGTCAGACACAAACGGTAAGAGCGACATGGGCTGAAGTCAACGGGGCGTCTCTGCTCAGGCGGGCTTTGCTACATATTGTTCTCGGCCCACCACGCCCATTTCAAGTGCTTTTACCCTGAGTACACGCCGTGCAATCCGAGCTTCCACGGCGTCTTCACCTTGTAGTTTGGCAAGCTCGTAGAAATGGGCCTCTTCCTGCGCCAGCATTTTTTTAATGGTAATAATGTAAGCTTCGGTAAGGTCGACATGTTCAACCACTTCCCATCCAGACTTTTTTAGCATCGTCGGATAGCCGTCCTTTACTTCCACGTCGGGCGGGCCATATTGTAGGCCAAGTTGATAGTCCGCTTCTGATAGGCCTCCGGGAATAGTGATTACTGAAAAGATATAAATTCCGTCTTGCTTTATGACCCGGCGGCATTCTTGCGACACGGCAAGTTTTGCGGGTGTTCAGCAAAAGACATCTGAGTGGAATACTGCGTCAAAGCCGCCATGGCCGAAGGGAAGTGCGGCGCCATTAGCGCATGCAGTTATGACGTTATTGCTAACACCATCTTTTTCAGCTCGCGCGCGCAAGACTTGAAGCCCTTCTTGGGGCAAATCTATACAAACTGATGTGCAGCCCGTTTGCTCCGCCCAATAAATACTCGGCCATCCAGTGCCTGCGCCCACATCAAGTAGGCGCGTGTCCGGCCTAAGGTCGAACTTTTTTGCCACGTTATCGGCTTCAACTCGGTTGGTCCAACTGGTTGCACCATAAACGCAGCCAAATACGTTTAGTTCGATCTCTTGGCAAAGTTCAGTCTGACCGTGTTGATATTTGGCGGAGAAGCGTTCGATTAGGTCGATTTGGTTATCAGTCATTGTTATTCTTTCATGAGTGTCGGGGCTTTTACCAACCCTTCGGTTCGGAATTAAGTATGCCCATCCTGTCCAGCGTAGCTTCTAGCTCTTTCATTTTTTTCGGTGATACTTGACGTTGTGGGCGGCGCGGAGGCCCCACTGGTCGGCCCATAATTTCCCACATGGCTTTCGTCGGAGCTGGATACTCCTGCTTGATGATCTGGTAGAGTTCTGAATAGATAAACTGCTTTTCTAGCGCGCTGTCGAGTTTGCCTGCCTTGACTTCCCCATAGAGGTTTCTAACAAAATTAGGCGCAATCCCGCCAAAAACTGACATACACGCGTTGCCTCCTAAGGTCAGGCTTGGGATCATCCACTCGGTGCCAACAAAAAGCCCGAAATCTGGCTTTATCTTGCGCGCAGCGCGGCCTAACTCTAAAAAGGTCTCCCAATTATGACTGGCATCTTTAATGCCAATCATTTGTGGGAAGTTTTCCATCATGCGTGTCAAATTTGACGGTGAAATGCCGATACCGTCCATGATTCCTGGTGAGTTGTAGCCGATAAAAGGAAGGTCTGTTGCCTGTATGATTTCCGCAAAATGTTCGTAGATTCCATCTTCCGGTGGCTTCCAATAATAGGGCGCGATGGTCATGATACAATCTGCGCCGTCCGCTTCCGCTTGGCGGGCAAGGTTAATAGCCAGATCGGTGCCCGGTGTGGCTACATTGACTATAACGGGTGCGCGTCCATCGGCTACTTCAACACAGAGTTTCGTCAGTAGTTTGCGCTCTTCCTGGGTAAGATTAAGGCTTTCGGCCAGATGAAGATTAACGCAAAGCGCACCCGCATCTTGCTTCAATAAGAACTCAACAATCTTTACGAATACATCCGTATCCACTTTGTTATTCGGCGTAAAAGGTGTAATCGGACAATGAATAAGTCCGTCGGGCACAGATTTTAGGCGCGGCAGCTTGGCCATGAAGCCTCTCCCAATTTAGCATTAGCCTGTATTGAAGTCTCATTGGTCTCGCGGAGCAAGTCCCTTTTGAAGAATTTCATTGTGCTATACCATCTGCTTAGTTCAGTCGGTATTAGGGGTGATGTTAGATGGTTAAAGGTCGACTGGAAGAAGCCGCAGACCGGTCCGAAATTTTCGATCTTGCGATGCGGAGTATGGTCTATCGAGATAGGGGTGATTGGGATCAGCTTATCAAATGCTTTCATCCGGAGGCCCGCCTTGTCACCTCTTGGTTTGAGGGTAACGCTCACCAATTCATTTTGGATTCCCGCTCCATGATGCATGGGCACGATCCAGGAGACAGTCAAAAACACATCGCCGCCAATCCACGTTTTATCCTAAATGATGTCCGTGCGCTGGGTGAGTACTACCTGACACTCCATCAGCGCCGGAAAATTGATGGCTATCTATTCGATTTCCAAACCTGGTCTAGCGTACTCGATATGTTCGAGCAGCGTGATGGGGAATGGCGATTACTTTCGCGTTGGATGATTTACGAAAAAGACCGTATGGATCCGCACAAACAAGGCGAGGTCCCAGCTAGCTTTTTTGAGGAGATGGATTTAAGTCCTTTCCCCGATGCTCTTAAATATCATTGCTGGCGAAATGCTCGGAGTAGCGGCCAGATGCCATCGGACGATATCCATATTGAGGGGAGCGAACGCGCAAGAGTGACTAGGGCCGCCGCGCGATTATGGCTTGATGGGGGTCCGATTCCTTGGCCCTCAGAAGGAACGTAGGGCTTCTCTGTTGATATTAGCTTTTTAGAATCATCTAAGATGGACCAATTCCATCCAATGGCCTTACAATAGTACACGGGCCTTTGGGGAGTTAGGGTATGGCACGCATAGCGATCGGTGGCTTTATGCATGAAACTAATTGTTTCGTGCCTGGTGTTACGGATTACGATTATTTTGCGGAACATCGTGACCGACCGCCGCTTTGCCGGGGTCAGGAAATCTTTGATTGGTTACCTGGTGCTGGCATGGGTCTCTCGGGTTTTTTGGATGCTATTGGTAAGGAGCATGAACTACTACCGCTGGTATGGACGTCTGGTGGTGCAGGGGCGCTTGTTTCGCGAGATGCGTTCGAACGTTGTTGTGGTGAGATCGTCGGTGCCTTATCTCGCGCGATGCCTGTGGATGCGATTTATTTGGACCTGCACGGTGCATGTACGACCGAGGAATTCGAAGACGGAGAAAGCGAATTACTACGAAGGATTCGTTCATCCGTTGGACCCAATATCCCTGTTGTTGTCAGCCACGATTATCATGCCAATGTAACACCGGAGACTGCTGAGCTGTGCGATGCGCTTTGTGGGTATTATACTTATCCCCACATCGACAGGCCGGAGACGGGCGCTCGGGCAGCGGTAGCCCTTGAGACGATTTTGGAACGCGGATTACCATCCGCAAAGGTAATCCGAAAAATTCCATTCCTTATTCCGCTTACGTTTCAATGCACTATGATCGAACCTTCCCGTGGTATCGTGGAGGCTTCTAAAATAGGCGAAGGAGGTCCTGGCGGTAATATTATAACTTTGGCATATCTGGCGGGTTTTCCGCCGTCTGACCAATTCTGGTGCGGTCCATCGGTAGTCTGTCATGGTTACGATCAGGACGCAGTCGATGCTGCGGCGGATACGTTGGCAGCAAAAATAGAGTCATTGGAAAGTGCGTTTGCCGCACCCGAATTGGAGCCTGATAAGGCGGTGAAAGAGGCAATGAAAATTGCTAAGACCGCATCACGTCCGGTTGTGATTGCGGATACCCAGGATAATCCTGGCGCGGGTGGTACGTGTGATACTGCCGGGATGTTGAAAGCGTTAGTTGAGAACGATGCGGGTGGCGCCGTTGTTGGCATTCTCAGTGACGCGGCAGCGGCGGAGGCGGCACATGCAGCGGGTGAGAACGCTGAGATCGAAATAGAGCTCGGTGGTAAAGGCGGGATTGATGGCGACACCCCTTTTAGAGGCAAGTTTACCGTAGCAAAACTTGGTAACGGCAAGTTTCACTGCACCGGTCCATATCAGGGCGGGCGCGATATGGATTTAGGTAAGATGGCATTACTGCGCATTGGCGGTGTGTCGATTGTAACCGCAAGTAAGCGTTGCCAAGCAGGCGATAAGGAGCAGTTCCGGCATCTTGGGATTGAACCTGAACAGCAAAAGATATTGGTATTGAAAAGTACGGTTCATTTTCGGGCTGATTTTCAGCCTATTGCCGAAGAGGTTTTGGTTTCGCTGGCACCTGGGGGGCATATTTCAGATCCGAGGCGGTACCCCTATAAGAAGCTTCGTCCGGGAATTCGGCTAACGCCTTTGGGCCCTGAATGGGACGCAGTTAATAACTCATAAAGATTTAATCTCAGAGTCACCGTAAAAGCTAATCGTATAAAGGTCCAGTCGATTGCCAAAAGGTTCCCTGAATGGCGGTGATGGCTGATAATTGGCAGCGAGATTGCAGGTTATCCGGTTAGCGGGAGATAAAGAATGGATGCAACATCTGAACGGCTGGTCGATTACACGCTGCAGGCGCGGTTTGAAGATTTGACTCCGGGAATTATAGCCGAGTGTAAAAAGCGTATACTTGATACGCTGGGCTGCGTTGCCAGTGCCTACGATCATCCTGTTTCCGTTTCGGCGCGTAAATTTGCCGCACGCTATTCGATGGATACGCCTGTGACCATGTTCGGGACGTGCCAACAGGTGTCTCCCGAGATGGGGGCATTTGCCAATTCTGTCATGCTGCGGGCATCGGATATGAATGATAATTTTCGTAAAAAAGGTGGCGGGCATCCAAGCGATATCATCGGTGCCTTGTTTGCAGGTGCAGAACTAGGTGAGGGCGACGGTAAATCATTTTTGACGGCGCTGGCGATAGGATATGAGATTTATTGTAGCTGTTGCGCGGGCATTAATTTGATTGGGAGAGGCTGGGATCAGCCGGTTTACGGGGTTGTTGCGTCCACACTGACAGTTGGGAAGTTGATTGGGCTAGATCGTAATCAAATGGGCCATGCGCTGGCGTTAGCCTTGGTGCCGAATATGGCGACAATGAAGACACGCCATGGCGAGCTTTCCATTTGGAAGGGATGTGCTGCTGCCAATGCAGCGCGCAACGGTGTCTTCGCCGCAATGCTTGCCCAAGAAGGATTCACTGGTCCTGAAAAACCCATCGAAGGAAAGTACGGACTTTGGGATATGGCTGGTAAATTTGAATGGCCACTGACACCCGGTATGCCGCCTAAGTATATTGCGGATACCGATCTCAAAGCGTTCGCCATTTGCGTTCACGGGCAAACCGCTGTTTGGGTAGCGCTTGATCTACGTAATCAAATTAACATCAAGGATATCGAGCATATTCACGTCGAAGTATACGCTCGTGCTCACGAAATGATGGGATCGGACCCGGAACGTTGGACGCCAAAAACTCGTGAGACCGCTGACCATAGTCTTCCCTATGTTGTCGCTAGTGCTTTGTTAGATGGTAAAATAGATGAAGCGTCTTTCAGTAATGCGGCATTAAATTCAGTCGAACGAGCAGCGCTGATGGCGCGTATTACGGTTAAAGAAGACCGCGCTTTTACGGCTGTGGTCCCCGATGGTTCTCCCTGTCGCATCAGCATTACAATGAAAGATGGCAGTAAGAGGCAACACGAACTCCGCTATCAGAAAGGTCATCACGGTAACCCTATGAGTGACGACGAAGTAAAGGATAAATTTACAAGCTTATTTGCCGAATATGGCGATACGGTTCAGGCAGAGAGAATTATCTCGGTAGTAGATAATTTGGATAAATTAAAGGATATAAGGGATTTAATTGGCGCTCTGGCAAAGCAATAAAACTTAGCCGCGTCCGAAGAATGGCATCTCCGGGGCCATGATGGTAGCAAAAGGAATGTTAGCATCTAGCGGCATGTTGGCCATATGGACGATCAAATCACCAATCTGTTGTACATCGACGCGGGCTTCGGGTTTCATGGAACCGTCAGGTTGAAGAATGCCCTTTGCCATTCGCTCGGTCATGGGCGTCACCGCATTACCGATATCGATTTGGCAGACCACGATGCCGTGCCCGCGACCGTCGAGGCAGCCGGCCTTTGTTATTCCGGTTATGGCGTGTTTGGTGCTGGTATAAGGCATGGAGAATGGGCGCGGCGTATGTGCGCTGATAGAACCGTTATTGATAATGCGTCCGCCTTTCGGGTTTTGGGCTTTCATTACGCGGAAGGCTTCCCGCATACCGTAGAATGTGCCGGAAAAGTTAGTGTTAACAACATTTTGCCATTGTTCGTTGGTCAACTCGTCAATAGGTACTGGTGGAGCACTTATGCCAGCATTATTGAAAACCACATCGATACGGCCGAATTTTTTTACCGTCTCGTCAAAAAGGTGCCGTATTGCATCCGGATCGCCCACGTCGGCGGATAGCGCAAGTGCTTGATCGTCTCCAACGCCGGCCTCTTTTATCACTTCGTCCAATGTTTCCTTGCGTCGCGCACAGATGGCAACCGCATAGCCCGCTTTATAAAGCGAAAGGGCAGCATTCTTTCCAATACCGGCGCCGGCGCCGGTCACTATTGCTACTCTGGCAACATTGGTCATAGGATTAAACTACCTTGTGTTCTACAGCACACCGGGCGGCAAATCTTCCTCGAGGATCGACATATTGAGCGCATAGGAAACTTCGCCCTCATCGACGTCGCGATATATAACGCCAATGAATTCGTCATTTATATAGAATTCCGCCGGGAGAGTATCCTTCTCTGGCGCTTTTAGGTTAATCTCGGGATTGCCAAAGGTTTGGCGTAAGTAATCTTGTACTCGGGTAATTTCGTTATGGTTCATGGCTTTGTGTCTCGCCGTTATGTTTGGGCCCGAAAAGGGCCATGCTTATATTTAGAACGGCTTGTCGCCCTGTACCATAATTTTATGCAACCGCCTGTACTTTCCAGGGTAATCATCGGTAGCGTAATGGAGTGCGCATCGATTATCCCAAATGGTTAGTGTGCCTGGTTTCCAGCGAACGCGGCCTACATAATCAGGCTTTGTGGCATGGCGCAAAAGAAATTGTAACAGGGGATAACTTTCCTCTTCAGTCCAGCCATTGATGCATTCCATATGTTTACCAATATAGAGCGCCTTCCTTTTGGTTTCGGGATGGGTTCTTACCAATGGATGAGAAGCAATAGTGTTCACTTCGAGTGGTTTCATTTGTTTAATAGTACCGAAGCCTGCGGCTTCACGTTCCGCCCGAGTATAGCCGCTCTGATGTTTCCTGCTGTCACCATTGGCGACGCCGAATAATGAGGCAATATCGCGTTTCATACCGTCGGAAAGGCCGTTATAGGCATCGTAGAGATTGGCAAATTGCGTGTCACCGCCATATTCCGGGCACTCATAGCAAAATAGTATTGTCATCTTAGCTGGTTTGTCTCGGTAGTGCTGATCCGTATGCCATGCGTTACCCGAAACCCTTGGCATGTCGGGGGTTTTGTGAATTTGCGTAATTTCCGGATATCCATCAACGGGACGGTTGAATGCGTGAAGGTGAACGTCTCCCCATTGCTTGGCAAAGGCAATCTGCTTTTCCGGGTCCATATCTTGGTTGCGGAAGTAAATGACAATATTTTCTAGCCAGGCGCGGTGCACCTCGGCGAAAACCTCCTCGTCCAAAGGTTTTGTGCAATCTACTCCGCCGATTTCAGCCCCCAGGCTACCCGCTAAAGGAGAGACGGTAATACGTTTGTAAGCGATTTTGGACTCTACGCTCATGGGGGGATTCCTTACTAACTTTGAAGAGCAAGTAATTTTATGCTTGAAATAGGGAAGCGGCTAGGGGTCAACTCAATCCAAATACCAATGCGCCCGAATGGGGCATTTCTACCTTATAGATGGTCGCCGTCGAGCTTTCCGTAATGAACAGTGTCTTGCCGTCTTCACCGCCGAAGGCGGCGTTTGTGGTGGCTAGGCCTTCGGGTATGCGGATGCGGAGTTTTGGTTCTCCCAGTGGTGAGAAAAGCCAAACGGTGCCCAGACCCACATGGCAAATGACTAAATTTCCCTTTTCGTCCATGGTGAGACCATCCGGGCCACCTAGGCCGCCGGAAAGCTGGATAAAATTACCGGTTTTGGCAACCGTCTTGCCATCTGGATGGAAACGTACTCGCCAGATGGCGTTAGCGCGGGTGACTGCTAGCAGTATTTGGCTTTCATCCAGCGTGGAGACAAGGCCGTTCGGGCTCGGCACATTCGTGAGTAGAGCTTCTAAGCGGCCGTCATCGATATTAAGGCGATAGAGTTTACCATACGCATCTTGCAGGCCGCTTTGGCCTTGGTCGGTAAAATAAAGATCACCGTTCATGGTGAAGTGTAAGTCGTTGGTGCCGACGAACCGTTCTAGATAGGGCCGATCGACAAAGGGTGTGATCTCACCAGTTTTAGGATCACAATTTACGATACCGTTTTTATGGTCAGCGATGAAGATGCGGCCGTCTTTGTGGAACTTCAATCCGTTGGGCTCCCCGTCATAATCAGCCACTGTGGTGAATGCCCCGTCGGGTGATATTTTAAATATCCGTCCGAAGGCGATATCGACGACCCAGAGGTTGCCGTCCCGATCAAAAGAAGGTCCTTCGAGAAAAGCCCGTAGGCCGCCACTGGGATGTTGCGTGACTGCCCAGGGGGAGCTCGCATGATCACCCTCCCAGCCATCTGGTAATCGTGTGAAAACTTCTGCTACAATTTCCGGTGGTGCGGAGAACATTGGATGGTCTTCCATTATTTGCGCATCTCTCTCCGCTGGACAGTTTTTCTTTTGAGCTAGCGGAGTGCTGGTGATATCAACTGCCTTACTAAATAAAGGCTTTGCTTTAGCCCTTTTGAGTAGCCAAGAAAAGTCGCTTTAAAGAATTTTAATCGGTGTCTAATAAGATAATATTCAACAGATAGAAGCAGAGAAGTACGTAGACTACTAGTTTGCTGCTATGGTCATATATGTTCAATGAGTGTTTTATTGGTAGCTGAATTACAAATTTTCATAGTACTTTCAGAAAAAGTTACGCAGGAGCAGGCCCTCAAAGAAGGTTGCATTTAGTCATCGGTCATTTCGGGAAGTGTTTGAAATGCATTTCGTAATGCCTCGGACCAACGATTACTTATTTCTGAAAAGTTAGGGTCATCAGCATCTATTCGTCTTTGCGTTGCAAATTCCATTGTGTCTCCCCGCATGATAGCCACGTCTAAAGGCATGCCGACTGACAAATTACTACGTAAAGTTGAATCCATCGAAACCATAGCAGCCTTTATTGCGTCTTTCATTGGCGTATTAATTGTCAACACGCGATCTAAAATTGGTTTACCGTATTTATGTTCTCCAATTTGGAAATACGGCGTATCGGCCGTAGCTTCTATAAAATTGCCAGCAGCATAGACCTGAAACAGACGATGGCGCCCCCCACGGCGTTGGCCTCCTACCAGTATGGTCGCGCTTGAGGCTTCGCCGCGTGCTTCCAGAGAATCACTGTGACGATCTTGAACTAGACGCATTTTTTCACTAACGATTTGGGCTACACGGAACATTGTTTCTGCAGTCATAATAGATTCAACATCTTCTGACTGTGATCGTTGAATGTCTTGATTGAGACGCGTGATGACCCCTTGTGTAATTGATAAATTACCTGACGTAACAATCGCTATCGCCCTTTGCCCTTTAACAGACCAGGTAAACATCTTCCGAAATCGGGCGATATTATCGACACCAGCGTTAGTTCGTGTATCCGAAAGAAAAACCAATCCATCCGAAATTTTGAGTCCAACGCAGTAAGTCATTAGCTTTTAAATCCTCTATTGCGTTATACAATCGACGGTTACCTTGACATCCATAGCCTCGGCTTTGGTACCAACGACTAAGCCACGCATGGGTGCGGCATCTTTTGCATCAAGACCGGACGTAAGTCTTACATAGCAGTCGGTCGGACACACCTGGTTAGATGGGTCGAATGCAACCCATCCCAGTGTGTCGATGTACAATTCCGCCCAAGCATGGGAATCCCCGTATTCATCTTCCTGCTCTGGATCATAAAGATAGCCAACAACATAACGAGCTGGAACATTAAGTTCGCGAGCTACACTGATCATCAAGTGCGCATGATCTTGACAAACGCCTGCCCCATCTTGAAGCGCCTCTGCTGCGGTTGTGGCTGTGTTAGTTTTCCCGGCTAAATAAAGGACCCTCTCTGAAATTAGTTTGGAAAGTTTATGAGCCATATCTAGCGTACCCTCCGCTGGGACTTCCCTCGCTAATGCCCGAATGTCATCGTTCGGATTAGTTAATTCTGTTTGTCGAAGAAAAATGCCATTAGGTGTTTTTATTCTCAGATTCTGTAAAACCCCCGAGTTATCTTCAACTTTAACTGACCCTTCAGCGACGATCTCTATCGGCATTTCAGGTTGGTAGGCGAGCCAAATTGCCTCATATTCACCATAAGCATTTTCAAATTGTTGGTCTATCTCATTACCATTTACCGTGACGGACCATTTATGCACCTTTTGATGAGGAAAATTTCGTGGGAATATCATTAACCTTAGCCCAACCCGGTAGGGTACCGCTTCGTAATCGTATATGGTGCGATGTTTAATACTTAACAGCATAGCCAGGCTCGAAGTAGTAGGACTCTGAAATAGCAGAATTAAGACGGTTAGTGTGTGCAATAGCATCAAGAATGAATTCGTGGAGGCCATCACGAAATATCTCGCTCATATCCGATTCCGCCATTTTAGAAATCATTTCTTGTGCAACAGCGTGACTATTAGTCTGGGGTGCGTAACCATGATTCAACCGATTAAGAAAATGCCCAATCTGCTGGTAGCAAAAATGAACTGAGCGAGGAAAAGAAGAGTTTAGGATAAGAAAATCTGCGATCCGCCAGGGACTAAAGTCCCCACGATAGACCCATTGATAGGCACGCGTCGCTGACATCGCATGGAGAATACTGGTCCATTGATGATGGTCTCGACCCCCGCCAATTCTATCAATATCAGGCAGTAGAACGTAGTATTTAATATCGAGAAGTCGAAGCGTCATGTCCGCCCGTTCTAAAGCGCCACCAAGTCTGAGAAAATTGTACCCGTCGTCACGGATCATACCGGTTTCTGCGGCTCCCCGAAAAATTGAAGAGCGCTGTTTAATCCAATCAATTAGGCTGGGTAATTCTCGTTGTGCTGTAAGTTCGTCCAAATTTGCTAGCCTTGCCCAACCATCATTGAGTGCCTCCCACATTTCTTGTGTGATAGCCGATCTAACATTGCGGCCGTTATTGCGCGCACTTTTGAGGCAACTCGCAATAGAGGAAGGATTATCCAGACTCAAAATTAATTCATGAATAATTTCCGCCTCAGTCACTCGATGGTCAGGCGAGGCTTCGATATCAGTCCGTGCTGCAATTAAAATAGATCGCCATTCTTCCCGCCCGGCAAACGTTGGTAACATAGCCATTCGGCTACCCATTTCGATTAGCCGCGACATGCTTTCCGCTCGTTCAATATAACGCGCAATCCAGAATAAGTTTTCGGCTGTTCGGCTTAACATTGCGTGTCACCGATATCCAAAATTATTTTCGGTTAGCACCCAGGTATCCTTCACGCCTCCACCTTGGCTCGAATTAACCACCAATGAGCCTTCGGTCAGAGCAACTCTTGTCAATCCGCCCGGTACTAATCTCACTTCCTTGCCAATGAGGCAAAATGGTCGAAAGTCCACATGCCTTCCAGCTAACGCACTATCGCAAAGTGTATCAATTGTAGAGAGGTCAAGAGTAGGTTGGGCTATAAAATTCGACGGATTATCTCGAATACGTTCAGCGTACTCCGCATGCACTGCCTTGTTTGTAGCNGGACCGATTAACATGCCATAGCCCCCAGATGCATGGACCTCCTTTACCACCAATTGACTAAGATTATCGAGGACATAAGCGCATTCATCTGGTTTACCGCAGCGCCAGGTCGGTACGTTCTGCAAAATTGGTTTCTGGCCGAGGTAGAACTCGATCATCTTTGGTACAAAAGAATATACGGCTTTGTCGTCGGCTACGCCGGNGCCGGGNGCAGAACAAAGGGTAACGTTACCACGTCGATACGCATCAAAAAGGCCGATTACGCCGAGCAGACTATCTGATCGGAAAAATAAAGGGTCAAGAAATGGGTCATCAATTCGTCGGTATATAACATCGACGCGTTTTGGTCCTAATGTTGTCCGCATCCAGACAAAACCATCTTCAACAAATAGGTCCTGTGCTTCAACTAAATCAACGCCCATTTGGTCAGCAAGATAAGAATGCTCGTAGAATGCCGAGTTGTGCATACCTGGCGTTAGGATCACTACATTGGGTTTGTCTTCAGAGCTCGCAGGTGCCAGCTCAATTAAAGTTTTTCTTAGTCCATCTGGATATTGATCAACTGGTTCAACACCGATTTTTGCGAAAAGATCAGGGAACATGCGCATCATTATTTCTCGATTATCCAGCATGTAGCTCACACCCGATGGNACGCGACAATTATCTTCTAAAACATAGAACTCACCTTCTCCGGTTCGTACTAGGTCAATCCCAGTGACTGGGCAGTAGATACCATTTGGGGGGTCTACTGAGACCATCTCTGGAATGAAACTTTTATTTTGATAGATCAATTCGCGCGGAATTATGCCTGCACGCAGGATCTCGCCGCGATGGTATATATCAAATAAAAAAGCATTAAGTGCACGCGATCGCTGGATAATACCCGCTGATAGAAAGCGCCATTCTTTTGCATCGTAAATACGGGGCACCACATCGAATGGAATCAACCGTTCCGGATCACCACCTTCGCTATAGACGGAAAATGTGACACCCAGGCGCCGGAAAATGGTTTCCGCTTCTTCTCGACGTTTACATAAGAAATCGACGCCGACACTTTCTACCCACTCTGACAGTGCTTTATACGGAAACCTAATTTTACCGTTCTTAGCCAGCATCTCATTAAACACTGTTAAACTCCCTGTGAAACAGCGCAGACAAAGACATAATTNGGTATTAAAGCAATGATTATGCTGCAGCGCAATATATTATTATATGCATTGCAATATTTCTAAGCCTTATCAAATTTACTGAATACTCAATTCTTAGTGGGCTCAATAAGAGAATACTGCTTGCTGATTAAATTTTTCCCATCTGACTCAATTTTAAGGCGGTAGTAAACCAAATTTCAGGTTTTTGACTCTTTGACGTGTTCGATAAGGCGAACCAGCGTTTCGTAGGGCTGTGCGCCCACGAGGGCATAACCACCGGCGGCGAAGGTGGGAACGCCCGTGACGCCACTTTCCTGGCACAGTTTCCAGTCTAGGTCGACCGCTTGTTGGTTAGTGCGTTCGTTCAGCACGACCGATGCTTCTTCGACAGAAAGTCCATTGGACTTTACTAAGTCTAATAAAACGTCGATTTTTCCGATATTAAGGCAATCAACGAAATAGGCCCGATATAGGGCGTCATGCAGTTTATCGCCGCCTTCTTGCGTATTGGCCCATTTGCCTAATTCCTGAGCCATACGGCTGTTGTAAGTATGAGTGCGATTTCCATAGGGAAGGCCGGCAGCATCCATGCGCGCCTTCATATCCGCTTGGCGCTGCTTTAGGTCCGCACCCCGATAATTGGCTAGATCGCTAAGCGCCTTGCCTTCGGCGGGCGTGTCCGGATGAAGCNGAAACGGAATCCAGTTAATTGTGACGTTGTNTTCTTGTTGTAGCTTACTCACACTCCCGGTGCAGAGATAACACCACGGTCATACATAATCAGTGAAGATATTAAGCTCGATTGGCTTGGCCATCATGTTGTCTCCCTTTTTATAGGTCAAATAATAGAAGAATGTGGTTAGCTCTCTTTATCAGCCAGCGTCCTGCTTCATCACTGGAACCAAAAAGGGAATGGACACTTTATCTAAGATATAATTACTGGCTTTAAAAAAACTAAAAATGCCTCACCTCCCAAATAATATGCTGACCACTAGCCATGGGCATCCAATACATTGCCATCGATTACCGGCATTTCGGCGTGAATGAGAATGAAGGCCAGTTTACATGGGGCAGTACCGTTATTGACCCAGCAATGATTAGTACCACGTTGGATAGCTACGTCNCCTTGTTTGAGATGGACGCTTTCGCCGTCATCCAACTCCATGTCGATTTCACCTTCAAGGATAATTGCATAATCCAGAGATGCGGTGCGATGCATACGACGTTCAATGCCTGGATCAAACTGAGCAATACGGCAAACGGTACCATTCTCGAATATAGTGCTTTTGACATCATGTGATATATCTTTGTCATCCCTAAGATCCGGCGGCATTTTATCACTGGCCCAAACTACAGCCGACTGGCCGCCCGGACGGAGGCTTCTAACATTGGTCGCGATTTCGTCGGTAACGACAACCGCTTTGCCGTTTTCATCATGACCGGTAACAACCCGGCGGACTTCTAAAGACATCTCAAACTCCCACTTTGCGTTTTTATTTCTACGGCCAGTCATACTGCCGTTTACAGCGGTGATAACTTATAGAATAAGGGAGAAAGAGACCAATCGTTTGCGGCCTGAAAGGTACCAAATCCAACAAACATTGTTAGAAATTATAGGGCCATAGGATACCAACTATGTGGTTTAAGTTGGAGAGGTGGATAGACAGGGAAGGTCAAAAGTTTGTTAGTAGTTGTTCAGAAAGCTTGCGGCAGGAGGCTAGCTTGTCGAAGCAGGGTGTAAATAAGACCCGACTTGCATTGGCGGCCATCGCCCTTGGTACTTTGGTGGGGCCACTCGATTCAGCGGTGAATATCAGCTTCTCAGATATTACTTCGAGTTTCGGCATTCCAGTGAAATCAATCCGTTGGATCATCATTCCTTATGTGGCGACTTATGCCAGCTTGATGCTTGTCTTCGGACGCTTAGGAGATTTATTCGGACATATTAAAATTTTTCGGATGGGCCTCGTATTTAGCATTATCGCCTATGGATTTTGCGGTTTGGCCGAGACTTTTGAATGGTTGATGGCATTTCGTGTGATGCAAGGGATTGGTACCGCGATGGTATTCAG
>PAXN01000050.1 GCA_002715005.1 Rhodospirillaceae bacterium
GATCGAAAAATTGACGATTTAATCACTGATTTTCCAACAGATGAAGGCGGCAAATATCCTTTTGATTTTGTGCGAGCCATATTAATCAACTCAGCTAACGAAGGTGATAAAAACGCTGCACAAATACTAATTAATAGTGGCGTGCCTATCGATGGCGGTCCTGGAGCGTTTGGCGGCGCAGACGGCGGCATGGGTCCGTCGCAAGGAACCGGTCCGGCCGGTCCAAGTGGTCCAAGTGGTCCGTCAGGTGGCAACGGCGGTGATGGCGGTAATAACGGTAATGGCGGAAATCAGGGCAATCAGGGCAATCAAGGCGGACAAATAGATGATGCTTGGTGTAAGTCTCAAAATCCTGATTGGGAGTACGATGCGAGCACTAATTCTTGTGTTGTTTCTGTAAAAATCGATGACGATGATGACGACATAATTGACGATGATGACGATGCAGTTGATGATGACGACGATACGGTCGATGTCATCGTAAACACTAACACTGGCGGAGATGATGATAACGACACTAGCCGGTGTGGTCCTGGATTCCGCTACGATACAAACCTAGATCAATGCGTTCCTATCGTAAATATTGGCGGCCTTACCCCGCCTACCACGATTGACAATCCAGAAATAAAACTACCGCGACCGATGCTCAATGTTGCCCCGCGCAATGTTGTCAAAATTCCTGATGCAACACCAATATCAAGCACGTTATTTAAGACGGAGATAGGGCGTATAGATAGCCCTGCAAGAACTTTGTTCGACAATGTGCTCCCACGAAATTCAATACTAACGAGAGGCCGTTATGACTTATCTTGAGCTAATTAATGGCGTGCTGCGCCGGCTGCGGGAAAACACAGTCGCAACAGCGGCGGAAACCGATTACTCAAGATTAATCGGTGAGCTCGTTAATGATGCTAAAAAGACTGTCGAGAAATCGTGGGAATGGTCTGCTCTGCGTAATACTGTGACATTAAACACTGTGAGCGGGACTTTCACCTACGCGCTGACCGGTGCGGGTCAAGATTCAATATTAAAAGACGCGATGAATGATACCTCTAACTTGTTTTTGAGGCAGCGCACAAAAACGTATTTCAATACGCAATTTTATAATGCAACTCCGGCAAGTGGCACGCCTAATTATTTTACATTCAATTCAACAGATGCGAACGGCGACATACAAGTTGATGTTTATCCAAAGCCTGATGGGGTTTACGCATTACGTTTTGATCTTGTCACGCCGCAAGCGGACCTAACCGCTGACGCAACAGCGCTGAAGTGTCCGAGTAATCCGGTGTTGCAGCTTGCTTATGGCATGGCGCTCAGAGAGCGAGGCGAGACAGGCGGACAGAGCGCACAAGAACAGTTTGGTATGGCCAATATTGCATTATCAGACGCTATTGCAATTGACGCGAATAAATATCCCGATGAAATGACTTTTCAGGCTTGCTAACGATGGCGCAACCTTTACAAAACATAACCATTAGCGCTCCAGGATTTGCGGGTATTAACACGCAAGATGCGCCTTTAATGCAAAATCCTAGTTTTGCAGCTATAGCCGACAATTGTGTGATTGACAAGGAAGGCCGTATTGCATCACGCAAAGGTTACACGATGGTATCAAGCAATGGTCCGACTGTACTTGGCTCAAGCGATGGCATCGAGTCAGTTGGCGAGTTTGTGCAAACTGACGGAACAAAAATCGTTTTTTCTGCGGGTAACAATAAAATATTTAGCGGAACTTCTACGCTAGTTGATATAACTGGTTCAGCAATAATAACCGCTAATAACTGGCAAATGGCTTCGCTTGCTAATAAATTTTATCTATTTCAGCGTAACCATGCCCCATTAGTCTACGACCCAAGCACATCGGCTTTAACTACTATAGCCGCACACAGCGCTGTTGCCGGAACTCCAATTGAAGGCAACATTTGTTTAGCTGCTTTTGGTCGACTATGGGTTGCTGACGTTACTGGTAACAAGCAAACAATTTACTGGACTGATTCGCTTAATGGCTTGATATGGACAGGCGGCTCAAGCGGTAGTTTGGATCTTACAACTGTGTGGCCTAATGGTTTTGACGAAATAACGGCGTTAGCTGCACATAACAACTTTTTAATTATCTTTGGTAAGCGATCTATTGTTGTTTATGGCGGAGCAAGCGATCCGGCGACAATGACGCTTACTGACACCATCCTTAATATAGGATGCGTTGATCGTGACGCAATCGCGACAACCGGTAAAGACTTAATGTTTTTAGACTTTTCAGGTGTTCGATCTTTGTCTCGTACCATCCAAGAGAAGTCAGCGCCAATTGGCGATATATCTCGTAATGTAAATTCCGAAATTAAATCTCGGGTGCAAGCCGAAACTGGCAACATAAAAACAGTTTACGATCCTAATAATGCGTTTCTCTTAGTTAATTTCCCAAACGTGGGTGTTGTGTACTGCTTCGACACACGATATCCGTTGGAAAATGGAAGTTACCGCACGACGACTTGGACCGGTATGAAGCCTTTATGCTTTGAAGTTACCGATGACGATGAATTATTTATCGGCGTCTTAACAGGTATAGCAAAATATAATTCTTATACGGATGACGCCGGAAGCTACGGCTTGCAGTATTTTTCACACCCGCTTTCATTTGGCGATTCATCGAGACTTAAATTTTTAAAGAAAGTCAACGTAACGACTTTCAGTGGCGAAAACTCAAACGTGACTCTCAATTGGGCCTACGACTATCGAGGCGATTATCGAGTCGGCGTTTATGCTTTGCCAGATTTTGTTGCGGCGCAGTACAACATTTCGGAATTCAACACGACGGCTGAATATAGCAGTAATTCATCTTTAATTAACACGCAGAAAGTTAACACGGGCGGTAGCGGTTCTGTTGTACAAATCGGCGTGACAACAACTATTAACGGAACGGAAATCGCGTTTCAGGAATTAAACATACAAAGTACAATCGGGAGAATTAACTAATGAGCTCTTATACCCCTAGCTACGCGTGGTCCTCGTTTGACTCGCTCCCGTCAGGTAATCCAAACAAGATTGTCAAAGCGACGGCCATAGGCGTTGAAATGACAAATATTCAAACTGCGGTCAACTCGAAAGCAGACAGCGCATCGCCAAATTTTACAGGCGCGACGACGATGACTGATTTGACGGTATCAGGAACCTTCACTGTTGGCACACTTGATGGAGGAACCTACTAATGACGTTAGAAGAGTTAGGTAATTTAATATCGTCGGGCGTGCGTACAGGTAAAGACTTCTTGCAAGATTACGGCACGCTTGTTGGCGCAGCCGGACAAATAGCGAATCAAAACGCAGCGGTTAAGTCATACGAAGGTATGGCTGATGATGCGAAAAAGATGATTCGAGAAGATATTTATCCAGAAGTTTCCTCTGCTTCGTCTTTTAAGCCCTTTAACGTGAGTGCTGCGCCTGGATCTGTCTCTACAACAGCAACAGGCGGAACAACATTTAGTTTATCGCCAGAGCAACAAGCGGTAGAAAAGTCTTTGCGAACTGGCGGAATGGATCTGTTGAACGCGGTTCTAGGCAATCAGACTGACCCTGTGACCGGTCAAGTCACACAGGATATGCGTGGCGACCAAGCTGCATTGATAAATCTTCTTAACGATCCATTTAAACAGGAAAATTTAGCCAATACAGAGCAAACGATGTTTGATCGATTGCAAGCGTTACGGGCTCCCGAGCAAGGCCGCGCACAAACAGCGCTGACTAATCAGTTAATTGGTCAAGGCCGTCAAGGTTTACAAACATCAGCTTACGGCGGCACGCCAGAGCAACTTGCACTCTCGAAGGCGATGGAGGAACAAAGAAGTGCCGACGCCATCAGCGCTATGGGTCTTGCTCGTCAAGATGCTGAACGTATTTCAGGTAATCGTTTACAAGCGTTACGTCAGCAAGTGCTCGAGAAGGATCTTGGCGGTCGATTGGCCTCGCAGTTCTTGGGCGATTCTTATAAACCGACTGAGGCGCTACTTGCAGCAACACAGCCATCCATTAATTTAGCTGACATCTCTACCGTAGCGGGTCGACAACGAGCCGGTTACGGCACAGAGCTCGCTAAGATGTTCCTAGATTACGATCTAGGCAATAGAGGTGCAGCAACCAATATCAGAAATCAGACGATGGACGGTATCTTTAAACTGTTAGCTGAACAACAGCGTGCAGCCGGTAATGTTGCAGCCGCACAAGCGGGAGCCGGTGATTCGTCCGATGGTAATTTTTTCCAAAATCTTTTTGATAACTACATAAATCGTTATCCGAATTAAAGAGGCTCTAACATGACAAGTTTATTAGAAAGGTTACGGTCCGGTGTCACGGATATTATCGAAACTGAAGATCAAAAGGCGGTTCGGCAAGCATCTGAGCGAGAGCTTGCAGCGCGACCTTTGCGTGACAGGGGGCTTCCTGTTGGCTTAAATCTGATTAGCGAAATTGCCGGCGGAGTTCCAAGCACAGTCGAAGCTGTGCGACAGGCCGGTATGTCTTTTGGTATGCCTTTGCAAACTGATAGCGAAATGATGGAACAGGCTTTCGCTAATTTCGAAGATACGCCGGAAGGTCGAGCACGCACAATCAATGCAGTTAAAGCTATCGATCCAATTAGAGCCGCGGGTCTAGTCGACATATTCCAACAACGTGATAGAGAAGCAGAGTTGCGAACACAAGCCGATGCTGATCGAGTACAGCAAAGGGAATTAACCGATCAACAAATAGCAACCTCTGCGGCGCAAGAGCAAGAAATATTAGCTAGTGCAAAGCGGACCGGTGAATTGACAGATCTCGACAAACGAAACCTCAAGAGGCTAGAAGATATTTACGGTATTGAAAAAGCTACATACGACGCTTCTACAGCAGAGAGAAAGCTAGAAATGGACACGGCTTCTATGGCCATCACAAGCGCGTTTGATGCGATTAAACAACTTCCTGGTGGCGAAGTCTTTGCTGATACATTTCAATCTTCATTTCCTTTGACCTACAGCGGCATGGAACAAGCGCGAAACCTATATTTTGAGTTATCTAAACCCGAAGAAATCGAGAGAGATCGTTTTGTTGACACTATAGTCGACATGGCTCCTACGTTGCCAAGCGGCGAGCCAAATCCAACTTACGGTATGCCGTTGCGAGTAGTGTTCGACAAGCTCGATCCAGAATACAGCGCAATTTTAGGACCAGATAAAGAGGTTCTTGAAACAATAGGTGTAAATGGCAGACTCGGCTCTATGAGGGCTGATGCCGGTATTGCAATACCGACAGAAAGTTTTGACGCAACTCAAATGGCGCAGCGCCTAATCGGTTTAGCATTTACGCCTGATTTAGATACTGTTGTTGGCCCCTACGATTTGAGTGGTCAGGTTTCAAGGATTCCAGTATTAGGTCCGGCCACGGTTGCGACGGCTAATCTGATGACAGGGAATACATCTCCCTTGCAAAGCGCAGCAAGACAAGCGGAGTTAGTCGACGAAATTGGTAGAACACAAACTCAAGGTATCTTGCCATTTATCAGACTATTAGCGCCTGTTACTGAGACAGATGTTGAAATCTTAAAAGGGCTTGAGCTCGGTTTACGCGACAAACAAGAAGTTTGGATGCGTAAAACAATGCAAGAAAAGATGCCTCAACTTTTAAACACTATGTACGGTGCGCTAGAAAAAGAAGGTCAAGCATTTGGTGGAGTACAACGCGTGGCGATGCACATCGCCGCGCAAGCCTATGATGCTGTTGCAGCTAATCCTCAAACTAAAATATTTGATAAAGGCAATTATCGTACAGCAGATGCTATACGCGACGCGAGAGCTCTATTGCCTGATGCTCGACAAATAACTATTAGCGAGTTTAGTGAGCCTATCTATAACTGGAAAGGTAAAGCAGTCAATCATACTTTGATGCAGCAAATAGCAAACAACAAAAATTATGACATCGATTTTAATAAGGTAAGTAAAGATAATTTTGTGCGCTTGCCAGAAGAGGAACAAAACGAGTTGATGGGCAAATTAACCAACTTTCTCAATAAAGAGAACATTGTATTGATACAGAGGTAATTGATATGGCAGACCCTACTGTTGAAGCAATAATGAACTTTAGCCCTACGACTGACCCGAATAGTATGGATAGTATGACGAGTCAAACTGTCGCCCAACAATATGAAGGGCAAAAAAAAGGTTTTGTAGGTCGCAATATTGATAGTTTCAAAAATCGTTTTAAGGACGCTGAAAGGTCGATCACGCAATTAGCCTCTATGGGCTTTGAGGGAGTTGGCGCAATACCGGAAGGATCTACCGCCAAATTAACCGAATCGATTAGACAAGAAAGAGAAGAGTACGAAGCCTCGCCAAATTCAAGAGGCGGTTTGTTAGGCGAAGTCATGGCGGATATTGTGATGACGTTACCTATACTTGCGTATTCTGCTCCAACCAGACTAGCAAGAGTCGGACAGGGCATGGCAACCGGCGCACAGCTTGGCGCTACAACTCCTGTTTACAGTCAAGACGACATTAATTTTTTAAATTCAGAGCGATTGAAAAATGTTGCCTATTCGTCACTGGCCGCGGGTGCGGGTACTTATGTTGCTGACCGTGTGCTGCCTTACGCGACAGCGGCTATACAAGAAAAAATAATCGGTGCGCCTTTATATCTGACTCGCACACGCTCGCTTGAGGGCATACAAGCTCAAGCGGCAAAAGAGGCAGTAGAGGCCGCTAAAAAGTTTAATACCTTCGTTACGCCGGCCGAAGCTACGCGAGACGCGATAGCNCAAGGTAGAGAGGCTAGAACCTTTCTTTTCAGAGGCGCAAAACGTAGTTTAGCGAATCAATTAGCTCGTCGGTCTGAAATTGTCGACAACCAAATTGACGACATAGTTAATGGCCTTATACCTGAAAACCGAGCGGCATTTCTAGCAACGCGTAACGAGATTAAAGAAGAAGTAATGAACTCGCCTCTTGTTGGTACTACTTTGGATGAAATAATAGAAAATTCTAATTTTTCTAAAATTTTAACAAGAGTCAAAAAGAAATCGACCGGTGGCTCAAATAAATCGTTTTTAGCTTTAGAAGGCGGTATGCCTGTTAGAGATGGAACGATAGGCCAGATAGAAGCCATGCGAAGAACATTTGGCGATATGTTTAGGCAAGGCACAACAAAATACAGCACAGCGGCTTTGACGGCTGCTCAAAAAGATATGTTGCGAATTGCTGATGCAATGAATCCAAAGTACAAAATTCTTCGCCACATGAATCAGCGGCTTAATTTCCAGGATCGTGTGCTTGGTAAATTAGGCAAGGTTAAACCAGATGGCAGTCGTAGCGGCACGTTCTATAAAGAGTTTTTGATGACTCCCGAGAAAAGACGCGCTTTTATGAAAGATATTGATAATCTTCAAGATCCTAAAATTAAAAAGACAATAAAACAAAATGTAACCGCTATCGAGCCGTTACTGAAAGCTCTGCACGAATCGCCGCTCGAATCTGTGATGGGAAAGACCGGTCGTTACCTCGAGGCAAAAGCATCAGGTGTCGGAGGTATTTCGGGAATTGCTGTCAATCAAGGTAGCAATATGGTTTCTGGCGCGTTAGATAGACGCATTGTTGAATTTATAACGAGCCCTAGTTGGTATGACGATTGGGTGTCGAAGGGCGCAAAAACAGTGCAGCAAAAGAACGGTAATCTAATGACTGCCTTTTTCGATTTTATATCTAAAGTTGCGCCGGCAACCGCGGTAGGCATACAACAGCAAGCAATGGAGACTAATGCAGCGCTTGAGCAAAACCGAGCGCGTCAGCGTCAGAGTCAAAGGCCGTATTAATGTACGATTATAATTTCAAGCTCGAGCGTGTGGTAGATGCAGATAGTCTACGCGGTTCGCTCGATCTTGGCCTTAATGTGTGGCTCCACAACGTCGATCTTCGTTTATTTGCGATTGACGCCCCTGAGACACGTTCTCGAGATAAGATGCACAAACGTCATGGCCTTACTGCCAAAAAGTATGTCGAGGATATGCTTGAGGTTGGCAAGACATATCGCATAAAAACTTTTAAAGATACTCGAGGGAAATTTGGTCGCGTCTTGGCGAAAGTTTATCACAAGGGATGGTCACGACGTTGTTTGAATGAAGAGCTTTGCCTTAAACACCTAGCAGTACCTTACCATGGGGCTAGTAAGGATGATGTCAAAAAAGCTCACAAAAGCGCTCTAAAGGCGCTGTTAGCGGATAAGAATATACCGCTTGTCGAATTAAAAAAGTGACCGTAAAATTGCTGTCTATGTGTAGTACTTTTAGTATTAATTAAATGGTTTAAAAACTACTGAAAACCACCGCAAAAACTACTGAAAAACTACGCATAACTCGATTTTGCTGTTTGTAAGTCATTGATTATTAAGACATTTAAATAGCCCATTGAGCTATTGGGCAATTTTTTTCTTCTTTATAATCAGTTACTTACAAGTCGTAAAATTGAATCCGACGAAAACCGACGAAGCAATTTTACGGTCGGGCATTATAAGCTAATTAATGCCTAATTTACTACTATTCGCATTAGCTATGGCAGTACGCACAATATCGCTTTGCGTCCTGGTTATTAGCTGTTGCTTACGCGGTAAAACATTGCTTGGAACGACAGGAACTTCATGGTCATAAATCCGTAAAACTTGCTCTGATTTATGGCCGGAAGCCTGTTGTTTTGTTGCGCCTCGTTCTGCCGGCACAAAGTTAGTTATAGTCGTGTGCTTGATTGTGTGGAACGTGAAGCCGAACTTCATATCCATACCAAGCGACGCCTCTAACTTCCTTTTTGCGCGAGTGAACTGCGACTCAACACCCCAATAAGTGTACTTACCGCCATCTGGTTTACAGAGTAAGGTCGTTGGCGCAGACCTGCCTTCCTTGAGGCATCGTTCCTTGATGCGGTTGTAGCGACTTAATGCTCGTTCAAGCCACTCGTCAACGTCCTCGTTGTATTCCTTGTACTGCGTTACACCAGATACTTTTTCCTGTGTTATTTTGATGCCTTTTGGCTCAAGCTGTTCAGGGGTCAATGAACGCATATCTCCCATCCTAGCTATCAACAAATAAGCGCCAACACAATACAGGTCGCCAATTTCTGACAAGTGACGTCTAAGCCCTTCAAATTGCCAATCTTCAATGATTTCGGTTTTTGGAGGATTCTTAGGCACTTTTAAGCTAGTGCAAACTAGCTGTTGACAGTACCCGAGAGCCGCACCCCAATCAAAAAGTCTCTGTAACAGCTTTCGTTCCTTGAGAGCCATTGTTCGAGATCCAAATGCACTTGAGGTTAAACCGTTCCCGTCCTTTTGGCGCAATTCGAGATATTGCTTTGCGTCTGGTAGCGTGTAAGCATCAAGCGGTTTCTCGCCAAAATGCTTTCTGAGCGGAGCAATCTCATATCCGTGATTCTTGCGAGTTGCTATGCTCAACCTTTTAAACTCAGCGGAGTCCTTCCACATTTTCCAAAGATCATCCAAGATTAATTTGTCCTCTTGGTTGACCAATTCCTTTTGTAGTTTTCGCCACTCTTGCCAAACTGTACTCATCGGCTCGTCTTTATGACATAACGCTCGCTTCCTATCAGCCTTAGATCCATCAGGCCGCTTAAAATGCCAACGGTAATACCAACTAACTTCACCTTTGGGTACAGACACACCTTTCGGCGCTTTCTTTCTACTCATAACATTTACCCTCACTTTGCGGCGAAACTGCACCGCGGTTAGTAACGGCGTTCCATGCCACGACGACTTTGACCTTTTTCTCCGTTCCGTTCCGTGAAACAAAAAAGTCAATGCCTTCCAATGCCAAAAACCGGCACTGGTCATTGACGCGCTTGTAGCCCGTCAAATACTCCAATTCGTCTTGAGTGAGAAATCCGCTCAAAGAGGCCGTCCTTTCGCGAAACAGGCGACGGCAACCTGAGAGGCACGGGTTATGAAGCCGTGAACGCTGTGGGAATGATAATTCAATGCGAAACCTTTTGCATATCTTGATCGAGCATCTTGAGTATAATTTCTCCAGGATCGACGCCGTATCTATCTGCCTTGCCTAACAGATACGCATAACAGGCCGGCATCTCGCCAAAATCTAAGACAACCTGTTTAACGCCAACAGGAGCACTCTTCAATTCAGATTTACCAAACAAATCTCGCACTTTAACATCCGGCTCTGACTTTTTGCTTCGTACAACTCGTTGCTCTTTAGGCACTCGAAAGACTTTGTAGCCACGAAATAAATCCGGTCGCTTAATAAGTTTTTTTTCCCAAACAGCGCCTTCGACTTGTTCGCTTAACGTATTTATTTGGAAAGTGGCGTCCGGTCCGATCTTTCGCAAATGTGATCGAACGGCGGCGTAGGCTTTTTTAATCCAGTTTCGTTGCTCTAAAAGGTCCATTTTGCGCCTATCAACAGTGCTAAAAATCCAATCATCTGAAACGACCATTGCATAGCCAATTTCCAACTGATGTAAATTAAAGTCATTCAAAAAAAGAAAATTGCCAGATCCGGCGTTGCCATAACGCCAACCAATATTCTTTTTATAGTCGCCTTTTGTCGGTATCGGAATGTTTAAGGTAGATCCGTTCGGTACTTTAACTGCCATGTCTATCTCCAATTTGTTAGTGTGTTGACCGTCGCATATCTGCGTCGATTAGATTGTGCAAATACTTACGCATACTCACTCGAGCATGATACGCAGCGTCCTCTATGTACTCTTTTGCTGCGTTGTCGAGCTTGACGGACCACTTTTCGTCGTTAGCCCCGTTTTCCATCTTTTTTGCTTCAACCATCGTAGTAATGGGATCTTCTTCGGCTTCCTTTGCGTCGTTAGATATCCGCGTTAGACGATAACCTTTAAACAAATCTGGCTTTTGCAAAACAGAGCCAAGACCTTTAATTTTTATGTATAAGTTGCCTCTGTCGGCACTCAAGGCGCTGATACTAAACTTCCTATTTTTAAATTCAGTTCGCAACATAGTTCGTAGCGAGGTATCGAAAGTCCTAATGTGCCTTTGTTTATCTTCTGTTGTTAAATCAGTTAAAACAGTGTCGCTAAAAATCCATTCATCGCTTATAGTCATCCCGTAACCTAGCTCCATATCTTTAACGATTGCCGTGAAATCTTTAAGAAAAGGGAAGCGCATATGCCATTTAGGTAACCTCGATGCGACTTCTTTCTCGACTTTTGGCAACGCCAAGTTTTTTGTAATTTTAGGCATTTGAGGTTTCATTGGTTTGTCTCCGTTTAGTTTGCCAATTAAACCTTGCTGCGCTGCTCGCCGCTCGATTTTCTTTTGATGGCGCGGATTTTTAATGTCTAATCGGTCTTTCATAACTTCTTCCTCTGTCATTAATGGTAATTGTGTTGTGAGCCGACGCTTTTTTTGGCGCAGACGACCGCGCCGGCTCTTTTTCCGTCTACTCAAAACGGTATATCCTCTACCGTCGCTGAATCGTCATCGTTGCCTGGATCGCCCACAGTAACAGTTGTCACCTCTTCAACTGATGAAGATATAGGTGTAATCGATCCAGATTTTTTCGGTTGCTGTCTTTCTTCATAAGGCTCGCTGACCGATAGCGACATAAATTTGTTACCGGCCTTACTCGTTTTGATCCAAGCAGCGATCTCGAGCTCTTTTCCTTCGACGTTAATATCGCCCTTATAATCCGGTTGTGACTCTTTTTCTTTGTACTTGTTCTTAAAGAGCACGCCGCGGTTAGTATCGTCGTAATCATTTGCCATTTTTCAGATTCCTTAATTGAGTTTCCATTTTGTCGAGCTCTTCAAGGAATAAAATAACTTCCTCTTCAAGCTCAATTATCTGCTCTTCCGATGGCTCAAACCTCTGTACTACAAAGTCGCATCCTTGCGGAAAATCAGGGTTAAATGCAGCAAAATCTACAATCCTCGCGCCGGTGCATGAGCACTGAGCGATCATTTGCCGCTGATACCGTATAGGTATTCTTTTGGCGAGCATGAAATCAACGTGATTTTTCTGCCCCATACATTTGATTTCGAGTAAGCCCATCAAGTCGCCGTCCAGTTCTATAAGACCATCTGGCGAGGCGCCAAACATTAGAATCTTTGGGTGCAACATAAAGGGCGGATCCTCTACAAACAGACCGGTCCTCGCTTCGTAGGCTTCCTTCGCCTCGGGCTCGAGATCGATACCTCGCTGCATCGCGGCGGAAGTAAATTGTTTCTCGCGCTTACCCGTTAATCGTTGGCCGACAAGCTCACGCATATAATCTTCACGCGTTTTGCTGTAGCCGGTTTTAGTCTTACTCATTAAATCGTGTACTCTCGAGGCCGTGACACATCCGAGACGTTGTGGATCGTCAGCGACATTAACTTGTTCCTTGTTAGGCGCTCTCATCAAACTTGTCCTTTAGTTCGTTTTT
>PAXN01000055.1 GCA_002715005.1 Rhodospirillaceae bacterium
TCGCGTGTGTGATTTTACCGGCGAGCCGCACGGCAAAGAAGGCCAACAGTCGCGGTGGGTCAAGGTAACGTCACTAAACGCCTCTGACTTTCCTGAAGCAAACGTTCCCATAATTAACGCTTTACAATAGTTCTGCGTTATCCACCGTACAAAGTGAAGCGGCGTTCAGCCGCTTTTTTCTTATACCTAAGTATAAGTTGCTAATTCCTCGGTAATTTTTTTGAAAATTAATCTCAATCTTCAGAAGCGCATTAGACTATTGTACTTTGACAAAGTCGCCAGCATCATCTTTCTAGAACACACGTATATAAGTTTTTGATTTTATATTGATATGTAAAAAAGTGTCATTTATGACATTTGCGCCATTTTGCCGTTGAATTATGTTTCTACGGAAACAACGTACCCCTCTCCATACAAACGTATTTCGTTTAATACATTAATGCGCCCGGTTCTCAACGATATTTGAATAGTGTTTTTACAGCCATTCACATATCGAGGTTACTTATGGCGCTCAAAAAATCTACCGAACAAACAGTCGCACCAGCAGTGCGAGTTGATGCAAAGATGCGCAAAGAAGCGGAAGAGGAGCGCCGCAAAGCAAGAACACTCGCGAGGCAGCAGCAAGCCGCAGAGCGCGTTGCTTCCGCCACGACTGAATTAGCAAGTGGTATAAATCAGGCCTCAAGCGCAACCGATCAGTTATCCACTGCAGTCAACGAAATAGCGGCGGGCGCTGAAGAATCAAGCAGTGCCAGCCAAGAAAGCTTAGCGGCTATCACACAGATTTCAGGTGGCCTTGTTGCACAGCTTGAACTGGCAGGCTCGACAATGGACAAAACCAATGAGCTTCAAACCTATCTTGAACGCGTTGTCGGTGATTTAAGCACCATGATGACCAGCGTTAAAACCGCATCTGAGCATCAATCACGCTCTGTAGTAATGATGAGCGAGTTAGAGCAACAAGCATCAAACATCGGCGAAGCTGTCAAACAAGTAACCCGCATTGCCGATCAGACAAACTTACTTGCGCTTAACGCCGCGATTGAAGCGGGACGGGCTGGTAAGCACGGGAAGGGATTTGCTGTAGTTGCCGATACGGTTCGCGCGCTCGCAGAAGTGTCAGACAAAAGTGCTGCTGATATAGCTAAGCAGATAGAGCGTATTCAAGAGCAATCAAATCGAGTCTCTGACGCCGTTAAATCCTCCTCAGAAGCAGCGCTTGAAGAAGTAACGAAAGGCGAAGCGGTTACAGAGCAACTCATTACGATTAAATCAGATATGCAAAGTATCGCAGACGGAGCAGGTGAGTTGCAGGCACAGGTCAAGGGGATGGATGCCGCAGCCAAAGAAATTCAAACTGGTTCAGAAGCAATCTCGTGCGCGGCCGACGAGCAGTCAACCGCTGCCCAGGAAGTGTCATCTAATGTCTCTGAGCAGAGTGTTGCTTTGTCTCAAGCTGAACAGGCTGCACAGTCACTAGAAATAATTACCGAAGAGCTTAAAAACAGCACAGACATTAACAAGAGTGCAGAAGAAGTGGCGTCTTCTGCAGAAGAGTTGTCAGCAACCCTTGAAGAAATCAATCGCTCATCAAGTGAAATCATGACGGCATTGAGTCAAGTGAATAACGGTTCGCAGCAGGCAGCAAGCTCTGTCGACCAAGCCGTNGGAAATATCGACCTGTTAAGAGAAGGNGTTGATAAAGCCTCNGCGCAGTGTGATGTAGCGTTAGAGAAAGGCAATGCTATTACTGGATTACTTAAAGAAAACCGTGCGCTGATTGAGGGAATGGTTAGCGGCATAAATCTGGCNCTTGAAACTAGCAAAGAAAATGTGAGTGCTATCAGTGAGATGGAAGTNATGACGCGCCAAATAGACAAGGTTATCGACACTATTACCACGGTATCAGTGAAAACCAGCATGTTGGCAGTAAACGGCGCAGTAGAAGCGGCGCGAGCAGGTGAGTATGGCAAAGGTTTTGCGGTCGTGTCTGCAGATATTCAAAGCCTAGCAGATGAAGCNGCTGAAAATGTAGAGCAGATAAAAGACCTCATCAAAGCCATTCAAGACCAGACAATGAGCGTAAAAACAGACTTAACTAATGTTGCTGAAAGTGCATCTAGAGAGGTCATGAAAGCGAAGCAAACNACGCAAGATGTCGAGCAAATTGCNACTGATATCGACGAAGTTGTGCAATATAACCAGGCAATGAAAGAGCGGGGTGAAGAAATTGCCGCGGGTGTTACACAGGCCCAGCGGGGANTAGAGCAAATTGCGACGGCAAATGAGCAAGCGAGCAGTAACTGTCAGCAGGCACTTAACGCAGCAGACCAGCAAAGTAAAGGCATGGAAGTGTTGGCCAAGTCCATTGAAGAAATTGCTTCAGTGGCTGACGAAATGCAAAACGGCTAATCCATAGCGCTTGTGTCTAATAGAGGAGCTTGCCTCATGAGTAACGAAAATACGAATAACGAGACCGCAAACGAAACTGAGCCAATGTCAGGTGGTGAACAACAGTTCGTGTCCTTCATGGTCAACGAGGAGCGTTTCACTTTTCCTATGCTTGCGGTNGGCGAAATCATTCGCGTACCGACTATGGTGTCTGTCCCCCTTGGTCCCGCACAAATGATTGGCTTAGCAAACTTACGTGGGAACGTNTTGCCCGTGTATGACTTAAGCACAATCTTACTTGGAGCGAAGTCACAAGAGAGTGACGTNACCCGCGTAGTTGTAGTGGAGTCTGAGCTTGGTAGCGTAGGATTTCTGGTAGACAGAGTACTGCGCGTCTACAGTGTTAGCAGCGATGCTGTTATCGATAAAACCTCAATGACGGATTCTATCGCCTACGACTATATGCAGGGCATCATTAAACAAAGCGNCCAGCCTGTNGAGCAAATCCTTGATGTTTCTGCGCTTGCAAAAGCACAGGCAGTCNTCAAGCAAGATGGCAATACTATGCANCTGTCGGGAATGCAGCATATTGATAACGATGCGCCNGAAGATTCTCAAGAGGACGAGAATTTNCAGCAGTTAGTGTGCTTNTCGCTAGAGGAACAAGAGTTCGCATTTCACCTTCAAGATGTAGAAGAAATTGTGCGTGTTCCCGCTGAGATATCGCAACTTCCGGANAGTGCACCTTCTGTTTTGGGGCTGGTCAATCTGCGCGGCCGCATCATTCCCATTGTCGACTTGTCGAACTCCATTGGCATGATGCGCACTGAAATTAACGAAGCATCGCGCATTGTAGTAACNCAAAACAGNGAGTTTGGTAGCGTTGGCTTTGTGGTAGCCAAAGTCAGTAATGTGGTGTCTATTTCTGAAGCTGAACTGGAATCTGTTCCTTCGGTATGTAATGACGGCGCGGAATCGGGGCTGCTTGAAGCGGTCTACCGCAGCGATGGCGGCAAACGNCTGGTGTCTATTATCAACCTTTCTAACATCTACAGCCGTGCGCTGATGAGCGCTTTAACCAGTCTTGATGCCGATATTCAGCAGGAGTCTCAAATGAATGATGGCAACGATTTAGCAATTGATGAAGATGACTGCGAGCAATACGTCATCTTTTGGATTAATGGGCAAGAATACGGTGTAAGCATTGACGATACGCAAGAGATTACGCGAGTACCTGAAAAGCTTGAAAGTGTGCCGAGTACGCCAGATTACCTGAAAGGCATTGTTAACCTNCGCGGTACGGTGTTGCCGGTTATCGANTTGCGCAGCCGCTTAGGNATGCCGTGCAGCGAAACGTCAGAACGTCAGCGCATCGTTGTTCTTACTAAAGATAANCANCGTACCGGGTTCATCGTTGATGGTGTTGCCGAAGTGAAGACNGTCGTTAGACAGACTATTGAAGAAGCGCCTTCNCTTTCTGAGATGCAATCTGAGTTCTTAAACCGCCTGATTAAGCTGAATGATGAAAAACGCATTATTCAAATTATCGAGCCCAAAGTNTTGCTCGATGACAATGCGGTATCTAAAGCTCAAGAGCAATGCTAGCTAATATTCGAGGTTATTTATGACAGTAAAAGTACTTATCGTCGACGATTCCGCGTTAATGCGAAAGCTGTTCACGCAACTCTTCGAGAAAGAGGGCTTTATTGTTCAAGTAGCACGTAACGGCGAAGAAGCGCTAACTAAAGCTGTAGAGTTCGAGCCAGACTGTATAACACTGGACATTAATATGCCGGTAATGGATGGCATNACNTGTCTGGCGATGCTCAAGAAACTTTATCCTTGTCCTATTATCATGGTGTCTTCGCTCACGCAAAAGGGGGCCACCATTACCCTAGAGGCACTCGCGCTTGGCGCAAGTGACTTCGTGTTAAAAACAGGGGGCACTGTTTCGCGGGATATTTCAGATTTAGAGGCGCCTTTAATAAACAAAATTCACGCCCTAGCCAAAACTGGCAAACCACAGCGTCCTACAATTAAACCGCCCCCAGTCGTGACACAGAAAGTTGTTCGCCACAAAACGAGCGTACCCTTTGAAGTCGTTCTGGTAGGCGTTTCCACTGGTGGTCCCAAAAAGCTTGAACACCTGGTAGCTAACTTAAGCCCCGCATTTCCGATTCCTATCGTTATTTCACAGCACATGCCAGCCTCTTTCACCAGTGCACTGGCTAAGCGCTTGGACGGAATCAGTCCGCTCAACGTGGTTGAGGTGAATGCGAAGATGCCCATAAAGGCTGGCAATGTTTATCTTGCAAAAGGGGATGCTGATCTTGCCTTCTCAAAAATCGGCGGTGAAGTCTCAGCGCGCCCTGTGCCATCAAGCCCAAGTTTTCTGTGGCATCCAAGTGTGGATCGTATGGTAGACAGCGCACTTAACTGCTACAAGCCACTTTCTATGCTCTGCGTACAGCTGACCGGAATGGGGTGTGATGGTGTTGCCGCTATGAGCAAAGCGTTTAAAGAAGGTGCGACAACGATCGCAGAGAGTGAGGCGACCTCAGTTGTCTTCGGTATGCCGAAAGAGCTTATTGAAGCGGGTTGCGCCAGCTTCGTACTAGATAGTCCCAAAGTCGCATCTAAATTGAATGCGCTTTGTCGTTAAGAGGAGAAGTAATTATGGGTCTCAAGAAGAAAGTAGAACCTATTGCCGATGTTTCCGATGACTTTGAGGAAAAGCGCGAACACCCTCGAACGAAAGAGCAACTCATTAGCGACCTAAACTCGAGCGACAGTGATGTGCGCCGGTGGGCAGTAAGAGATTTGAGTGGCCAAAAAGATGCGCACGACGCCTTTATATATCGATTGCCACAAGAAGATGACCCAACAGTGATCGAGGCCTTATTTAGCGCGCTCGAGCATGATATGACTCAAAGTCATGCCTCGCAGGTTATTACCATGCTTAAAAGCGAACACGTGCAATTACGAAATGGGGCTATTGAGCTTATGCAGCAAAACCCTGATATTTTTGCTGCGAATGTCAATTTACTCATGCACGACGAGGATCCTGACACCCGTATTTTTTGCGTAGACATTATAGGTGCGGTTGCTCACATAGATGCAGTGAACTGGCTGCACCAATTCGCTCTAAATGACGACAATGAAAACGTTGTGGGTACTGCACTGGACAAACTGGCTGAAATTGCTGATGTGTCTACTTTGGATATTTTGCAAACTGTTGAAAGCCGATTTCCGAATCATAGCTACATTCAGTTTGTTATTTCACTAATTCGTAATCAAGCGAGAAACGCCGATGAATAGTGTAGCACTAGACAAAATAGGTGCTGCCGATTTCGAACGGTTCCGCTCTATGTTTTACCGAAAAACCGGGATCCATTTCGAAGACTCGAAGCGCTATTTTGTAGACAAACGTCTTCATGAACGCATGAAGGCTACAGGTCATACGAGCTTTAAAGGTTACTTCACTTACATGCGATTCCAAGCGTCAGGTGAAGAATTTCAAAACCTTGTGAATTCAATGACTGTCAATGAAACGTATTTCTTTCGCGAAGAATATCAATTTGAAGCGATGACAAGAGAAATAATGGATGAGTTAGACGGTTATCGTCCTGCCGGAGAAGATTTGCGCATTTGGTCAGTACCCTCGAGTACGGGCGAAGAGCCTTACTCAATAGCGATATATCTTATCGAGTATTGGAAAGGGTTGGCGCACAGAGATGTAGAGCTCATCTCTTCTGATATTGACAGCAACGTGCTGGCATCAGCAAAAAAAGGGCTTTATTCCAAACGCTCTGTTCAGAACATTCCGCTCCCGCTGGTGAAGAAGTATTTCAAAGAAATCAATGGGCAATTCCAGCTTAGTGATGACATACGTGAGTCCGTATCCTTTACGCTCGCGAATATTTTATCCGCAAATAATATGAAGCAGTTTAGGCATTTTGACCTCATTTTTTGCCGAAACTTGCTCATTTATTTTGATGATGAATCGCGTAAGAAGGCGGCGCAGGTACTCTTTGATGCGATGAAACCAGGTGGATACATTTTTTTAGGGCACAGCGAATCTATGAGCCGTATTTCGTCTATGTTTAAAGTTCGCAAATTCGGTGATGTGATTGCTTACCAGAAGCCACTTACAGGAGGGGCATAACATGAAAACAGTAATGATTGTTGATGATGCCTCTACGGTAAGAATGTTCCACAAAATGCTGGTGACTTCGCCAGACAGAATTATCGAAGAGGCGGAGAATGGCGTAGAAGCGCTTGAGAAAGCTATAGGTACAAATGTGGACTTGTTCCTTGTTGATGTGAACATGCCAAAGATGGACGGTTATAGGCTATGTAAGGAAATACGGCTAAATGAGGCACTACGTGCGGTCCCCATTATCATGATAAGTACCGAGTCGGCTAATCAAGATGCTGAGCGAGCTTATCAATGTGGAGCAAACTATTACATGACGAAGCCTGTGGATGCAGACACGCTGAAGTCAGTAGTAAGTGCAGTGATTGGGGGGGAAGCCAATGAGTGAATTACTTGATGTGTTTATTGGCGAGTCCCGCGAGAATTTAGAGTCGGCGAGCCAAGAGCTTTTAGAAATTCAGTCGTCGGGCCCAGCTTCTGAGCGTGTAGACAAAATTTTTCGCGACCTGCACACCATTAAAGGTTCTTCTGATTTATTTGATATTAAACCTTTAACTCGCTTGGCTCACGCCGCAGAAGATTTGCTTGATAGTGTAAGGTCTAACGAGGTTACCTACAGCGATGATATAGGCGATTTGTTGCTTGAAGCCTTAGACCAAATTTCAATATGGTTCGACGAGCTCGAAGTAGGTTCTCAGAATATAGAGCAATGGAAACCAATATCGACACAGCTTAGTGCTCAATTAAGACACTTTATCGACCCGACAGCATCGAGTGAAGTCGATGAAAGCAGCGCCACCGTTAACAACGAAAGCCCAATAGCTGACCCGCAAACGCTAAGCGAAGAGCACATAGCACTGATCGCCAATTTTGGTAGAAACGCTGACTTAGACCTACTTTGTAAAGCGACTGGCCCAGACTGCTATTTCATTCAGTACACGCCCGACGAAGGCTGCTTCTTTCGCGGAGAAGACCCAATAAATGTCACCGTAGCCTTACCTGGAATAAAGGCGTTTAATATTGAAATGCCCGAATTAGGCGAAGATGCAGATATCTATAACTGTTTCACTTCAATCAAAGCGCTTGGCGTTGCCGGCGAAGATGAAATTAAACAGCATATGGCGTATTACGAGGGGCAGTACTCTTGCGTTAGTTTTTCCACTCAAGCCTTAAAAGCTGTATGCACCAGCAAAATTCTAAAGTGCGTTGAGGCTATCGACGACGAAACCTTAAACAGTGCCCTGAATGACACAGATATAGAGCAAGTGCATGCTAGCGCTGGACTACTGCTTGCCTCACTGAACTTTGACGACAGCGAAGATGATAGCGCTAATAGGGCTGTGCTGAGCCTGCTATCTTCAATCGACGATTTGAGTTTTCTTAATAACGAAATCCGAGAAGATGGGTGTTCAGGTAAAGACACTAATACGAATGGGTCTCCTGAAGCCGGTAATAGTTCGGCAAACGAAGCAGGAGACTCGAAGAGAGATGCGTCTAAGCCAAAAACCTTAGCGTTGCATGAACGAGCAATGCTGACACAACAGCTCACATTACTAAATTCGGATAACTATAAATCTGAGTTCATGTTTCCTTCTATCGCAGGGCTGGTGGGTAATATTCTGGGCGCTGAGTTTGAAAATGAGGACGCGCTGGCGGTTGCCATTAGTAATGCGTTAGATGAGGAAACAATTCAAGCGCAAGCAAATGACGAGCAAGCACAACAGACGTCGAATGACGCGACAGCTGAGGCTACACAGCCAGCTAACACACAGACAGCTAACGCACTAGAAACGATAGAAGACACAGCTGCTCCTGTAAAGGCTGAACGCCAAGCGGTGAAAATGCTCAAGGTCGATCAGTCAAAAATAGATTACTTAATGGACATTGTTGGCGAGCTAACCGTTGCCAAAAATTCTCTGCCTTATCTTGCAAAGCAGGCAGAAGAAGAGGGAGGCAGTAGAAAGCTCAGTAAGCAAATCAAAGCCCATTTTTCCATTGTTAACCGATTAACAGAATCGCTCCAAAGTGCAGTGCTTCAGATTCGTATGGTCCCTGTTTCCCACGTATTTCAACGCTACCCTCGCTTAGTGCGGGATTTAGCCAGAAAGCTCGATAAAAAAATCGAGTTGTGTATGCAGGGGGAAGATACCGAGTTTGACAAAAATTTAATTGAATCCTTATCTGAACCGCTTATTCACTTGCTAAGAAATAGCATAGATCACGGCATAGAGTCTCCTGCAGAGCGACTTGCAGCAGGAAAACCTGAAGTAGGTCGCATCGACCTCATCGCAACGCCGCTTGATGATAGCGTAATCATAGAGATTCGCGATGATGGTAAAGGCATTGACCCTCAAAAAATAAAGCTTTTGGCATTTCAAAAAGGGGTTATCAGCGAAACGCAGCTTGAAAACTTGGATGATAATGAAGCGCTACAGTTAATCTTTGCCGCTGGTTTTTCTACGTCTGAGCAAGTGTCAGATTTATCTGGGCGCGGCGTTGGAATGGATGCGGTAAAAACGATGGTTAGCCAGGCTGGCGGCACAATCGAAATGCAAAGCGAAGTNGGAGTAGGAAGTACTTTCAAACTATTGCTGCCCCAAACCATGTCAGTGAACCGAGTAATGATGTTCGAAGTGAANGANCAAATGTTTGGTGTTGGAATGGATGCCGTNGTTGAGACTGTCAAAGTGCCNACTGCCGATATCCAGCGTATTCGCAACGAACACGTACTGGTTATCCGCGAAAAGCTCATACCTCTTTGTGACTTGCGTGAAGCGTTAGGNTTCGAAGCAGCCGAAGAAAGGGAAGAGCATTCAATTCTTGTGGTATCAACGCCTCAGGGAGAGTTTGGATTAATCATTGATAANTTTCACGAAGGGATTGACGTNATTCAAAAACCGCTNGAAGGCGTGTTGGCCGGATACGCTCACTTCTCGGGAACGGCGCTGCTTGGCGACGGGCGTGTGTTATTGATTATCAACGTTCAAGAGGTATTAGCAAAATGCCTATAGCTTACAAAAAGAAAGTCGCGGTNATGACCGGGCANTGTGAAATAGAAGAAGCTGAAGCGCTCTTTGCTTGGTTGAATGAAGAGACTTNCCGACAAGTTAATTTAAAAGCCTTAGGTAGCGCACATACCGCTGTGTATCAGGTATTGCTAGCGAANANGCCAAAAGTGAGCGTGTGGCCTGAAGCTGATGCACTNTATTGGCTGACTGAAATGATGCANAACAAGCAGAGTAAAGTGTGGTTCGAATGAGAGTGATCACGGTAGCTAATCGCAAAGGCGGTACGGCGAAAACCACNACGGTGGTAAATCTNGCTTATGGCTTCGCACAAGCGAANAANCGGGTNATTGTGTTGGATCTTGATAATCAAGGCCATGTTATGCATGGCTTAAAAGCACTAGGATGCGTTCAACAAAGCGATATAACTGAACTGCCTCTCAACACCTTCTTTACCTCTATTGTGAAGTGCGCTGACANCATNTATGCNACCGATGTTGATACTTGTAATGCGAATACAAATGAAGAAATCACGCTAGATGTATTGCGTAACTGGTGCGACTCGGAAGCGGTAACGAAANATTTCGATATTGTTCTTATTGANACACCGCCAACATTGAGCCCGCAGCTTATGGCTGCGCTATCGGCAGCGACCGACATTATTATTCCAGCAACNCCCCTTCCACTGGCAAGTGACGGTGTTCAGAAACTGCTCAATGCNTGCAGAAATGCAATGGCNGAGCGAAANTTTAGAGCAACCAAACTCACTATTTTACCNGTCATGGTAGAACAAAATCTAAANNTGCACAGACAGGAGTTAAGTAACTGGTACGGGCGCTATGGACGAAGCAAAGTGCTTAATCCCATTAGAAAGAGCATCAAACTCGCCGAGGCATTTGCAGAGAATAAGCCTGTATTTGCCTATGCTCCTAACAGTCGTGGCGCACATGACTATACTGAATTATGNAAACAATTAATTGGCTAACACGAGAGGTAATGCAATGAGCGCAATACACTTAGTAGATGACTCGGCCACCATGTTAATGAGCATGGAAATGTTATTAAAACGAGCGGGCTATACGGTCACAAAATCAGAGAGTGCGGAAGCGGCTATGACAGCCCTTGAATCAATCAGTCCTAAACTAATTATCACAGANTTAAACATGCCAGGTATGAACGGCATAGAGCTTATTAAAACGTTGAAACAGCAGTCTAAGTTCAGGTTCACCCCTATGTTGATGTTAACCACTGAATCACAACAGAGTCGTCGCGAAGAAGCGAAAGCGGCGGGCGCGACAGGTTGGCTTGTTAAGCCTGTTGAGCCAGAGCAGTTATTAGGTGTAGTAAAGCAGTTGGTGCCAACTGCATAAGGTTAGATTATGAAAGTACTTGAAAAAACAAAGCAGTATTATGAGTTGGTACTCGCTGAGAAGTTTAAAGTGCTTAAGGATAAGACGAATAAAGTTCAGGACTCACTTTTACTTTGGAGNGGTTTGGTNGGTGTGTCTATATTGAGNATGGCAATTTCGTTGAANATATCGCCACAGCTATTAAATGGGCAAGCAGGTACCGTTGCCACAATACTGGGTTTCTTGAGTTTTATTACATGGTATTCGCATAGGCAAACAAGCGTATTCAAAGCCAGTCTTAATAAACAGGAGAGTTATTTACAAGAAACGTCTGAGCAACTCAACGAAACACATGCTCAAGTCAGTGAATATGTAGCCATNCTCAAAGGCCAAATGGACGGCATAAGCGCTATCACAGAAGATGCATCGATGGAANTGATGAAGGCGCTGTACGAAATTGAAAGTAGCATTCAAGACAGTATAGATAACGTTGAGTTAGGGCAGAAGAACGCGCTTAGCTGCAAAGAAAAAAGCGCCGANGAGTTTGAGCTNGCTGCAAAGCGCTTATCGANTATTAANGCCATGATAAGCACCCAGCGGGAACAGCAAATNGCAGATACAGAAGCGATTCAAGGGGTAATGCGTGAAGTTGAGAACCTTAAAGAGCTGACGGAACTGGTTAAAAATATTGCTTCACAAACCAACTTGTTAGCGCTAAATGCGGCTATCGAAGCAGCTAGAGCCGGAGAATACGGAAGGGGATTTGCGGTAGTAGCAGAACAGGTACGTATATTGTCTTCCCAGTCTTCAGAAGCGGCTGAAAAAATAGAATCCGGTATAAAGTCCGCTCTTGATGCCGCGCATCATCAGGGAGAGAAAATGCTTAATTCAACGCGTGCTAACGATACGTGTGAACTATTAACGGGGTTTTCTGAATCGTTAGAAAACATTACGAGCCACTATCGGGTATTAGAAGAACTCAATCCCAAAATGCTGGCATGCTTTTCACAAAGCGCGACAGAAGTGGCGTCTAAAGTGAGTGGTGCAATAGCCAAGATTCAATTCCAAGATATTATTCGCCAGCGCACCGAATACGTGAAGTTAGAGCAAGATGCCATTGTTAGCCTGTTCGGACAATTCTCGTCTTACATCAATAATCGCGAACATTTTGACGAGTCTTTTAATTTAAGCACGAAAGAAATGTTTGAAAAATACGTTATGGAAGATCAGCGTAAAATCCATTTTGACATCAATGAATCTTCACCAGAAGAGAAAAATGAGTTTGAAGAGGCGCGAGAGCCAAAAATAGAACTCTTTTAGCTGAGGGCCCATCAGGGCCCAATAGCCTTTCTGACTGTGCTTTTGTTATTCTTTTGCTGGTAATTCAAATAACAAGATAACTTACGCTTAAAGCATTATTCGTTCAGCGGTGGCAAATGCCACATCCAGTTTGAAATAAGCGGCTTCATTAATAAAGTGCGGGTAGGTTTCAGTTTCGTTTTCCCACAGGATATCCTTGCCGTCAAACGTCCGAAATACAGGTGCCCCAGGTATGAGAGGTTTGAAATCGTTATCTTGCAGTGAATGATGGATCATGGCGGTACGTTTTCCATTAGCATCTAACGGAAAAGACACGTTATCGCCTAAACGAAAAGCTTCACAGGCAGGCAAAGCGTCAGTATTAATTTGCCCTTTATTATACGCGGCACAAAAATCCAATATTGCTTCAGCCATGGTTTGTGTTAGAAGGTAAACATCTTCTCTTAACACGCCCTGTGGCTGCCCACCCACTTCTATCATTACACCTTTCTTACCAGTTGTGCACAGGTAACCATGTTCAAGGTAGGGCTTTTCGTCTTCTACCAAAATGTTGGCTTCTGGCATTTGCTGCTTTACGTATCGCGCCAGCTGAATATGAAATTCATCCGCTTCCAAAATGATAAGCGTAGCACCCATTTCGCTGGTGGTGTTGTGAATATCAATCACAAAATCTGTGTTCGAATCA
>PAXN01000044.1 GCA_002715005.1 Rhodospirillaceae bacterium
TAAGAGCTTGCGCCTTGGTCCGCGTATCAGCTAAGCCACGTGCGACAAGCAATTTGTCTGCACGCTCCTTTTTTGCCATGTTCTATTGTGCCGTTAGTTACGGCGAACGACGACGAACTCTGCCGTTGCTCGCAATAGGTCAGCTTTCGCGTCGAAAATCGAGAGCTGAGAAACGGCGCGATCCGCAATCCGTTTTGCTTCGTCACGTGCGCCGTTGATGCCAAGAAGCGATACGAAAGTTTCTTTGCCCGCATCTTGGTCTTTGCCGACCGCCTTGCCGGTTTCCTCAACACTACCTTCTACGTCGAGTAAATCATCGGCGATCTGAAATGCAAGGCCCAGGTCGCACGCATAGGAAATTAATGCCTGTCTTTGTTTGGCGCTGGCGTTGCCTAATATCGCGCCTGCTTCGCAGCCATATCTGATCAAGGCGCCTGTTTTCAGCTGTTGCAAAAGCGTTATTTCCTCAAGGTCTAAATCTTTCTTTTCGGCTTCGAGATCAATTACCTGGCCGCCGACCATACCGCGCGCACCGGACGCGCGGGCGAGCATGTCGACCAGTTCGATTCGGATTTCGGCGTCATCGTGCGTTTCCGGTTGTGCTAACACTTCGAAGGCAAGAGTTAGGAGTGCATCTCCAACGAGAATTGCGGTGGCTTCATCATAGGCCATGTGGACTGTCGGTTTGCCGCGACGTAGGTCGTCGTCATCCATCGCCGGTAAATCGTCATGAACAAGAGAGTAGCAATGAATGAGCTCTAACGCCGCTCCCGTGCGAAGCGCGTTCATTTCAGCTACGTCAAAGAGTGAGGCGCTTTGGGCAACCAAAAAAGGCCGCAGCCGTTTGCCGCCACCCAGAGTTGTATAGCGCATGGCGGTGTAAATACGGTGCTCCGGTGCACCTTGGGGCGAAAGTATATCGTCCAGGACAGCCTCGATTTTTTCCGCGGTGTTGGACAGGGCTTGTTTTAAATCAGTCATGGGTGGTTATTCGATATTTACAAGTTCAGTTTGCGGGGTGCCATCAGGCGCCAGGGAAATTTTATCGATGCGCGTTTGTGCTTTAAGAAGTGCGGCCTCGCAATGTTTTTTTAGAGCAGCGCCGCGTTCATATGCATCAATAGCCTCATCCAGTTTTCGGCTGCCGGATTCGAGGTCACGCACAATACTTTCAAGTTCCCCTAATGCTTCTTCGAAACTTAATTTTGCAATATCGTCTTTTTTGGTAGCCATGAGTTTCCCTCAACTTTAATGCCGCACGATTTTAGTCGGACGGCAGGCCTCGCGCAATCGGCGGTTTCGATTTATGACGCCATAAGTGCTTTCACATGTGCTGCCACGCTTTGTGCGAGTGCTTCCAAATTATAGCCGCCTTCTAATGTAGAGACGATGCGCCCGTCGCAGCATTTTGCAGCCACGGCGCAAAGTTGCTCAGTAGCCCAGTAATAATCGTCGTCGGTGAAATTTAGCGATGCCAATGGGTCGTTGGTGTGTGCATCAAAGCCGGCGGAAATAAAAAGAAATTCAGGATCGAAATTGTTTAGCTCCGGAAAAATAATCCTTTCCATTGCTTCACGAAATTCGTCCGAGCCGGTATTAGGAGGCAAGGGCGCATTTACGATGTTGCTGGAGACGCCGGTTTCTGTTGTATGCCCGCTTCCCGGGTATAGTGGAGATTGGTGAGTAGATCCGAAAAATAACCCTTCATTGTTCCAAAACATGGCTTGTGTGCCGTTGCCGTGATGGACATCAAAGTCGACGACTGCTACTCGGTTGAGATTATGGGCTTTACGGGCGTGTTCTGCGCCGATGGCTACAGTATTGAACAAGCAAAACCCCATGACAGCCGCGCGTTCTGCGTGATGTCCCGGGGGCCGAACGGCACAAAACGCGTTTTTTGTTTCTCCGGCCATGACGGCGTCTACAGCTGCACATATCGCGCCCGCCGCCCGCAAAGCAGCTTCATCTGAATTGGGGCTGAAATGAGTGTCTCCATCTAAGGAGCCATGTCCTTGTTCCTTGATGGTCGAAAGAACCTTCTCCGCATGTTTTCTATCATGAACGCGCGCAATTTGGCCGAGAGTTGCTTTTGGAGCATTGCGTCGCTCGAGTGTCTTGAACGAATCTCCATTCAATACATTTAGGACTGCTTTTAAACGCCCTGGGCACTCCGGATGGCCGCGACCAGGGTCGTGCTCCTGGCAGACGGGATGTGAAAAAAGAAAAGTAGTCACTGAAATCGCCCGGCTTAATACAAAAAGAATGCTTAATGATAGAATTTTCTTGAGTTTTTGGCAAAAAAGACCGCCTATTTTGGGAGTATATACAAACACGCCGATAGTCCGGGGGTTACTGGAGAATGCCAAACGCAAAAAGATGGGGCGCCGCCGTTTATGTATTAGTCCTCGCTATTACCGGGGCCGGCCTGGTGGAAGGTGCTGATAAAAAGAAGAAAAAGAAGGGCAAACGTGCTCGCATCTTTGTTGAGGAAATTGTCAAGACAAATGTTACGGAAACTATGCCGATTATCGGTCGCTTCGTAGCGCTCGAGCATGGCATTGTGGCGGCGCGTGTGCGTGGTGCGGTCAAGGAAATTAGTGCGGATGTGGGTAAACGGGTCAAAAAAGGCGATACTCTTGCAAAGCTCGATGTTAGTCGGTTGGAAGTCGCAAAATCACTGAGGATAGCACGTTTAAAAGAATCTATTGGTGCGCTCCGCGGTGCGCGTGCACAATTGTCGCTTACTGAAGAGGAATTGGGGCGTGCCAAAAGGCTTAAGGGGTCAGCCGCCTTTTCCAAGGCGCGTTTGATAGACAAGCAAAATGAGTTTGCTAAGTTTAAAAGCGAAGTGTCCGAAAAAGAAGCCGGTGTTGCCAGTGCAAAAGCAAATTTGAGAATGGCCGAGATTGATCTAGCATACGCGGCAATCCGGGCCCCGTATGGTGGAGTGATCTCAGAACGTCATGTGTCGCTGGGTAATTTTGTCGATGTGGGCGATCGAATTGTCACAATGGTGAATGATTTGTCGCTTGAGGTAGAGGCGGATATACCTGAATCAAGGTTGGCTGGTATTATACCAGGCCGGAAGGTCCAAATTCGGTTTGGTGAAAATCAAATTCAACAGGCTTCTATACGCGCTGTGGTGCCGGCAGAAGATGGACGGACCAGAACACGAACCGTGCGGTTCATACCCCATTTAAATGGGGTGGCAAACAATAGAACCTTAGCAGCTAACCAGACTGTTACAGTAGATATTCCTATTTCCCAAGCTAAGGAGATGGTGACCGTACATAAGGACGCGGTGATCGTAAGTGGACAATCTTATTTCGTCTTTGTAATTGAGAACCAGAAGGCGTGGCGTCGCGATATAAAAATTGGTGCTGCGAGCGGCCAGAGATTCATTGTACTTTCAGGCTTGAAGCCCGGTGAGATCGTTGCGACGCACGGGAACGAGAAACTGAAGCCGGGTAAAAAAGTTAAGATCCGTGAGCGTCAGTAGTATGGCGGGCTAACCAATGGATATCATTCAACTTGCGATTAAACGACCGATGGCGGTTATTGCGGCTGTCATCATAATTATGTTGTTTGGCGTTTCTGCGCTTTTTAGTATTCCTATCCAATTATCTCCTGATGTGGCTAAGCCGGTCATCACCATCCGGACACATTGGCCGGGCGCTGCCCCTGCTGAAGTCGAGCGAGAAATCGTCAATGAGCAGGAGGAGGAGTTGGCTGGGCTTCCTGGGTTGTCGCGGATCACTAGCAGGGCGGAGACAGCACGCGGTCGAATTGAACTCGAATTCGAGTTAGGCACGGATATGGATAAAGCCATGTTGCTCGTTTCCAACCGCCTTGACCGTGTCCGCGGTTATCCTGATGAAGCCTTAGAGCCGAGATTGCGGCGGTCAGGTGAAGATGATGACAGGATCGCGTGGTTTCATATGACCCAAGATCCTAATGCAAAAACTAAGAAGGAAATCCACCATTTTGGAGATTTCGCCGAAAATGTCATTCGTGATCGTTTGGAGCGAGTGCCGGGAGTAGGCACCGTCGGTGTGCGCGGTGGCGGTAAAAAGGAAATGCGCGTAATTATTCATCCCGAAAAGATGGCGCAATATGGGTTAACCGTACCAGAAATATTGCAGACACTCCGACGGGCAAATGTGTCGGTTACAGCGGGTGACGTTGAAGAAGGAAAACGTCGTTACGTAGTGCGTACCGAAGGTGAGTTTCGTGGCGTCGAACGGGTGAAATCAGTCGTTCTGAGGGCTCATAGGGATAGCGTATCCGGGCGCACTAGCCGTGTGCTGGTTTCTAATATTGCAGATGTAGAGTTTGGTTATTCGAAGCCAGTGCATCGTATTCGAACGAATGGTCAACCCGCTATGGCAATGTTTGCAACCCGTGAAGCGGGGTCGAATATTGTTGAGACGATGAAAGGAGTTCGTAAGGCGGTTAAGGAAATCGCCGAGGGACCTGCAAAACAAGAAGGACTAATTTTTCGTCAGCTCTATGACGAGACGGTATATATCGATTCTGCGATCAACCTTGTTGTCCAGAATATTTGGATTGGTGGCGTATTTGCTGTCGTCATCCTTCTTCTGTTTTTGAGATCCGGCCGTGCCACGTTGGTGATAGGCATTGCAATTCCGGTATCCGTTGTGTCTGCGTTTGTCGCCATGTCCTTGCTTGGGCGTTCTATAAATGTGGTGTCACTTGCCGGAATTGCTTTTGCCGTAGGCATGGTCGTTGATGCTGCCATTGTCGTCCTTGAAAACATTTATCGACTACGCCAACGTGGCGAATCTGTCTCGGTGTCGGCGCTTCTGGGTGCACGTCAGGTGTGGGGNGCGATTATGGTNTCGGTNCTCACAACGGTTGCNGTNTTTGTTCCGTTGTTNCTNATGGAGCGAACTGCNGGNCAAATCTTTCGCGATATTGCGGTTGCCATTTCAGTGGCTGTGATCCTATCCCTCATTGTATCAGTAACCGTAATCCCGGCATTGGCTAATCGATTGCTTGTGCGCGGCATTTTCGACGCAGAGAGTGGATACAAAATTCCTTACGTTGATGCGTTTGGGCGTTGGTTCGTTGAATCAGTGGTTCGTCTAACCAAAAATATCGTGAGTGACCGTCGTAAGGCGCTAGGATTCGTTGCCTGTGTTACCTGTGTTTCGGGGCTTCTGACATGGGCTTTATTGCCGCCCTTGGAGTACCTACCTGAGGGAAATCAGAATTTGGTAATCGGCTATGTTTATTCGCCGGCCGGTTATAATCTCAAAAGTATCACTGAAATGGCAACCCGGATGGAGGATAAAATCCGTCCGCAATGGGCATCCGAGACAGGCCCTCACGCGGCCCCGGATGAACCGCCGAAGCTCAAGTATTTTTTCTTCTTGGCATTCCGGCAACGAACTATCATTGGTGCGCGTGGCGTCGACCCGAAGCGTGCAAAAGATATGGTAAAGCTTTTACGGGAGGCGGTGAAAAACGAGCCGGCGACAAAGGGTACATTCCGTCAGTCTTCTATATTTGGACGCCGGGTGGGGGGGACCCGGAGTATCAATATTGATGTAATGGGACCTGTTCTGGAGGACATTTCCCAGGCTGCCCAGCGGATCTCGGAAATTGCTGAAGAGTATTTGCCCAATGCGCAAGTGCGTGCCAGACCTCGGATAGAGGTGGGTGAGCCGGAAATTCGTGTGATTCCAGATTCGGTCCGGCTTGCTGACAATGGTTTATCGACCCGTGATCTTGCCCTTTCCGTCGATGCTTTTAATGACGGCGTGCGCGTGGCGGAAATCAATGTAGGTGGTGAAATCATCGATTTAATGTTGATGGGGCCTGTGACCGATATAGGCACTACCCAAGCTATTCAGAATTTACCTGTGGTCACCGGATCCGGGAAAATTGTGCCAGTATCTTCTTTGGCTAAAGTGCAGGTCACCACGGGACCAACCGCCATTTGGCATCGTGAGCGCAACCGCGCGATTACCCTGCGTATCAGGCCTGATAGCTCNATTGCACTNGGGGATGCGATNGATATCGTAAAGCAGAAAGTTCTGCCACAAGCGATTGAGGAGGGTTTGCCGCCTGATATCAGGTTTCAATTGGCGGGCACAGCAAAGGAATTAGATGCGACCGCGGCTGAAATGAAATGGGATTTATTATTGGCTTTGGCTATCGTCTTCTTGGTGATGGCGGTGTTATTTGAGAGCTTTGTATACCCCCTGGTTATAGTATTTTCCGTTCCCTTGGCGACCGCCGGTGGTGTTTTAGGCTTGACGCTTCTTCGGCAATTCGACCCCGAGCAGCGCCTGGACATGCTAACGATGCTAGGCTTCGTTATTTTGATCGGAATCGTTGTTAACAACGCTATTCTTATTGTGCATCAGGCATTGCATCATTTTCGCGAGGAGGGAATGGGACATCAGGAAGCGGTTATGGAAGCTACCCGCAATCGTATTCGTCCGATCTTCATGTCTACTCTTACTAGCGTGTTTGGGATGCTTCCCTTGGTTTTGTTTCCTGGCGCTGGCTCTGAAATTTACCGGGGNCTTGGCTCGGTTGTGGTTGGTGGCTTGTCGTTGTCTGCTATTATGACACTTGCGATCGTCCCGCCGCTATTGAGCATCGTAATTGGTACCGTGGAGAAATCTCGTGAAAAACGGGCAATCAGTAAACCGCTAGCATAGAAAGGCATTGCGGACATTTTATCTTTGTAACTTAACGTAGTACCCGTGGGTCAAGGGCGTCTTGCAGCCCATCGCCAAGAAAGTTAAAGGCAATTACGGTTACGAAAATCATTATTCCAGGCCAAATCGCTAGCTGTGGTGCCGACCAGATAAGGTCTTGGGCGTTACTGAGCATATTACCCCAACTGGCGACCGGGGGCTGAATGCCGAGACCAAGAAAGCTTAGAATAGATTCAAATAAAATGATTGTGCCGACAGATAATGTTAACGCGACGATGATAGGGGAAATTGCATTGGGAAGAACATGGCGTGTCATGATACGGGTTGGTGATGCGCCGAGGGCCATCGCGGCGTGTACAAACTCAAGTTCCCTTAATGTCAGTGTTTCCGCTCTTACCAAACGCGCAACTGTGTTCCAGCCGACCAAGGCGATAATGACAATAATACGGTAAATACTGATATCCTCCGATTGCGCAATTTCTTTTGGAATACCAATTTTCTCCAAATCTACTGCGGCGAGCACGATCAAGAGCGGCAGTAATGGCAACGCGATAAAGCCGTCATTGATGCGCATGAGTAGTCTGTCCAGCCAGCCCCCGTAATAGCCGGAGATTATGCCAATAGCTGTGCCGATTATAGCTGCGATTAAGGCCGCAATAATAGCGACCATGAGTGAAACACGTCCGCCATAGAGTAAGCGGACGAATAAGTCTCTCCCCAATTCATCGGTGCCGAATGGATGGTTCCATGAAGGCCCACTGAACCGCTTATATAGGTCCACATGGGTATGGTCGATACCAAGGGCTACTTCCACCAGGGGGGCTGCGAAAGAAAGCAGCGATAGCATTAGCAAAACCGCAGCGGAGATCAAGGCCATTTTGTGTTCGAAGAAACGCCGCGCCATGCGCCGAATCGGCGTATCATGCGAAGTCGTTGCGCTCATTATTTTTCCTCTACAGAAGAGAAGCTCATGCGGGGGTCAAGCCACACTTGGCAGGCATCTGCAACGAAATTACCGAGTAGTGTCATGCCGGTNGCAAATAGAAGTCCTACAAGGGCGAGATTAAAATCATTGCCGAGAATGGCGTCGTAAATTGTTTTGCCCATACCGTGCCAAGAAAACATCGTTTCTGTGATCAGTGCACCGGAGAAGAGGGTGCCGAAGCTGAGACCCACCATGGTGACTACGGGCATTATGGAGTTACGAAGCGCGTGCGCGATTACTATACGATGTTCGCCGGCGCCTTTGGCGCGCGCGGCACGGATGAAGTCCTGGCGTAGAATCTGAAGCATACTAGCGCGCATATAACGGGTGAAGCCCCCTGCCGAATGTAAGGTCAAAACCAGAATGGGTAGCACCATATACCAAGCCCGGTCCCAGAAACCGCCGTGGCCAATAGTTTCCATGCCTCCGGCTGGAAACCAGGTCAGGGTGATNGCAAAGAGAATAATCACTAAGAGTGCCAACCAGAATGATGGGATGGAAATGCCTGCGAAGCACAGCAAATTGATGGCGTAGTCAAGTTTCGTATACGGCTTGAGTGCTGCATAAATACCAATGGGGATTGCGATCAAGAGCGCTAAGAGCAAGCTGACGGTCATCAATATTGCCGTGTTGCCCATACGTGGCAATAGAATGTCGATGGCTGGCTGAGTGTAAGTGCGGGAAAAACCAAAATCCCCTTGAAGTGCGTCAGTTAACCAGTTCCAATAACGCTCATGTATTGGTTTATCAAGGCCATACAGCGCTTTTAAACGTGTGGCGTCTCTCGGGGTTAGGTCCGGATTGGCAGCGATCATCAGATCGATAGGATCGCCCGGCATGAGACCGATAAGCGCATAAACCAAGAAAGACATCACCAGCAGGACGATAACACTTTCAAATAAACGGCCTGAGATAAAGCGCAGCATATCTATTCCTTCACGCTCCAATACTCTACCCAATTGGCGGTTGGGTATTGATGCCCGGTGGGCTTAATGCCGGTCAACCATTTGGGTAGTATATAGCCATTTGCACGGAAATATAGCGGCAGAACTGGCAGTTCCTCTGCATAGATATTTTGTAGTTTATCCCAAAGCTGTTGGCGCTCGGGCTCGGTGCACTGGACTTCCAAATCGTCGAGTACCCTATCCAGTATAGGGTTACGATAGCCCGGATAATTTTGACCCGACCAGCCGTTTTCGTTCGACGGGATCATGGTGGAGTGGAGTTGTGAACGTGGAATGCTTTCTGGGGCCGAAAGCCAAGCATACATGGCCAACGCCTTAAATTTGCGATACGTTACTGTATTACCGAAATAGATCCTGGGTGGTTCGTTACGAATACGAATACCGATGCCTACTTGCTGCCATTGGCTTTGCAGCACCTGCTGGATTAGCTCGCGGGNTTTATTGCCTGCGGTAGTCATCAATTCGAGATATAGCGCCTCGCCTTTGGCATTGTGACGGATACCATTTTTCATCACCGACCATCCAGCCTGATCGAGCAGCGCTTTGGCCTTCTTGGGATCGAATTTATAGATGGGTACTTTCGGATTGTAGACCCGGTCGAGTGGGTTGACGTTGGCGTGTGCCACTGGTTGATACCCTCCATAAAGCTGGCTTGATATTGCCTCCCTGTCTAATGCGTGAACAAGGGCACGGCGCACTCGGCGATCCTTTAAGAAGGGGTTGTCCATATTGAGGTCGATATGCTCGTAAATTAGCCCGGGTTTATAAAGAAAGACGAACCTGTCTCCGTGGCGTTTTTCGAACGCAATGGCCTGGTCGATTGTGAGCCCTAGTTCTCCGGCAATCATGTCAATGCCGCCCGCTAATAAATTGGCCGTAACGGAAGCGGTGTTTTCAATCACCATGACCGTGATGCGTTTGAAGTGGGGTTTCTTGCCCCACCAGTGTGGGTTCAGATCGTAAATTACGTGACTACCCGGTACCACTTTTGAAATCCGATAGGGGCCGTTCCAAAGGCCTGGATTTGTAGTATCTGTCTCATAGGCACTGCGGTTTCGGTATTCTGCTGGCTCTTTAAAATTTTTCTCATCCAAATGGGCAGGGAGAATTTGAAAATTATCGATTCCCGCATAATCACATGTGCGTTTGTTTAAGTGAAGAGTGAACCGGTGATTGCCATGGACCTCTATATTAGTAATACGGCGGAATAGCTCAAAATCTGCAACGCCGCTCAGCTTGTGTTTACCCACTTTCCAAGTGAATAAAACATCCTTGGTGGTAATTGGCGTACCGTCAGCCCAGACGGCACGAGGGTCTAACGAATAGGTGACAGCGATACCTTCTTTGCCACTGACAGTTTTTTCGTAGACTGCTGTACCTTTTGCGATGCTAGGTAGTTCGCTGCACAACATACAAGTCAGCTTCCAATTCGCATCATAGATTGTTATCCGGCGGCGAGCGAAGGCCAGCATATATGATTTTGCTAGCATGCTGTCGATTAGCGGATTGAAGTTGTTAGGGAACTGGCTAATGCCGATAACTAGCGTATCTTTCGCGAACGCTGGCTGTGAAACAAACAACGCAATGAGTGATAGAAGGGCTCCCCAACGCCGCATATTAATTCGAACGCACCTTCGCTATATACCAGCCGTTCTTAAACTGCGTGAAGAAGCGCCCAAGTGCTGGATGTTTGATCGGATTGTGCGTGTTGTCTGTTTCTAAATTCTGCTCGGCGACATAGGTCATATGGTACGAATCATTGACGAGCACGTGATACCAGGGTTTGTCTTTTCTCGGTTTCGAGCGTGCCATTTTCTCATACCATTCATGTGTTCCCTGAAAATTTATATCTACGTCAACGATAACGCCGCGGTAATCGAAGCGTCGATGGTGGATCAGTTGACCTGGAGAGAATTTTGCGAGTGATGAGTTCATAAAGAGGAGTTTAGCGCGTCCCAGCAGGACTGTCAGCAATACAAGAAGTTAAGGAGGGTCGGCATTGAGACTATTTCGTTTGGCGGCATACTGGATTATGATCCGAGCGTCTTCGAGAGGATATAAATGGAAATTCGCAATATATCCGATGCACTGGGCGCTGAGATTACTGGTTTAGATTTGGCCGAGCCACTCACTGATGCGGACAAGGATGAGATTAAGGCGGGGTTTCTGGATCGTTCTGTTTTGGTTTTCCGGGGCCAGGGTTTAACGCCACCGCAACAGCTTGCTGTAGCGCGGCTATTTGGTAAGGTCGTACCGTACCCCTTCCTTGAGGGGTTAGAGGATTGTCCTGAGGTAATTGAAATCCTCACGCGGCCCTCCGATAGTATTAATTTCGGGGGTGGTTGGCATACCGATACGCCCTACTTGGAAACGCCGTCTTTAGGCTCTTTGCTGTATGCGAAGGATTTGCCACCTAAGGGCGGAGATACTCTGTTTTCTAACATGTATATGGCTTATGACGCGCTCGATACGGATACCAAAGAGCTTCTGGATGGTCGGTGCGCATTGCATTCCAGTTCCAAACGCTATGTTCAGCCTGCCGACCGATCAAAAATTTATGGTGCGATGAAGCGCAAAAAGCAAAAAGAGGCTAAGGTCAACTCAGACACTTTACATCCCGTCTTCCGTACCCACCCGGAAACGGGCCGGAAGGCGCTATATCTTAGCTATCTCCATACTGTCGGTGTCGAAGGGATGGCCGAAAAAGAAGCCGACGCACTATTGAGGCGGCTCTACGAACATCAGGCTAACAAGGCATTTATTTGTCGTGTTCAATGGCGGCCTGGTACACTTGTTATCTGGGATAATCGTTGCGTCTTGCATAACGCACTATTTGATTATGCAGGTTACACGCGGCGCATGCACCGGGTGACTATTGAGGGTGACCGGCCGATTTAATCTCTACAAGGGTTCTTACTTCTCGTATCCTTTTGCCCATTCGGCTTCTTTTTCGCGGACACGCTGGGCGGCATCCAAAATCTGATCTTGCATTTCAGGAGGCACAATTATGATACCAGTTTCGTCGCCGAATACGATATCTCCCGCGCGGATTTGTACGCCGTCCAGATTGATTGGCTGATTGTGCGAGATAGTCTCTAAATCCCACTGACTTTTTACCGGTGATACGCCCTTGCAAAACACTGGAAAATCCAGCGACTTAATTTCATGTGCATCGCGCGTTGCCCCGTTGATAACGGCGCCTGAGATGCCACGTGGCTTTGCTCGCATNCAATGGTTCTCACCCCATGTGCCTGAATCTGTGCGTCCGCCTGCATCGATCAAGATGACTTCGCCTTCGGAAGCCAGTTCACGAGAGACGTCTGCATGGCTTACCAACGCCTCTAAACGCCCGGCTGTTGCATGTTTCGGTGCCTGTTGGACCGTGTAAGCGATTCCCACCATGCGCGCGCCCGGCNTCCCTAAATAGGTGTAGCCGTGTANCACAGTACGTGGCAGCTCCATTTCNTCCATGGCATCGCTGATATGGCCCGACTGCANGGCGAGGAAGGCATCACGGTTGTTATCTGAAAGGGGCATGGCCAATCCTTATGGTTGCTCTTTATTTTGTTGCGGAATTATCGCNCGGTAGGGAGTTGCATGTATGGCATCAGATAAAGTTACTGCTGGGTTAATANTTTCCTAAATGTTGCTCGAATAACATTCGAATGCATAGTATATTTTTCCATTCGGGCCATTTATATTATATTAATTATATATAATTAATTATCTTATCAATAAATTATAAATAATATTAAATATATTTATCTCAATANATATTTATAATTTTGGTTATTATATCTTCGTTTTCAATTATTTGATATTTAATTATCTTATACTAACACTCATTTTACTTTTGCTTGCACGGTTAATATGAAGTCAGCAAAAGTAAGACCATGCCTGAAAATAGAATTACCTTTTCCTCAACGGAACGTTGACCGTTCTGATCGGTATATTGGTTGATGTGAAAAGAAAGTATTCACCATAGCTTAGGATTACGGCGGCGTAGGGCAAGCGATATGCTTGACAGTGTTCTTTGTTTGTTCTAATGAAAATAATCCAAGGAGAGGAACATGAAAGTACTCAAAAAAGATGAAATTAGGATGTTACGGGCGCGGATTCACCATCTAGAACGACCGAAAGAGCGGTCGGCAGGAGTGTTAGGTCTGGGCATTGAGACGCTAGACAAAGCGCTGCCGAATGGCGGTTTGGAAAAAGCGGCGGTCCATGAGGTAACGGGCAGTTCTGCGGGTGGCTTTGCGGCTATGTTGGCGGGCAAGTTTTGTAAAACGGGCAAGCCGGTATTGTGGTGTGTGGAGGCAGCTTCGAAAGCAGCGCTCTACGGGCCCGGCTTGGTAGCTTTTGGCGTATCGCCGGACCAGTTGATAGTGGTTCACTGTCGCACCGTAGCTGAAATGCTATGGGCGATGGAGGAAAGTCTTCGAGAGGAAGTTGTGGGCTTGGTAATCGGTGAACCGGTAAAGCCACTTTCGCTGACCATCAGCCGTCGCTTACAGCTAGCCGCTGAAACCGGTGGGACCATGGGCTTAATATTGTGCCACGGTAAAACGGAAGGGGTATTAGCCCCGAGTGCGGCAACTACACGTTGGCAGGTAGACAGCATGCCGTCGCTTGGCCGGGGCATTTTATATGGAAAACTACGCGCGGAGACGAGTTGGCGCTTAGGGCTACGGCGCTGCCGGGGTGCGGAACAAGAATATAACTGGGATGTGGAGTGGGACGATGCGGCGTATAATCTCGCTTTGGCTACCGATGCTGGCTATCGAGGCTTGGGCGCGGCGAAATAAAAATTTCTCATCAGGTTTGCAGGCTAAGTCTTGGTCTCAAGCACCACAAGGGCCAATGGTCCTGACGACGGAGGTGAAGGGGGTATTGTTTGTAGAGGCTGCTAACCTTGAGGCTATAGGGATTGGGATTGCGCCGGGGATGGCGCTGGCCGACGCACGGACGTTGGAACCAGGTCTTGAGACTGCACCGGCGGCCCCCGCGGCGGATGCGGTTTTACTGAAAGAATTAGCAACTTGGTGCCTACGCTACACGCCATGGGTGGCGGTGGACGGCAAGGACGGGCTTTGGCTTGATGTGAGCGGTTGCACGCATTTATTTGGCAGCGAATCGACGTTGATGGATAGCGTTACAGAACGGCTTGGGCAATTGGGTTTCACTGTCCGGTTGGGGATCGCCGATACGCCCGGCACGGCCTGGGCTGTTGCGCATTACAGGTCGCAGGACGGGGAGGGAAATAATACAGTACCGCCGAACGGTCAACGGCTCACGCTTGCGTCTTTGCCAGTCGCGGCATTGCGGCTTGAGCCTAAAGTCGTGGAACAGTTGACCCGGCTCGGCTTATCCACGGTTGGCACGCTCTATCCGTTGCCGCGCGCCTCGCTCGTTAAAAGGTTTGGCTCACAGGTGGGTAAGCGACTAGATCAGGCCCTGGGGCGACAGTCAGAACCGATCTCGCCTCACCGTCCGCCGCCGAGCTATCATGTGCGCCGCTCCTTTGCGGATGCCATTGGACGTCAAGAAGACATAGAGGCCACTTTGTTGATATTGCTGAAGGAGCTGTGCGAAGCCCTCGATAAGGCGGGGCAAGGGGCGCGGCAACTGATCCTTGATCTATTTTTAGTTGATGGCAAGGTTAAGAGTGTCCGCGTCGGCACGGCACGGCCCGCGAAAGATGCGGAACGGCTCGCGCGTCTGTTCACCGAGCCACTGGAGAATGTGAAGGCGTGTTTTGGGATCGACGCGATCACCCTTTCCATATCCGTGGCCGAACCGTTGGGGGCGTCCCAGACCCAGGCTATGGGATTGGAAAGGAATATAGAGAATGAAGATAATATTATTGCATTAGCTCCTTTGCTGGATAGGCTCGGTAATCGACTTGGCTTTGGCTGGGTCGCAGCCTTAGAGCCTCAAGATAGCCATGTGCCGGATCGGGTAGTGCGCTTGAGCTCTGCCGCCGCAGTGTGTCCAAAAGAGACCTGGTCCGGTAAGCCCCTCCGTCCCCTCCGATTATTAGATAGGCCTGAAGCGGTGGAAGTAGTAACCGGCATCGCACCTCACCAGCCGCCGTCTCTATTTTATTGGCGCGAAGTGAAACATCATGTGCGGGCCACTACGGGTCCGGAACGTATCGTGCCTGAATGGTGGCATTGCGAGCAAAGCTGGGGTGGCGGACTGCGAGATTATTGGCGGGTTGAGGATAAGGGCGGGCGGAGGTTCTGGCTTTTTAGCGAGGCTGCGAGTTCTTGTGGCTCGAAGGCCGTGCGATGGTATCTGCATGGACTGTTTGCCTGATATGTCGAGCACACCGGATTACGCAGAGTTACAGGTCAGTACTAATTTCAGCTTTCTGCGTGGTGCATCACACCCTGATGAACTGGCCATCCAAGCTGCTGCCGTAGGTCATAGGGCTATTGGTGTGACCGATAGAAATTCTCTAGCCGGTATAGTCCGCGCCCATCTGGGAGCTAAGCAGGCCGGTATTCCACTGTTAGTCGGTGCGCGGTTGGATGTGCGGGATGGGATGAGCCTGCTGGCGTATCCCCATGACAGAGCAGCCTATGGTAGGTTATCGCAGCTGATTACGCTCGGTCGTCGTCGCGCTCCGAAAGGCGAGTGCGAGCTCTATCGGTTAGATGTTCTAGAATATGGCGTGGGGATGGTCTTGATTGCTGTGCCGCCTGATAACCCCGCTAAAGTATTTGATCAAGAATTAGCAGCGTTGCGGGAAGCTTTTCCTGATGAAATCTATCTTGCGGCAAACCATTTTCTCCAAGGTGACGACGATCAACGACTCGCACATTTAAATATAATTGCCGCGCGCTGCGCAGTGCCGTTGGTAGCGACGAACGATGTGCATATGCACGTGGCATCGCGTCGCCCGCTGTTGGATATACTCACCTGTATCCGTGAGAAATGTACAGTCGACACTGCGGGCTATCGCATCGCGATGAATGGGGAGCGGCGGTTGAAGTCGGGCGAAGAAATGGCGTGGCTGTTTCGGGATTACCCAGATGCGCTGGCGCGCACGGTAGAGATTGCCAAACGGTGCCACTTTAGCCTTGATGAGTTGGCCTATGAATACCCCGATGAAATCACGTCCGACGGGCGCACGCCTCAGGAAGAGTTGGAGCGTCTCACTTGGATGGAGGCAAAGAAAAGGTTTCCTGGTGGCGTACCCGATAAAATCAAACAGCAGATTACCTATGAACTGACTTTGACCGATGAACTTGACTATGCGCCGTATTTTCTAACCGTCCACGATCTTGTACGGTTTGCTCGATCTCGCGGTATTCTTTGTCAGGGGCGTGGGTCGGCTGCGAACTCAACGGTTTGCTACTGTCTCGGTATCACGTCAGTCGACCCCACGAAAATTGATCTCTTATTCGAGCGTTTTGTTTCCACCGAGCGGAACGAGCCACCAGATATCGATATAGATTTTGAACATGAGCGCCGCGAAGAGGTGATCCAATATATTTATGATAAATATGGCCGTGACCGGGCCGGTATGACTGCTGTTGTCACGACCTACCGGGCGCGCAGTGCGGTGCGTGAAGTGGGGAAGGTGCTAGGGCTATCGCAGGACACAGTGGGCGTGTTGGCGGGCCAAGTTTGGGGGTCGTCGTCGGAAGGAATCGAAGACGAACGGGTGCGCGAAGTTGGGCTTGATCCGTCTGACCGGCGGCTTCGTCTGACATTGCACCTTGCCGGCGAGCTAATCGGTTTCCCCCGTCACTTGTCTCAGCATGTGGGGGGCTTTGTGATCAGCCGGGCGCCATTGTCTGAGATTGTGCCTATAGAGAATGCGGCTATGGCCGACCGTACCGTTATCGAATGGAACAAAGATGATCTCGATGCACTCGGTATGTTGAAGATCGATGTGTTGTCGCTCGGTATGTTGAGTTGCATCCGCAAGGGGTTCGATCTCCTGAAACAGCATTACGCCCTAGACTTTGATCTAGCGACTATTCCGCAAGATGACCCTGCGGTTTATGATATGTTATGTAAGGCAGATACCGTCGGGGTCTTTCAGGTGGAGAGTCGGGCGCAGATGGCTTTCTTGCCGCGTATGAAACCGCGTAATTTTTATGACTTAGTTATTGAAGTAGCAATTGTTCGACCTGGTCCCATTCAGGGCGATATGGTTCATCCCTATTTGCGTCGCCGAAATGGCGAGGAGAATGTGAGTTTCCCGTCTGTTGAATTGAAGAATGTACTAGGGAAGACGCTCGGCGTAACGTTGTTCCAAGAACAAGCGATGAAAATTGCAATCGTCGGCGCCGGCTTTAGTCCCGCAGAGGCGGATTGGTTGCGTCGGGCCATGGCCACCTTCCGTCATACGGGCACGATCCATACTTTCCGGGATAAGTTCATTGATGGGATGGTAGCCAATAGGTATGAGGCGGATTTCGCCGAACGGTGCTTCCGCCAGATAGAGGGATTCGGCGAGTATGGTTTCCCCGAAAGTCACGCGGCAAGTTTTGCGTTACTGGTTTATGTCTCGGCCTGGTTTAAATGCCATTACCCGGCAGTATTTGCTACAGCGCTACTGAATAGTCAGCCTATGGGGTTTTATGCTCCGGCCCAGATTGTCCGCGATACGCGTGAGCACGACATTACAGTATTGCCGCCAGACGTAAATCATTCCGAATGGGACTGTACTTTAGAGCCTCATGATACCGGTCTTGCGCTTCGCTTGGGGTTGCGACAAATCAAAGGCTTTCGCAAGGAAGATGCTGATTGGTTGATCGTAGCCCGAGGCAATGGCTATCGCAGTGCGAACGCGATCTGGCAGCGTGCTGGCCTCGCATCGCGGGCATTAAAGTTGTTGGCGCGGGCAGATGCTTTTGGTTCTATCGATTTAAATCGCCGAGATGCGGTATGGTCTGTTTTAGGATTGGATGGGAAGCTATTACCCTTATTTGATGCTGCGGGTGAAGAAGAGTTTGTTGATGAAGATCGCGTTTTTCTACCTTCGATGTTGGCCGGACTAGAAGTGGTGGAAGATTATGCGATGCTCCGAATGTCGCTTAAATGCCACCCTCTACAATTATTGCGTTCTAAACTAGAAACACCTGGCCTCGCAACGGCGGATGAGCTCTTGACGATAAAAGACGGTGCTCGTGTGTCGGCGGTGGGCTTGGTGCTGTGTCGCCAACGGCCTGGTAGTGCCAAGGGAGTAATTTTCGTGACATTAGAGGATGAAACCGGTACGGCCAATGTGATCGTTTGGCCGAAATCCTACGAGATTTTTCGACGCCAAGTACTAACAGCACGTTTGATGAGAGTAACCGGTAAGCTACAACGCGAAGGTGTCGTACTCCATTTAATCGCTGATCATGTGGAGAACCTTTCGCATTTGTTAGATTCATTAGGCGATGAGAATAATGATCGATTTGATAATACATTTGCTCACGCTGATACTGTCTCAAAACCCAATCATCGGGAGCCAGGCGGTAAGTTAATTCCGAGTCGGTTGTCCGCTCCGCCCACGCCTCGGAACCATCCGAGAGAACAGGCAAAGGTGCTGTTTCCTACGCGTAATTTCCATTAGAAAGATACTGAAATTTTTAAAAAGTCCCGAGATTATGCCCACGACATTTTTTAGATACGTGAAGCGCCCCAGCAATTACAGGATATACTGAAGGGTGCGCCCTTATACGATGATCGCTAAATATGGCCGTTTTGAAGATAACTTGTTGATTGCCGGGCGTCACGTACGGAAGCAAAAGCTATCAGGTTTCTATGTTGAGTGTGGTGTTTGGCGGGGGGGGGGNATGTCTTTCGCCATGATGCAAGTGCTGCCGCGTTACGGCATAAGTGATTTTCATTTTTTCGGCAGCTTCCAAGGTTTACCTGAAGCGGCGGTAAAAGATGGAGCAGACNCCCTTGGGNAGCAACGGAATCGCGATCTTTGGTTTGATGACAACACCTCAGATTATAACTAATTTTTGCCGGATTTAAGGATTTTCAAAAGGGCTAATATAACGACGGAAATTCACAAAGGATGGTTCGGCGATACGTTATCATAATTTCCTCAAGATGGGCGAATTGCTGTTCTTCGCCTTGATGGCGATTGGTTCGATTCAACACTCGTATGTTTAGAGGCGTTATGGGGGAGAGTGATGCCGAATGGCTTAGTGTTGATTGNTGATTATTACGATTGGTCAGGCTGCACTAATGCGGTTCATCAATTTCTGGATAGCCAGTTTGAAGCAGATAATAATTTTTACTGCCCCGTCCGCTCAACGAAGTATGGACTCGCTTATTTGGTGAAGCCGGCCAAGTGCTGAGTTTTTGCTAGTCCTTTTTGGCCAAATCCGGATACAGATTAACATAGCCTTTCTCGACACGCTCCTCAGCGCGTTGTTTGGCAACCTCAGGTGTCATGGGTGTAAAGCCAAAGCCACCGATTAAGCGGATCATGAAATTCATCCGTGCAGTAACTGCAATAACATGGTGCAGTGCATCCTCGCTCCAACCGGCCTTGTAGACTGCATCTGCGTCTTCCTGGGTGACGTCATTAGGCATCAAGGTAAGCTTCTTCACCATCGCAAAAACTGGTAGCCATTTTCTATCTATCGGTGCCGTGGCAGGGTCCTCTAAAAGTTTGTCGATCATTCCTTCTTCGATACCCCATGCATATGTGGCAGCCGAATGGGCGACCATTGCGTACTCGGTTCCGGCGCAGCCAACCGTGTAAGCGGCAATCATTTCGCGTTCACCAGGGGTAAAGACAGAAGGGCCATTCATGATTTCCTGGCCCATCTTCGCCCAGTGCCCGTAGATGTCGTAGTATTTGGCAAAAACTTGACCGGGCCCGGCATCGTCGGGAAGTGTTTTGAAATATGTCATAGCATATGTCTCCGCTTTGGATCGTAAAGGTTAAGCGCAGATTTAGCAGGCTGAACGCGCGGGATCAAAGGGGAACGAACCTCTAAGGACCGAACATCCCGAGTGATTGCCACCACAAAAAGTTTAAGGGGGCGATGATCAGCAAATAAATGCTCGAATAACTGAGGCACATTTTCAGGCCGAACCGCATTTTGACGCCGCCGATCAACATACCGGTAAAAATCGGTGCAACTTGGAAGGGGATGAAGACAAGAAAAAAACTATTTATTTGGCTCAACAACACAGTTTCCAGCGGCCAACCTGTCGCCTGCATGATGTCGGCGGCAAGTGGGGTCATTAGTGCGGGCACTCCGGCAACATTTAGTGCACACATGATTAAACTGCCGATCAACATTAAGGCAGTGAAGTTAAAAGCATCTGCTCCAGGTTCAAATCCTACAAGCGTAATTAAGGCCGCTCCCAATATTTTACCGAGGCCAGTATCAGCGACAACCGCCCCGAGACCAATGATACCGGCTACGAAAAACCAAGGCCCATAATTAGCTTTCTCGGTGAGTGCTTTTGGAGGCACCATCCTCATAATCGGTACCATGCAAGCGACGGCAGCGCCGAGGCCAATCCAGGCGGGAGCCACGCCATGTAGTTTGTCGGTTATCCAAAAAATTAACGTGGTTGCAAGTATCAGCGCGAGACGCTTTTGCTCGCCGGTCAACGGCGTGGTGGGTGGGGCCGTGTCCGACAGGGTTGTGGTTGGAAGGTCTTCGCGAAATAGAAACCAGGAGAGGAATAAGCAGGTGATCAAACTTAAAGATCCTGCGACTGTTAGATGAAGGCTCAGAAAATCCGCATAGCGAATAGTGATTCCGTGGATGCTTTCGACCGCGCCGGCGAAGACTACATTTGGTACTGTTGCCGGCAGTAGTCCCATCGCGGGAACTACCGTGCAGAATGAAAAGGCGAGAACCATGCCCGCACGCCCTTTACTATTACGAGCAAAACCCAACCGGTCCGTGATGGCGACGATTATCGGCGTCATGATAACAATACGACCCATGGCCGATGGCATAAAAAACGCAGTGCCAAAACCGGTTAGGCCGATACCGGTTACAAGCCCCCAATAGGAACTGCCAAAATGCGAAATAATCGTCTCGGCAATGCGCGCGCCAAGGCCGGTTTGTTCGATTGCGATACCAATAACGACACCAGCGAAAACAAGCCATACCGCGCCTGAATGGAATCCGGAAAAAACAACGGAAGCGGGCGCGACCGCAAGCACAAGTGCCAAGAAGAAGAAGATAAAGCTCGTGAGATGAACGGGTATGGCCTCAGTTGCCCAGAAGCTTACTGCAATGGCAACCAGGCCAAGACCTCCCAGCGATTGTGGCGGCCAACCGTCCGGCGCGGGGAGGGTAAAAAACGTTATCCCGATCGCAATGCCGAGGCCTGCGATAATGCGCCTAACATTCCCTATGCCTTTACGACCGCTCATGTGGGTTCTCAGCTCGTTTTATAAGATCTGTATAAAGATCTGTGGTAGCGGCAATGACAGCTTCGATACCAAATTCTGCCTCCGCTATAGCGCGGGCCTGCGCGCCCATTTTCTGACGGAGCACCTTGTTCGATGCTAGTTTTTCCAATGCGTCTGCTAAGAGTTTGACGCTATGCGCAGGAACCAGTAGGCCGGTTTCGTCTGGACGGCATACTTCGCGGCAACCTGGGACATCGCTCGCAACCATTGAACGACCGCAAGCGGCAGCTTCTAATAAAGATTTCGGTAATCCTTCGCGGTAGGAAGGCAGAACTGCGATATGCGCCTTGGCATACTCTCCGACAATATCAGTCTGTGGCCCGGCAACTTCTACGATTCCTTGCTTGTGCCAACTATCGAGAGTTTTCTTGGGAATGGATGCCGGGTTGGCATCAGTTGGGCCGACTAGGCGCACAGTGAGTTGGACGCCTCTTTCTTTGAGGATACGCGCAGCGTAAACCAGTTCACCAATCCCTTTATCCCACAACATACGAGAGACACACACGGCAACAGGAACTTCATCGGGTTCTGCCGACGGGGCAAACTTTTTCAAATCAACACCCGAACCTTTGATCTGGATCAAGTTCTGACTTAGAACACCGATGTTTTCTTGATATAGGGCAATGTCGTCAGGGTTTTGCAAAATTGTTCGACTGTTGGGCCGGTTCATCAATAGCCTAAAGGCGATGCCGGAAAGAGTGCGGACCGTTCGGGCAAAAAAACTATTGGATATGAAGATATACCCCATCCCGCCGAGCGCGTTTACAACGATGGGCCGCCGCGTAATCCAAGCGGCAAAGGCACCATAGAGTGTCGGTTTAAGCGCTACATGATGCACAATATGAGGGCGTTCGGAAAAATATATCCAAATTAATTGAAAAACATTTAACAGGTCACGAACCGGATTTCGGCCGCTGCGAGCTAGATTGAATGGTATAACGCTGATACCGGCACGAATGATTTCATTTCTGTGTTTTCCGATTCGGGTCGCGACCGACACCTTCGCACCTTGCTCTACCAATGCGCGGCCAAGCTCAAGTCTATGAGAACAAAAATACCAATCTTCACTAACCAGAAAGAGTATTTTTTTGTTGGTAATACTCATCCCCAACGATCCAGCCACGTTTGCGCCATTAAAATACCCCATAGCCCTTCTTGATGGTTGCCTGAACCGGCCAGGTGTTGGTGCCACGCTTTGCGAATGGGAACAGGATCAAACCAGCCGCCATTCTTCAATTTCCTTTCATCTAAAATGTCTTCAGCCCAATCCCGTAAGGGGCCTCGTAGCCAGCGATCCAGCGGTACCGCAAACCCCATTTTGGGGCGATCTACCAACGCGTCCGGCACATATTTTTTTAAGACTTTGCGTAACAAGTATTTCGACGTGCTATTTTTCTGTTTCAATGATGCTGGAAGGCGGGCCATGAATTCGACTAACCTATGGTCTAGTAGGGGTACTCTTACTTCCAAACTCACGGCCATGCTCGCACGGTCGATTTTTGTCAGAATGTCGTCGGGTAAATAGGTACGTGTATCTTGCATCGCCATCTTCGCGGCGAAACCCCGAGGATAGTCTCTCGGCCAATCATGTTCGGAAGCAATTCCTTGGTTTAGGACCGGTGGTGCGCCACCCCAATGGCTGATCAATTGACGGTAAATAGCTTCCTCCGAATTCTCGGCAATAATGTCGCCGAGCTTATGAAGTTTGACACCAAATGTGCGCGGTCGCCTGCTTTGGGGCACCATCATTGCAATGCGGTCCCAAAACCGAGGACTGATCGATTTTATCGCGCAGCCTCCCGCCTTTCGAAGAAAATTCGGTAGCAAACGAGATTTTCGCCAAACCATGGGAGCGACGGTATATCTGTTGTAGCCGAAAAACACCTCATCGCCGCCATCGCCGGATAGTGCAACGGTGACATGTTCGCGAGCCAATTGTGATACGAGGTAGGTAGGCAAAGCGGACGAATCTGCAAACGGTTCGTCATAGATGTCTGGCAGTCTAGAAATCAAGCCAAGTGCTTTATCAGAAGATAAATTCAATGCGGTGTGATTGGTTCCGATGTGGAGCGCGATTTCCTTTGCGTTATCCGCTTCGTTATAGGTTTTGTCACCAAATGCGATAGTGAAGGTTCTCACTTCACCTTTGTTAACACGGTTCATTAAAGCGACGACAGTTGAAGAATCTATGCCGCCGGACAGTAAAGCTCCTAAAGGTACATCTGATACCAAACGCTGTTTCACCGCGTCAGAAAGCAACCTTTCGCATTCCGAAACGGCATCTTCCTCGCTGATATCTAAAGAAGGCTGCTGATAATAATCGCCAACATTCCAATATCGGGAGACAGTCGCTACACGGTCTGCCTGTCGTTCGAGAATGCATCCCGGTTCAAGCTTGCTGACCCCGGTATAAATGGTGCTCGGGCTCGGAACGTGGTTAAGCCTTACGAACGAGCCGAGCGCAATTTGATCTATTGTGGGCTGCCAGTCCTTAAAGGTACGCAGGGCCTTAAGTTCGGATGCGAAAGCGAAACGATTTCCGACCTGCCCGTAATAAACCGGCTTGATGCCCAAACGGTCCCGGGCAATCCATAGTTTCCGTTTCACATTGTCCCATAAGGCGAACGCAAACATGCCGACCAGATCGCCAATTGTTCGCTCAATACCCCAATGCATGCAGGCTTTCAGCAGCACTTCTGTATCGGAGCGTGAGCGGAACCGCACGCCCTCACTTATGAGAATATTTCTGATAGCTGTATAATTATATATTTCACCGTTAAAAACGATCACAAAACGACCATCTTCCGAAAGCATCGGCTGTTCGCCGCCGGCAGTGAGATCGATTATGGAGAGGCGACGAAAGCTAAACGCGGCGCCAGCGTCCGGATTAACCCATACGCCCGAGCTATCGGGACCACGGTGTGTCAGGGACGCCGCCATCGTTTTGGCTTGGTGTTCGAGCACCTCATGGTTTCCACCACCGCTATTTTCTATGAATCCTGCAAAACCACACATGCCCGGGACTTTAAACCGGGGTGCACCGACCACACCATGATTTTTAATGATCCAAAGAGGGATTTTTGTAAATCACCACATTGTTTTATTAAGACGGCTTAAATTTATCTGCTGCATAGGATTATAGAAAGCGGGTGCAGGTGGGGCAGGATTTGAGCCTGCGACCTTCAGGTTATAAGCCTAGAAGATCCGTTATAGCCGATGGAGTTTATATTCGACAATCCATAGCCTTTCTTCCGGTCTGAGAACATTTTCGTACTGTGTAGCCGGCGTATCAAAGGCAAAGACAGCCGAGCGACGGGGTGGGAAGTGTAATGGGCTAACTGACTAAATGATTGTTACGCCGCCATCTATTACTAAGGTTTCGCCGGTGACGAACGTACCTCCACGTGATGCCAGAAATACCACAGCACCGGCGATTTCGTCTGGCTCACCGATACGCCTTAGCGGGGTCGTTGCAGTCCGTTCTCTTAAAATTTCTGGATTTTCCCACAATGCTCGGGCGAAATCGGTTCGAACTAATCCGGGTGCAATACAATTAACTCGGATGTTGTCTGGGCCGTATTCGACCGCAAAATTACGCACAATTTGCATGTCAGCGGCTTTAGAAATGCCGTAGATCCCGATTTGCGGGCGTCCCCTTATGCCACCTATGGAAGAGATAAGCGTGATCGAGCCATCCTTTTGCTCCACCATCTGCGGCAATACCATATTACAAAGCCAAAAATTACTTCGAATATTGGATTCCATCGTCCGATCAAACGCATCATCCGGTGTATCAATTGAGGGGCCAAAATAAGGATTAACCGCAGCATTACAGACTAATATATCGATCTGACCAAACCGTTCCAAAGTGTCGTCTACCAAAGATTGCAGCTGGTCTTTGTGCTGAATGTTGCATGGAATGGGGAATGCTGTTGCGCCATCTTTGGCCCATTCTTGATTAATTTCTTGAGAAACTGTATCGCAGGCATGTGCTTTTCGTGAGGATATGACGACATTGGCCCCATGTTCCGCAAGGCGCATGGCGGTGGCTTTGCCAATACCTTTCGTTGAGCCGGTGATGAGCGCGGTTTTCCCGGATAAATCGAAAAGTGTCATAATAAAATCCTATTATTTTGGTGTTGTAGGAAGGTGAGGGGATACGGGTGCGTTGTGGCGAAATCCGATGGACTTTATTACATTTTCTGCAATTTCGGGAGGAAAGACAGCTCCTGGTGGGCGACAGTAGTAACCGGATAGGTTGGTTACAGGAGCGCTGGGTATCGGTTTTCGAGTGGTCGACCACCGTTGAAGAAATAGGACGCAGGCGCGTGTGCCGATGCTAGCGCGACGCCACAATACAGGGCCAAGCACATTCTTTGATCGTTTTAGCAAGCCAAACGTAGGTGTTAGGTTGCGAAAGACAGCCCATAATTGCGTCACTTCTTGCGGATCTTGGGTATCAGTAATTGGTGGCCCTGCTGAAGATTCGCTTACCAGTATGCCAGCAATAGTATTTTCCGTCCCATTTGTTTCCCACTCGCTGCTCTCTTCGACAAATCGACCGCTGTAGTCCGTAAATCGCTGTACCTTTTGACTAGATTGTACGAGTGCCGGCGCCCTAAAAATCATACGAGATTCTTTTTTTCCGACCCACCCTATTGGACTGCTCGGACCGACATCTGTTCCCATTTGGCAAGCGGCGGTAGTGAGACAGACGCCGACGCAGACCCTATTAATTTGCGTGAAGATCCAGCGCACTTAATAATCCTATTTTAATAGCATTTTATGGATCTACGTTATATCGGAAAAAAAGACTTTGCAGAAATCTCCGTCAGCCACTGCGGTGAACCTAATTATCTAAAGATTAAGGTTTCCATTATTGATTTTCTCTCTATCCCCTCTCCGAGATGACCTTTCCTAGCAGCAAGAGCAACTGGCCGCTGCTTCTCTAGTGTGATCATCGTCCATAAGGGATGAGACACCTCACTGATTGAGATGTTGATTGGTGTAAAACCTATGTATGCCGATACCAACTTGAACTCCATAATATCTACCAGTATCAGTCCCAGAAT
>PAXN01000045.1 GCA_002715005.1 Rhodospirillaceae bacterium
ATTCCTTACGATACTGATGAAGGTCGCGCATTTTGTGGCGCGATTACCGCGCTGCTAACAGGTACCTCTTATGCAACTTCCGCGGAAATGTCCGGCGAACTTGGCGCATTCCCTGGATACAAGAAAAACCGTACTTCGATGTTGCGTGTCATCCGAAACCATCTTAATGCAGCAGAAGGAAATGCTGATGGATACGATGGTGTCTCTATGCCGCCTCTGCCTTTAGATCATAAAAATTGCCCGGCACCGGCTGTAGCCAAGGCAGCAAAAGGTGCTTGGCGTAAAGCTTACGAACTCGGTCAGGAACATGGCTACCGAAATGCCCAAGTTTCAGTGATCGCGCCGACAGGTACGATTGCACTAGTAATGGATTGCGACACGACCGGCATCGAGCCCGACTTCGCTCTAGTCAAGTTCAAGAAATTGGCGGGCGGTGGTTACTTTAAAATCATAAATAGAATGGTACCCGATGGGTTACGCCGCCTAGGTTACAAAGAAAACCAAATCGATAGTATCATTTCATATGCAGTAGGCCACGGCACGCTAAAAGAGGCGCCTTTCGTCAATTATGCTAGCCTAAAAAAACATGGCTTTGGCAATGACCAATTTGATGCGCTTGAAGAGGCATTAGGAAGCGCTTTTGATATCAAATTCGCATTCAACAAATGGAACCTCGGTGAAGAATTTTGTCGTAATGTCCTTGGTTTCTCCGATGAACAATTAAACGATCCATCGTTTGAAATCTTAGCGGAACTTGGTTTTAGCCGCGAAGAAATTGAAGACGCTAACACATTTTGCTGCGGTGCTATGACGGTAGAAGGCGCCCCCTATCTTCGGGATCAACATCTTGCTGTCTTTGACTGCGCCAATCCTTGCGGACGAATCGGCAAACGATATCTTTCATGGAAAAGCCATATATTGATGATGGCAGCAGCCCAGCCTTTCATTACCGGCGCTATCTCAAAAACAATTAATATGCCGAACGACGCTACCGTCGAAGATTGTATGGACGCTTACATGATGTCGTGGCGATTAGGCCTGAAGTCTAATGCCCTATATCGGGACGGCTCTAAACTCAGTCAGCCGCTTCAGTCGGCATTGGTAGATGAGGATGACTTAGAAGAAGATCTTGCAGATATACCCAAAGGGCAACAAGTACCCATTGCTGCCCAACGGATTGTTGAGAGAATTGTCGAAGAGGCCGCCGCGCACGAACGTCGACGTCTGCCACATCGTCGAAAAGGTTATACACAAAAGGCCAACGTAGGTGGGCACAAGGTTTATCTGCGCACTGGTGAGTATGAGGATGGTAATCTTGGTGAAATATTTATTGATATGCATAAGGAAGGTGCCGCCTTCCGCAGTTTGATGAATAATTTTGCCATCGCTATTTCTATTGGCCTGCAATACGGAGTCCCTTTGGAAGAATATGTTGAAGCTTTCACTTTCACTCGGTTTGAACCAAGTGGACTCGTGCAAGGCAACGACACCATCAAGATGGCAACGTCGGTTCTTGACTACATATTCCGCGAAGTCGCNATCAGCTACCTAGGGCGCGACGACCTTGCTCATGCAGAACCATCAGATCTTTTACCAGACTCGCTGGGTACTGGTGCGAAGGAAGGTCATTTACCAGAAGAAACTGCAGAAACACTCGAAACAATTCGAAAAGTCGCCAGTAACGGCTACATGCGGTCTTCCAAACTAAGAATAATTTCCGGCGGTGCAGATTTGCATGCATCCAGCGCCCCGGCACAGAATGTGACGGCCAGCTCTTCGGAGAGCCAGGTGGTCGTCGCGTCCGCATCAGGGGCGTCAGCCGCTGTTGCGGAGGCTCTGGTCGACATACCGGTCGACACCACACTCGACCGGATTCGTGAGGCCAAGGCCAAGGGCTACGAGGGTGATTCCTGCTCTGATTGTGGGAACTTCACACTCGTTCGCAACGGCACATGTCTGAAATGCGACACTTGTGGCGCTACCAGCGGGTGTTCGTAGCGTGTAGCCCCTACTCTGGCACGGTGCTCCCTGTGACTGGGGGATGGCGGTGTTCGCCATCCCCCTTTTTTCATACAAATACTAGTGCCTCTTCAAACTTATGGTTACGTTGTTTCCAGAGCGATAACCTTCGAGATAATAAACACCCCAACAGACAGTGCCTTGCAGCAAGCTTCACAACAAGGTAATCAGAATTAATGCTCATATTGAACCGAATAGATCCCGAGTATCTAAAACTCGTCGAAAAAGCAATTATCGACACGCCAGCAGATATGCACACCTTACCGGCAAGGCAACTCCGAAATCTGCGAAATGGANTGCGGCAAGTACCGCCCGTGCCCGATGGGATAGTTGCTACAGATATGAAAGTCAAAGCAAATGAGCATGAAATTCCGGTTCGGATTTATCGAAAATCCGACCATATCAATGATCAACGCCCCCTTATTATTTATTTCCATGGTGGTGGTTTTGTTATTGGAAATTTGGATAGCCACCAAATCAGCTGTATTAGGCTTTGCGAGGACACCAGTTGGCCTGTCTTAAGCGTAGACTATCGACTAGCGCCAGAACACCCTTTCCCTGCAGCACCGGAGGATTGTTTTAGTGCCTTGTGTTGGGCTGCCGAGAATGCCGATTTAGTTGGTGCCGACATAAGCCGAACTGCCGTAGTTGGAGAGAGCGCCGGGGGAAACTTGGCGGCAGTCACGGCTTTGTTAGCGCGCGACAGAAAGGGGCCAACCATTGGCTTCCAACTTTTGTTTTATCCCGTAATCGACACGGACTTTACAACACCTAGCTATCAAGACTTTGCCGGTGGCCCACTGCTACCCGAACGGCTCATGCGAGCTTATTGGCGCCATTATTTAGGTGGTGTAGATACTACTAGTGACGCCTACGCAGTGCCCCTNAGAGCAGATACACTGGCAGATCTTCCCGCCGCTGCAATTGTAACCGCGGAAGTCGACGTTTTGCGTTCTGAGGCCGAAGCCTATGGGGCACGCCTAAAAACTTTCGACGTTAATGTATCCACCTACCGAGCAACCGGGCTTATCCATGGTTTTATGAAGCACATCAATATTCACCCAGAAGCAAACCGGGTCTATTCGGCTGGTCGAGACGATATGGTAACGGCACTAAGCTTATAACCAAGCGGAGATACTCGTATGGGACAGATTGAAAACCGTATAAAAGAATTGGGCATTGAATTGCCAACACCTGCGGTGCCTGCAGGAAGTTATTTACCGTTCGTCCTCAGCGGAAGCCACTTGTGGGTTGCCGGACAAGTTCCGTTTTGGGACGAGAAAATAAAATACCGCGGTAAAGTCGATGATAGTGGAAATATTAAAGATGCTATCGCCTCAGCGCGGTTATGCGCACTGAATATTATTGCTCAAGCAAAAGCTGCACTTGGAGAGTTAGATCGTATCGAGCGTTTCATTAAACTCGGCGGATTTGTAAACGCGGTACCGGAATTCACCGACCACCCTATCGTCATCAATGGAGCATCGGACGTTATTACTGAAATATTCGGTGAAGCTGGGAGGCACGCCCGTTTTGCGGTGGGTGCTAACGGCCTACCTTTGAATTCTACTACCGAGGTTGATGCCATTATCGCCGTGCGCTCGTAAGGAATTACATCTAAACTTTATCTATGCCCGATGAACATGAACTGATTGAACTAAGGCTAGTCGAAAATATTAGCGACCTTAGCGCTACCGAATGGGACCAGCACCTTAACGGTAAAGACACGCCACCTGGTTCACCTTTTCTATCATATGCATTCTTGAATGCCCTTGAGAGTTCAAAATCAGCCACCCGTGAGACTGGATGGTTACCACGCCATTTGGTTATGCAAGATGACAAGGGTACATTTTTGGCAGCGTCCCCTCTTTATCTGAAAAGCCACAGCCAAGGTGAATACGTTTTCGACCATAATTGGGCGCATGCCTATGAACAGAGTGGGGGACAATATTACCCAAAACTTCAATGCGCAGTGCCTTTTTCACCAGTTACCGGCCCCCGCCTCTTGGTGCCCGCCGATGCAATAGACCGCGATTCCCGCCTGCATGTATTGGCAAAAGGCCTTATTGAAGTTACACAAAAGCTCGGTGTCTCTTCACTACATATTACGTTCTGCACTGAGGGGGACGCCGCGCTTCTGGAAAGTTATGGGTTTCTTATTCGACATGATCACCAGTATCATTGGGAAAATAATGATTACACTAGTTTCGATGATTTTTTAACTGAACTCAGCAGTCGAAAGCGCAAGAACATCCGTAAAGAACGTCAAGCTCTTCAAGATCAAGGTATTACTACGCATGCGCTAACAGGCGAAGATATTAGTCCGGAACATTGGGACGCATTTTACCGTTTTTATGTGGACACCTATGACCGAAAGTGGGGTTATCCCTATTTAACGCGCGAGTTCTTTGATCAGCTTAGCGCATCTATGGCTGACAAAACCGTCTTAATCCTCAGCTACCTAGACGGCAGACCTATCGCTGGGGCTATTAACTTCTGCGATAACAATGCACTTTATGGCCGTAACTGGGGATGCGTCGAAGATCACAAGTTTCTCCATTTCGAAACCTGTTACTATGCGGCTATGGACTTTGCCATCGAATACGGTTTGAAGCGCGTCGAGGCTGGTACAGGCGGCCATCATAAATTACAGCGTGGTTACGTTCCGCACCGAACCTATAGTGCACATTGGATGAAAAATAAGAACTTCCGAGACGCAGTAGCCAGGTTTCTTGAACAAGAACGTAACTATGCGGCCAAAGAAGCCGATACTCTCCAGCAATTTACACCATTCCGCAAAGTACAAGGGGAGCACCTTTAATGACGCATCTTTGATGCTGTCTAACAATGCTGCATTAATCTATTATTGAAAAAATAGTTATTTCGCAAACACGGGCGTTTTCTTTTTCTTACCTACCCGCTTTTTCTTGGGCGGGGTTTTTACTACTAAATCATCCTGTACAGGTGAGTCGTCACTAGGATAAGAAAAGCTTAATTTTTCTTCCTCAACCTTGACCCGCACAACCCCACCATTCGACAAGCTGCCAAACAACAGCTCTTCGGCTAAAGGTTTTTTTATCTTATCTTGAATCAACCGGCCCAATGGGCGTGCCCCAAAATTCGGCTCGTAACCCCGCTTAGCTAACCAAGTGCGCGCCTCATCTGTGAGGTCGATACTGACCTTGCGGTCCGCTAACTGCTCTTCCAATTGAATAACAAATTTATCGACCACTCTGCTCACTACATCGGGCGATAGAGGAGAAAAACCAATTATAGAATCCAAACGATTTCGAAATTCGGGCGTAAACATACGGTTGATCGCTTCGCCATCTTCGCCAACACGGCCTTCACGGGCAAAGCCAACAGCAGACTTAGCTAATTCCGCCGCACCTGCATTTGTAGTCATTATCAAGATCACATTACGGAAATCAACTGACTTACCGTTATGATCAGTCAGCTTTCCATAGTCCATAATCTGTAGTAATAGATTGTAAACATCCGGATGAGCTTTCTCAATTTCGTCCAAAAGCACTACCGTATGAGGTGTTTGATCAACCGCGTCCGTGAGCATTCCACCTTGATCAAAGCCTACATAACCCGGCGGGGCACCAATAAGTCTAGATATGCTATGACGCTCCATATATTCGGACATATCAAACCTTACAAGTTCGATACCAAGCGTCATCGATAATTGTCGAGCGACTTCGGTCTTGCCCACACCGGTAGGGCCAGAAAATAGATAAGAGCCAATAGGTTTCTCGGGATCACGTAATCCAGCCCGTGATAATTTTATGGAACTCGCCAACTCATCAATTGCTTTATCCTGCCCAAAAACTACCATCTTAAGATCACGTTCGAGCGTTTTTAAGGCAGCGCGATCATCACTCGACACCTGCTTGGATGGGATACGGGCCATCGTAGAAATGACGCGCTCTATATCTTTAACACCAACTTGTTTCTTACGCCGCGATGGTGGCAACAACATTTGCGACGCGCCGACCTCGTCAATAACGTCTATGGCCTTATCAGGCAACTTCCGGTCATTGATGTAACGCGCAGAAAGATCGACTGCGGTCCGAATTGCTTTAGCGGTATATTTAACTTTGTGGTGTTCTTCATAGTAAGCCTTCAAGCCACGCAAAATTTTGACTGCTTCATTAATGGATGGTTCCGGCACGTCAATTTTCTGGAAACGCCTTACCAGCGCCCGGTCTTTCTCAAAATGGTTTCGATACTCCTTATAGGTCGTCGATCCCATACATCTCAGCGAGCCGTTTTGCAGGGCGGGTTTCAATAAGTTAGAGGCATCCATAGCGCCACCGCTGGTCGCACCGGCACCAATGACAGTGTGAATTTCATCAATAAATAGGATTGATTCTGGAATCTCCTCCAATTCTTGCATAACCGCTTTCAAACGCTCTTCAAAGTCACCACGGTATCGTGTGCCCGCCAGCAACGCGCCCATATCTAGCGAAAATATGATGGCTTCTCGCAAAATTTCGGGTACCTTTTTTTCAACGATTTGGCGTGCTAGTCCCTCCGCAATTGCTGTTTTCCCGACGCCTGGATAACCGACATAAAGCGGATTATTCTTAGATCGCCGACACAATATTTGAATGGTACGCTCAACTTCCTTAGCCCGGCCGATCAGTGGATCAATTTTGCCTAAAACCGCCTTTTCGTTGAGGTTTACACAATAAGATTCAAGCGCCTCGGTACCCTTTTTGTTTACCTCATCCCCATCAGTATCTTCATCCGCACCTTCGATCGTACGCGTCTCTTCATACCCCGGTTTTTTGGCGATGCCATGACTAATGTAATTTACTGCATCAAATCGCTGCATTTCTTGCTGTTGAAGAAAATAAACCGCATGACTCTCACGCTCCGAAAACAAAGCAACAACAACATTTGCTCCCGTTACCTCCTCTCGACCGGAGGATTGTACATGAATAGCTGCCCGCTGGAGGACACGCTGAAAGCCAGCAGTCGGTTTCGGCTCTTCGAGGTTTTCTCTGAGCAGCATTTCCAGCTCACTATCTAAAAACTCCTCAACGGCCCGACACAAAATATCAACATCAACACCGCAAGCATTAAAAACCGAAAGAGCATCCTGATCCTCAGTCAGGGCTATAAGAAGATGCTCAAGAGTTGCATATTCGTGTCGTCTGTCACTCGCTATTCCGAGCGCACGATGAAGCGTTTGTTCAAGATTTCGAGACAACATTACCGCTCAATCCTTTTCCATTGTACAGTGCAGTGGATGTTGGTGTTGGCGTGCAAATTCCATTACCTGGTTTACTTTCGTTTCGGCAATATCGTAGGGAAAGATACCGCAAATGCCGACACCGCGACGATGTACATGTAGCATAATCTGCGTCGCCTGATCGCTTCCCATACTAAAGAATCGTTCCAAAATATGAACGACAAACTCCATTGGTGTGTAATCATCATTCAACAACAGAACCTTATACATAGATGGCTTTTTGGTTTTCGGTTTTGTCTTGGTGATGACGCCGGAATCGCCATCTGGGCTGATGTGGTTATCTTGGTCGCTCATTATCTTTTCGACTGGTAAGGCATATCCGGATAATATGGTATTCTTAGTCGGTGTTAAAAGGTAAAAAGACGCACTTCTTCCATTGATTTGCGAATTTCCAACAATTGACCGACAGCTGACTTCAAAGAAAAACGGCCCCGCTTTTCGCGAGGCCGTTCCCAAACTCTTATCACAAGCGGGGGCTTAAGCAACTTTAAGAGCTTTCTCGAAAGCCTCTTGAATTTGACCTTTAATAGGATCAAAGGATTCGTTGGCAACTTTTACTGACAACTCACCTATCTTGGTGCCTTCCGCCATTAACGTATCGAAAGCTTGTTTCGCATAAACCGTCTGAACGTCCAGTGCATCGTTGACTGTCTTAGCGACTAAAACGGCTTTTGTAGCTTCGATTCCCGATTCTGCAGTCTCTTTTACGTAATCAAAATAAGCCTTGCTAACTTCTTCAGCCCCCTTGGCAAATAACCCGCTCGACTTTATGAATACGCTGTAAAAATTCTGATTCATTGCCGTATACTCTTCATAAGCTTTGGAATAGTTATCTTGCATTTCTTCAACCTTCTCCTTGGTTACTGTAGCCGCTGCAACGACCGTTTCGTTTACAGTTTCTTCGATGGTCTTCGAACTCCTCGTTGCTTTCTTCGTTGTCATAGCATGTCTCCAGTCTGAAATAATTTCTTACACTTATTCAATATCTAAAGGCAGAAGCCTTACTTTACCTACCTCATATGAATTTCGTACAAAATATTGCAATGCAGCATATCACAAATATACACATATTAATGAAAAAGTCAAAATTTTTTGTGCGCCGCACAATTAATATGCCTGCAGCGCACAATAGGCCTATCGCAGCTTTACCCCCTCCTCGATTCGTAAATTCAGAAATACCTAGATTAATATTGGCAAATAATTCTATTGGTGAAAAATTAGAGACTACGTTATACTAATGTAGTAGATAAACATGATTATAGTATTCATGATTATATTTTAAAAAAAATAGATTTATGATGATTATATACTAAATTCCATGCTTATAATGAAAATATTCATACGAATCTTTATAGTATTTATTTTTATGCTATCACTATTGATCGGCCAACGAGCCGAAGCACGATATGCCGCCATCGTAATAGACGCAGATTCGGGTGATGTTTTACATTCGATAAATGCAAATACGCGAAATTATCCCGCATCTTTAACCAAAATGATGACGCTATATTTGCTATTCGAAGCTTTGGACCAAGGACACGTTGAGCTTAATCAACAAATGACCGTATCACGAAATGCTACCCAAGCACGCCCCTCTAAACTGGGACTACGCAGAGGCGAACGTATTACGATCCAAGATGCCATCGAAGCGCTGATCGCAAAATCCGCAAATGACATTGCTGTTGTTGTCGCGGAAGAGCTAAGTGGTTCAGTTCAAGCATTTGCCAAGGCAATGACTAAACGCGCACGTAAGTTAGGCATGCGCCATACGACTTTTCGAAATCCACATGGCCTACCCAATCGTGGCCACTTATCGTCAGCCCGGGACATGGCAGTCTTATCGCGGTTTCTTATCAAAGATTTTCCTCATTATTACAATTACTTCGCTACTAAGAAATTCAAATTTCGTGGACGTGACTATAAAAATCATAATAAGCTACTGGAGTTCTATACCGGAGCCGACGGCATCAAAACCGGCTATACGAAAGCGGCTGGCTATAATCTTGCCGCTTCCGCAGAACGCAACGGAAATAGGATCATCGCGGTTGTTTTTGGTGGCAAAACAGCAAAATTTCGAGACCTACATGTGAGGAAGCTTCTTGATAAAGGCTTTGCTAAACTATCCATAGAGGAAGGTTCTCGAAACGACTATCCGGCAAAAGATAATGCAGCAAAAACTTACTTCGCGGAAAAACAAGAATATAACAAAAATACGCTTCTTAAGTCTAAAACCTCTTTACCACCGTTTAAAAATAGTTGGCCTGAGGAGTTCGTAAAAAAGTTCGACCCGGTCCAAACATCCACTCCCAATCTAGAAAACCGAACAACAGACGTCGCAAAATTGATAACACCAGTGGTTCGCGCGAGTATCGGCAAACCACGGACTTGGATGATTCAAATAGGAGCATATGTTCAAATAGCAGCGGCAGTGAGGCAAGCTATTTACGCTGCAGAAAAACTCTCAGCGCTGGGAAAGGACTACGAAGTCACAATCATGACCGGTAAAAGCAACGCCCGCAGCGTTTATCGTGCGAGGTTATCCGGTCTAAACAAAAAAGGCGCGATTGAGGCCTGCAGCCAACTGAAAAAACACAAATTTGATTGTTTTCCTATGTCACCGCAAATGTAAGGTTGTAAAAAAATAGTAAAACCTATCCTAAAATGTGGGTACTTGAACATCACTCAATTTAAGTTGCGTGACAACATTTGCCTTCAAGTCATCTAGTCCGCTAACCGACGCTGACTCACAACGAATAACTAACGCATTTTGGGTATTCGACGCTCGCAAAAGCCACCAACCATCCGACGTGCTTACCCGAACTCCATCTACCGTCGTGACCTGGGCGCCGGCAAGTGAAAGACGCTCCTTAACTTCGTGCACTATGTCAAATTTTCGCTGTTCGGGCACATCTATCCGAATCTCTGGTGTGTTTATCATTTGTGGCAATCTATCTCGCATATCAGCCAAACTCAGATCAGAGAGCGCTACAATATCAACAAGACGCAGCGCAGCATAAAGCCCATCATCATAGCCATAATAACGGTCTGCGAAGAAAATATGGCCGCTCATCTCACCAGCAAGCGGCGCTTTTAATTCAACCATTTTAGATTTGATAATGGAGTGGCCAGTAGGGCTCATGACAGGTTTCCCACCATATTGAGCAATCTCATCAAAAAGCGCCTGGCTCGCCTTCACATCGGCAATCACCGTTGCACCTGGCAACTCCTCCAACATATCTCGGGCAAAAATGGCTAGTATTTGATCGCCCCAGAGGATACGTCCTAGCTCATCTATTACACCTATACGATCCCCATCACCATCAAACGCAATACCCAAATCGCAACCATACTCAACAACAACGGACTGCAATTGTTCCAAATTTTCGGGAACCGTTGGATCCGGATGGTGCGCCGGGAAATCTCCATCGACTACTTCATTCAGTAGAATATGGGTTCCCGGTAAACAAGCAGTCAATTCCGTCATTGCAGGTCCTAGAGAACCATTGCCCGCATCCCAAGCAACTTTAAGTCCCGAATCGGCTCGATAATCGCCTACAACACGCGCTACATACGATTCTTGAATTTCCTTCGATGATACGGTACCAGTGCCGGTAGCAAAGTTCTCTACCTGGGCCCACTTACCAAGATTCTTAAGAGCATTGCCCCAGAACGGTTTGCCATCCAGCATAAACTTAAATCCGTTATAATGCGGTGGGTTATGAGAGCCCGTAACCATTATGCCGCCGCCCGCTTCCAATACAGTTGTGGCATAATACAAAGTGGGCGTGGCGCTCAGGCCAATCTCTATTACGTCGGCACCAGCATCGCAGGCTCCGCGCACCAACTCTGCCGACAAGTCAAACGAAGAATGCCGTCCGTCATAGCCCACGCACAAGTTACAGCCACCATTTTCCAAAATGACGGAACCAAAACATTTACCTACCGCATATGCGTCCTCAAGATGAAGCGTATCACCAACAATCCCCCTAATGTCATACTCACGGAGTATGGACGGCTCAAATTGATGGAAAGTCACCCGGATTTCCTCTCGGACTCTTCAGCATTTACTCGGTCGGGACGGCCGATGGAGCTATACCTAAAGCCCGCTTCCGCCATTACCTCGGGGTCGTAAATATTCCGCAGATCAACAATAACTGGCTCTTTGAGCAAAGACTTGACACGCTCTAAATCAAGAGACCGAAATTCATTCCACTCCGTAACAATTACAAGTGCGTCAGCATCATCCAACACGTCATATGTATCCTCGCACCACTGCACGTCACTAAGCATTTTCCTAGCATCTTCCATGCCGGCTGGATCGTATGCTTTGACTGTTGCGCCCGCCTTTTGCAAGGCCGGCACGATATCAAGGCTAGGCCTTTCACGCATATCATCGGTATTTGGCTTAAAGGTGACCCCTAGAAGCGCAATAGTCTTCCCCACGACGCTACCCTGACACGCTGCCACAACACGCTGAGCCATTATTTTTTTTCGGTTGGCATTTACGTCGACAACGGTTTCCACAATTTTCATCTCCGCACCAACGGTTTGCGCTGTTCGCACAAGCGCTAGCGTATCCTTTGGAAAGCACGATCCGCCATAACCTGGACCAGGATGTAAGAACTTACCGCCAATTCTGCCATCAAGACCCATACCTCTTGCAACATCATGAACATTGCCACCGACCATTTCACATAAGTCCGCAACCTCATTGATGAAGGTAATCTTGGTCGCGAGAAATGCATTCGTAGCGTATTTTACAAGCTCCGCCGTTTCTAATGACGTGAACAGGATCGGTGTCTGAATTAAATGTAGCGGTCGATAGACCCTTTGCATCAAATCGCTTGCCCGCTCGTTACCGACGCCAATCACCACTCGGTCGGGACGCATAAAATCTTCAATAGCAGATCCTTCTCGTAGAAATTCTGGGTTAGAAACCACGTCAAATTCAGCATCCGGTCGAACTTCCCGGATAATTCGTTCAACTTCACGTCCGGTCCCCACAGGTACTGTTGATTTTGTTACGACAACCGTATAACCGTCTAACGCACCGGCTATCTCTTTCGTAGCGGCAAAAACGTAACTTAAATCCGCATGCCCATCGCCTCGTCGACTAGGTGTACCAACCGCTATGAAAACCGCATCTGCAGCAACAACTGCAGAGATTAAATCCGTCGTGAAATCGAGCCTTCCCGCTGCCATATTATTAGCGACTAAGTCTTCCAAGCCCGGTTCATAGATCGGAATTTTTCCGTCTTTCATCTGCGCAATTTTTTCTGCATTTGAGTCGACACAAGTAACTTCAATTCCGAACTCAGAAAAGCAGGCGCCTGAGACCAATCCTACATAGCCGGTACCTATCATTGCTATCCGCATATGAAAATCACTTCACGCAAAACCTTGTAAAGTCGAAAATCGCTCGTACGTTTCATCCCTTCAATCCTTTTAAACATAATCGGTGAGAACTTTTCTTACCGCTTCACCAATATCATCGCGGCTAATCGCAAATGCGATATTAGCTTCGAAAAATCCGATCTTATCGCCACAGTCAAAACGCGTGCCTTCAAACCGCAAGCCGCAGAACGGCTGGCTACCAACCATCGCTGCGAGTGCATCGGTCAGTTGAATTTCGCCGCCAGCACCGACTTGTTGGCCATCCAGATGATCAAAAACTTCGGACTGTAATATGTAACGCCCAATAACAGATAACGTTGATGGGGCATCTTCAGGTTTTGGTTTTTCAACCAGCCCACTGACTTGCACCAACTTGCCCCCATCATCATGCTTCACTTCTAAAATACCGTATCGATCCGTGTGGTCTCGTGCCACGTCCATCACCGCTACAACATTGCCCTGGGCTTCCTCGAAAACGTCAATCATTTGCTTCAGGCAAGGTTCCTGCGACATCACCAAATCGTCGGCTAACAGAACAGCAAACGGTTCGTTCCCGACATAATTACGAGCGCACCAAACTGCGTGGCCTAGTCCCAACGGCTCCATTTGACGGGTATAGGCTATCTGGCCCGGACGCGGCATCCAATTTCCGAGGGCATCAATAATATTTTTTTTACCCCGTTCACTAAGTGTTTGGTTCAGTTCATAAGGAACATCGAAATGATCCTCAATAGCGTGTTTTCCTCGCCCGGTTACAAAAATAAATTCTTCTATACCGGAGGCTGCTGCCTCTTCTACTGCATATTGAATAAGCGGCTTATCAACGACTGGAAGCATCTCCTTCGGTAATGCCTTAGTCGCAGGTAAAAATCGTGTGCCGAGGCCGCCTACAGGAAAAACCGCTTTTCGTACTTGCTTTTTCATTTGACCTTACTCTATGGCTCGCAACCGCTATGTTTGTTTAAATATCACTAGTGTCACCAGCAACTACCAAAAGGATCAACGTTTAATCGCGGAGCAAAGTAGCTTTTGCTAGCGCAGCCTTAGCTTTAATATCTCGTGCGATTATTTCGTCTGGGTGACCAGTTTGTATTAGTTTTGTGAAAGCATTCTCAATTTCTTTTTTTGATGCACCCGGTTGAAGTTCTAGGACCTTGTAAGCTTCCGAACGACTCATTCCTTGTTCAACCAACCCTGTCATACCTTCAGACGCCTCAGCAGGGCTCGTCGAACGGGATTTTTGCCTCCAACCCTCTTCGTGCATCCGGTCCATGTAGGCTTCCAGAATGGAGGCACTCTCGGCGTCCTCCAATGAAGAGGCCTCATACAATGTCACCAGTTCGTCAATAGATAATTCCGATAATAATTTTCCATTTTGCGGCCCCTTTAGGACACGGCCATCCATATCACCCGTCTCGGGATTTAAATAAATAACTACAAAATCCGTTCGCCTGTCTACGCGCTGCCCTGCGACAGGCCCTCGTAAACTCTTGGCCTGGCGGCTCAAGGTTCTAAATCGACCAATCCAAGGCATTAACCCCAATAAAACCAACCACAACATGCCGATTTTGCCCGACGCTATAACTAAGCCTACGATTACCAGAGCAAACAAAACACCGAGAAATTTTAGTACTTTTAGAACGTCTTTTGGTTCAGCATAGATATACCACCGGGCAAACAACAAAATCAGCCCCAGTAAAACAACACCTGCCAATATCCAGCTCATGCCAACTTCTCTTTCATATCGTCTTCCACACTGGGACTGCCGCCACCGCCAGAACTTCCAAGTAATCCAATTACCTCAAGCAGCAGGCGCACTTCCTGGCGCGCTGCGATGTGAGACATATTTAGGCGAACACCGGCCTCTGGATCACGTAGGTCCAAAAGTGTCAGTCCTTTCAAAAATAGCTCGCGAAATATCATTCTTTCGCCAAACCCTGGCGCTATCCTGAATCCAATTCTTGTCGATAATGCGGTCAATGCCTCGTCAACGGCCCGGCGATTCTTAGAATGCAAACTGCTTAAACGATTGCGTACAATAATCCAATCGATACTTCTACCGTCACGCTGAATACGGTTCTTGCGATTTTCCCAAACCAACTCGGCATACCGGCTTGGGCATACAACTTTGAATGTATCGGGTTCGATTTTAGCTAATACGTCTAAATCAACGAAACTATCGTTCATCGGCGTAATCAAAGTATCAGCATAGGAATGCGCAAGCAAAGAAACTTGATTTGCGGAACCTGGTGTATCAATTAAAATGAT
>PAXN01000046.1 GCA_002715005.1 Rhodospirillaceae bacterium
CAGACGCTTCAGCGCGATTTGCATAGTAGTCTTGCCGATGCGGTGCGTCGGGTAGAACGCGATGGACTAATCGCGGCCTGGTCGCTGATCAGCCTTAGTTTTCTTTATGGCGTGTTTCATGCGGCTGGGCCCGGCCACGGTAAGCTTATCATAGCGACATATCTTGCGACGCATGAAAGCCGTTTAAAGCAGGGAATTTGGTTGGCCATAAGCAGTGCCTTGGCCCAAGGTGCGGTAGCTATATTTGTAGTTGAGATCACAGTCGCTTTGCTGGGAGTGTCCCTTAGCAGAGTAAACACAACAGCCTTGCAATTGGAAAGTGTAAGTTATGCTTTGGTAGCACTATTGGGCGGTTTCTTGATGGTTAAAGCGTCACGGCTTCTATTTTTGGGGCATCATCATCACCATCAACATCAACAGGACCGTAACGATGACCACCAACACGAAGAAGGTGGGCACGCTCATCATGGACATACTCACATGCCTGCCCCCAGTGATTTGCCCGAACGTATATCGCTTCGTCAAACGATTTGGATTGTATTCACTATCGGTATTCGGCCCTGCACAGGTGCTATACTCGTGCTCATCTTTGCGAATGTTTTACAATTGCGGTTCGCTGGGATTTGCGCCGTCTTTGCCATGTCTATTGGAACAGCCATAACAGTAGCACTTTTGGCAGCAGTTTCGGTTTATGCCCGCCAAATAGCGTTTCGTCTGTCAGAGTACCTGCCGGATGATGGCGTTCGTGGGAGTACCCTTTTAAATACTTTCGCTTTGATTGGTGGAACAATTATCTTACTTTTGGGCGTTACTTTATTTCAAAGCGTCCAAGCCGTGATTGGTCACCCAATCCTGTGAAGATTTGGCAAAAAAGCCACTCAGCCACCATTATTTCTACGTACCTTAGATGGCGGTTTATTCCCGGCATCTCTATTATGGTTGGATGACTAGTATACAGCAAAAAACTGATAGACTGCCGCCCTGTTTTGAGGTGCCGCAAGCGTGGTTCGGTAAAGAAATGGCCGAGCAGTGTAGCAGCTGGATTCATGAATGGAGCGCTGCCGAAATCGCAGAAATTGAAATGGCTGTCGTAAGCGTTGGAACGCTCGATATAATGGACATCAGTCCAGCTGCCTTTGCTTTACCTACGGTGGCCAAACAACTGGCAAAGATTAAGCAACGAGTATTACACGGTCCTGGTTTCTTTTTATTGCGGGGCTTGCCAGTTAAAGATTGGCCTATCCGTAAGGCTGCGATCGCTTATTGGGGACTTGGTGTACATATCGGGCGAGCGTGTTCACAGAACGGTAAAGGCCATGTGCTGGGGCATGTTAAAAATATTGGCCTCAATTACGATCACCCACAGGCTCGAGGATATCAAACCAATGCAGGACTGTCCTATCATACGGACTCAGCCGATATCGTAGGCCTTCTATGTTTACGACCCGGCAAGAAGGGNGGGTTGTCGTCCATCGCGCCTTCCACAACTCTTTACAATGAAATGCTTAGGCGCAGACCAGACCTGNTGGCTAGCTTGATGGCGCCATTTCAGCGCACCCGCTGGGGAGAAATTCCAGAGGGCAAAGATCCTTGGGCGGATGTACCGGTGTTCATGCCTTATAAAGGGCGGATGATTACTCATTATGTTCGCAGCGCTATTCGCAAAGGACAGCTATTAGCCGGTGTACCTCCCTTAACTGATACGCGCATGGAGGCATTGGATTTTCTTGATACTCTTGCTGCCGAGGATGGTATCCGATTGGATATGGAATTTCGGACCGGGGACATTCAATTGCTCTGCAACCACGCCATCTTGCATAGCCGGACCGCTTATGAAGATTACGAGGAACTAGAGAATCGTCGACATCTCCTGCGCCTGTGGCTTGCCTGTGCGGATGGTCCCCTATTGCCTCATTGGATGACGGATGCTTATGAGGGCAAAATAGCAGACGGAAGGCCTAATGGGTTTGAGGTTCCTGGTGTAGCGCTCAACGCACCTTTGGAGGCGGAATAAAATTCTACCAACTACCCGTGTTTTCCATCGAGGCCCAAGGCTCTTGCTTGGGAAGACTGTCGCCTTTCTGAAGTAGTTCGATGGAGATGCCATCTGGTGTTTGGATAAATGCCATGCGGCCGTCGCGAGGCGGGCGATTAATAGTGACGCTATTATCCATAAGAGTTCGGCAGCTTTCGTATATATTATCGACAGCATAGGCTAGATGCCCAAAATTTCGCCCGCCGGTATACTCTTCCGGGTCCCAATTATGAGTTAATTCCAGCACCGGGGATTGTTCAGTATTGGCGTTCTCGACGTCTTCTGGGGCAGCGAGAAATACTATCGTGAAACGGCCTTGTTCACTATCGATCCGGCGAGTTTCGATCATGCCAAAATTGCTAACAAAAAAATCGATGGTTTCATCCAGGTTGGAGACGCGGATCATAGTATGAAGATATTTCATCTACCAGCTCCCCACATTTTCCATAGATGCCCACGGTTCTTGCACTAACAGGCTTTTACCCTTTTGGAGTAGTTCAATAGATATACCATCCGGTGTTCTGATAAATGCCATGTGACCATCGCGAGGTGGCCGGTTTATTGTGATGCCGTTATCCATNAGCGTCTGACATGTGTCATAGAGGTCATCGAATTCGAATGCGAGATGGCCGAAAGCGCGTCCCACGTCCATCTCTTCTGGATCCCAGTTATAGGTTAACTCTAATGTTGGTGAGCGTAGTGATTTTGCGGACTCCATATCATCCTTAGCCGCCAAGTGAACATTAGTGAAACGTCCCTTTTCGCTATCGCGACGTCGTATTTCGTTCATGCCTAGTATTTCGAAGAATTTGATGGATGCCTCGATGTTTGAAACTCGGACCATTGTGTGGAGATATCTCATGCCTGCCTACCAATATTAAATTTGAGCTATGTTACCTAAATCGCTGTGAGGCTGCCAGCGGGGACTTTCATAATTGCATAGTGCCGCTTAAACTCCATCTTACGAGCTGGGGTTAACAAAGGATAAATATAATGGTCGATTATGGCTTTTTCGCCATGCCGGTGCACCCTATAAATAAAGATTATGGTACGATTTTGCGCCAAAATCGCGAGGCAGTCATCCTTTGCGATAGCCTCGGATATAGTGAGGCCTGGATTGGCGAACATTTTACATCAACCGGTGAGCCTATTCCGGATCCTTTACAGTTTCTGGCGAGCGTTATTGCGGAAACAAAATCTATCCGCCTCGGCACAGCGGTATTAAATTTGCCGCTGCACCATCCGGTAAAACTTGCAGGTCAAATTGCACAATTTGATCAATTGAGCGAAGGCCGTGCCATGCTCGGAATTGGTCCCGGCGGCTTGCGCTCGGATTTAGAGATTTTCGGCGTACCCGCGGAAGACGGCTATTTCAAAATGGTCGAAAGCGTCGACATTATGACGCAACTTTGGACCGGCGAAGCGCCTTTCGATATCAAGGCGGAGTATTGGGACGATGTGGTTCTAAAAGACTTCATTCAAAAAGATATTGGGCTTGGGGTCCAGGTGAAGCCCCTACAGAGTCCGCACCCGCCCTTTGCCTATGCCATGCGCCAGCCTAGTTCGGGGGCGATGAGGATTATAGTAGAGCGCGNCTGGATACCACTCTCGGGTAATTTCATTCCGGCATCTGTAGTCAAACAGCAATGGCAAGCTTATTGTGAAGCCTGCGATAGACTTAGTAAGCCAGTGAAGTCGGAGAACTGGAGGGCAGCGCGATCAATCTTAATAGCCGACAGCGATGCGCAAGCTGAGAGATATGTAGGGCGTGAAAATAGTAGCATTCAGCATTACTTTCATTATTTACGATCGCTTGAGGCCAGACGGAATATGCCTGATGCGTCGGATAAAGAGCGCGCAGAGGTCATTGCCCAACGGGTCAACGAAGCGATTGAGCAACAAATTATCGTCGGCAGTGTTAAAACTGTTACCGATAAATTAATTGCTTTTCGCGACAGCGTGGGGCCGTTTGGGACGTTATTGATGACCGGATATGACTGGGATGATGAAGAGCTTTGGAAAAACTCGATCAGGAATCTGGCTGAAGAGGTAATGCCAGTGCTGAACCAACATGCAACTGCAACAGACCGGCATTGATAGCCATGATTTTTTGAGTATTTGGGAGTATATTTTACCGAGCCGGAGGTTGTGGAGTTGACCCTTTGGGCGGCATTTTTCATTAGTATAAATCCGAGCGGGAGGTACGAGAGCATGGGTGATTTGCATTTTACATTGGCGGGCGGAACATATGACCGGACGCAGGCATTACGTGACGGCACTGTTAAGCCAGATGGCTGCTCACTGACTTATCTCGAAATGAAGCCGATGGAACTATTTTTCCGCGTCGTACGCTACGCGGAGTTTGAGATCACCGAAATGTCTTTTTCGAGCCATATAATGCAGACCCAGCTTGGCAATTCTCGTTATGTGGGCTTGCCAGTATTTTTGTCGCGCAGCTTTCGTCACTCGTCCTTTTATATAAATAAAAACAAAGGCATTAAAACTGCTGCTGATCTAAAAGGAAAAACGATCGGGGTGCCGGAATATCAGATGACCGCTGCTCTCTGGCAGCGTGGACTCCTGAAAGACGAATATGGTATTGAGCCTTGGGAGATTAAGTGGCGTACCGGTGGCCTGGAGGAGGCGGGGCGGGAAGAGCGCATGGCACTTAACCTTGATCCGAAGTTCGATGTCGAGCCAATCCCTGGAGATAAAACTCTGTCTGGAATGTTGGCAGATGGAGAATTGGATGCGGTAATCTGCCCGCCGGTGCCCAGTGTGTTCACCAATGGTCACCCGGATGTTGATCGTTTGTGGCCTGATTTTCGGCCTGCGGAAGAGTTATTCTATGAAAAAACCGGAATGTTCCCGATTATGCACATGGTCGGTATTCGCGACGATGTGGTAGAAAAATACCCCTGGTTGCCTGCCACCATGTACAAGGCGTTTCGTCAAGCCAAGGATGTCGCGGTAAAAAATTTGGAGTTTGGTGCTGCAGCCTGCTCGACGCTACCCTGGCAAGGGGCGGAATTACGCCGCACCCGTCAAGTGATGGGCCATGATTATTGGCAGTATGGTTTGGAAGAAAACCGAACTGATATCGAAGCTATGTTGCGCTATTCGGTGGAGCAGGGGCTGACCAAGCCCGGNGTGAAGGCCGAAGATTTATTTGCTGAATCTACTTGGAACACCACTAAAGAGTAGGTCGTACTAGTGAAAATTTGTTTTTTTGGGGCTGGTGCAATCGGGTGTCATTTTGCTGCTCGCTTGGCGCAAAGCGGTGAGGATGTTTCCTGTGTGGCCAGAGGTGCGCAGCTGAAGGCTATTCAGGAAAACGGCATTACCTTGGATCGGGTAAGCGCGGCTAACGTGCATGCTCGGGTTAGTGCCACTGACGATCCATCTATNTTAGGGGCTCAAGATGTGGTGGTAGTGAGTGTGAAAGGTTATGCCTTGGCCAATGCGGTTGATGGTATCAAAACCCTGCTTGGTCCAGACACACCGATTATCTTCGCCCAAAATGGAATTGTTTGGTGGTATTTCTACGGTCTCGATCCAAAGGGTAAAGAGCGACAGATCGAGGCTCTAGATCCAGATCGTCGGTTATGGAATGAGATTGGTCCGGAACGTGCTCTAGGGGGTGTAGTCTATTCGGCCAATGGNCTAGTTGCTCCCGCCCATGTTCGTAATACAAGTCCCGGTCGTAATTGGCTTTGTATTGGTGAGCCTGATGGCTCTAAGTCCGAACGGGTGAAGTCTATTCAAGCGGTATTTGAAAAAGCGGATATGGGTCCCATAGCTGAAGATATCCGCCATGTTCTTTGGGATAAGTTGATGAGTAATATGGCGACAGGACCTATAAGTTGCTTAACGGGTAGCACAGTCGCGGAGCTGCAGGCCGACCCGAGGCTCCATAGGCTGGCAACTATTATTATGGGGGAGGCTATGGCGATCGCCTCGGCACTGGGGACGCCGATTGATATCGATCCCGTAGAGCGCTTCAAAAAAACTCAGGGTGGTTCCCACAAAGTATCGATGCTGCAAGACATGGAGAAAGGGAACCAGATGGAAATTGATGCTATGCTTGGTGTACCCTACGAACTTGCCCAAGCCGCTGGTATTGAAACGCCGACGCTTGGCACGTTAGTAGCATTGTTGAAGCAGCGCGCCCGGTTGATGGGGTTATATTGAGGTTAAGTTGCTTTAGAAAATCTGTTGTTTGTCTTAAAAATGATTTGTCCAGTTTTCGATTAGCTTGGATACTCCTCGTCTTTGATCTTGGTTAATGGCTTGGCCTAAATATTAAGTTCTTTCACAGTAGTTTTAATGTCTCGCTATGCTGCTAGAGCAGTTGGCATGGAGACCTAAAGACATNCGCAGAAAAGACACTGTCCGAGGTATATGGTGGCTAGGAAAGAAATTCCTTGATCCAATTTTTATAGGCGTCGCTATTAATTAGTATATTTTGTAAATCTTCCGATGATTCCAAATCTATTTCGTTGGGAGCCGTACCGTCATTGAGAGCTGCCATGGTCTCGTAAGCCGCCTGTATGGCAGCGATAAATGGAAGGTGGGGCTGTAGCCGAATACGAACGCGCAGCTTTGATAGCTCGTTCAGGTCAGTTAGCTCACCGCTATGGACTAAGAAAAGAGGTAATGTGGTTTCGTTACTGAGTTTTTCNAAATCTGAGCGTTGGGTGATACCGGTAAAGAATAATCCATCTACGCCAGTCTTCTCGTAGGCCTGTGCACGCCGGACCGCTTCATCAATGCCAAACACTCCCGCAATGTTTGTCCGGGCGATAATGCTAAGCGTCGGGTCTTGACGGGCGTCTAAAGCTGCATGCATTTTTGCGACGCCTTCTTCAAGGGAGATGAATGCCATCGTCTGGCTTCCAAAAGGTTTGGGCAATGCTGTGTCTTCAATTGTAATAGCCGCCGCTCCTGCAGTTTCTAGCTCTTCGATAGTTCGGCGTACATTTAAGGCATTGCCGAATCCATGATCCGCATCAACTAGAAGAGGCAACTGTCCGGCACGATTGATGCGCTGGGTAAGAGCGGCGAGATCCGATAGTGTCATGACCACCACATCCGGAGCGCCGAGTACAGCCATTGACGCTATGGAGCCGGGTAGAACCATAACCTCATAGCCCACATGCGCTGCAATACGTGCACTGACTGCGTCATAGACCGAGCCCGGGTTGACGCAACGGTTTCCTTCAATTAGAAGCCGAAAGTTTTCTCGGCGTTTGGTCCAATGCATGGTCGACCTCCTAAAAAATTCGTTAGTTGGTTTGTGCTCGGTCCCATTCAACTTGTAGCCGAAACCAGTTTTCTTCAGNACGAGCCAGGTCTTTTTCAAGGGTGCCCAATTGTTTTTGTAGCGCGAGCAACTTGTCTTTTTCTTCCTCGTAAAGGGTGGGGTCAGCCATTGCTTTTTGTAGGTTTTCCTTTTCTCCCTCGAGGCGCTCAACTTTTGANTCTGCTTGTGTTAGCTTTTTACGCAAGGGCGTTAAGGCTTGGCGTCGTTTAGCCGCTTCTTTGCGTTGGGTTTTTCGGTCGCTGTGCCTATTTTCTTTTCGTGTTTCGAGATTTACTCGGTTCTTACTTAATAGCAAAGCTTGGTAATCATCCATATCGCCTTCGAAAGGAACCACTCGTCCTCCATCGACTAGCCAGAAACGGTCGGCTGTCAGTTCGATTACATGGGGGTCATGACTGACTATTACTACGGCGCCGCTAAATGCATTAATGGCTTGCACCAAGGCTTGGCGGGACTCTACGTCGAGATGATTTGTTGGTTCGTCGAGTAGCAATATGTGTGGTTTGTCACAACTCATAAGCGCAAACAGCAGGCGGGCTTTCTCTCCGCCGGAAAGGTTCTCGATTATTGTTTCCGCGCGGTCTTGGGCAAAACCAAAATACCCTAAATGACCGCGCCACTGAGTTTCGGAATCGCGAGGGCGGCGTGCAGAAACTTCTGAGAGTGGAGTGCCTTTGATATTGAGCTCATCGGCTTGATGTTGCGCGAAATAACCAATGCGTAATTTACCGGATTTTGTTTGCTTGCCTGACAGCGGCGTGAGCCTGCCCGCCAGAAGTTTGATCAAGGTAGATTTACCGTTACCATTTGCACCGAGTAATGCGATTCGGTCGTCATCATCAAGCCTGAGGTCGAGGTTGCCTAATACTGCTTCACCATCGTAGCCGACGGCAATTGTATCCATTGTGAGAAGTGGCGGGGCAAGCCGGGCCGGTACAGGAAAATCGAAGGTGACGGTATGCTCTTCCTGGTTCTCGGCAATAGGCTCCATACGCTCCAATTGTTTTAACCGAGATTGTGCTTGTTTTGCCTTGCTCGCCTTATAGCGGAAACGATCGATGAAACTTTGAATATGGGCGCGTTGCAAATCCTGTTTCACCCGCTGTTTAGCATCATATTCAAGGCGTATGCGTCTTGTTTGCTCAAAACGATCATAGCCGCCTTGATATAAAGTTAGTTTACCATTGTCTAAATGTAGGATTTCGCCAACAACGCGGTTTAATAGATAGCGATCATGGCTCACCAGTAGGACTGTGCCTCGGAATTTTTTAAGATAATCCTCAAGCCAAAGTGTAGCTTCTAGGTCGAGATGATTAGTGGGTTCGTCGAGGAGAAGTAAATCCGGTTCCGTATAAAGTAAGCTGGCTAGGGCGACACGCATTCGCCAACCGCCTGAGAAGTGACTGCAAGGTCGTTGTTGTGATTCTTCGTCAAAGCCAAGCCCTGCAAGAATTCGTGCGGCTCGTGCCGAGGCCGTATGGGAGTCGCGGTCACGCAGGCGTTCATAGATTTCGGCAATCCGTGCAGGGTCGGTAGCACTTTCCGATTCCTTTATGAGGCTACTTAATTCTACGTCGGCGGCAAGAACTGTATCTAGGAGGGTGGTTTGTCCGCTTGGTGCTTCTTGAGCGGTCACGCCGATGCGCCAGCGGCTTGGCGTTTCGACGTAGCCATCTGCCGCACTCAGGTCGCCTGTGACTATCCTAAGGAGAGTGGTTTTACCAGTCCCGTTGCGTCCAACCATACCGACCTTGTGCCCAGGACTGATGGTAGCTTCGGCCTCGTCTAGCAGTACCCGTGTCCCTACACGATAAGTAATTTTATTAAAATGTAACATAAAGCGCGGTGTATCACGGTGTTTGGATAGGATGAAACCTGTTCCTTAATTTTGCCCGATAGAAAGAAACCTGTCATGCTATGGAATGACTGAACGAAAAGACCTTGATTTGAAAAAGTTTTGTGAGTTGCTAGAGGAAGAACGTGAGGGGCTTCTCGAATTGAGTAGTGTTTCGAAAGGTGATCGTAAGCCGGTGATGCTGGATCAGCAAGGTTTTGGGCGCTTGTCGCGGATGGATGCTATGCAGGCCCAGGAAATGTCAAAGGCGCTCAATGGCCGTCGACAGGGCCGGTTGCTGATGATTGATGCCGCCTTAGCCCGCATAGACGAGGGGCAATACGGTTTTGCGAAGAGTGCGATGAGAATATTCCCGTCAAACGCTTGGAGATTGACCCCGTCGTTCGGCGTTGCGTGGGGTGTGCGAGCTGAAAAACCTCATATAATTTTTTATGCTTGAAAAACCTAAATCATGGATAAACTCTTTGAAACTTGACGTTCTGGCGGTGTATTTCGTTGCGCGGGATCCAAGTGTTAACTGGGGGCTAAAGTTGCTAGCACTTGCGACGGCAGCCTACGTGTTTAGCCCAATTGACCTAATTCCCGATTGTATTCCCATAGTTGGCTACTTGGATGAACTTATTCTAGTACCCACAGCGATTTGGATGATCCTAAAGTTAACGCCAGAAACTGTATTAGCAAGATGCCGTTTAGAAGCAAAAAGGCAATTCGCAGAAAATGGGCCCGTATTAATTTCTGGCTCAGCGATAGTGGTGATAATTTGGGTTTTATTTGGTTTTAGCCTTTGGTGGTGGTTTATGGGCGTAGACGGTCTTTAAGTGCCAGGTAGAAAATAGTTCTTCAAAATAATTAAATTTATTCCGCCGACTTGAGAGCGCAACAAGGGTGCGCTTTTACCGCCTCCGATGCAGGAACTGATGGTGTAGTCAAATTTTAAAAACCAAGGATACAGCATCATAAACACCCCGAACTTTGCGGTGGCGTAGAATAAGACTTTTTATGGCCGGCTCAGGCCGGAAATACGCGCTTCCACCATGTGACCCAGGCAATGACGAAACAGCTGCCAATCAATAGCAATGCAATTATAGCAAAACTAGCTCCAATTCCCCACCATTCTGCTACGTAGCCCATGAACGCTGGTATGACAATATTGGAAAGACGGTTAACCGTGTTTCGTAAGCCCACTGCAGCGCCTTGTTGGGCCGCATCGACGCTGCGAGATAATATGGAATAGATTAGTGGCTGATTAACGCCTTGGGAAAAGCCGCGTGCAACGGTGGCCACAGTTAGTAGCGTGAAAGTGGATGCCACAATCGGTGTAAGGCATATAAAAAAAACAGCACTGCCGACAAATATAATCACCAACCAATGAGCTTTGCCACGAGCTGCAAACCAGCCCGCCGCTAGACTACCGAGGCCGACAGATAATTCTGATAATCCGGTTAGAAATCCAATAGTGGTGCCGGAAATGCCGATGCTGTTTAAGTATACTACAAAAAATGATGCTTGGATGGCGCCGGGCCCGTTGCGTAGCATAGTGATCATCAGGCTAAAGGTGACTGCTGGAATGCGTGCGAGCATCATGGCATCTCGATAATCCGTCCAGCGGGGGAGTAGGTCGATAAGGGCAAATGTTTTCTCTTCTTTGAGGGTGCTGTGGGGTTTGCTGATTTTGGTAGGCTTCGGAATAAGCGCTACTGAGGATAGGGTTAAGAAACCCCAGCCTGCGATAAAGAGGAAAGCCGGCCACGTGCCCCAATGGTGCCATACAAAGCCAATCAAAATCGGACCGGCGAAGTTGCCGAAGCGGGTAACGAAACTGAACCGTCCGAGTTGCATTGGGTCACCCTCGGATATCTGATTGATGAGAGTTTGTCCGCTAGCCATAGCTAGCGTGGAATTGAGGCCCGTGAATAATTGTAATAGGAAAAGCGTCCCAAAAATGCTGCTAATGGGATAGAGCAAAGGTAGCGTTGCTGTTGCCAGCGCTAGCCAAAAAGCCACATGCCGTGTGCCGAACCGGTCCATAAGTACGCCGCCATGAATAGAGAATACCACTGGTAGTATTGAGCGTGCTGCGACTACTAGTCCGATCTCACTGGCCCCCAGACCGATGAACACTGCGAAAAGAGGGATAAGAATTCCTAACATATCCCACTGGCCACCGGAAAAAAGGCCAACGCCGTAGGTCCCAAGAAGGGCGCGTTTAGCCAAATAATCACTTAAGGTAGGGGTCATTGAAGTACGATACGAAATTTGGCTGTTCAAAAATAGTTTTCGGCAGTCGAACGTATTCCTGGGGGTTCTCAGCAGGCCGGGAGAATTATACCTAGTTATCATAAAGTACCGATTTAAGGTTGATATAGGTGCATGCAGCCCGGTCACCGTGACATAACACAGCAAATCGGGCAGTGTTGCATAAAATTCTAAATTTGGGAGAAAAACAGATGTCATGGAAGCCTGAGGTCGATGAAATCAACCAGCGCTATGCCTGGGCGGAAGAGATGGGTGGAGCGGAGACCATCGCAAAACGGCATAAAAATGGTTACCTCACTATACGCGAACGTATCTCGGGCGTAGTGGATGACGGCAGTTTCCGTGAAGTTGGTAAGCTTGCTGGCAAGGGTTCGTATAAAGACGGTAAGTTGGTAGGTTTTAAGCCTGCCCCCTATGTTATGGGTATGGCTAAGATCGACGGTCGTCCAGTGGCTATTGGCGGAGAAGATACCACATTGCGGGGCGGCACGAATTGGGGCACCACGCGCCGAAAGGGTGGTCAGGGCGGTTTTATCGACGATTTTGCATACTATTCCCGTATTCCACTTATTCGTCTGATAGATGGATATGGAGGAAGTGCCTCGACAGCGAAGCGTCTTGGCTTTTCTGCTCTACCGGGCCATAGCGTTGAGAATAATATCAACCCAATTGAATTGATGGAGATTGTGCCCGTTGTGGGCGCGGTAATGGGCATTGCAGCTGGCGGCCCGGCTGGACGTGCAGTGTTCTCGCATTGGTCTGTGATGGTAAAAGGTCAAAGCCAAATATTTGCCGCGGGTCCTTCGGTAGTGGAACGTGGTATCGGACGAACCGTTTCGAAGGAAGAGTTGGGTGGTTATAAAGTGGCGGCGGATAATGCTGGTGTCATCCAGAATGTAGCTAAAAACGAAGAAGCATGTTTTCAACAGATCCGGCAATTCCTCAGTTATTTACCCAGTAATGTTTGGGAACTGCCGCCCTTTAAGAACGTGGGCGACCCTGTTGATCGGATTGAGGAAGAATTGCTAGAGATTGTTCCGCGTGATCGACGTAAGCCCTATGATATGCGTAAAGTGATTAAGTTAATTGTGGACACGGGCTCATTCTTTGAAATTCAGGCGACCCATGGCCGCTCGGCCATCACGGTGCTAGCTCGCTTGAATGGTCACACGGTCGGGATTATCGCGAATAATCCTATGTACGGGGGGGTGGTCGATGTGAAGGCAGCCCGTAAACAGACCCATTTCATTGACCTTTGTGACCAGTTCCATATCCCGCTCGTGTTTTTTGTTGATGTACCTGGCTTTAACGTAGGTGTAGATGCGGAGATGGCGGGTACTCTTCGAGAGGGGATGAATGTGGGTTATGCCAAAGCTCAGGCAAATGTTCCAATGATCTCACTAATTACTCGGAAATGTTACGGGATGGCAGGTGGTGCTGTGCTTGATAAGTTTGGTCTCGATTTCAAAATCGCCTGGCCATCAGCAGAATGGGGATCATTACCTATTGAAGGTGGCGTAGATGCTACTTATCGCCGAGAAATTGCTTCAGCAGATGACCCGGATAAACGACGCAAAGAACTAGAGATGGAAATGCGTGCGTTATCCAGCCCTTTTTTAACAGCTGAAGCCTTCGGGATTGAGGACATTATAGACCCTCGGGAAACTAGAGCCTATCTCTGTGATTTCATCGAAATGCAACAACCACGTATTCGGACAACGCTGGGGCCGAAGATCAAGGGCGGTACGCGGCCTTAAGGCAATAGATTGGGATGGTTAAATGGTACCAAGTTTTGCAGGTTACAAGCGAAAACATGGCGTCCTCTTGCAAACGGCATAGTCTTATCACTATACGATAGAATGATAACTTGAGGATTAGATGGCGAGAGCCGTCTCGACAAGTTTCGGTAACGGCGGAGGTATTGGAGTAAATCCTTTAATCCAGCGATCTTCTACGACGAACTCTGGGAATTCATCCCAGAAACCTTCAAACTCTTCTACCTGACCTTTTACGAATCGACCTTGGCGTATTTGTACGAGTATGTGCCGGAGCCGGTATGTCTTGCCATAACGTCGGCAGATATACCAAACGCCAATACCCTCGAAGTCAAAATCCACATCAAAGTCTAAGATGCCAAGATTACTATCGCGTTCGTGGGTACTAAAGTCGATAGGGCCTTCATTAGGGCATTCGGCATCATATAGTGCAAATATGCAGACATCCGCCTCTTGGGAAAGCCGTGTGATCTCATTTGAAAGCATACTCTCAAGCGTTTGCTTGGTTTCCAAAGATTTCTTTTTCAAGGAATTTTGGTTTCCATTTCTTACTGTAGGGCCGGCCAGCTCTGACTTCTCTTCAGTCATTAACTATCCTCCATAACAGAACTTATATTGTATTTATAAGTAAAAAGAAAGTGGAAATATAATTTTTTCTTATGAATACAAGGAAATATAGGGGAATATTGAAAAAAAGTGTATACATTAAATCGTGCGGAGTTGGGCATGTTTTACTGCGGTGTATAGAATCAAGTGCGGGGTGAGGGCGCGTTTCGTTTCCTGCCGTCTCGACCAACACCATCTATAAGGACAAAAGCGATGCGGCAGACACTCTTTGAGCGATTAGCCCAGGCGTGCGCTGTACCGCGTTGAATGACGACGTCGCCAGCCTTTAAATGAACGTCCTCTTCGTCCAGTAACATATCGATCTCGCCTTCTAAAACGATTGCATAATCCAGTGTCTCGGTTCTATGCATAAAAGGATGTCGTGCGCCTTCAACTACAAGATGCGCGGAGCCAACTGCGCCAAATGCTTTTTTGGCATCATAGGATGCGATTTCGTCATCGTTAGTCGGCGGAAATTCGTTAATACGAAAGTTGGTTCCATTTGGGAGTGGCTCGGTGGTGAAATCCGCATTCGCTTCGTCACGATCACCGTCATAGCACGTAGGCATGGAATCTGTCCGCCACAAATTAGTGCGACCGCCAGGACGGTGTTCGGAAACAACGACGTTCTCCGCCGCACTATCGCTGATGACAATTGCCTTGCCGTTTTTATCGTGGCCTGTGACTACGCGCCTCACTTGTTTCACCATAATTTCTATCTCCTCTATTCGATAAACCTTAGCGGAGGGTTTTAAAAACCGCTACAAGCATAGCTATAGATTGAACCACTCCCTGCGATAAAATTACTAATTTAGTATCACTGTGGGCCATCCCGCTTCTTTACAGCTGATGTCCAGTTCGGCTATGCCCATGGTTAGGACTGGCTTACTAAGGTTGGCATGCCCCATGGTTTCTTTGATATTCGTATTAGGCTGCTCTTTTAGGTGAGCGTCGTTTGCGACCCGAACGTCGGTTCGGGCGGCCTAATGAGGCTTGGTTTTTGTTCTTGCGTTTGCGGTGTTTGCTTTTATCGGGCGGCGGTACGTTGCCGTTGGCAACATCTGCGGCATGGTAAGGATGATCATCAAATACTGGGAGGCTTTTGCGGATCACTTTTTCAATGCTTCGCAAATAGCTGCGTTCATCATGCTGGCAAAGCGATATAGCTATGCCACCGGCACCGGCCCGAGCCGTGCGTCCAATTCGATGCACATAATTTTCTGGTTCGTTAGGAATTTCGAAATTGATGACATGAGTTACGCTATCAACATCTATTCCACGGGCGGCAATATCGGTAGCCACTAATGCCCGTATATTGCCTTCCTTAAAACGCTTGAGCGCCTTTTGTCTGGCATTTTGAGTTTTATTGCCATGTATTGCATCGGCCTTGATGCCATTCTGATCAAGAAACTGTGCAACGCGATTGGCACCGTGTTTTGTGCGGGTGAAAATTAGTACTCGTTCAATGGATACGTCTTTCATTAAATCGATAAGCAGAGCGCGTTTTTTGTCTTTTGCAACGAACAATACCTTTTGTTCGACTTTCTCTGCGGTAGTTGCGGCTGGGGCAGCTTCCACTTTGATCGGATTGTTTAGCAGGCCATCGGCCAAACCTTGCACAGATTTTGGCATAGTAGCTGAGAAAAATCCTGTCTGGCGCTGTTTTGGCAAACCTGCTGTGATTTTCTTGACGTCGTGAATGAAACCCATGTCAAGCATACGATCGGCTTCATCAAGAATGAATATTTCAACCTGGTCGAGCCTTACATGGCTTTTGTTCACCAGGTCGAGCAGGCGACCTGGTGTGGCGACTAAGATATGGGTGCCGCGACTGAGGGCCTTTGCTTGGCCACGGACCGAGACACCGCCGAAGACAACAGTGGTGCGGAGGTGTAACCGTTGGCCATAAGTTCTAAAACTATCAGCAATTTGTCCGGCCAATTCTCGTGTGGGTGCAAGTATGAGTGCATTGGGGCGTCCAGGCGTCGCTTTTTGGCATGTCTTGGATAGACGATGCAGGACCGGCAGCGCAAAGGCGGCGGTCTTACCGGTGCCGGTTTGTGCGACGCCAAGTAGGTCGCACGCTTTGAGTAACGGCGGAATGGATTTTTCTTGAATAGGAGTTGGGTTTTCATAGCCTTCAGCTTCAATAGCTCGAAGAATGGGTTGGGCCAATTTGAGGGCCTCAAATTTTATCATTTAATCTAATTCTTTCATCTATATAAAAACATACCCGCGCGTGCTCCAAACTCAAAGCAAGCGTTGTCATTGGTTCGCTAATCGCCATGCAAGCATCATGCTAACTACGGCAGCCATGTCATTCATTTCGCACCGTGCAAAACAACGACTACGCTAACGAATCGCCTAAATTTTCTGAAGATGAACTGGCCAGGCTCAAGGCAGGTACCAAACTAAGAGCCGACAGGCGGTCCAAAGTGGACCGCATAAGGAGGTTCGCTGGTGCACCTAGACCCCTTACTTGTATATAAGTCAAGAAAATTATTGTGCGCTGCAAGATAAGCAAGGGTATATGGGTTAGGTTGGCTATTACTAGGAAAGGTAAAGCCTATGTTTCGACATTCACACAAGAGCTATAAACAGTTTGTACTAAATGATAGTTGCTCTAATGCGTGGGCCTATCATCCGTTGGTCTAGAGTGAAATTGAATATTTCGCTTCCGATAACAAATTCGCAGAATTGTCAGTTAATCTTTGTGTGACGCTCGGCATTTGTGAACGAGCTTCGACGCTATGTTCGTGCGAGATAGACTGTCTGGGTGAAATCTTTGTTTTGCAATGGATTGTGAAAAGTAACGGCGGTCGATTTAGCACGAGCAAAGCTAGTTCTAAGAATTTCCGTGAACGCTTCATCGGGTAAGTCGTTCGACCAAAGTCCAAAAACGCCGCCAGGATTTAAGTGGGCAGTTAATTTTGTTAAGCCACCTTGTGTATAAAACGCCGCATTTTCAGGTGCTAACAAAAACTTTGGTGAATGATCTATATCGACCAAAATCGCATCGAACCGCCTTCCAGGGTTTAACGAGTCATACCCCTGCTCTGACGTAGAGAGCCTAAAAAAATCTCCTAAAAGAAACCTACAGCGCGGATCGGCTAAGAGCCTGGAACTGAGCGGTAAAAGTTTTTCCTTGTGCCAGTCAATAACAGCTTCAAGAAAATCGACAACGATTAGAGAGCCGACCTTATCATGTTTCAATACAGCGTCGGCGGTATAGCCAAGCCCGAGGCCGCCGACTACCACATCAAGTTTTCCTCCCTCCAAGTCGGCAAGGCCCAAATCCGCTAGCGCAACTTCTGAAACGGTAAATAGGCTAGACATTAAAAACTCTTCGCCAAGTTTAATTTCGTATACATCCACATCAAGCGTCAGTTCTCGGCGGCGGCGCAGGCTTAATTCGCCGATTGGCGTGTTTCGGTGCGCAAGTTCTTTAAAAAGTCGACTCATCAAAATAGGATCCTAATGCGTTTTCGCGCAGTATTTGGCATTTTAGGATAAAAGCGCGGTCTATAGTTCCAGCAAATGTGGTTATATACAGTTTTGTTGAGGGAGGTGAGGCTGGTTTTTTGGGCTGGAAGTATGTTTTGCTCAAAAATCCCAGCGTTTGGAAAAGGTAAAAATTGAAAATAGAGCCAATATAACTGATGTTGCGATTATAACTTATTATGCAAGTTTCTAAGGCTTCACCAATCGGGCGACTGGTTTCTCGTTAATCGGCAGATGAATGAGGGCGCTGGCAATGCCGAGAGCTATGGCTACCCACCAAACTGCATTGTAGCTGCCGGTTGCATCGAATACTCGCCCGCCAAGCCACACGCCTAAGAATGCCCCCAGCTGATGGCTTAAAAACACAATGCCATAAAGCATGCCCATATAGCGAAGCCCGAATATTTGGCTTACCAGTCCCGATGTGGCGGGCACGGTGCTGAGCCAAAGTAGGCCGATTAGGCAGGCAAAAACGATGACCGTGGTTCCCGTCGTAGGTATAATCACGAATACGGTCATTACTGCGGCGCGCGCAGTATAGATACTGCTAAGCAAATATTTTTTGGAATATCGCCCAGCTAGCCAGCCCGAACTCCACGCACCGATCATATTGAAGAAGGCAATCAGCATTAGGGCTGTCGCTCCAAGTCCAGGGATAGAACATCGGTCATGCACATAGGCGGGCAGGTGAATTGCCAAAAACGCCACATGAAAGCCGCAGACGAAAAACCCAGTCGTGAGCAATCGGAACCCGTTATGGTTCCAAGCCTCCAATAAAGCATCATGAATATTTAGCGTTGTATCTTTTCCAGTTTCCGGCGTGATGACGGCGGCCGTAGACAGCGCAATAGGGACAATCATGACTGCCATGACGCTTAGAAACAAAAGAGCTGTCACCCAATCAATGCTGGCGATTACGGATTGGCTTGCAGGTACCACGAGTAACTGGCCGCCGGTGGCAAAAGCAGTGGTTATACCTACCCAAAAACTGCGCTTGTCCGAAGGTGCTACTTGGCTGACTGTCGCGAGTATGAGCGGCATGCCACATGCCCCCAGGCCTAATCCCGCCATGAGGCCCGCACCAGTGAACATTATGCCCGGCGCTGTTGCTTGGCTCATCGTGAAGATGCCGCAAGCGAAAATAACACCGCCGAGCGCAAGTGTTTTTGGCGGGCCCCATTTATCAGCAAGAGCGCCGAAAAAAGGTGCAGCGAGGCCTATTAATAAATTCTGTGTTGCGAGCGCAAATGATAATATTTCTCGGCCCCAGCCCAATCCGTCAGAAATAGGACGCATATAAAGTCCCATGCTCTGGCGAATGCCGAAGGCGATAAAGGCGATCAAAGCCGCAGCGAGTAAAACAAATATCGGACGGCGCCAGAGCGGGTTAGGGGGCACAATAACTTCCTAATTGGGGCGGGATGGCCCATTATTTCTAATGAACTTACTTACCCGACCATTAATAGGACGTATCGAGCGCGTGGGGAAGTGCAAGACGGTCCGTAATCTAAAAAACTACGCGAGTGGCCTCTGTGCTGTTAAAATACCTAAATGACCAGGATTGTACATTTTACAGATATGCATTTGCGGTGGCACCAATCTGGTTCCGCGATAGATCCGTTGCGTCTGTCACGTGAAATGCCAACGCTTTTAGATCGATTCTCCAAATGCTTAGAAAATCATAACCCAGATGTCTTAGTTATGTCTGGCGATGTACTTGATACTCCCGGCATCGTTCTAAGAGGAGGTTCTCCAGATCATAAGACGCATGATGAATGGATAGAGGATGCCAAAGCCGATTTTACATTGGTGAAGGAGTGGTTCGAAGGTACTAGTATTCCGTATGTGGTTGTACCTGGCAATAACGATCACGAGGGCGCTTTCGCGAGTGTTTTTGGTGGTCCGCCAGAACCCGTTGATATTGCAGGTTTGCGTTTTTTTTGTTTCTGGGATGAATTGTCTGATGAACAACAACCGCTACGGAACGGGCAACGCAAGGCGTTGTTCGATGCGGCGATGACGGACAATGCACATAATTGCCCACAAATTCATGTGCATCATTACATGATTGCGCCTCCCATCTTTGCAAAGAATAAACATTACCAATATTTGACAGCAGATGAACTGAGAGATGATATGGAGCGCGTGGGGCGCGTTCGTGCGGTGCTATCAGGTCATTATCATCCCGGCACATTGATAAGCGGCTCGACTGTTCATTCTGGGGCGCCAGCTTTTTGCGAGGCACCACACCCGTATCGGCTATACGATCTTTTTGAAGATGGTCGTACGGTAGTAACGGATCATTTAGTCGAAGCCTGAGGGTTTTCATATCAATAGAGAATCAAATACTGGTTGTTTCGTTTATATCATAGGCGCCGCCGGTAAGGGTGGATACAGAACCTATGTCGGCTGGACTAATGACTTGGAAAAGCGGCTTGCGGCACACAATGCGGGCACTGGCGCACGCTCTACAAGAGGGCGGGAGTGGCGGCTTCTTTATGCGGAACGGTTTGATGATCGACGGACCGCAATGAGTCGTGAATGGTATTTGAAGCAGGATCGAAATTTTCGAAAGCGGCTTTTCATCGAATGGGATCAATAGGCCAAATTTAAAGAGGGACTAGAATGGGAGATAAAGTAGTCGGCGTTGTTGGTCTTGGCATTATGGGGGGGGCCATGGCAAAAAATCTTATTACTGCCGAGTTTGAGGTTTTAGGGCACGATATTCGGTCCGACTTACTTGATGCCCATGAGCAGAATGGTGGCAGGGCCGTTTCTTTGATTGGCGGTTTAAACAATTGTGATGTGATTATCACTTCGTTGCCGTCGATTAATTCATTTCACGATGTCTTGGACGTGCTTGCGGATTTCAGTAGCGAGAGATTGGTTGTTATCGATACATCTACGCTTCCTATTGAGGAGAAAGTCAAAGGTCACGAAACACTAAATAAGGTGGGTAAAGTTTTACTCGACTGTCCGGTAAGTGGCACTGGCAGCCAAGCACTGACTAAGGATTTAGTGGTCCTCGGAAGTGGTGACCGAATCGAATTTGAACGATGTGCTTCTGTATTCGATGGATTTGCCCGCGCGCACCGATATCTCGGGAGATTTGGTAATGGCAGCAAAATGAAATTTGTCGCTAACCACCTAGTTAATATTCATAATGTGGCGGCAGCGGAAGCGATGGTGTTGGGTATGAAAGCTGGCCTTGATCCAAAACTGATTTACGATACGGTCAAGGATGGTGCCGGTAATTCTCGTATTTTTGAATTGCGTGCGCCAATGATGGTTGCGGGCGAATATGACGAAGCAAGCATGAAGATCGATGTATGGCAAAAGGATTTGGATATCATTAGCGACTTTGCCGCATCGCTTGATTGCCCAGCGCCGCTGTTTGACGCCGCGGTCGAGCCATATCGGGTGGCTATGGATCAAGGTCTTTCAAAAAAGGATACAGCGGCAGTCTGCTCAGTATTAGAAAAAGCGGCAGGCATGAAAAGATAGGCCCTGGTCAAAGAGTAAAGTATGCCGGATGCCTTGGATTAAATCCCCAGTTGCAGCCTATTTCAAAACTCACGGAAGATATTTGCAATTTTTAAACGCCGGCGTTATCTGGTTATATGTCTAGAAAAAAAAGAGGTGGCCTAACGGCCGCCCCCTTTAATTCTAAATTTTACTTAGATTAAAACTTGAAGTTCACACCTGCCATAACACCATGAACTAACATAGCTGTCTCCAGGTCTTCCGCAGTCGGGATGACCGCTGCACGATATCGAACATCAAGTTCAAACATGGAATTGATCGCAAATGTTGAACCAGCACCAAACGAAACTGCTGGAGCAATAACTAAATCAGAAAATGTCTCCTGTGATGGGCCTGCCCCCTGCACGTTGACATGGCCAAGCACCATTCCCGCACCGCCATGAATATAAGGCGTAAAGCGTGAGTTATTATTCAATTCGCCAATTAGGGTTAAGCCAGCGCTATGGAGATCAATATCATTTTTGCCCTTGTTAAAACCCGCTACCCTGGAGTGACTTTCCAATTCCGTGGAGTGATAGGAGTATTCGATTTCAGCGCGCAGGAAACTCTTGAAGTCATAGCCAATTCGGAAAGCGCCACCAGTACCCCAGTCAACTCCAGCTTCCTCGCGCTCACTTGTAAAATTCACTAATCTTCCTGTCGGAGCGGGTGAGTGGTGATCGAATGTCGTCCCAGCCATATAGGAGTACGCCAAACCTATATAATATTGTTCGTTCTTTTTGATATCTGCGGCGCTGGCGCTCGAAGCAACCAACATAGCCACCACGGCTATTATTCTTACTAGCATTTCGGTAATCCCACCTGAAAGAAATGAGCCTTAAAAGCTCTTTTAATTTATCGNACTGAATATTAGGGGTTAATTTAAAGAATTACAATTATNGATTTTTATTAATTGGCTNATTGTAGAGCATTGTAATTTTNATNTTGTAATTTGGCAACTTACACTGATCATGATTATTTTAAGTTAAATGATTANTATTCTGATATAANAATGATTATTGTGAGATAATTTGAGATCATAAGAATGGAAATTAGGCACAAAAATATATGGTTCTAATTTATTCATGCATGAAGTTAGATTGACATTTGCTTCAAATGCTTAAATAAAGTTAATAAGCTGGTAATGATTATATTTTTGAGTAACTTAGAGTTTACATCTTAACCGAAAGTGTGCAGAAGCTAATTTGGACGAAGGACCACGGTAGGCAAGTCTACGTGTATTTAGTTGGTACGGCTTAAACCTTTATCGATCCTCGAGNTTAGCTAAATATTCCTCCAATAACGCATTGAACTGTTCCGGACGTTCGGTGGCGGGGAAATGCCCCATATCTTCTAGCTCCCTATACTCCGACCCTGGGACTGCGTCGTGTATATCTTTCTCGTATTTTGGTGGATTGCCATGATCTTCTAGCCCACGAAGNAGTAATAGTTGCGGCTTTAGAGTTTCGATCCTGTCACTTACATCGAATGCGTCGATAGTTTTCAGATCATGATACTGCGACATAGGTCCTACTTTCCGGTGGCACTCGATGAGTCTTTCGCGCATTTTCGGCTCAACCAAATGCATGGCCCGGCGCTGAAAAGTGATCCATTCATCTTCATAGGATTTGACATCCTTGTCAGCGCGTAGCCGCATTTCGTAGGTGTCCGGTTCGCGTGTTTTAGGTTTCATCGAAACTGTCATAATCACTATCGCCTTTACCTCATCAGGGTAATCGAGGGCATATTGCAACGCGATGGAGGCTCCGAGGGTATAGCCAACCAGTACTAGATCTTTATTCATGCCTTGCGCCCACAGCCAGCCCCGAACCCATTCCGCATAGTGTTCTACATCGAGACAACGCTTGCCTTCTAAATGACCGGGTAAGGTGGGTGCGACGCTATTGGGAAAGTGTTCGGTTTGATAGAAAAAGGCATCCGCGCAAGCGCCAGCTCCTGGCCCGTGAATAAAAACGAGTTGTGTCATGATCCTGTCTTCACCTGAAAGTTTAAATGGATTGGACCCGGTGAATATTGCATAAAAATCACCTGAAAACAGGGGCCACTCAGGTGATTTTATTTTGTCATGCGACAAAAACGCCGTTAGTATATCCATACGTTGTCAGGTCGTTGTTGCTTTCTATATACCCGTTGTGGTTATCCAGATTTCTTCTCGACGTTGTAAACGTACAATTTGAGGATGTCGCTTGATTCGGCATCGATTATCAAAGTGTCGTGAAAGGAGTTATCATGGCAAAAGGTACAGTTAAGTGGTTCAACCCAACAAAGGGTTATGGCTTCATCGAACCAGAAGATGGTTCTAAAGACGCGTTCGTGCATATTAGCTCGGTAGAAAGCTCTGGCTTGAGTGGCCTTAATGAAGGTCAAAAAGTTTCGTACGAATTGGTCTCCGGTCGTGAAGGCAAAATGGCTGCAGAAAACATTGAAATAATTGAGTAGTTTTTTCGACGACTGTTAAAATATCTGAGAAAGCAGTGCTCCCATTGGAGATTGTCATGTTTGAGTGGGATTTTCTATCCATCAACGGGCAAGACTTGCGGCGGTAACGGTGATTTCCCTAAAATCATGTCAGAAGCTTTCTCGGCGATCATGATCGTCGGAGCGTTTGTATTCCCGCCAATTTGGAGTGGCATAATTGACGCATCGACAACGCG
>PAXN01000051.1 GCA_002715005.1 Rhodospirillaceae bacterium
AAAAACGAACTAAAGGACAAGTTTGATGAGAGCGCCTAACAAGGAACAAGTTAATGTCGCTGACGATCCACAACGTCTCGGATGTGTCACGGCCTCGAGAGTACACGATTTAATGAGTAAGACTAAAACCGGCTACAGCAAAACGCGTGAAGATTATATGCGTGAGCTTGTCGGCCAACGATTAACGGGCAAGCGCGAGAAACAGTTTACTTCCGCCGCGATGCAGCGAGGTATCGATCTCGAGCCCGAGGCGAAGGAAGCCTACGAAGCGAGGACCGGTCTGTTTGTAGAGGATCCGCCCTTTATGTTGCACCCAAAGATTCTAATGTTTGGCGCCTCGCCAGATGGTCTTATAGAACTGGACGGCGACTTGATGGGCTTACTCGAAATCAAATGTATGGGGCAGAAAAATCACGTTGATTTCATGCTCGCTAAAAGAATACCTATTAGGTATCAGCGGCAAATGATCGCTCAGTGCTCATGCACAGGCGCGAGGATTGTAGATTTTGCTGCATTTAACCCTGATTTTCCGCAAGGATGCGACTTTGTAGTACAGAGGTTTGAGCCATCGGAAGAGCAGATAATTGAGCTTGAAGAGGAAGTTATTTTATTCCTTGAAGAGCTCGACAAAATGGAAACTCAATTAAGGAATCTGAAAAATGGCAAATGATTACGACGATACTAACCGCGGCGTGCTCTTTAAGAACAAGTACAAAGAAAAAGAGTCACAACCGGATTATAAGGGCGATATTAACGTCGAAGGAAAAGAGCTCGAGATCGCTGCTTGGATCAAAACGAGTAAGGCCGGTAACAAATTTATGTCGCTATCGGTCAGCGAGCCTTATGAAGAAAGACAGCAACCGAAAAAATCTGGATCGATTACACCTATATCTTCATCAGTTGAAGAGGTGACAACTGTTACTGTGGGCGATCCAGGCAACGATGACGATTCAGCGACGGTAGAGGATATACCGTTTTGAGTAGACGGAAAAAGAGCCGGCGCGGTCGTCTGCGCCAAAAAAAGCGTCGGCTCACAACACAATTACCATTAATGACAGAGGAAGAAGTTATGAAAGACCGATTAGACATTAAAAATCCGCGCCATCAAAAGAAAATCGAGCAGCGAGCAGCGCAGCAAGGTTTAATTGGCAAACTAAACGGAGACAAACCAATGAAACCTCAAATGCCTAAAATTACAAAAAACTTGGCGTTGCCAAAAGTCGAGAAAGAAGTCGCATCGAGGTTACCTAAATGGCATATGCGCTTCCCTTTTCTTAAAGATTTCACGGCAATCGTTAAAGATATGGAGCTAGGTTACGGGATGACTATAAGCGATGAATGGATTTTTAGCGACACTGTTTTAACTGATTTAACAACAGAAGATAAACAAAGGCACATTAGGACTTTCGATACCTCGCTACGAACTATGTTGCGAACTGAATTTAAAAATAGGAAGTTTAGTATCAGCGCCTTGAGTGCCGACAGAGGCAACTTATACATAAAAATTAAAGGTCTTGGCTCTGTTTTGCAAAAGCCAGATTTGTTTAAAGGTTATCGTCTAACGCGGATATCTAACGACGCAAAGGAAGCCGAAGAAGATCCCATTACTACGATGGTTGAAGCAAAAAAGATGGAAAACGGGGCTAACGACGAAAAGTGGTCCGTCAAGCTCGACAACGCAGCAAAAGAGTACATAGAGGACGCTGCGTATCATGCTCGAGTGAGTATGCGTAAGTATTTGCACAATCTAATCGACGCAGATATGCGACGGTCAACACACTAACAAATTGGAGATAGACATGGCAGTTAAAGTACCGAACGGATCTACCTTAAACATTCCGATACCGACAAAAGGCGACTATAAAAAGAATATTGGTTGGCGTTATGGCAACGCCGGATCTGGCAATTTTCTTTTTTTGAATGACTTTAATTTACATCAGTTGGAAATTGGCTATGCAATGGTCGTTTCAGATGATTGGATTTTTAGCACTGTTGATAGGCGCAAAATGGACCTTTTAGAGCAACGAAACTGGATTAAAAAAGCCTACGCCGCCGTTCGATCACATTTGCGAAAGATAGGACCGGACGCCACTTTCCAAATAAATACGTTAAGCGAACAAGTCGAAGGCGCTGTTTGGGAAAAAAAACTTATTAAGCGACCGGATTTATTTCGTGGCTACAAAGTCTTTCGAGTGCCTAAAGAGCAACGAGTTGTACGAAGCAAAAAGTCAGAGCCGGATGTTAAAGTGCGAGATTTGTTTGGTAAATCTGAATTGAAGAGTGCTCCTGTTGGCGTTAAACAGGTTGTCTTAGATTTTGGCGAGATGCCGGCCTGTTATGCGTATCTGTTAGGCAAGGCAGATAGATACGGCGTCGATCCTGGAGAAATTATACTCAAGATGCTCGATCAAGATATGCAAAAGGTTTCGCATTGAATTATCATTCCCACAGCGTTCACGGCTTCATAACCCGTGCCTCTCAGGTTGCCGTCGCCTGTTTCGCGAAAGGACGGCCTCTTTGAGCGGATTTCTCACTCAAGACGAATTGGAGTATTTGACGGGCTACAAGCGCGTCAATGACCAGTGCCGGTTTTTGGCATTGGAAGGCATTGACTTTTTTGTTTCACGGAACGGAACGGAGAAAAAGGTCAAAGTCGTCGTGGCATGGAACGCCGTTACTAACCGCGGTGCAGTTTCGCCGCAAAGTGAGGGTAAATGTTATGAGTAGAAAGAAAGCGCCGAAAGGTGTGTCTGTACCCAAAGGTGAAGTTAGTTGGTATTACCGTTGGCATTTTAAGCGGCCTGATGGATCTAAGGCTGATAGGAAGCGAGCGTTATGTCATAAAGACGAGCCGATGAGTACAGTTTGGCAAGAGTGGCGAAAACTACAAAAGGAATTGGTCAACCAAGAGGACAAATTAATCTTGGATGATCTTTGGAAAATGTGGAAGGACTCCGCTGAGTTTAAAAGGTTGAGCATAGCAACTCGCACCAATTACGGATATGAGATTGCTCCGCTCAGAAAGCATTTTGGCGAGAAACCGCTTGATGCTTACACGCTACCAGACGCAAAGCAATATCTCGAATTGCGTCAAAAGGACGGGAACGGTTTAACCTCAAGTGCATTTGGATCTCGAACAATGGCTCTCAAGGAACGAAAGCTGTTACAGAGACTTTTTGATTGGGGTGCGGCTCTCGGGTACTGTCAACAGCTAGTTTGCACTAGCTTAAAAGTGCCTAAGAATCCTCCAAAAACCGAAATCATTGAAGATTGGCAATTTGAAGGGCTTAGACGTCACTTGTCAGAAATTGGCGACCTGTATTGTGTTGGCGCTTATTTGTTGATAGCTAGGATGGGAGATATGCGTTCATTGACCCCTGAACAGCTTGAGCCAAAAGGCATCAAAATAACACAGGAAAAAGTATCTGGTGTAACGCAGTACAAGGAATACAACGAGGACGTTGACGAGTGGCTTGAACGAGCATTAAGTCGCTACAACCGCATCAAGGAACGATGCCTCAAGGAAGGCAGGTCTGCGCCAACGACCTTACTCTGTAAACCAGATGGCGGTAAGTACACTTATTGGGGTGTTGAGTCGCAGTTCACTCGCGCAAAAAGGAAGTTAGAGGCGTCGCTTGGTATGGATATGAAGTTCGGCTTCACTTTCCACACAATCAAGCACACGACTATAACTAACTTTGTGCCGGCAGAACGAGGCGCAACAAAACAACAGGCTTCCGGCCATAAATCAGAGCAAGTTTTACGGATTTATGACCATGAAGTTCCTGTCGTTCCAAGCAATGTTTTACCGCGTAAGCAACAGCTAATAACCAGGACGCAAAGCGATATTGTGCGTACTGCCATAGCTAATGCGAATAGTAGTAAATTAGGCATTAATTAGCTTATAATGCCCGACCGTAAAATTGCTTCGTCGGTTTTCGTCGGATTCAATTTTACGACTTGTAAGTAACTGATTATAAAGAAGAAAAAAATTGCCCAATAGCTCAATGGGCTATTTAAATGTCTTAATAATCAATGACTTACAAACAGCAAAATCGAGTTATGCGTAGTTTTTCAGTAGTTTTTGCGGTGGTTTTCAGTAGTTTTTAAACCATTTAATTAATACTAAAAGTACTACACATAGACAGCAATTTTACGGTCACTTTTTTAATTCGACAAGCGGTATATTCTTATCCGCTAACAGCGCCTTTAGAGCGCTTTTGTGAGCTTTTTTGACATCATCCTTACTAGCCCCATGGTAAGGTACTGCTAGGTGTTTAAGGCAAAGCTCTTCATTCAAACAACGTCGTGACCATCCCTTGTGATAAACTTTCGCCAAGACGCGACCAAATTTCCCTCGAGTATCTTTAAAAGTTTTTATGCGATATGTCTTGCCAACCTCAAGCATATCCTCGACATACTTTTTGGCAGTAAGGCCATGACGTTTGTGCATCTTATCTCGAGAACGTGTCTCAGGGGCGTCAATCGCAAATAAACGAAGATCGACGTTGTGGAGCCACACATTAAGGCCAAGATCGAGTGAACCGCGGAGACTATCTGCATCTACCACACGCTCGAGCTTGAAATTATAATCGTACATTAGTACGGTCTCTGGCCTCTGCGCTGTCTTTGCACGCCTTCCTCGAGAGCCCTATTTGTATCGAGGGCTTGCTGTTGAATGGCGACAGAGGTTTGTGGCGCGACCATCGCAAGATAGTCATAAAATGCCGTCATCAAATGCCCGTTTTTTTCTTGAACAGTTTTGGCGCCTTTTGCAACCCAATTGTCATACCAACTAGGATCGGTTATGAAATCAACGATACGCCTGTCTAACGCGCCGGAAACCATATTGCTACCTTGATTAACCGCAATACCTGTTATGCCTCCGACACCCGATGCTTTAGCTTCGAGATATCGACCAGTTTTTCCCATAACAGACTCAAGCGGCGATTCGTGTAATGCTTTCAGTAACGGGCGAAGGGCTGTGACGTTTCTTTTGATTGTATTTCTGACCGAAGCATCTTGGATATTGTCGATCTGCCTCATAAAGTTGGCAAATTTTTCTGGCGTCAACATAAACTCTTTATAAAACGTACCGGCTCGCGAACCATCAGGCCGCACTTTGCCAATTGCTGCTGTAATTTTATCTCTAAACGCTAATTGCTGATTCATGTTGCGTAGAATTTTGTAATTAGGATTCATCATGTCAGCAACATCAGTGACAAATCTACGCGCCTCAGTTAAGGCTGCAATGCTTTTTCCTTTGGGTTTTGCCTTATCTATCAGTGTATCAATCGATTTACGCATCAAATCAAATTCAGCGATTGTGCCAGGAACAACAGGCGTGCCGCCTTCTCTTGCGATAAACGCCGCACCAGTTTCACTATCCATTATCTTTTTTGCCCTTTCCATAACATTTGGAAAACGCGAAGAGGATGGATTGGCGATTATGTCGTCAACAGTTAAAAGCGTGCGAGTGTTAAACACTTCGTCTTTTAATTCTTGTCGCGTCGCCAGAAATGCCTCGCGTCCCTTTGGAACGAGAGCCGACATAATCTTATCCATTTCCTTATCAACTATTCGCGATCTCTCAGCTAATCTATTCGCTAATTTGCGCTTTGCGCCTTGAAATAGAAAGGTTCTCGCCTCTCTACCTTGTGCTATCGCGTCTCGCGTAGCCTCGGCCGGCGTAACGAAGGTATTAAACTTTTTAGCGGCCTCTACTGCCTCTTTTGCGGCTTGTGCCTCTATGCCTTCAAGAGAGCGAGTTCTAGCAAGATAATTCGGGGCGCCCATNACTTTTTCTGTTATAGCCGCTTGTGTGTAAGGCAATACTTTATTTACAACAGCCGTACCCACACCGCCGGCAAGAGCGGAGTAAGTCACGTTTTTCATTCGTTCAGGATTAAAAAAATTGATGTCGTCTTGACTGTAAACTGGACGAGTCATACCTAAACCGCCACCAATGGCCGCAGACGGACCCACCCGTGACAGAGCNGCCGGCCCTGTAATTGCTAACGCCGGCAAGGTCATTACGATATCAGCCATAACCTCGCCTAACAAATTACCACGAGAATTAGGCGACATTTGATATTCTTCGCGTTGCTTTGCAATAGACTCTGTTAAACGCGCTGTCGAGCCCTCGGGTATGATGCCAGTGCCTTCAAAACCCATAGACGCTAGTTGTGATAATGATTGCTCGGCCTCTTTAAANCGCTGCTTGAAACCCGCGGCTTGACGTCCTAAAAAGCCTTTCTTTTGAGCGTTATACTCGTTGATACCCATATTTTCAGCGACCGAGGCTATGGGATCGCTATTTGGGTTGTAATTCATTATTGCGTCAACAGTCGGGTCTGCCATGCTAGTTACCTCTGTATAAGTTCTATGCCTTCATCTTTCTTAAATCGTTCCACTTGCTCTAGTAACTGTTTTCGGTCACCAGTCGAAAAATCGATTTTATTGCCGGCAATTTGTCGAATCATAGAGTCATTGATTGCTCTACCCTTCCAACTGTAGATATTTTCATTGAATTCATCGATGTTAATGTCAGAGGCTTTTGGCAACAAAGCAAACGCATCTCTTAAAGCGTTTGTCGTTGAATATTTACCTGTATCAAATATTTTGGTGTTTGGATTATCATTTATCGCAGCATAAGCTCGACTAGCAAATTCAATTGCGGCGCGTTGTGCGCCGGCTTGAGCCATATTGTTATCGTTCAAAGCGTTGTACATCATATTTAACGCTTTCGGTAACTTCTCTTGCAAGGTCATTCGCATCCATACGTCTTGCTTATCGCGTAGCCCAAGCTCAAGCGCTTCTAGTATTTTGACATCTTCCTCAGTCACCGGAGCTAATGCCCTAATGAACGGCAAAATACCTTGTGTTTGCTGTCTTGAAATTCTATCGACTAACTCAGCTTGCTCGACTGCTCCACCAGGAATTTGAGCAAGGATAGCTCTACCAAACCTGTCAGTAGGACCGACAACGCTCTCGAGATTAGGATCGAAAGCTAAACCAATTATTTTGTCAGCAAGAAGTTTAGTGTCAAAATTTTCAGTTGGCATCAATTGACCGGCGGGAACTCTTAGTGATCCCGCAAATGTTCCGCCGGCACTATGTTCCGCAATTGACTCGTCAACGCCTAACACATGACTGTAACTTTCGTCGTTTTTATCAAACATAATACGGAGCGGCATACCAAAATACGGATTCGTTTCTCCATTTGGTAACGTCTTTTCCATATCAACAATCGTGTCAATAAAGATATCTCTAGCAACTTCTGTCGGCTTCGCTAGTTCCTCATATAGCGCCCATGCTTGTTGTGCGCCCTGATATGTTAAAGGGAAGCTACTCTGTCGCATATCAGCATAAATTTCGCCTCCTGGAAGTTGTCTGATCGCATCAAAAGCACTTGTTATGGCTCCCGAAGTTGTGTCCATTTCGATTCGACGATCTTCCGTAGCAAGATCATGTAACTCTTTCGTAATGCCAAATTCATCTTCAAGAATTTTAATTCGACGGTCACTAAAACCAATTCCGGCTCGGTTGGCCTCTGCGTTAGCTAATAAATTTTGTGCTTGCGCCGCAGAGGTCGCTATTTGTTGATCGGTCAATTGCCTTTGTTGCAATCGATCAGCATCGGCTTGTTCTCGCAACTCTGCTTCTCTATCACGTTGTTGGAATATGTCGACTAAACCGGCGGCTCTAATTGGATCGATAGCTTTAACCGCATTAATTGTGCGTGCTCGACCTTCCGGCGTATCTTCAAAATTAGCAAAAGCCTGTTCCATCATTTCGCTATCAGTTTGCAAGGGCATACCAAAAGACATACCGGCCTGTCGCACAGCTTCAACTGTGCTTGGAACTCCACCGGCAATCTCGCTAATCAGATTTAAGCCAACAGGAAGCCCCCTGTCACGCAAAGGTCGCGCCGCAAGCTCTCGCTCGGATGCTTGACGTAAGGCTTTTTGATCTTCGGTCTCGATAATATCCGTGACACCGCTTCGTAACCTTTCTAATAAACTTGTCATGCTAAAGCCTCTTTAATCTAATAACGTTTTATGTAGTTATCAAAAAGATTTTGGAAAAAATCACCATCGGACGAATTTCCACCGGCTCCCGCTTGTGCGGCTGCAACATTACCCGCTGCACGCTGTTGTTCCGCTAAGAGCTTGAAAATACCTTCCATCGTCTGATTTCTGATATTTGTTGCTGCACCTCGATTGCCTAAATCGTAATCTAGGAACATCTTAGCGAGCTCTGTGCCGTAACCGGCTCGTTGTCGACCCGCTACGGTCGCAATATCAGCCAAATTAATCGATGGCTGTGTTGCTGCAAGTAGCGCTTCAGTTGGTCTATAAGAATCGCCCAAGAACTGCGAGGCCAATCGACCACCAAGATCTTTTTCGAGCACTTGCTGACGTAGCGCTTGCAATCGATTATCAGAGATACGTTGTGCATCTTGACGCGCAAGTCCCATTGCACTAATGGCATCAGCACTTCTTTGTTCTTCAATTGCTTTAGAAAGCGCAAGTTGTTCTGGCGTACCGCCGTAAGCTGATGTCTGTAATCCTTGACGGCCTTGGCCAATTAACTGATTTGTCAGCGCTGTTTGTGCGCGGCCTTGCTCGGGAGCGCGTAGCGCTTGCAATCGATCAAACATCGTTTGCTCTGTATTGGCTAAATTTTCCTGTTTAAATGGATCGTTAAGAAGATTTATCAATGCAGCTTGTTCGCCACGCATATTCTGTGTGACTTCACCGGTCACTGGATCAGTCTGATTGCCTAGAACCGCGTTCAACAGATCCATTCCGCCAGTTCGCAAAGACTTTTCGACCGCTTGTTGCTCCGGCGATAAATTAAATGTTGTTCCGCCTGTTGCTGTTGTAGAGACGGATCCTGGCGCAGCACTCACAGTAAATGGTTTAAAGGACGAAGCAGAGGCAACCTCTGGATAAATCTCGTCTTTTATCATCGATTTTGCATCGTCAGCCATACCTTCGTATGCCTTAACTGCTGCGTTTTGATTCGCTATTTGTCCGGCTGCACCAACAAGTGTACCGTAATCTTGCAGAAAGTTTTTACCTGTCGACACGCCCGACGATATTAAATTACCTAACTCTTCTAACGTCATTAGTATGTGCCTCCATCGATTGTACCAACACTAAACGAGCCTGATACCGTTAGATCAGCCACGCTCATACTGCCTGTAAAACTTGGCGATGCGCTGTCTGCTTTTGAATTAACCGCAGTTTGAATATTTGTCATTTCAACGCCAATGGCCGTCGCTTTGACAATCTTGTTTGGATTACCTGACGGGAGCGAGTCAAACGAGGACCACGCGTAGCTAGGGGTATAAGAGCTCATTAGTTAATTCTCCCGATTGTGCTTTGTATGTTTAATTCTTGAAACGCGATTTCCGTTCCGTTAATAGTTGTTGTCACGCCGATTTGTACAACAGAACCGCTACCGCCCGTGTTCACTTTCTGCGTGTTAATTAAAGATGAATTACTGCTATATTCAGCCGTCGTGTTGAATTCCGAAATGTTGTACTGCGCCGCCACAAAATCTGGCAAAGCATAAACGCCGACTCGATAATCGCCGCGATAGTCGTAGGCCCAATTAAGAGTCACGTTCGAGTTTTCGCCGCTGAAAGTCGTTACGTTGACTTTCTTTAAAAATTTAAGTCTTGATGAGTCGCCAAATGAGAGCGGGTGTGAAAAATACTGTAAGCCGTAGCTTCCGGTGTCATCCGTATAAGAATTATATTTAGCTATACCTGTCAAAACGCCGATAAACAATTCATCGTCATCGGTAACTTCAAAACATAAAGGCTTCATACCGGTCCAAGTCGTAGTCCGGTAACTTCCATTTTCCAACGGATATCGCGTGTCGAAGCAGTACACAACGCCCACAGTAGGAAAATTAACTAAAAGAAACGCATTATTTGGATCGTAAACTGTTTTTATGTCGCCAGTTTCAGCTTGCACGCGAGATTTTATTTCGGAATTTACATTACGAGATACATCGCCAATTGGCGCTGACTTCTCTTGAATGGTACGAGACAAAGATCGAACACCTGAAAAGTCTAAAAACATTAGATCTTTACCGGTTGTCGCGATTGCGTCACGGCCAACGCATCCAATGTTAAGGATAGTATCTGTTAGCGCCATCGTTGACGGATCGCTTGCTCCGCCGTAGACAATAATAGATCGCTTACCAAAAATAATTAAAAAGTTGTTATGTGCAGCTAACGCTGTTATTTCGTCAAAACCATTAGGCCACACAGTTGTAAGATCCAAACTACCGCTCGAGCCGCCCGTCCATATCACACCATTAAGTGAATCAGTCCAGTAAATTGTTTGCTTGTTACCAGTGACGTCAGCAACCCACAGTCGACCAAACGCAGCTAAACAAATGTTGCCCTCAATTGGAGTTCCGGCAACAGCGGGATGCGCTGCTATAGTGGTGAGATTTGTCGTGCTTGGATCGTAGACTAACGGCGCATGGTCACGTTGAAATAGATAAAATTTATTAGCAAGTGACGCCATTTGCCAATTGTTAGCGGTAATAGTTGCTCCGCCAGTTTTATCAACTAGCGTGCTCGTTCCATTGAAAATTTTGTTATTTCCCGCAGAAAAAACGATTTTCGTTCCGTCAGTTTGGACAAACTCGCCAACTGACTCAATTCCATCGCTTGAACCAAGCACAGATGCACCGTTGCTTGAAACCATCGTGTAACCTTTGCGTGACGCAATACGGCCTTCCTTATCAATAATGCAATTGTCGGCGATCGCTGCAAAACTAGGATTTTGCATCAAAGGCGCATCTTGCGTGTTAATACCCGCAAATCCTGGAGCGCTAATGGTTATGTTTTGTAAAGGTTGCGCCATCGTTAGCAAGCCTGAAAAGTCATTTCATCGGGATATTTATTGGCGTCAATTGCAATAGCGTCTGACAATGCAATATTGGCCATACCAAACTGTTCTTGTGCGCTCTGTCCGCCTGTCTCGCCTCGCTCTCTAAGCGCCATGCCATAAGCAAGCTGTAACACTGGATTACTTGGACACTTTAGCGCTGTTGCGTCAGCGGTGAGGTCCGCTTGCGGCGTGACAAGATCAAAACGTAATGCGTAAACGCCATCAGGCTTTGGATAGACATCAACTTGTATGTCGCCGTTCGCATCTGTTGAATTAAATGTAAAATAATTAGGCGTGCCACTTGCCGGAGTTGCATTATAAAACTGCGTATTAAAATACGTTTTTGTGCGTTGTCTTAGAAACAAGTTAGAAGTGTCATTCATTGCGTCTTTTAATATTGAATCTTGACCCGCACCGGTCAGCGCGTAGGTGTAAGTTCCGCTTACAGTGTTTAATGTCACAGTGTTACGCAGAGCGGACCATTCCCACGATTTCTCGATCGTCTTTTTAGCATCATTGACAAGATCACCAATCAATCTCGAATAATCAGTTTCGGTCGCGGTTGCGACTGTGTTTTCGCGTAACCGTCGCAAAACGCCATTAATAAGCTCAAGATAAGTCATAACGGCCTCTCGTTAGCATTGAATTTCGTGGGAGCACATTGTCGAACAAAGTTCTTGCAGGGCTATCTATGCGCCCTATCTCTGTCTTAAACAGCGTGCTCGAGATTGGTGTTGAATCAGGAATTTTGACAACATTACGCGGGGCAACATTAAGCGTCGGTCTAGGCAATTGTGTTCTCGGTTGGTCAATTTCAGGCAACGGATTAAGGTTGCCAATATCGACGATAGGGACACATTGATCCGCGTTTGGGTCGTAGCGAAACCCAACAGGACATAGATTAGAGTTATCTTCGCCACCAGTATCATCACCGCCAGAACTCTCGCCTTGATTGTTTTGATTACTCTGGTTGCCTTGATTACCTTGATTCGTCTGATTCCCCTGATTCTGATTGTTTTGATTCTGATTGTTTTGATTTTGATTGCCCTGATTTCCGACATTGCCGCCTGACGGACCACTTGGACCGGTTGGACCGGTTCCTTGCGACGGACCCATGCCGCCATCTGCGCCGCCAAACGCGCCAGGACCGCCATCGATAGGCACACCACTATTGATTAGTATTTGTGCAGCGTTTTTATCACCTTCGTTAGCTGAGTTGATTAATATGGCTCGCACAAAAGCAAAAGGATATTTGCCGCCTTCATCTGTTGGAAAATCAGTGATTAAATCGTCAATTTTTCGATCTTTGTAGGTTTCGTAAATTTCGGGCGGTGTTAGTTGGTCAAGCGTTTTTGGCCCCATATTCTCAAGGCCGCTTGTGTCAATACCGCTGAGATCGACGCTAGGTTTGAGAATATCTAATTCCTCAACGCCAGTAATACTTGCCGGTGTTAAATCCGTAAAATCATAAGGTGTGTTATTTGCTAGTGTGTCTAATAATTTTGTTTTTTCCTCTGAGTCATCGAGGGCTTGCACCTTCCTGACGGCCTCTTCAAACGTAGGCCCAACTATTTCTAAAAAACCTTCATTTTGCCCATCACCATACAAATCGCCTTGAGCCATATTTAAGGCATTACTAACCTCTAAAGCAGCCTGTTGTTCCGGTGTTAGAGGTGGCAAATCAGAGCCACCACCACCAAAAAATTTCCCAAAAAGACGATCCATAAGATCGTTACCGAGAAATTGGCCGACCGCTTTTATACCGGCTTGTAGCGCTGACGCTGTTACTGGATCAAGTGCCATTAATTATTTCCTGTTATTCGTGCTTGAGCCCGAAAACCAAAACGCCGCCATAGTTCCCAAAATACCGCTCAACTGACCGAGCACCAACGAGATAATAGTCTCGTCGTTGGCATCATGTGGCATTAGCGTTACTGTCATTACATAAGCCCCGTAAAGTATGAGCGCCAACACGCCAAACACTTTTGGAGTCCAATCGTCTTTAAAAGTCTCCCGAGCGTGCTTGCGGTCGTCGACCTCTGTTTTGTAACTTTCGAGCTCAATATTCATTACCTTTACTTGTTGCTCTACATCGCTGATTAATGCCGCTTTTTCTGGATTACGCTCTATTTCATCTTCGATCTGTTCCGGCGTGCTATTTTCAGGCATCCCAAGTTTACGAGTTGCCATTTTTAACACTGTGCCGGCTACAGGATTCGATGACGCTACGACGTCAACTAACTTCGGGGCTAACGCTTTTAATATGCCCTTCACTGGAGCGCCAACCACACTTGTATTATTAGACGTAGATCAGCCATCGCTTTTGCTTACGCTCGAGGCGTTTTCCTCCTCTTCGGCAGAAACTATGGAATCAATCTGGTCGCATACGTCACTCACGACTACGCCAGTAGTTGCGCTTAATGCGCTACGACCGACTGCTCGTACTCCTTTATAGATTTGGCTGCAATAAATGGATTCCGCTTCCATTACACCTTCAACAGTCGTACAACTAGCAAGCATCATCGTTAAGCAAATCGCGGCATATCTCATGCAATATCCTCTATGTGTGTGGCTTCATTCGTTCAGCGTACAATTTCATGTCGTGATCGCTAATTGCATCGCCGGCTTGCCAATCAGCCAACATGAAATCACGCTCACAATCGACATAATCGTTACCATCGTTACCCAAATAGAGCGATTGTTGATTTGCGTCTGGACAAAACAAAAACCGCGGTATTCGTGTCACGATGTCAGAGCCACTTATTACGGACAAATGCCCCGCTAAATGGTCCATTTTGTAACGCGTTTTCCTTTTCAACATCGTGTTTGGCTTTCCAAACGTCACTAAATTGATGTTGCCAAAACCGTGTTCTTTCGTTGCCAATTTNAAGGCTGATAATTCCGCCATTCCGCCGCCTAAACTGTGGCCTGTTATCAATAACTTTTTGCCAGGATCAAAGTGTTGCTTGCACTTACGCCATATGGCCATGTGTGCCGCCGCAAAGCCGCCGTGGACCCATCTTTTGCAAACCCTTACAGGTATGGCGCTTAAATTAAAAAGCCAGTCACGGGCGCTTTCAGTGCCTCTATGAACCAACACATCCATACCTAATTCTTCATCGTGCAAAAAGAAAGCGGTTGAGCTCGCTAACTTATTTTCTATCTTTAAAGCACCGGCAATTTCGTCGTTGTAAGCCTCGAGCGAATATCTAGTCGCCGCTCTCAAAATAGCCGTTGTGGGCATCCTTCCCGAGTTATCTTTAGCCATGAATAAATATCCTATTTATCATTATATTAGTGCTTTTAATATTACTCTCACTCAGACGAAAATCCAAAAATTAACAAAATAATGCCGCCTGTAATAAACAATCCGGCAACTAAAATACCTAAAACGTAACTTAAATCCTTTATAAATAATTCATCTTGTGCGTTTTTCGTAGCTGCTTGCTTGCGCTTCACTTCACGCTTTTTCTCAATAATCGCCGCTTGTTGTTTTATCTTCGCCCATCGATGTGTTTGCCCTTTTTTCATGTAATGGTCGCGAATCTTCTCCATCATCTTTTCGATCCGCTCTTCTTGTTGATCTATTGTTATAGCTTCTTCTAGTGCGGATCCAACCATTAAATCTTCGTTACCGGCTTGTTTTGCGTTCGCGATATGTTGCTCGACTTGCTTTTTTGCTGTAAAAAACTTGCCGACCTCGGAAGCCATATCCTCGACATCTTTCTTTTTCGCAATTGCTCCCTGGACAAGCACGAACGCAGAATCGAGAGCCTTTATTGCAAGCATGGCTTCACCGATCATTGCTCGATCCTTTCACACATTGCGCTGATGTTTGTGTTGATCGAATTTAGAATTATTCTTTGAGCAAACCGTTCGCAAGTAGATTTTTGCTCAAAACACAATCCATCATTGCAATCTGTTATTGCAGCAATTCCTCCTATCACTAACACCAAAATAAATATATTCATTGCACATCACACAACTCTAATCTTGAGATTGGCTGCATTGTTGCTTGTTACTCGAACCTTATTCTGAGCGGGAGCATCGTAGGTGTAATCCGTACCTAATATCGCACCTTGATTTAGAACATTGGCATCATAATTAATTGCCGTACCTGAGTAAGTCGGAGTTGTAGACCCACTGGCATAGTAGATAATCGTTGCTAAGTCTAATGCTGTGCCTAGCGTGATTTGACTAGCATCATTAATCGCATTTAGTTCGGTTGATGTCATTTGGTTTGTGTAGTCTGTTGAACCTACTGTGTATTCATAGACAGAATCATTTTGCAGTCCAACAACAAAGAGTTTCGTTCCGTCAGAATTAAAAGCCGCACCCATTGGAGAGGTGTCTTGAGATGTTACTGAAAAACTAACTGACGCATACGAGGCAGTAGATACATCAAATCCTGTGGTTAGCGTGTATTCAAAAATAGAATCATTGTCATCTCCTACAATCCACATTTTTGTTCCGTCAGAATTAAAAAATAAATCTTGCGGATTAGCATCTTGACTTGAAACTGAAAAATTTTGTGTGTAGGTAGCCGTAGATATGTCGTAGCCTGTTGACAGAGCATACTCATTGACATCATCGCCACCTATTCCAGTAATGAACATCTTAGTGCCGTCAGAATTAAAAGCTACACCGCGCACATCTGCCTCTTGCGTTGAAACATTATAAGTCTGCGTGTAGGTAGCTGTAGATACGTTAAAAGCTGTACTTAATGCGTATTGCAAGATAGCGGAATTATAAGCCTCGCTCACATACATTATTGTTCCATCAGGTTTAAAGGTAATACCGGAAGGCGATGTTGTATGAGCAGTAGTGCTAAAACTATGTGAAAAAGAGGCAGTTGAAACATCGAAAGCAGTGGATAAAGCATATTCGTGAATTGCGTTAGCTGAGTTTCCAACAACGTACATTTTTGACCCATCGGAATTAAACGCTAAACCAGTTGGGTCTGTGTCTTGTGATGCTACTGAAAAAGTTGACGAATATGTAGCTGTAGATATGTCAAAAGCATTACTTGCGCTACTTGCGCTTGTCATCGCTTCTCTAAGTGCAGCAACCTCGGTATTAGTGGCAGCATTAGCCCATGTTTCAGAACCGTAAGTGCTATTCGTATTGACCTGATATGTGCCACCATTATTTTTGACTATTTTTCTAACGCCAGAACTGTTATCTAAAATGCTCCAGTTTGCTTTGGCATCGTTACTTATTGCATAGAACACATTGCCATCACCGACTGCATTAGTCGCTGTCATAGAATTTAGGTCAGTCCAATAGGTTGAATCTATTGTCGAACCTATGGCGGGTTGATAGCCAGTAGCCGCATATAACAATTCTGTACTGTAGCCATATACTCTTGCATTTGAACCGCCTGCCAACAGCATTGTCGTTCCATCACTATTAAATGAAATGCTAGTAGGTGTGCTATCTTCAGTCAGTTCTGAGGCTTCTTGCCAAACTGCTGTTGATAAATCAAAAGCGGTAGACATGGCCCAACGATTTATCTTGTCAAATTCATTGCCCATGTGAAATAGATTTTTACCATCGCTAGAAAGAGCAAGACCCTCTGGATAGGCTTCTTTTGCGCCTATATTTAAACTTTGCGTTGATGTAGCCGTACTGACATCCCAAGCTGTACTCATTGTCCATTTATAAATATAATTTGTTTGAGCGCCTACCCAGAACAATAAAGTCCCATCGTCAGATATCCAAAGGTCTTTCGGGTATGCGTCTGTGCTATGTAAAACAGTTCTTTCGCTATTGTAGCTTGCTGTGCTTATTTGCCATGCGGTGCTTAAATCGTAACCTCTTACTGAACTCCCTGCGCCTGATGCGTCTGATTGACCAATAAGGTAAACTTTCGTGCCGTCAGATTTAAAAAATACTCCATGAGGTTCCGCTTCTTGCGAGGAAACACTAAAAGAGCTTACGTGTGTTAGGGTTGATGGGTCATTAGGTGTAGACAGTGTATATTCACTAATCTGGTCATTATTCTGTCCTGTGACGTACATTTTAGTGCCGTCAGGTTTTAAAAATACACCTTCTAATAATGCTGCTTGAGAGCCTACATATCCCGATACATTGTTATAAGTAATATTTGAAATATCATAACCTTGAGCAAATTTGCTTGTCTCAATAACATCGGTAGTCGAGTTATAGACTAAGGCGTACATAGTCCAATCGCCAGAGGCTATCGCATTAGTGTTTGTAAAATTCGTAGAAACTTTGTAATCACCGCTTGCGCTTGTTAAAACAGCGACACCACCATTTCCGCTTATTGTTTTACCTACATCATCAGAAGTAAACGAACCAGAACCTAAAGTAAAAGTGCCATCACCTACAGCAGAAGGTGTTAAAGTTGTTGCCGTTGCTGAATTCTCTAACGTATAACTTGCTGCTGCTGCATCCCAAGAATTATTAGTGACACCTGTTTGTGCGACTTCTTTTGTTGCTGTTACTACTGGTGCGAGAACATTTCCTGTTAAAGTAATCGTTGCCACTTCATCAGCCGCAAAGGTTTTAGTCAGAGAGCCACTTGTAACGCTCACGTTACCTATTGCGGTGTCGAGCGTATTAAGCTGCGTTTGAACGTCCGAGGTGACATTGTCCAGAAAATTAATTACCGGAGCACTATCACCTATATTTCTTGCATTGCTCATGGCTGTACCTCTATGCTCTTAAAGCATCAATTTGCGCTTGCAGTTGCGCTATTCTTTGTTCTTTTGGGTCAACCCAACCATCAACTGCTGTCCACGTTGTTCCATCAAATTTATATTTGCACCCTGCCCAATCGTCAGGAGCAGTAACATTTTCATAAAGAGTGCTATTTTCATCAGTCATATCGCCAATATGAAAATCAGGAGATGATAAATCACCAACTGTAATTTTTTCGCTGCTTATCTGTAATGGCTTATCGTCATCGAACAGATAAGGACACAAATTCCTTCGGCTCTCGTCTGCGTCATCAGATTTAAAAACTAAACACTTGCTCATGTAGCACCTCTCATATTGATTGCTGTTGCAGATATTGCCATTCCCAATGTGACGCTTGGTGTCCCTGCACTCGTTGATAAAGCACCTGTAGGTAAAACGTAATAGGTACTGCCGATAGTTAGACTTGATAAGCCTTCAATAACAGCGCCCTCCAGAATTACTGTGCCTGTGGCGGTGTCACTAATAGCTGCGTCTGCAATACCTAAGAAATTGGTACTCGTTAAATTCGTAGAGTCATAACCTACTTCTATAGCTGTTGTATAAAAATCTAAATTGTCAGCATCTTGATATAAAGTTGCTATTAGACCTGTATCTGGGTCATAAACCATCTCACTGTAGTAGCCGCCATTACTTGATAATTCAGTAGCCGCACTCAATGTCACTGTGTAGTCGCTTGACGATAATGTCGCTATTTTTATATCTTGGTCATCACCTATTCCGTAGTCGTGATAAACTACAGCAAATTTTTTGGCAGTAGGTGAATAACAAATGCCGAGAGTTAAAGAGCCAATGTTGTCATTGTAGAAAGTTGTTGCTGATGCTCCTCCTAGAGATAGAGTCGTACCACTTAAACTTACACTAAAACATTTACCTTTATAGCTATCTCCTACGTCTGCATACCCTACTAAAAATTTATCATCATCTGTCGAATAGTCTGCTGCAATATTATATGTAGAGGCAGATGAGTAAGTAACAACATTATTTACAGAGCTTATTGTTGTTCCGCTATTTGTTATCGTTGCCATTTTTCCGTAATAACTACCGTTTTCATCTCTGTTAAAAATACAAAATTGTGATGTTGGCGTGTGATAAACTATCGCTGATTGCTCTCCGATAAGCATACTACTAGTCATGTCAAACTCACTTCCATAACTCATCGAGCTAGAACCAACCTCAAAAGCCCTAAGAAAACTTTTGTTGTTTGGAGCACCTTGAGCCTCGAAATAACTAAGCATGACTGTAGAACTACTAGACGTTGTTGAATCTATCCCTGCGCTTGTGTAATTGGCCATGTAATTATTGGAAAACTGCTGAATCGCACCAGTAGTTGACGGTGTTGTACCTGACACTGAAATAACTTGGCAATGTCCATAGTTTGAATTGCCTCTAAAAAACACACCAACACGATTATTACCACCTCTCTGTGAATAAACTAGCGAATGA
>PAXN01000047.1 GCA_002715005.1 Rhodospirillaceae bacterium
GTAATTCCCAAAGGTCTATCATTTGCGCGGGCGGCTTTGAGCGAGCCCTTGGCCTGCGTTCTGCATGGTATTGATGCCTGCGATTTCATCCGCTACGGAGTTGCGGTTGAGACTATTATTTATGGTGGAGGTCCTATTGGCTTGCTGTTTGTGGCTGCTCTCGCCAGTGCGGGGCACCGGGTCATACTCGCCGATCCAAATCCCCAACGTCTTGAAGTTGCATCGAAAATGGGCGCGGCCGAAACCATTCTCATTGAACGCGGAGGTAGACAGGCGGACAAAGTCAAAACAGCTACCAATAGGGGCAAAGGGGGTTGGGTTGCAATAGATGCTACAGGACAACCAGAGGTATGGGTTGATGCGATTGCATCTGTTCGTCCCGGCGGATTAGTAAATTTATTTGGGGGTTGCGACCCGGGCAAATCGATTCCGCTCGATACAGGCCTGCTTCATTACAGTGAAATTACTATTAAGGGTGTCTATCATCACCGACCCGAAACGATTCGTCGCGCATTAACTTTATTAAGCGATTCATCGTTTAAAGCAGATCCATTACTATCTTTTGAACTCCCAATAGAGATGGTTGAGGAAGCCCTTCGCAGTATGATGCGAAAGGAAACTCTGAAAGTTGTAATAGGAAAGGGCAAAAACTCTCAGGCTTAGGGAAGGCTAATCAAGCTTAAATGCTGTCAGAAGATACCGTATGATTTGCCGCTATTGGTAACTGCTTTTTCCCGTTCAGACGCAAACTCTCGATGTTTTTCCTTGATGCCTTTCATCATTAAATTTTAAAGCTGAAGGCGCATGGTAATAAATACTCATGAGTGGAGCTATGTAAGACGATTTTATTGGGTGATGCTAAATACCTGCCGTACTATGGGCCTTTGCTACTTCTCTTCAAACGTTCTAAGAGCCGCGGTGCGAATTTGTCTCCCGCTTTGGTAGCTTTGCGATACCAATTCGCCGCCTTGGTCCGGTTGCGAGAGATGCCAAGTCCTCCCTCGTAGTGCATACCAAGAATACGCATTGCTTCGCCGCTTCCACCAGTGGCTGCATCTTCGAACCATCGTATGGCCTCATTTACATCCTTCCTAACACCGCCAATCCCGTTACCGTAGAGCCTTCCTACCCATGTTTTTGCACTCGCCGCATAGGAGCCGTCGGGATATTTCTTCAAGAAGCCTCGGTATGCGGTAACAGTATTTCGGTTTTTTGCGGCTTTAAATGCTTTCCGTTCAGCGATTACTGCTAGGCGTTTAGCTTTCTTTTCAGCTTGGCGTTTACGTTTGGCTTCTTCACGTTTGCGTTTGTCCTCGAGTCTTTTGTTTATAGCTGACAGAGCAGCTTCGGCTTGATCAGCATTTGGCCCATCGGAATGTTTAGCTAGGTATGCTTCGTAGTCAGCTTTTTTTTCGGTTGTCGAAGCTTTTTTCCAAGCCGCCTTTTCCTCTTTCAATTTTGCTTCTACAGCAAGTTTTCTTTCTAAGTCTTTAATCGTCGCAGCGGCCTCATGCTTGTGTTCGCCTTGTGGATAAATTGCCAAATAGCGTTCATAGGACTTGATCGTATTGATATCCTTTGCAAGGGCGTAAGTAGCTTCATCAGCTGCTTTAATCGCTGCTTTTTTTTCTCGTTGAATTCGCTCAATAGCGTCTATGGCATTGATACGATAGCGTCCTTGCGGATATGCGGTGAGGTAAGCAATGAATGCGGGTACTTCATTTTTATCAGTCGCCTTCTGCCAAGCGACTTCTTCAACTTTATAAGCTTTATAACGTTCGTAGCCAAAACCCGTGGCAACGAGGGTACCGATTAATAAAATACCAACAAAAATGACGGCGATTAGTAATCCTTTTCGAGACTCTTTCTTGCTACGGAGCGGTGCGTCAGAGAAGGCTAGTTCCTCTGGTTTATTATTTTTCGCGGCAGTGGCTATGAACTCAAATGCAATTGTAATTTTCCCCAGGCGGACTATTGCGTTCTTCGCCAGTGGTATTGGCTCAAAAGGGATCAGCTTTTTATCATTAACGTAGGTTCCACTCCTTGAGTTTAAATCTTCTAAATGAACGATACGGTCCTGGACGCTAATACGGAGATGGCGCGCAGCGATTCTTTCGTTTGGTATCGTTCGGTCGCATATTTCGCCATCCCGGCCAATGACAAGTCCAGTCCTACGCATAAGTTCGTCACTTTTAAGTTCAAAACGAAAATCCGCCATCCAAAATACTTCCAACGTTTCTTACGGTAATGCTACGCCAGTGAACCTTCCTTTATTCGCTCTTGATAATTGGCTCAAGAAGCGGACGAAAGTCGGTCGTTCATAAAAGTTTCCGACGGCGACCGTGTGAATTTCTTTCTGGCCCCGATTTTGTCGTGTCACCGTATTAATGACATGTTGCCAGTTTCCGTTGGGAACCGTAGGCGCGCCGTCGCTGAGAAGAATTATTGCATCCACGTTATATTTGAGCGCTTCCAACAGCCCGGCCATTGTCGGCGTTCCGCCATCGACTTGTTGCATCATCTGGCGAACGAAAGACATAGCTATGTTTTTATTTTGTTTAGACATAGATGTAATGCCACCCGGTGAAGGCCAGTGTTGTAATCGAATAGTATGAAAAGCCCGAGTGCCGGGTGCGTGAAAGCCGATAATGCCAATTTTTTCTCGACTAGTTAGGGGTTCTAATATTTTGCGCATGGTCTCGAGTGTAATGCTTTGAAACCTTTTCATGCTTTTTGACATATCCATAACTAAAATGAAGGTTTCTGCATTTGTTGCAAGACCAAGGAGAGCGAACTTAACCCGCCTTTTCATTTCTGCTTCCGCCTTGCTTAAGGCTTTACTGGAATTGCTAGCAGATTGATCAGCGGCGGCTGCTTTTTTTTCGGATGCGGCAGCCTTTCGTTCGGCGGCCGCGGCGCGCTCTTTTGCCCGCATCAGTTGACTTGCTAGATCACCGGTGTTTTCCGATTCTTTTTGGAGTTTCTTAAGTGCAGCCTTGGCACTGGCCTCTTTGGCTTTGGACTTTCTCAGTTCAGCGGCGGTATTTGCTGCAGTACTTTCTATCTCGGCAATCTGTTGGCGAAGCTGATTGTTATCGTTAACCACGTCGTCATGCTTAAGATAGTAGGGTAGTAAGACGATAGTAACGAGAATGAACGCGCCAAGAGCGGACGCAAATAAATCCAGTGCCGACATGCTAAATATTACAAGTTCGCGATTACTACGTTTCATTGGCCGGGCTCTTACACTCGCCGGTTTATCGCTCGTAAAGCCGGTTTATGAGATTATCAAGGCAATATTGGCCGGAAAGATTGAGCGCGCGCTCCTCGCGACCTTGAACAATATGCATAAAGAAGACCAAAATGCCGGACATCACGAGAGCTAGTAATGTTGTGAAGAAAGCAGTACCCAGTTTCGATGTAAGAACACGAAGCAGGCTCTCATCATCTGGTCGCATCTCTGCGATGCCTTCAAGTGCATTGGCAATGCCGATGACGGTACCAAGAAAGCCTAGCGTTGGAATAACCCAAACAATATAGCGCAGCATATTATAACGAAGATCAATCTCGTGTTGATAAAGCTCCAGGCTGGAATTCAACAGAGAATTCGACTGGTCGACTGAACGGCTCGATTGGAACTGCAGAATGACACGCGAGATGAGCCGGGTCAGAAAACACTCTTGAGTTTTTGGATCTTGTGTCACAAGTCGATAAAATTGGCCCAGATCCTCTGCCCGCAGCAATGTTTCATGGTCTTCTGGCAAATATTCTCGCTTTAGGACGCTTATTTCCAGCTTGCTACCTCGATGACGAATCCATAGTTCAGCAAACCCGACACCGTAAACTATCCACATTACGTTTTGAACAGTCAGCGGATAGGAGGCGAATTGACGATCAATCAATAGCCGCTCGGCAGTACCTGATAATAAGAAATGAAATGTGATCAAAAGCGCAAGCGCTGAAAAGGCCCCAATAGCTGCAGCGATTACCCTAACTTCTGTTTCGCCCTCAACACTGAAGCGCGTCATCACTCTTTCTCCACAGCAATGATCTCGCCGGTATCAACGGAACGGCGCACACGGCCAGTGGGTAATGCAGACTTGGGGTCATATGCGGCGGCTCCTTTTATGTTGCTTGCATCAATACTATTCGCGCTCGCCGCTAATAGCGTATCGGCGCCGTTTGGTGTTATAAATTGCATAAGAACACTTACTGAAATATGGAAATCACCAAACCGCAAAGATTCTGTTGGTAAAATGTAATCTTGTTTCAGTCGAACCCAGCGACCCCCGCGTTTGCGGAATGTGCCATTTTCACTAGCCCTATCCGTTAAATACAGTTTTCCATTACGCGCAATTACAAGTTCCGCATGGATATTATCGATACTACTTTGCTCCAAATGGATATCGCAATTCTTACCGGAACCGATTGAAAAAGTTTTGAAGGCGGGCATCTTGCCGTCAATTCCTTGGTTATTTATCCTTTGAAGACAGCCTTATAACATATCTTAGTTTAGATAGTGTGAGAGTTCCTTTGGACAATTTTAAGTTTTAAGTTTCAGCCCGTTGGATGGACATTTGACCTGCTGCGCGTATGAATAGCAGCTCAGAATGGATAACGGGAGGGAAGAGATGGTAAAAAAAGCGGATTATGTGGTGATTGGCGCCGGGTCGGCGGGCTGCGTGGTGGCAAGCCGGTTAACGGAAACCAATGCGACAGTCGTATTGTTGGAGGCAGGACCCAAAGACCTTAACCCGATGATCCATATTCCCGCCGGTTTGCGAAGTTTGCAGCACCATCCGGTCTTAAATTGGAATTATGAGACCGAGCCAGAAGAAATGACCGGTGGTCGAAGGGTTTATTGGCCTCGCGGCAAGGTTTTAGGCGGTTCAAGTTCGATCAATGGCATGCTTTATGTCCGCGGAAACGCATTAGACTACAACACATGGGCCCAACAGGGGTGTCGCGGGTGGAGTTTCGATGATGTATTGCCTTATTTCAAAAAATCGGAAGATTTTAGGGGCGACGGCGAAGATGAATTCCGATCGAAAGGTGGCCTCCTCGCGGTCGAGCCTTATCGAACGATATTACCGCTCACTCACAAGTTCGTCGAAGCATCAGAACAAGCGGGTTACGAATTCAATAAAGACTATAACGGACGGTTCCAAGAGGGCGTTGCTTATTCCCAGAATACCCGCGATCATCGGTTTCGTGCATCGACGGCGCAGACATTTCTCAAAGCGGCCAAAGGAAGAAAAAATCTTGAAGTTATTACAGAGGCTTATGTAACAAAGCTCATCTTTAATGATAAGCGATGTGTAGGTGTTGCCTACCGAATTGGTAACAAGGATTTTGAGGTCCGCGCTAACAAAGAAGTTATCTGCTCTGGTGGTGCGATTAATTCTCCGCATATTCTGCAACTATCTGGTATTGGCCCGGCTGATCACCTACAGGACCTTGGGATAGGAGTGGTCCATGACTCTCCGGGTGTGGGAGCTAATTTAAATGACCATTTTGTTGTGCGCATTGTTCACAAGGTAAAAGGCGCAATAACTCTTAATCAGATTGCTGATTCTATTCGCGTTGTGCCTGAAGTTCTGAAATACGCGATTTCGGGTAATGGTGCCCTCACATTTGGCGTTACTACCGCCATGGTTTTTTGCAACAGCCGCGAGGGGTTGGCTGCGCCGGACTTACAGCTTTTGTTTGCACCTGCCAGTTCGTCGATCAAAGTGGTCGGTAAATTGGATGAAGACCCTGGCATGACGCTTTCCATTTGCCCGGTTCGCCCACAAAGTCGCGGTACGGTGATGGCTGAAAGCCCTGATCCTATGGAAAAAGCGAAAATTCGACCCAATTACTTTGGTGTTGAAGATGACATACACGTAATGCTGTCAGGAGTTAAGCAAGGCCAGAAGATCTTCGCGCAGCCTGCCCTGCAGGAGCATAGCATAGGAGAGGCGGTGCCCGGTAAGCCGATGGAAACGGCAGAAGAGTGCGTGGAATTTGCAAAGCAGCGCGGCGTTACGATCTATCATCCAGTCGGTACTTGCAAAATGGGAACGGACTTTATGTCCGTGGTAGATCCGAGGCTGAAGGTAATAGGTGTAGAAGGCTTACGCGTTATTGATGCGTCTATTATGCCAGGCGTTACGACCGGTAATACGAATGCACCATCAATCATGATTGGCGAGAAGGGAGCGGCAATGATCTTGGAAGACAATTAAGCCTTAGAACTGGACTACCACACCGCCGTTAATCTGCAACATTTGCCCGTTCACAAAGCTGCCATCCTTCGAACAAAGGTAGGCTACCATGCCACCAATTTCTGTTGTGAGGCCCAGCCGACGCATAGGATTTTCATCACGTAGCTTTGACCTGTGCTCGTCTTTCGATAGGTCGTAATCGTCACCCGGGAAAGTGCCCGGCGATATGATGTTTGTGGTGATACCGAATTGGCCAAATTCATCGGACAGCGATTTAGTTAATCCCCAATTACCATGCTTAGAAACCGAGACTGCCGCAGCACCATGATAACCCCGTTGGGCGTTCATACCGGTAAAATTGATGATACGCCCCCATTTCTTTTCGACCATGCCCGGCAGGCAAGCCCGGCACAACCAAATGGTGGCATTGAGATTGACGTCTTGAACTTGCTGCCATTCTTCTTCGCTGATTTCGAGGAAACCCGCATGTGGGCGGATTGCCGCGTTATTGACGAGCACATCAATACCGCCGAATTCATCGATACCGGCCTTCGCTATGCCTTCTGCTTCTTCCTTAATGCCGACATTACCCATAGCGATGAGCGTATCTACTCCATACGCTTCAACTTCGGCAGCGGTTTCTTCGCAAATAGTTTTATTTTTCGACCCGTTTAGAATGATATTAAACCCGGCTTCGGCAAGCCGAAGCGCGATACCCTTGCCGATCATTTGTCCGGAACCCGTAACGAGTGCAGTACGTTCTGCGCGTGCCATATGATGATATCCCCTAAGAACTGCAGTTAATTTTGGCTGTTGTAGCGTGTCAGCCGTCTTGGGGCCAGATGCGATTGGCAGCCAGTGGTGTATTAGCTTTATATGAAAGTCTCATATTGGCTAAATCGCGCGAGTTTAAAAATCGATCGCGCGCCAACTCCGTTGTGAACTGGTAAAGTACTCCATGCTTGGCTGGGCCAGTCGCGGCGAGAAGTTTACGGCCACGCACCGAACCCTGCGCCAAAGCGAAGGCGGGCATTTCCTTTTGGGCCAGCCAGGCACAGTAGTCCTCTTCGTCGTTAGCTGTATTAGCGCAAGCGAATATGATCGCGTCGCCAGGGCGCTTATTAATATCAGGGCCTTCCACATCCCATTCCTCCGTAAAAACTAGGGCACAGGGATTTTGTCGCATACCGATCATCTTGCGTGTGAGTTCATCCTGGGTTGTTTTAAGTTGCTTAGGGCTTGGGTCAAAAAACGTACGCGTGCTGATGCCGCCAAAAAAAGCTATGTACCGTGTGGATTGCTGGCTGCAGCCTTTATAGTGTCCAGCCCATTCATAGCCGTCGCGGGCTAATTTTTCAGGAATATGTACCTCATGGAACCAGGCGAGATACTCGCCAAGGTTCTCTTGGGTAATATCATAGATGAGAGCCCATATGGCGTTACTCATTGATGCATCTTCTGCTTTTTTGAGATTGTCGTATTATGTTTGGCACTTCATTTTAGTCCGATCTCTTTATATCATTACCCTGCAATAACCGCTTCACCTGCCGTAATTGATTTATGCATAAGGCGACGTGCCTCCGACGGGAAGGCATTACGATGATGCATGGTACAACGATTATCCCAAACGAGGATGTCACCCACTTCCCATTTATGCTCCCAGACATATTTATCTTGGCAACTATGGGCCCAAAGTTCGTCCAACAGCTCTTCGCTTTCATCTAGGCTTAGACCAAAAATATATGAGTTAAGGCGACGTCCGAGATACAAACACTTCCTGCTAGTGGCAGGGTGAACACGGACCATCGGGTGTTTAATACCGGGACAGGTTGCAGGATTTGTTGGCTCTTCATATTCAGGTCGTAAGGAACCATCTGAGCTATGTGCTTTTGAATGGTTGGCGAACTGACCATCTACTTTGATACGAAGTCTTTCGGGCAGATCATCATAGGCCTGATACATATTGAGAAAACTTGTTTCGCCGCCTTCGTCACTGACTTCTATGGCATGGAGTAGGCTTGCAGAAACAGGCACCTCCGTAAAAGAGCTATCAGTATGCCAGAAGGCATCTCCGTCGCCCAACGAACCGCGTGGTCGCCCGCCTTCCTCAATGATATTGGAGATGATAGTGATATCGTCAGGTACTTCGTCTGGGTAATATTTCTTACGTCCCAAGCCGAGTAGTTGGTTGGCGGTTAGACCCGCGGTCCCGAAAACCTCTCGTAACCGAAGAAGATCGTCGAAGCTCAAAGATTGTCCTTTAAACAACAGTACCAAATTGTCCGTATAGGCATCGAAGATAAACGTCTGGTCGGCTTTAGAGACATTTAGTGATAAATCTATGCCAATAATCTCAGCGCCTAACGCCTTGCCGGTTTTTATGACTTCCATTGCCGCCTCGCGCATTTGTTCGTATTGGGGAGTTTAGCATGGCAAGTTAGGCAGCAAATAGTCCCTGTATTGCAAGCTACCGCCAATTAGACGATAAATCCACGAACTAAAACATCATTCTGGGGAGCGTTTAATGTCCGCTAAAGAGTTACCCTTTGCTGGTATAAAAGTACTCGATTTAACCCATGCACGTGCGGGACCTACGTCGGTCCGTTTATTATCGGATTGGGGCGCGGACACTATCAAGATTGAGCAGCCCGAAGCAACCAGCACCGATAAATGCAGTATCCTGGGGGCACGCACGGGTTTCGATTTACAGAACCTACATCGTAATAAGAAAAGCCTAACCGTCAACCTAAAGACTGAGGAGGGCAAAGAGCTATTTTTCGAGTTGGTGAAAAAATCTGACGTGATCGTCGAAAATTTTCGTTCGCAAACGAAAATTCGCCTTGGTGTAGATTATGAAAGTTGTGCAAAAGTAAACCCACGCATCGTCTACGGAAGTCTGTCCGGCTTTGGCCAGGATGGTCCTTATGACAACCGACCAGGTGTGGATCAAATACTTCAAGGTATGGGCGGCCTTATGTCGGTCACCGGCTTACCGGGCCAAGGGCCAGTTCGGGTCGGTATCCCTATATGTGATCTAACGTCGGGAATGTTTCTCGGGTTCGGCCTGGCAGCAGCTCTATTTGAGCGTGAAAGTTCTGGCAAAGGGCAGTGGGTTCAAACATCATTACTGCAAGCGATCGTTGCCATGATGGATTTTCAGGCGGCTCGCTATCTAAAGGACGGTGAAATACCAAAACAGGCGGGAAACGATCACCCAACTGGTGTACCCACAGGTGTGTTTCCGACATCGGATGGACATATCAATATTGCTGCGGCAGGCGAGGTTCTGTTCGTACGGTTCTGCGGCTCGGTAGGCCTTGAATGGCTACCGAAAGATCCACGTTTTAATACCTATGAAGGTAGGTCTAAAAACCGCAAGGAATTGAACGATGAGATCGGCAAGGTTACTTCGACAAATACTTCTCAGCATTGGGTCGATATGATGCAGGAAGTCGGCGTACCGTGCGGGCCTATTTACGATATGGGAGACGTGTTTAACGATCCGCAAGTACAACATCTCGGTATGGCTTGGCCCATGAAAGGGAGTGCCGGTGATTTCCCGGTTGTGCGGACGCCGATCGTCATGAGTCGGACTAATGTCGATGACGAGGTACGTTTGCCGACGCCTACCTTAGGTCAGCACACGGACGATATTTTGGCGGACCTTGGCTACGACGACGAAAAGATTGCCGATTTGAAAAAACGTAATATTGTTTAAATACCGCTTCAATTGAACATGAACCCTTTCACTACGATGAGAGATTTAAAGACATGAGTAGTTGGACAGCGGCACAACTTTCGTCAATTGATAAGATGTTGAACCCCAAATCGGTTGCCGTTATTGGAGCTTCAGAAAATACATCCTATGGCGGGCGCTACGTTACAAAGGCGCTATCGAGCGAGGGTGCTCTTAAAGTATATCCTGTAAATCCGCGCTATGAGGAAATTCAGGGCGAGAAGGCCTATGCCAGCGTTCTAGATATTCCTGAAGTGCCGGATACGGCGGCGATAGTTGTGCCCTATCACGCAGTATTGCCATCCTTGGAGCAATGCCATGAGAAGGGTATTACATCGGCCATTGTCATATCGGCAGGATTCGCGGAGCGGGGTAATGACGAGCGAGGTGACTTGCAAGGGGAGCTGACTAAGTTTGCCGAGCGCACAGGGCTTCGAATGAGCGGTCCAAATTGTCTTGGGCTTGCTAGTGTCAAAGATAAACTATGGCTCAATGCGTCATCACGTCCGATGATGGGTGATGCCGGGCCAATAGGTTTAGTCTGCCAAAGTGGTGCGACCTTGTTCGGTCCGATTTTGGTGCGGGCCGATGAATGCGGTGTGGGTTTGAGTTACGCTATTTCTACCGGCAATGAAGCAGATTTAGAGTTTTCTGATTTTGCGCGCTATTTGTTAGATGATGACAGTACGCAGGTAATCGCGGGCTTTATTGAGGGGATCAAGAACCCTGCAAAATTTTTGGAAGTAGCCCAACTTGCCGCTGAGTGCGGGAAGCCAATGGTAGTGATTAAAATAGGCCGTTCGGATTATGGGTCACGCGCGGCTAACTCCCATACTGCAGCGCTGACAGGTGCCGATGAGGTGATCGATGCGGCCTTTCGACAATACGGTGTTATCAGGGTAACAGGCTATGACGACTTATTGGAAACGGCGCAAATGTTGGCTAATGCCAAAAAGCCCAAGGCTTCGGGCATCGTCGCCGTGTCTCACTCGGGGGGTATTAGCTCTTTGTTGGCTGATATGATTGGTAATGAAGGGCTTGAATTACCGGCACTCAGCGACACGGCCCGCGACGGAATTAACGAAATATTAAGCGGCTTCGGTTGGGCGTCCAATCCAGCGGACGTAACTGGCTTTGCTCATCGTGAGCCGTTCCCTCAAATCGTTGATTATCTGATTGGTGAGCCCGATACGGGCACCTTGGTGGTGGCTAGCGCTGGTAAGGGCGATCATGTCAAAAAAGTTATCTCAGTGAGGGATGGGGGCAGTCACAACGTAGCGTATATGTGGACTGGCAGGCGCGATCAGAAAGAGGGTTTAGATGAGCTAAAAGCGGCAGGCATTCCGGTCTTTTTCACATCAGATTCTTTAGCCCGTAGTCTCCGGCAGTTACGCGATTATCACGACTGGTTGGCCGATCGGAGGGAGCATGGATTTGCAGAAGCAGCTGAGATATCCGGTGGTCAAAAGTCCGCGTTAAAAACCGCAATAGAAATTGGGCGTAGAGCGCTGACGGAATCGGAAGCTAAACAATTAGTCGCCGCCTGGAATGTACCAGTGACGCAAGACATATTAACAAACTCAGCGGACGATGCTTTTGCGGCAGCGAAGAAAATTGGCTACCCAGTGGTTATGAAAGGCGTAACACCAGACATTGTGCATAAGACCGAAGCGGGTATCGTTCATCTTAATATCTGCGATTCCAATATGGTGCGCGAGGTCTACGCGTCTATTGAAAATGCGGCGGCTAATTATAGCGGGGGTATGGAGCTGCAGGGAGTGGCGGTTCAGGAGATGGTTTCTGGCGGCGTAGAGACAATCGTTGGCGTTACTTATGACCCGCAATTAGGTCCTGTATTATTATTCGGTATGGGTGGCATTATGGTCGAAGTCTACAATGACGTAGCACTCCGTTGCTGTCCGATTACACCTCATGAAGCACGTGGGATGATTAATGAGGTTGCCGGGACGCGAATTCTGGACGGTGCGCGCGGTCAGCCTAAATGTGATGTAGAAGCACTAATTGATGTGCTGGTAAACATATCGCAAATGGCAGTCCAACTTGACGGATCGCTTGCTGAGTTAGATATCAACCCGTTACTTGTTTTGCCTAAAGGCAAAGGTGTAAAGGCCGCTGATGCATTAGTAATTCTAAAGAAATAAGGAGAAAGTTCATGCCGGATGACGGATATCGGAAATGGCTCGGAGTTGAATATACGGTAATGGAAGATGGACATGCGGTGGTTCACATGAATGTGCGTCCCGAAATGCAGAATTTGCGCGATGTATGCCAGGGCGGCGTTGTGGCCTCCTTGATGGATGTTGCTATGGCGACCGCGGCAGCGGGTGGAAATTACGATACAAGATTGCGCCCAATGGTGACGCAGGAGTTGAAGATTAACTATCTCGCTGGTGCTTATGGAAAGCGCATGGAAGCAGTTGCTGATGTGATCAAAGCAGGGTCACGCACTGCTGTGGTTCGCTGCGATATCATGACTGACAAGGGTGATATTTGTGCGACTGGTCTTGGTACCTTCATGACCCGCCGCGTGCATCAAACCGACCCAGATGGTATGGCACCGCCGAAGGGCTAGTTTCACAATAACGATCTGACCCTCAGGGCGACGCGGTAATAATCTCAATTTTCGATTTAAAGAGGAGCCTCATATGCCGTTTTATGAAAATGGTCCCGTGCGCATTCACTACAAAGAGGCGGGCTCGGGTTTTCCATTGCTATTGATCCCTGGTGGTGGATTGAATNGNGATATGTCGAAAGCCATGGATGATGCGCCATTCAATCCATTCGTAGAATTCAAGAATGATTTTCGGTGTATCACGTTTGACAGACGAAACGCGTCGGGCGGGCAATCCACTGGGCCGCTTGAGGTTGACCGNCCTTGGGAGTCCTACACCGATGATTTGCTGGGGCTGATGGATCATTTAGACGTCGATAAGTGCCTTACCTTAGGCTTTTGTATTGGAGGACCGCTTACGTGGAACCTGTTGAAACGTNCTCCGGAGCGTGTGATTGCCTCTGTATTGGCGCAGCCCAGTGGTTATCGGCCTGAAAAGCCGGATTATTTCTACGAGGGTAACCTGGCCGGCTGGGGAAAGGCGCTTTATGAAAGTCGCGATGATATTTCGAAGGAGACCGTCGAAGCATTTCTTACCAATATGTATCGCTCTAATCCAGAATTTGTCATCTCAGTGACGCGTGATGATGTGCGCAATTGCCAGACGCCAGTTTTGATTTTGCCGGATGATGCGACAGGTCACCCCTACGCGGTTGCCATGGAGGCGGCCATGTTGGCGCCAAACGCTCAGGTGAGCCTCTATCCGTGGAAAGATACACCCCAAAGGGTTCCGCTTGCGGTGCGACACGTTCGAATGTTTCTAGAAACTCATAATCCGCTATCCTGATTTGCTAAAGAGACTAATTCTTTATGCCACCTATTACTGAAGATGTTCCCGTTAGCTTCTCGGACCAACTGCCACAAGCTGTAGATGTGGTGGTTATCGGTGGCGGGGTGGCCGGCACTGCAAGCGCCTATTATTTAGCCGAGCGTGGACAAAAGGTTCTACTTTGTGAGAAGGGGCGGATAGCGGGCGAGCAATCCTCGCGTAATTGGGGTTGGATTCGCCAACAGGGCCGGGACCATGCGGAATTGCCGATCATGATGGAGTCTAACNGGATCTGGCAGGGCTTAGCTGAGAAAACCGGTGACCGTGATCTATCGTTCACCCAAAGTGGGTGCCTTTACCTGGCTGCTACAAGTGCGGATATGCAGAAATACGAACGCTGGTATGACCACGCTAAGCAACATCAACTCGATACGGAATTATTAACCCCTGCACAATTACAAAAACGTTATCCTGGTATTTCAGGAAACTGGATGGGTGCCATGCTAACGCCCAGTGACGGGAGAGGAGAGCCATTCGTTGCTATCCCGGCTTTGGCGCGGGCAGCCCAGCGAGCAGGGGTCGCCGTAGCCGAAGTATGCGCCGTCAGAACTCTTGACTTGCAAGATGGACGAGTGAGCGGTGTTCACACTGAGAAGGGCAGGGTGGCATGTAACCGTGTGGTTCTTGCAGGGGGGGCTTGGTCAACGCATTTCGCCACCAATGCAGGCTTCAATTTGCCTCAACTCGCTGTTCGCTGCACAGTTGCTCGGACAGAAACGCAGGAAGAATTATTTCCAAAGCAAAAAGCCACTCCTAACATCAAGACACCTGGCTTTTGTATTCGCCGACGCGCTGACGGTGGTTATACGTTGGCTACCGGCAGCTATGCGGAGCATTTTCTATCTTTAAAATCGCTTAAATATTTCACGAAATTCCTGAATATTATGCGCCTTACCACATCAGATATTCGCCTTCGTTTGGGAGCGCCTAAAGATTATCCAGGCGCATGGGGAACACCGACACGATGGGGCGCTGATGAGCAAAGCCCGTTTGAGCGAATGCGCGTGCTCAATCCGACGCCGTCTACCTTAGAGCTAGAACGCCTTGAACAACGGATTGGTAAACGTTTTACGCAATTAGCTGGTACTCGAATAGCCGAAGCCTGGGCTGGCATGATCGATGTAACGCCTGACGTAGTACCCACGTTAGGTGAAACGGCAGAAATTGGCGGGTTATTCATTTTCACAGGTCTCAGCGGCCACGGCTTCGGGATAGGTCCCGCTATGGGTCGTGTCATAGCTGATGTGGTTTGCAGCCGTGATCCGGGCCATGATTTGAGCCGTTTCCGACCAGAAAGATTTTCGGATGGTAGTCCCATTGTACCGGGGCCGTATTGAGTGGGGGTACGATAAAGCTTTGTCCACTCCTGGGTGAACGTGAATATTTTCATACAATCATTCCGCCTTTGACATAATCCATGCGTAAAAGCCGTATTTTTTGTTCGGCGATAGGGCGCCAGTGCAGCTTAAATTTGTTGCAGTTTTAAGTGTCAATATGGCTGATCAGAAAAGGTAGGGCTGCTTTGAGATTTGCGAAGCGCAGTGTTGGTTCTTGTGTATCAATTATCGATGAGGCCGGGTTACCAGATGCGACAAGAATGGAGCGTAATCCAGCCGCTCTTGCCCCGGCGATATCTGTTGCTGGTGTATCGCCGATTAAGATAACTTTATCCTGTGAAACCCCCAGTTTCCCGATAGCTATTTCGAAGAGTAATGTATGAGGTTTGCCCAGGATAATTGCTTTTTCTCCACTCGCTGCCTCTAAAAAGGCAACGATGGGACCGGCTTCCGGTTCCGGGCCGTCATGTGTCGGGATCACTGCGTCATAATTAGTTGCCAAAAACTGTGCGCCATTGGTGAGATGGCGAATAGCTGGGGTCATGTCAGATATTTTCAGATCCAAATCTATACCGGCTACCAAGTAATCCGGGTCGTCGCTTTCGATAGCGCCGGCGGCGAGAACTGTGTCAACTAGAGCCTTGCTGCCAATAAGGTGTACTTTGGGTGTGTCTTCTCGGGTCATGAGGTATTGGGCGACCGCCATTCCTGAGGTGAGGATATCATCCTCGTTGAGATCAATGTTGAAGCTACGAAGTTTTTCCACATATTGTTCAGGGGTTTTCCGAGCATTATTTGTCAAGCAAACAATCCGGACGCCTTGATCTTGTAATATACTTACAGTCTCAGCTGATCCTTCTATCGGTTCCTCGCCGCAAAAAAGTACTCCGTCCATATCAAGAATGACGCCACTAATTGGATGATCTGGATCAGCTATGCGGCTGTTTTGCTGCCTAATAATTTTAGGGCTTAGCGGTTCTTTCCAATGCTCGTTAAGTCTGCGAACCGGGGCCTGGTAATGTATAGGATCAGCCCCGTGGACACTCCAAGAAATCTGATCGTCAACGGTAATTTCAGCCCAGGCTTCGGTTACGGTTCCCTGTGTTGTGTAACTTTCAGTAAGCGATTGGACGGTTAAGTAACGAACTCCGTCAATAGTACTGATGTTATTCCAGTGGAGGTGACCAGCAACACAAAGGATAACAATTCCGCTCGCTTCGATAATCTCCCGAGCTTTTTGCGTATTTGATAGGCTTGCTGCGCTGATGTTGTTCTGAAACCAAAAGTTACCAACCATTGCAGCATCGTCGAGCGGGACATGGGTGAAGATGATTGTGGGAAGTGCGGTGCGTTGAAGATCTTCTCGGAGCCAATTAAGGTCGCCTTTGCTTGGTAGCGAATTATCTCCATAGGTATTGGTTAAATCGATCTGCCAAAAAACGAGATGTTTACCTTTAATGTCTAAGCTGTAACTTTGGAATGAATGGCCTAACACAATTTCGTTTTCATCTTGCGTTAGAAAATGCAGATCGTGGTTTCCCAGCAAGTGGGCTCTGGGTGTGTCTATCTGCCCGAAAACTGATGCAACTTCAGCCATAAGTTTCAGGTCAGTATCATGATCCACATTCGAAATTCGGTCGCCGAGATCGACAATCAGGTCCGCACCACTGGCGCCAATTTTTTCGCCAACTGACTCCAGCAACGGAAGTGCCGCGTCGCCTTTTTTTGTATAGCGTGTCGGTCCGTGATGGATGTCGGTTATGATTGCTAAGATCAGCCGTTCCATAATTAGACCTTATCATTTGTGTGCCTTAAGAAGTCAGTATTGATAGTGGTTGTAACCGCCGACGGCTACTCGTCTAATTTATAATACTGCACGGCGTTGTCGTGATAGAGCATAGCTTTCTCAGCAGAAGAATAGTCTGCGGTGAGGCGCTTAAATGAGTTCCAAAGCACATTGTAACTGCAACTAAGCTTGTCCACTGGGAAGTTAGATTCGAACATACACCGTTGGATACCAAAATGTTCGATCAGGTGCTCAAAATAGGGGCGGGTGGCATTCAATAGTTCAAGGCTTGAAGGCGGCTTTTGTCGATGCTGCCAATTGAAACCGTTAAACACCATATTCAGCCCTCCTAGCTTGGCGGTTACATTCTCACATTTGGCTAGTAATGCGATGTCGGCTTTCCAAGTTTCAAGGATTTCTGCCCTCCGTCCTTCATATGGACCTACCCCTAACGGGCCTGCACAATGATCAATGATGATCTTTGCATCCGGGCAGCCTTTAGCGAGGTCAATCAATTCCGGCAATTGCGGATGATAGCACCAGGCTTCAAATATGAGGTCGCGTTTGACTAGTTGTGCCACGCTTTCTCGATATTTTTGATGAAGTAAAACTCCCGCTGGTGGTTCCCAACTCGAATTGTGGATTGCGTCGCTTGGATCGTAGGTGGCACCGCAACGGATACCACGAAAGCGGCCATCACCAGCTTGGATATGCGCGTCTAATACCTCGCCCACTGCATCGCCCAACAAGAAATCTGCAAACCCGATGATGC
>PAXN01000059.1 GCA_002715005.1 Rhodospirillaceae bacterium
AGAATATATAAATATTTACTGGAGGGTATAGAAAAAAGCGTACAAGTGTACGTTTTATAAAACAATTACCATATGATAAACAAGTGGTACACTTGGTACACTTGGTACACTTGGTACACTTGAGGTACACTTCATCGAAACAGGTAAGTTGCTTATTTTCAGGCACTTATACCTAATGGTACACTTAATACACTTTTCTTTTACTTTATAAAGAAAAAAAATAAATATATATATTATATAAATATACTAAAGGATAGAGAAATAAGTGTATCAGTGTACCACTGCACTTAAACAGATGTAAAAATTATTACATCCTTTTACAAGGCTATTGAATAATTGATACAGTATATGCTTCAGAATAAATATTTTATCAAGCCCCACATTCGTGGGGTTTTTTGTTTATAGCACCACACACATTATAGGGTAATTTTTTGTAGATATGAAAAGGCCCACACGGGCATGATCATCATTGTCACCCCGGACGGGGACAAGGCGCTTACCCCTGGCGAGACCGGTGTCTTAAGGATACCCTTTCACCAGTTTGTCAAAGAGTCAAAGACCCTGCTCGGCGTAAAGCTGAGGCACACTGAGGTCCAGAGCCTTTCCAATAAGCTCAAGAGAAAGCTTTTCTGGAACTAGGGTTTAGTTTTATTATAATTAAAGGGTAAGCGTATGCCTCCGGAGCATAAGGTCACAGGTTCGAATCCTGTCGGGCGTACTCAAAATAGTACCACATGATTCTGAAGAAGAGCCCCGTTTTACGACGGGGCTCTTACATTTTTGACTATTCTCATTTTACTAAACCAGTTTAGTCATACTTTTTCAAATATATTCAAAAATACCCGTTTGGAGGGCATTATTTGGAGGGCATTGACCCACCCAGTCCATGGGAGGCACCCCCTGGTCATATTTATATACTGCTCTTACACAAAACAGGTGAAAATATTTGAGGTGACATAATTAACGCCCCACACACATTGTAGGGTAATTATTTTATTTCTTTTTTATTAATAGTTTTTTGCTTTAGCTATTTGGTCCAGTTTTTGCAATCTCTTAAAATTATTTCTAGTATTTGTTTTTCTCCGGAAGAGTTTATGTCTTGCCAGTCATCTTCTGGTAGGTGATAGTTGTTGCTATAGTCACTGGTGAAAAAGAATAATACAGGAATGTCTTCTCCATAAAAAACTTGCGTTATACCTAAATAGATTATAAATTTTCTGTGATCAGTACACGTGTTATATCTCGTGTAATTTCTTAAATAGGTGAAATATTATGAGAATGCACGTCACACAAAAAGATATTGCGGACGCGCTAGGTATCAGTAGAGTTACTGTTACCAAAGCCCTTAAGGACCATCCTGATATCGCTGAAGGAACAATTAAGCGCATCAAGGATATGGCGAAAGAATTAGGTTATTATCCTAATTTTATCGCCAGTAGTCTTTCCTCAAAACGATCCAACCTGATTGGTGCCATATTCCCGAAAATAAATCACTCCTTTTTTTCCAATGCTATTGAATCTGTCTATAAGGCTGCCACGGAAAGGGGATTTGAGATATTACCCATGATCTCCTTCGAGGACGCGAGTAGAGAAATAAGAATGGTAGCAACACTGTTGTCCATGCGCGTTGCAGGAATTATTGTGGCTATTTCACAAGGTACCAAGAGCAATGAAATCTATAAGAATGCCAAAAAGCTGGGTGTTCCTGTTGTGTTTTTGGACAGAACCCTCAAAGATGAATCTTTTAGCAGCGTAACCATTAACGACTATAAAGCTGCATATGATGTAATTGAATATGCAATAAGCATAGGCTATAAGAAAATAGCGTACTTGGCGGGATACAGCCATATCAATATTGGTATTGACAGATGTAATGGTTTTAAGGCTGCACTAGAGGGGAATGGGATATCCATAAATCCTGCTTGGATTATTGAAGGAGGATTTACCCCTGAATTCGGCTATGAAGGACTTAAAAAACTCTCAAATGCTTCCGAAATGCCAGAATTGATTTTTGCAGTGAACGATTCGGTGGCACACGGCATCTATAAAGCAGCAGACGAGCTTAGCATTAAGATCCCTGATGATCTGGGCGTTATTGGCTGTGGCGATATAGAGCACTCACAGCTGCTCTCACCTCCCTTGACAAGCGTCCATATGCCCATTGAATCAATGGCTTGTAAAGCAGTTGAAGTACTCATCGATGAGATAAACAATCCTGGAGTTAGTGAGTGCCAGCATCTGGTTAATGAGACGGAAATTCGGATTCGGGAATCGATTCTACCGGAAAAGAGAAGTGTTACGTAAATGATCGCTAGATTTTCAAATTATTCAGTATGAGGCACAATTATGAAGGTAAAAAGTAGTCTCAATCCCCTATTCATTTTCTTTATGGGTTTGGCCTTGCCTTCTTTGTTAAGCGCGCAGACAACGGGCAAAATAGCAGGCAAAGTAATAGATACTGAAACTGGAGATCCACTTGCTGGCGCCAACGTGATCATCCGCGGCGTGGCAAAGGGGGCAGCTGCGGAGGGTGATGGTAATTATTTCATTCTTAATGTGCAGCCCGGAGTCTACGACGTGGAAGCCACAATGATGGGGTATACCCGAATGGTACAAACCGATGTGCGTGTTCGAATCGATCAAACAACTTACCTGGCATTTAACCTTCAACCTTCAGTTATTGAGGGCAAAGAAATACTGGTTGTAGCCGAGCAACCCTTGGTAGACAAATATCTTACCGCCAGCAGGCAGGCGATGAGTGCCGAAGAACTTGCCAATAGTTTTGTGACAAATGTCGAAGAGGCCATTGGTACCATGCAGGGCGTCAACATTCATGGGGGTATTCGTGGCGGCTTTGGTTTGGAAGTTAATTATATGTTGGACGGCTCGAGCATTCGTGATGGCTCTTCAAGCACCAATTATTCATCATTAAATATGTCAGCAATTCAGGAGTTCGAGGTTTTAACCGGAGGTTTTAATGCCGAGTACGGTCAAGCCCATGGCGCTGTGGTGAATGTTGTGTCAAAGACAGCGAGGGACAGGATGCACGGAACATTGCGATATCAGATGCGGCCTAAAGGCATTTATCATTGGGGTGGGTACATGTACGGTGACTCTACTTTTGAGAATCGTGTGGTAGCAACAACACCGGAATATTGGAGTGACTATCAGATACCTCAATGGGTGCAAGAGCAATACCCACAATGGCTGGAGGATCCGAATACGACCCCGGATTCACTCATGGCCTACTATCGAGATGTTATTCTCAATCCTCCTGGTAGCGCAGTGTTCAAAGATTACAATCAACGCTGGAGTCAGGAGATTGAAGGGACGTTTTACGGGCCCATCGGGGAGAAATTGAGCTATATGCTGACTGGCCGCTTCACCAAAGACGCACCGAATTTTCCGCAGCAATTTGAGTACAATCCTGAGTGGCATACTGAAGCGAATCTGGTTTATGACCTGACCAGTCAATCCATGCTGGTTCTCAAGGCTTTTCATGGCGGGCACGATAATTCAGGGCCTAACAGGACGCTTTTCCATAGCAGTGAAGATATGAGGGCCGCCATTGGAACTTGGTCTCCCATTAATGAAGGCTTCATCACAGGAGCCTATGATGGAAATAAGTATTACCCCTGGTTTGGCAATCATTATCAAGGCACGACCAACCCCGAATATCTACGTGTCTGGGGTGGGAACCTGAATTTCAAGCACACCTTCAATCCCAGCATGATGCTGGAAGCCAAGCTGTCCCATTTTCAATTTTACAGACTGGGATCGCGTCGAAACGGAGGTCCACCGGAAGAATATGGTTGGTCAGCGCGCGCCCTGGATTCTGCTTTGGTAGATTCATCAGCCGGGATTATACCGATTCCAGATGTAATGTATTTGGGTGCTAATGGCATGGGTTTTAGTGGGCCGAGCTACGGATTGTTCAACCAGGAATATTCTTTCAATACCAACAACTCCATTGATATTGATTTTCTGTGGCAGGTTAACCAAGCCAACCAGTTGAAGGCCGGTTTTTACGGTTCCTCTCAATATGTCAATCGATATGTCCGTAATGCACACTCTCATAATGGAGAAGTTCGCCTCAACGATATCATACCCAATGATTATAATCCGTATGAAGGCGCTGTTTATTTGCAGGATAAGATTGAGACCGAAGGTATGATCATCAATGCTGGTGTTCGGTTGGATTATTTCAACCTGAACAAATGGGTGAGTGCCGATCCATATGATCCCCTTCAAATAGATGAAGACACCCCGGGCAATTTAGGCCAAAACGTCGTTTCGATCGGGGATATCTTCGAGCGACGCGGTGTAAACGCCAGCGACAACCGGGACGGCAGCCTGATCAAAACCGCCACGCAATATGCCGTCTCTCCCCGTATTGGCATCTCCCATCCTATTACGGAAACCACCGTTCTGCATTTCATGTATGGTCATTTCAACCAAAGGCCTCCCTGGAATAAGCTGGGTGCCTATCCATCGCTTCTTGTAGGAGTACTTCCTTATTCATCATTTCCCGACCTGGTTGATTTTCCTGCGGAAGAACCATTTGAGGACTCAAATGGAAATGGATCCTGGGATGATGGCGAGGCGTATGAGGACATCGATGGGGACGGTAAATATGATCCGGATTACTTCAATAATACTGATTACGGTTACCACGGTATGAATTACGATCAACATTGGTCCTTTTATGGCGGCAATCCAGCCCTCACTTTTGAAAGAACGATTCAGTATGAAATTGGATTTGACCAGGCGATCGGAGACAATCTCAGACTTGAAGCGACGTTGTATTATCGAGAGGCCAAAAACCTCACAGCTATAGGATTTACGAGTAGCACATACGCAAATTACGGCTTCCAGCCTGACGGGGGTCGTGTGAGGATGCATCCTGATGTGAGCCATCCCACTGTGTACCAAAGCAAAACAAGAGCAGGCGCTTTCCGGATGTGGGCCAACAATGGGCATCAGGATGTGCGAGGTCTTGAGTTAACAGTGAATGCAAAGGTTTTGAGCTTTGCCTCGCTGCGTATTGATTACGACCTGTCCTTCAATAAAACCGGCTTATATGGTCCAGCCATGCTGTATCGAGAGATACCGGGGGGCGCCAAGTTCGATTCCACGGTGACCATGGCCACGGGCTTTCGGAATACCTATTATGGCGGCAACAATGGGAATAATCATCAAGCCGGAAATCAGAACCAATACTGGCACCCCAATAATACGGCGAAGGTAGCGGGGAATTTTTTCACACCGAAAAATTTTGGTCCAAAGATTCTGGGAATACATTGGCTGGGCGACTGGAATCTCAATTTCCAAACCACCTGGGCACAGGGCCGACGCTATACCTGGTATGATCCCAATGAGGCGGTCGAGGGCTATCGTCCTCCTCTTAATCGACGCTGGAAAGATCAGTGGAACACAAATTTAGGTGTCAACAAAGGATTTTCCCTGAGTGCTGGGCAACGGATCGTTGTAAGCATGAAAGTCAAAAACTTGTTAAACGACAAATGGTTACGGCTGCCAGGAGACCTGGATCGGTATCATCTGGAAGGGGAATTGGCTACTCTGATTCTTGGGCATGGTGATTATGCTGAAGATGTAGACAATGTTTGGCGGTGGTATGAGCTGGCCCAACTACCGCGAGAGATATTTTTCGAGTTAAGGTTCGAGTATTAATGGATTTCCTTCACGCAAATTTATGGGACAGTAAAATATTATGAAAAAATGTCATCAAGGCTATCCAACAAAAGTATTATCCTCGCTCCTATTATTGGTAATCATCAATCTGGTTACGGTGCAAAATGCGGACGCCCAGGTAGCCATTACGAGATCTAAATTGTGGGTTCATCTGGATGAAGCAGGGCTGTTGGCTTATGACCATCCATACAATGCCGGCCGGCTCTCCTATCCCGGTTTTTTTAACAGCGAGCCATTATACGGCTGGACCTGGAACACACCTATTCTCGGATACCGAATGGTTCGTGGAGACAATGTTTACCATCAATCTGTTAACAACTGGTTGTTCCCTGCATACCTCACTGTATCAAAGGAGCTTTCGCTTGAAACGAATTACAATGGCACAGAGAATCCACTTGGTGCACAAGCACCGGAGATGGTAGCCTCTGGATCAGTGCTTACGACCCTCGTCGAGGAAGTCGTTACGGCTACTACCAGTATACTTAATATTGAATTCAAATCAAGAAGCATGGCCTGGAGCTATCCGAAGTACGATGATTTCCTGATCACAGAATACACTGTCATTAACCAGGAAAACGAAACGCTTCACAATTTCACCTTCCGTTTTACCGTTCCCCTTTATCAGGCCGGGATTAATGCTTATGAGAATGATGTAGAGTATATCTATGATGAACAACGCAAGGTGTTTGTTTTTTACGATGACCGGGATTATTCATTGTCCACTCCCGATGTGCCCCAGGTTTTCAGCTTTGGACCGGGACCGGAGACTGGTGATGTTGCGGATCCCGGTGATATTGCTGCAGCAAATGCCATCAATCATCAGCTCACCAATCCCAGCGCGCTGGGAATTGGTTATGTAGATATTCCCCCAAACGAGCTTGACATTGCCGAAGGGAAGACTGAGGGCACCCTACAGCATCTGGTGACCCGATGGTTCTCCTCGGGTTCACCGTCAAGCATGCCCTATGTGGAGAGCGCTGGTGACGCTCGTAACGTCACCATTATTCCCCCCGACAGCTTAACCGCACCAATTCCTTACTATAACGAGGAAGCGGCGCAGGCTTTGAAAAGTTATCGTCAGGCCAAGGAAGATGGAGATCAAAATGCGGGTAATGTTTGGGAACGCAAGCCCGAGTACACGACCTCCTTTGGACCTTATACACTGAATCCAGGCGATTCACTTACCTTCACACGGATCATCTGCGCGGGCGCCTTGGATTGGAATCTGGCCAGTATGGGTGGATCGGAAGCGACAAAACAGCTCGACATGGAATACGCTTCAGAAATTGAAGGCAGTGAGAATGAACATGCGGCCATTAAGGCGTTTCGGGAGAACTGGGATGCTGCTCTGGAGTTGATCGAGACCAAAAAGCAGACGGGTTACTACACACCCACAGCCGTGCCGCCGCCAACCGTAGGCTTCCCACCGAAGACTAGTCTTGGTGAGGAACTGGAAGCTGAGCCCGTTTTCTACGACATCGATGAAGATGGATATCTAGAATCGGCTGTTCGCCTGAAGTGGGTTCCGGTTGCTGATGATTATAGAGATCCCATTACCGGTCAAGAAGATTTCGTTGGTTATATTGTCTATCGGTCCAATGTGAGCATTGTCGGTCCGTGGACGGCCATAGACACGGTCCTGGCTGATGAGGCGGTCATCGCAGCAGGAAAAGTAACCCGTGAAATTCAAACGGAGCCCGGCATACCCTACCGTTACGGTGTGACCTCATTCGACAGCGAAGGTTTGGAGAGCGCGATGACAGCCTACACCTATTCTCCTACCGTGGGTTCCTTCGCGCCTACTGATGATCTATCCAAAGAGGTTTTAGTTGTTCCCAATCCATACAAGCAGGTGAGTGGATTCTCCGATCCGGCTGAAATGAAGCGCATCACTCTATTGAACATCCCTTCCGTGTGCACCATCCGCATTTATAATCTATCTCGTGATCTGATTCGGACCATCAAGCATGATGATGGGTCGGGGAGCGAGTCATGGGGATCCTCCGCGGAAATCCTAGATGATTATATGCTTACCGAATACCGGAAAGAGGTAGCACCTGGATTGTACTATTTCCACATAACAAATCACGTCTCTGGCCATGAAGGGGAAACTGCAATTGGCAAGTTCGTTATCATTAAATGAAGCCGTTAGGATAACTAAAATGAAATATTGGTCATATTCTTCAATGTGGGTTAAATCGGTCAAAGTGCTGCTGCTATTGACCATGGTTCCAGCATTATATGGGCAGATCAATCTGGAGGATGGTGGCTTGGCACCATCAGAATTTGAACGGGTTGGGATGTCTGGGTTTCAGTTTTTAAAAATCCAGACAGATGCACGCATGGCAGCTTTGGGTGGCATGCGTACTGCCATGAGTCGAGGTGATGCAGCCAGTGCTTTATACAATCCAGCCTCCATGGTGGATGTCAAAAACCTTGGGTTCGGATTTACTCAGATGAGTTACATCGGAGACGTAAAGTACTTCGCCGTATCTTTGGTGAAGGACTTGGACAACTGGGGAGTTTTAGGCCTCAACATTATCCAGTTGGATTACGGGGATATCACTCGAACCTATTGGGGGGTGGATGAACGTCTCAATCCAATTCCTGTGACTGATGGGACCTATTCCGGTGGCGATCTGGCACTAGGCTTATCATATGGCCGGCAGGTTACAGATCGGCTGCAACTCGGTGGCACATTCCGGCAGATCAGTGAAACTTTGGATTCGCGAGATAATATCTCAACCTCCGTATGGGCGTTAGATATCGGTACTGTATATTATACTGGACTTAGCTCACTAAGGATCGCCATGCTTGGCAGTAATTTTGGTCCGGATGCTGAGTTTGTTGATTTTGATGATCGACTGGGAATTCTGCCGGTTCAAGTTCAATTACCCGCTATGTTTTCCCTGGGGGCTGCCTACGATTTCTTTGATGATGATGGCTCTCGTCAGCTGCTGACTGTTGCCGCAGAATTTGTGCACCCCAATGATGGACCGGAAAAGGTTCATTGTGGGGCAGAATATTCCCTATTGGATATGCTAAGTCTCAGAGGTGGCTATCGATTCAACTATGATGAAGATGGTCTCAGTCTTGGGGCTGGTCTAAAGGTCAGCGTCGCAAATCGCAATACAATTGAAATAGATTACGCTTTCATGGATTTTGGTCGATTGGGCGCGCTTAGCATGTTCACTCTGGTTTATGACTGGGATTAAGAGTGTGTGGAACGAAGTACAACCAACCTCACTACAAAGTCTGCAAATAAGAATGAAAAATATATTGAGAACAGTTAAAACTGATGGGTGGTAACATGTGGTATAAACGAAACTTGTTGGTAGCCATTGGCTGTTACTTGGTGCTGGTTACAGGATTGACTGGCGCGAAAACGCCGTTGATCCAGGACTTTCGTGTTGCCACTGATGGCACTCAATACTATGTCTATGGTGTGGTGGATGGTAAGCGGTTGTTCAAATCCGATCAAGCTTCAGAGGCCATTCAATACGCCATAGATCAGCATGCAACGGATGGCGGGCAAGTGATCATATCAAAAGGGGATTTTCCTCTGGATCAACCCATCCGTATGGCAGACCGTATTCATCTGCTTGGGAGCGGACGCGCATCTAAGCTCCGGGTCACCGAAGCCAATTNAGCTGGAGTGGGAATTACTGCCGAGCGCATGAATGCCATGACTATCTCCAACTTATCAGTTACTGCTGGAAATAATCCAAATGCAAAGATCGGCATTTCAATTGACGATTGCGGCAATTCCAAGATTCTGGATGTATTCTGCGTAGGATTTTCAGAGTATGGAATCTCTATGCGCAATAACTCCTTCCTTAACGAAATACGCGGTTGCCATTTGGCCGGTAATGAAAAGGCCAATCTTTATTTTGAGCAGCTTGCCAAGGGCCGTTTTGGCGATTTTCTGCCAAACATGGTGGCCAACTGCATGATATATGGCGGCGGTAAAGGGATTGCTCTAAATCGCGTGATCGTCATGAATATCTCAGACTGTATGATCTATCAAACCAAGGGCCCGGCGTTCCATATTTATAACGTCAGCAACAGTGTGCTCGTGTCCGGATGTCGTACTTTCCAGATTACGGGTCCAGCAGTCCTGGTGGAAGACTCCGATGAATTCAATTGCTCAGGAAATATCTTTTGCTGGCATACTGAACAGGGCATCCTGCTTAGAAATGTGAATTGGGGTACGATTACAGGTAATGAGATCATTGATACGGGCAGCTATAATTCCGGCAAAAAAGATCAAACTACACAGATGGATGACCTACCAGAAAATCTTACCCTATATGATGGTATAGAAATGCAGGATGCCCATGGGTATCATGTCGGTGGTAACACCATTTTCAATTGGAAAGTATGTCCTAAGATCAATAACGGTATTTCTGAAGATAGCCAAAGTAGTACGAACATCATTGCCAATAATAACGTGAATTACTTTGCTGGCTCCGATGTGGTTTCAAATGGTAAAGGCACTACTGTACAGGGCAATGTCTCGCTTAAAGATGAAGCTCATCAACCCATGGAAGGCAGGGATCTCTGGATACAGAGTTTCAGGACCGAATTAATTGATGGATTCATCGATATGCAAAAAAAAGTAAGTAAGTGATAGTTTTGGGATTATCGGTGAAAAGTTTCTCAAAGACATGCATAGTTGCCAGTGTTCTACTGCTGTCAGGTACTTCACTTTCACAAAACAATTATCAACCAACATTCGATCGATCAGATATGGCCATTATGGGTACCGGTGATGATATAAGCATTTTTTCCAATCTATCCAACCCTGGTATTCTGGCATGGGGTCACGAAATGGCCTATCCATATGGACCCGCTGGTCCTTTGCAGGTACAAAGCGAAATCGAATTAGCCAATCAACTCGGATTTTCAGTGGTTACTACCAATATTGATGTTATTACTGCTACCGCTTATGTCATGTATCATGATGCAGACCTTCGGGAAGCTACCGTTCGTGATGTTGACGACGAACCAATCGTAGTACCATGGTTCGAACATGTTACTTATGGGGGAGGACCGGATCCGACACTGATGACCTGGGCAGAACATCCCGATACATCTGAGGGGAACCAGGGAGTTTTAGAAGTAGAGATTAATTTCGGTGCCTGCGCCAGTCATTACGTGCGAACTTATGAATCTTTCCCGATTAAGGATGGTGATGAGGTTGCCACCAGCTGGAGTTATGACATATATCTGCCTGCAGATATCCCAGATGGTATGAGGATCTATGCGTGGGTTGGTAATGTACCCTGGGCCGATGAATTAAGTTATTTTCAAACCGTAGGCGATTCGGGCAGTACCCTGGTCCCTGGAGAATGGAACACCCTTCACTATCCAATCACGGAGAAAATAGATGCTGGCCTTTTTACAGCCGATGATTTACTGAGAGTCGGATTCCAGCATTGGCCTGAAGCAGAGGGATATACCGCTACTCTGTATGTGGATAATTTTAAACTCCATGGTATCGGTGAAGCGGATATAGTTCTAGCAGACTTTGAGGATCCCGCTGTAGGTGTGTCGGAATTTGAATTTGTAGGATGGTCATGTAATGAAGAGTTTGCGGTACCAACCTACTGGAATTGCACTAACAATCCGGTCTTTCGGGATCATATTGAAGATAAAATGGCTATGGGTATAGGATTTGGTGCCAACGCGGTTCATCTGGATGATGCAACAGGAAGCGGGAGGCTTCAACGTGGGGGTTGTTTTTGCGATTTTTGTATCTCCGGTTTTCGCTCTTTTCTGGAAGAAAGATATACAGGTGTAGAACTAATAGCTATGGGCATTGATTCTGTTCTGACTTACAACTACAGGGATGCGGTTCATGAGATTCTTCCGGATAAGGAGAGTTATATTAATGCCTACTGGAACAATCCGGACCAGATCCCCCTGCATGAGGATTATCAATTATACCATTACAGGAGAATGTCGGAGTTTATCGCGGAATTGGACAGTGTTGCTGAAGACATTTCCGGGCAGCCGGTGGATTTCCATATTAATGCATTCAACTTGACCCCAAGACGAATTGTAGGCATGGATCATATTAATTTTTTTACTGTAGAAACACACCAGAACACACCCGGCGAGGCTTCATTTGTTTATAAGTTCGTAGACGCTCTTAATATGTCCCTGGCGTTCACCGCCAGTGCAACGGAATGGGGAGTTGTCAGATTTAACGATGCATGGAATCTGGCTAAGTATTGGATTGCCCGGGGATATGCTTTTGGACATCATTTTATGGCGCCCTACAAACAGTGGATATTTGTCGATGGATTGCAAACCGACCAATATACGGGTCCTTCAGATGAATTCGCCACTGTTTATAATTTTGTAGACAACCATCATCAATTGTTCGATGACTACCAAGCGGTCGAACAATATGGGCTTTTATACAGCCATAAAAGCTTAAGGGATCGTAGCTACTCCCTTTATTATGTTGCCAATGCGCTGTATCAGATCAATGCCCCATTTGGCGTCATCATAGCCGGTGACGAGTGGCTTGACATTTCATTCACAGAGGAAGATCTGGCCAGGTACGAGAAAGTATTTGTTCCTCGAAATGCCCAGTTTGACAGCGTTCAGTCAGCTATGGTGGAAAACTGGCGACAACAGGGACACGTTTTCGACTGGATTAACACACATAATTTTGAGACTGAGATAGCACCGCAGTTAACTCCTTGGGTTTCCCTGCAGAATAACCCCGGTGTGAATCTTGTTCCCCGTATGAAGCCTGATGATCCTGAGGCTCCAATTGTGATCCATCTTGTCAACAGCAATGTTGATGTCTCCACGAATTCGGTGCAGGAGCAACTAGACCTGGTAGTAAATGTAGACAGCGTACTACTGGAAGGTCGTGACATCACCACGGCCAGCTATTTGCGCTATAATGGTCCGAATGAAGAACTGCCTATTGAAGCCGATTCGGCCGGCATACACATTACCGTACCATCGTTGCAGCTCTGGAGTATCTTGGCCCTTGGATCAGAATTCTTAAGCACGGAACCAGGAGCAGAGAATGCTTTACCTGGTGAATTCGCCCTTGCTCAAAATTATCCCAATCCGTTTAATCCAACGACGACTATTGAGTATACATTAAAAGAACCAAGCGATGTAGAACTGGTTATATTTGATATGCTGGGTCGGCAAGTGAAAACATTGGTGAACGGCAGGAAATCGGCTGGTGAGCATAAAATTTCCTTTAGCGCTGGTGATTTGTTCAGTGGTGTCTACTTTTACCGCTTAAAAGCTGGTAATTACACAAACATGAAGAAAATGTTGGTGATAAAGTGAAAATACGTAATTGGGTATATTGACAAAATGAACAAAACCGCAGAATTGACACTACACCTTAAATCTCAAAAAAAGTGTCCAGTCAATGGGGTCCACCTCTTCACTCTACTTCTAATTGTAAGCGTAGTCAGTGTTCTTGCCCAGGACGGTGAAGTTACAGTCATAAACGGAGTGTCGGTGCCCAGTGATTCTCCTTTTGTTGATGTTTCAATTCTGGAAGAAACGGCAGCAGGGAAAATATTTATCGCAAATCGCTGGGATTCTCCTTATGTGATGATACTTGAAAATGATGGTACGCCCTATTTTTACAAGCGATTACCCTGGCCTACCTATGATTTTAAATTGCATCCTACTAGTACATTAACAATGAGGTACGGCAGTCCTTTATACACCTGGGTTGAGTTGGATTCTAATTATAGTGTAATCTATGAATTTAGGAGCCCAGGTTATTCCCTTGATGGTCATGATATTCAACTCCTGCCAAATGGAAATTATCTGGTCATTGTGCCCCACAATCGAACTGTTGATATGAGTCAATTGGTTGAAGGAGGACAAAGTAATGCGACATTGAAAGAAAATATTATACACGAACTGGATAGAGATCAGAATGTCTTATTTGAGTGGCGTTCCCAGGATCATTTTAATGTACTTGATGCTGTACATGAGGACCTGACTGCAGATAACATTGATTATGTTCACATGAATGCCATTGCTGTTGATTATGATGATCATTTGTTAATATCAAGTCGTCACCTGAGTGAAATTACGAAAATTAATCGTCAGACCGGTGAAATAGTATGGAGACTGGGTGGAGAGAATAATCAGTTTCAGTTTATAAATGATGAACATGGAATTTCATATCAGCATGATATTCGCCCTGTTCCCGGATATCCTAATCAATACACTTTATTCTATAATGGTAATCACCGTACACCACTTTTTTCAAGAGCGATTGAGTTTCAATTAGATATTCTGAACTGGACGGCAACAAAAGTATGGGAGTATCGTCATAGCCCGGACCGCTATGCTAAAGCATGGGCAAATGCACAAAGATTGCCCAATGGAAATACCTTAATCAATTGGGCTGTGAACAGCCTTCCCAAAGCAACGGAAGTTACACCGGATGGGGAAATTGTATATGAAATGGATTTTGTCGAAAGGTTCAACACATATCGTACGTTCCGCTTTGAATGGGAAAGTATTGTCGACATTCCTTATCTTGTTGCTGAATCACACTCAGATAGAGTGACTTTGATTTTTAATAAATTTGGGGACAACAGTGTTGTTGAATATCGTATTTACGGTGGATTAGATACAAATTCTGAACAACTATTGGCCAATACTTCAGAGCCATTCATTTACCTTACTGAACTTGAAAATTATCAAACGTATTATTTTCGGGTAACAGCTGTTGATAGCAACGGAAATGAAAGCGATTTTTCAAATGAAGAAGAAGTATTAGTAAGTTACAGTGACCTAATAAATATTGAACATAGCAATCATCTTCCTGCGAATTATAAGTTATATTCTAATTATCCTAATCCCTTCAACCCCTCAACAATGATCAAATATCAATTACCAATGACCAGTGA
>PAXN01000048.1 GCA_002715005.1 Rhodospirillaceae bacterium
TCATAGAAGTCCATTATGATGATGATGGAAAAATTATATTAGTCTGTGACGTTAAGTTGATTGGAGATACTGAAGAAGAACTACAAGAACAAGTAGAACAAATATTGAAAGATATTAAAGACAGTCCTTTGCTGACAACTGGCGAAGCCTACGCACATAGAAATTTTCCAGAGGAATACGACAAGTGGTTCGAGCGTCAAAAAAAGGAGAACGATGATGGCATTTAACGATTGTATGCACAGCAGAGAAGACTCCTGGGAGCTACTTGATGTTAACGGCATTTACGTGGCACGTGTCTGTGACAAGTGTGAAGCAGCAGTACGCAAACAATATAACCCAGAGATATTTGGCAATATCAATTATCACGTAGAAGCTGGCGAAAGATTGGAGGAAGTATGAGATATTTTATACGACAACGTGGAGGAAAAATAACAATCGGAGTCAAACGGTTAAGAGACTTCAGAGGTGTAGAAGGGTACGAATACTTTGTACACACTAGAAAAGACAAAGAACCATTAGATTGTATTCCAATATATGTATTCACAAATGGGAAGTTAAAGAAAACTGATTCAGCCGGATTATTTTTATTTTAGGAGAGCAGCATGAACATAGTAGAAGCAATAGAAACAATCAGTAATCAAGACGCTACTGAAAAATGGACCAAAGCACTCGACACCATCATGGACAGATGTGGAGTTGTCTATGACAAAGAACAAGATTGCCTCGTGGAAAACCGCGACCCCGATTACAAGGTTTAGCTGTGTCTGTAGTGATTAGCACAGCTAATATGGGTATGGCTTGCAGTAATGCGTAGCCTCCACCGGATGCTTGGGACAGGCAATTCCTGTCACCCTGCCCAGACTTTTTAGGAGTCTATTTATGGAACATAACGAAGAAGAACAAGACCTTTATAACTATGTTCTAGCTGGTTGTTCTGCACCCCATCGTGCATTTGCTGATATGAGTGCAGTTTGGAAAGCAAAACAACACAAGTCTAAACGAAAAGAAGTTATTCGTATGGTTCGCCAAAACCGTGTTGATTTAATTGGCGCTCAAAAATTTGTAATTGCAGACAGTCTGTTAGAACACGCATGTTGGGCTTCAGTTCAATCACCAGAAGCAATGCTAGATATGGCGGCAACCGCAATACCACCGTTTGACAATATGTGGATTGAATGCGACGACCAAAAACGACATAAGCACTCTAGCAATGCTCTAAAACAATTAAATATAAAAGGAAATGATGATTGGGATGATTTAAATAAAACAGGGCGAGTAGGTTGGCACATACAAAAAATGACAGAAGGCGCTCCATGTGCAATGGCCCAATACAAACCAAGTGGTTATATAGCAAGTTGCTATTTTACAGTAACTGATCCTTCCATGCTTCACTCTAAGGCAAACATAGGTACTGTGCCTATGGTTGTTAATTTTAATTGTGATGAAGAACTAGATTTCAGTGATCTCGAAAAAAGATTAGTAATACAAAGCAATGATGGCTCTTTCGATCAGGAAAAAGCTGACGAAATTACACGAGCAGTATGTGATGGCGTATTAGGAAAAGGATACTGTGACCACTATAAAAAAGAAATGGACTCCCATCTAGGTCTCGAACTTTCAAGAAGATGCAACATAATTGTTAATGACGGAATCAGCGGTGCAGCAGCTTATGTTGTACTGAGCAGCAGAGATACCGAAGCAAAACATATTGATGCTATGAGTAGATTCATGGAATCAACAATTGCGGCTGTTAATGGAGACATTAGATTCTTGTGGGCGACTCTCGCTTTATTAAATTATCCGCACAACATAATCGAAAGAGACATTGTTCAAAGCAAAGTACATCGTCTAGCGTATGGTCAACGAGTACCACGTAACGAACTGCGACTCTTAGATATCGATCTTCCAAAACCCAAAGGAACTACTCAGTACGAACGCATGTTTGCAGGTAGTGGCGCTAAGAAACGCAGACATGTAAGACGCGGCCATTTTCGTAATGTTGTTTTAAAAGACGGCACTGAAATAAGACGTTGGATAAAAGAACAATGGGTAGGCGATGCCAAGCTAGGCACTATAACTCATGACTACAATTTGAAATCAAAAATAGGAGTCGAAGATAACAATGAACCCAACACCGGAACAGACAAAACAAATAAAAGAATTAATCGAGGAACTAAATAATTACAACAGCAACTTAAAACAATTCATACATAACGCAAATAACCACTTAGAGGGGAAACCAATACATGACGGACATGGACAAAATTCAACAGATACGACCAAAGCAGTTTGAGCAACAGCTTCATTACAAGATCAAAGCTAATGAGCAACTACAAGCCCAAGGCTACAGGAAAAAACCACAGATGGTCTGGGGTCCACCGGGAGTCGGTAAATCAGAAATTATGTACCAACAGCTAACTGCTGCGGGCTACAAAGTGTATGAAATGCGGGCAAACCTTTATGACCCTATCGATGTGCGTGGCGGTATTAAGATTATCGAATTAGATAACGGCACATACCGCACTGTCTATGGCACACCAGAGGATTTACCTCCATCAGACACGACAGAAAAAGTTGCACTGCTTATCGACGAACTACCTCAAGCAACCCGTGCAACCATGAATGCTTTTCTGCAAGTAACACTTGACGGAGCTATTGGTCAGTACACATTACCAATACATACACAGATATTGGCAGGTGGCAATCGTGCAGAAGATCGTACAGGTGCTAACGAGATGCCAACAGCACTCAAGAACAGGTTTGACCATTACTCTCTAATGCCTTCAGCAGAAGATTGTATTCATTATCTGCGTAACAAGGGAATAACAGAAGACGTTTGTTCATTCTTACGTTTCAAACCCAATCTTTGTCATCAAATAGATCACACTCAATACGCATTCCCAACACCGCGTACTTGGGAAAACATCGGTCACGGCTTGCCTTTGATGGTGAAAGAAATCAAAGACATGACACCAGCCGAAGCAGACGGGTTCATGCACTACGCAATAGCATCCAAGATCGGTGACGGACCAGCAGGTGAGTTCATTGCATTCTGCAAAGATGCCAAACAGATGCCTGACCTGGATGATCTTATTGCTGATCCAAAAGGTACACCAGTGCCTAACTCAATGTCAGTTGTGTACTCAACAGTTGGCGCGTTGATTAACGAGACTACTGACAAAACAATTAAGTCCATTGGTAAGTGGATTAAAAAGCTCGAAACAGAAATGCAGGTTGTCTACTTCAAAGACCTTTGCCAGAAGGATAAAGACTACAGAGAACACGAAGTAGTTGAGAAGTGGATTGACAAAAACGCTGGCATATTAAATTAAACACAGTGGAGGATCGATATGGCTTCAGTACGAATGTCACAAATGCTCAGAGATGAAATTATCGCTAGTTGTCTGCTTGATTGGGACAACGCTCATCCGGTAGTAAAATACAAAGAGGGAACAAAAAAACTGTTTTCAAAACTCGCTAGAAAAGTAACACCCCATATACAAGACAGCAAAGAATGGAAACTAGCGAAAAAATTTGCACAATTCAAAGAAGAAAATTATGCAGATTTCGATTACTGCATGAACTACAACTACGCTGGTTCAAGCGCGGCTGAGTATGTAGATGCTTTAATAGAGAAAAATGATCTCGAAGGTTTCGAAGGCTGTACCACTTGGTTTAATAATATTGAACTCAACATTACCACAAAAGATGAAGCAGGTTACGATACCGAAGGTTACGGTCCGAGCGAAACCTTATATTTTTTCGGCAATACTGAAGACCATCAAGCTATCCCGTTCCCAATAAATTTTGGACTTTCTCAACCAAATTCAGATAACCCAAGCGACGTTCGCAATAATTACTTATTAAAAAATGAGAAAAACTGGAACGCGCCAATGAACGGTTCTTTAGTTTTTACGTGCAGTATGCCTTACAAACGCTTTGAAAAATTGCAAAAACTTATTCAAAAATACAATTACTCAAAAGAAACACGAGAAATTTCAAGACGCGAATATCAAGGCACAGTTAGTAAATTAATAGGCGCTTGTACTTCAGTCAAACAACTGCTGGATAAGTGGCCTGGGGCAGACAAATACTTGCCTCAAAACGTGAAAGAAAAACTCGCATCTAAAACAACACGATCAAACAACACTGCCGAACGCGAAGAAGTGTTTGCAAACATCGACATGCACAACCTTAACAAGACTGCTGTTAAAGCGTCACTGTAAGGAGAACAATGATGACAATTCAAGAACTGATTGACCAACTGCAAGACGCTATACAGATGGGGTACAAACCTAATACTCGCATTTGCGTGGACACTATGCCTGATGTAACTGAGGAACAAACTTATTGGGGCATCAGTGTGGATACGGACAGCAGCTATAGACACAAAGATCAATGGAAAATTGCTCTTAATGTTGGAGAACAATAATGAATGAACACATTGTCCGTGCAAGATCCGACCTGCTGTTTACCGAGCCGTTCTTCGGTACGTTACTACTAGGTCTTGCACTGATCCACGACTCGAAACGTATTAAGACAATGGCAACAGACGGTAAATCCCTGTTCTATAACGAGAAATTTGTTGCTGGATTATTTAAACTTCTATTAGTCGGTGTCCTTGTGCATGAGGTTTTACACGTTATGTTACTGCACCCAATAAGGCGTAATGGGCGCGACCCTGATAAATGGAATATCGCTTGTGACTTGGCAATCAACCCCATCGTTATCAAGTACGGCTTTCAATTGCCACCTGACAAACTATGGGATGACAAATACGCTGACTGCACATGGACCGCTGATGACATATACAACGACCTGCCTGACGACTGGCGCGAGAAATACGATGTTCCTACTTGGGGGACAGTAAACGACCTACCACCAGAAGCAAAAGTTAATCCAGCCGAGTTCGAAACAAATGTTCGCATCAAAATAAACCAAGCACTACAGCAAGCAAAAGAAGCTGGTAAACTTCCAGGCGACATTGAGCGTATCTTCGGTAACATACTCAAGCCGCTGGTTAACTGGACTTCTGTATTATGGCCTTTCTTTACTAGCAGGGGCGGTGAAGAGTTCAACTGGCGACGGCCTAATCGTGGATACATTGGCGAAGACATCTATCTGCCGTCAATTGACAGCGACCTCTGTGGACCCGTCGGGATTATTGTTGATGTTTCTGGTTCTACGTTCGAGCATGTCGAACAGTTCTGGGGTGAAATCGTTGCCATCATGCAACAAGTACGACCCGAAAAACTGTATCTCGTGCAGGTCGATACTCAAATCCCAGAAGACAGGCCACCAATAATTTTTACACCCGAAGATGATCTGCGGTTACACAAGTTCGAAGCAGGTGGAGGAGGTGGTACAAGTTTCGTCCCTGGCTTCCATTGGCTTGCTGAAAACGCCCATGATCTCGAAGCTATCGTCTATTTGACCGACATGGAATGTAATATATACCCCAGAGGAAAAGACGTACCACAGTGTCCTGTGCTATGGGTAAGCTGCCATCAACGCGATGTGAGTGCAGATGTTCCCTTTGGTGACGTTATCTACATGCCTCCTAAAATTGATTAGCCCAACTAATCAAATTTTTGTTGACCTGCTTGATTAGTCCAACTAATATTATCCTATACGGAGTAACACACAATGGATATTCATGAATTCCTTTCTGCCTCTAAAGAAAATCGAGTCAAACATTTGGACCCTCTTCGATCTGATTTCGAAGAGTATGTATTTTTGTGGTTCAAACAAACTCATTCAGAGGCATATAAGGATTTAAAAGACAAGTTTAATAACTTATATAGTCAAGTTTATGCCGCCAGAGAATCAGAAGCCGCAAACGCGAGAGCACAAGAAGAATTCGGAGACATCCCGTTCTAATTTTGTCGGTAAACATTTGTTGATTAACACCCATCATCTTAAACCAAATGATTGGCATTTGTTAATTAGCACTAATGAACTGAACGTGTTATCTGACAAAGAACGAACTCAGTTATTTGTAACTGTTCCAGAAGGGGATGCTGAAGTTTATGAAGGGCTTATTCATAAAGGATACAGTTTCAACTTCTGTTATCTAATGCGTTCAGCCAGAAATCATAATTTCTCTGCAATTCACATATCCATGACAAATCAGCTAGATAAAAATTACACAAATTATTCAGATGAATGGACTTGGTTTGACCCCGCAAAAATGATTGCCGGAGAAACACCTCCTATTCTTGTTGATGATAAATTTAATCCACCGGACCCCCCGCCCTGCGATGGGATGGAACCAAACTAGTTTCTTGTTACCTCTTCCTAGTTTGATGCAATCCAGTCTGCTGCACTGGTAGTTCCACAAGCAGCACCAAACTTATGAAAAAAGATGAAGTCAGAATAAAAATTAAAAAAGATATAGCTGAGTTTTTAGCAAAAGGTGGCGTGATTAAAAAANTACCTAAAGGATATAGCACAGTTAATCCGCACCTAACACATAGAAANAGTCGAGCAATCGCTATTCAAAAAATACTTCACGATAAATTGTTCACGGATAACAATNGTAATGACACTNATAACACTTGATTTNGAAACNTANTACNNTGTNNAGTATCAGNTAAGTAANCTGACNACNATGGAATACATACGCTCCGATCAATTCAAGATTTGGGGNGTAGGCATCAAGATCGACAACAACGACACCGAATGGTACAGNCATGACGAAGTAGAAGACTGNTTGGCAGCTATCAATTGGCAAGAAGCAGACCTCGTTTGTCACAATGCACTATTTGATGCAGCTATATTAGCTGAACGATTCAATATTATTCCTAACTATTATTACGATACCGCTTGCATGGCTCGTGGTTTGTCGCCCAATACATCAGCATCCCTGGCTAAAGTTGCCGAGCGGTTGTTTGATGATGAATCAATGCGAAAGGGCGATGAACTTGTCAAAGCCAAGGGCATCGTCGATCTACCACCAGAAATCGAATCAGAAATTGCCAAGTATTGCATACAAGATGTTGATTTAACTTATGCAATCTACAACAAACTGTTGCCTGGATTTCCGCAGTCTGAACTTAATTTGATTGACGCAACAACTCGCATGTTTTGCCAACCTAGTCTCGTCCTAGATAGAGAACGATTAATCCAGTCGCTCAACGATGAAATTGCTAACAAAGAAAAGAAAATTGAGGCTGCGGGCGTTGAACGTGCTGTTCTTGCAAGCAATCCTAAGTTTGCTGAATATCTGCAAGATGAACTAGGCATCGTGCCACCTACCAAGACTAGTCTGCAAACTAACAAAGAAACCTTTGCTTTTGGTAAATCTGATCCAGCGTTTATTCAAATGCAAGAAATGTATCCCCAATATAAAAGCATTTGGGATGCAAGGCTCACAGTTAAGTCGCGGCTGAAAGAAACCCGCGCCTCTCGTTTGCTTGCAGCAGCAAGATCAGATCGCAAGCTCAATATACCACTGAAGTATTACGCAGCGCATACTGGCAGGTTTGGCGGTGTTGACCGACTTAATCTACAGAACATGCCTCGTGGCTCAGAACTTCGGAAGTGCATTGCAGCTCCTGATGGACATCTCGTTTATGTCGCTGACTACAGCAACATCGAAGCCAGGATGCTGGCGTGGCTTGCAGACGAACAAGACCTCTTACAGCAATTTGCCAGCGGGACGGATGTGTATGCAGCGTTTGCTTCTACGATATATGGCCGCGAGATCAATGGAAAAACCGATCCCACTGAGCGATTCGTAGGTAAGACAGCCGTGCTTGGCCTCGGTTATGGCATGGGATGGCGCAAGTTCCAAGCTACTTTGTCTAGCGGATCGAGTGGTCCTGTTGTTGAATTGCCTGACAGCGAAGCAATGTCAGTTGTTTCTAATTACCGCAGCAAGTTTTATAAGATTGCTCGTCTGTGGAAAGTCGCAGATCAGATGCTTGCGTGGATGATAAACGAAGCCTATCACGGAAATACTTACGGGCCTGACGATTTATTGTGTATTGAAAAGAACAGCATCCGTCTTCCTAACGGGATGTCGCTGAACTACACCAACTTACGCAACGTCAATGGTGAGTACGAATACGAGCGTCACGGTAAACCAATTAAAATCTACGGTGGTAAGCTCGTCGAAAACATAATTCAGGCGCTTGCACGGATCGTCATTACTGATGCGCTGCTGCAAATAAACCAATTGAACAATCTCAATGTCGCTTTTACCGTGCATGACGAGATTATTGCAGTTGGTCCAAAACAAGACCCAGACACCACAATGGAAACCATCACGAAGATGATGGAAGTTCGTCCACCTTGGGCAAGCACCTTGCCGCTTGCAGTAGAAGGAGGCTACGCCGACAGGTATAGCAAATAATGGGCAGACTTAGCTTAACAAGATTTTGTGACCAGAAAGTTATCATCCACAACGACCAGGGAGAGATATCATGTGTTGTTCGCTTAAATAAAATCAAAGACAACGGCAGCGTTGTACTCACTTTCGAGGCTGAAAAGGATGTAAAAATCAGCCGCGAAGAAATCTATAAAATTAACTTTCCACGATAGAGACCCCGATATGACTACTCCTATATCGGTCACATTTCTGTCAGATGGCGAAGGTAAAAGAAGTCTCGCAAAGGAATTCGTAGACGACAAGTTCCAACCGTATCCAATGATTAAAAATGTTACGTCACATAACAAAACAATTGTGACGCTGACAGACGCACATACAGCAATCTTAGACCATGCTCATCAAGGCCATTGTCTATTGAAAGGTCACGTAAATGAACCTCTCTCAAATGAAAGTCGAGCAGGGAAGATTGCAAGACATGAATACACTAGCACAATGGTTCTGGATATCGATGGTCTTGAAGTCCCAGGATATGTGACCAAAAAGAAATACAAAAAGTCTGATGTAAAGCAGATGGCAGAGCAGGTTGTTAATCTATTCCCAACTGCAATTAAAAATACATCATACATAGCACAAGCTAGTGCATCGACAGGTTTTAAAAAGAATCAAATATCTCTGCACATTATTATGTTGCTGACCATACCTGTTGAACCAAAGACTTTAAAGCTCTGGCTCAAATTTTGTAACTACACAATACCGACATTCGAAGAGCAAATTGAATTGTCAGTTAACGGACACAGTTTAAAGCACACACTTGATATCTCAGTGGCTGACAACTCAAAACTAATATTTATTGCACCACCAGTTTTTCATGACAGCAAGAAAGACCCATTTGCAAATAGTGATGATCGCATTGTTCTAGTCAACAAAAAATCAGACAGGCTCGATCTAGCCAAACTCATTAACTCATCAAAAATTAATGCACAGACTAACTTTCAACTAGAAACAAAAATTAAAAATGAACTTAGAAAAACAGCAGGTCTCAACCAGTCCAGGGAAAAGATTACATCAGGTGCAGTCCACGGGCAGATACATTCTATTTTAGAAAATCCAGACAAGGGAAGCATCCACGTAGTCGATATCACTAAAATCGAATCAGCAACGAAAGATGGCAAGGTCATCGAGAGAACCATAGTGCGCTGCAATATCAATAATGGTAACAGCAACGCCTACTGGTTTGACCTTGCCGACCCTCGTTTCATGCATAATTTCAAGGGGGAACCAATCTTTGAGATTGAAAAAATGGATAGCGATTTTTATCAAAGTGTTTTTGATCGTTTCAAGAAATTCCAAAGCAAAGAAAAGAAAAACTCGTACCCAGTAGTCTTTCGAGACTACAACACAGATCGAATTATGGGTGGAATTTACAATCCTGATGAACGACAGTTTCTAAATCATTTTGATCTAGTGCCAATCAAAAAAGAAAACGTGGAATCGTTTATGTATGCTCATGGAGCACCTGCACCACGCTACATGCCAGAGGGTAATGTGTTTTTTGATCCTACAGACACCCAAAAAGAAGGTATTGTTCTCGATCCGCAAACAAATACTTATCAAATAAATCAATATCAACGCTCAATTTATGAACAAAATCAATCACTTCCAACCAAGCCTCTAAAGTTTGGCGAAGCTATAAAAATTAAAAAGAAATGCCCAAAGATATATACCCTCATCGATCACATGCTTGGCAATGGCAAACCAGAATTTGAACGCTTCATTAACTGGTTAGCATTTATCTACCAAACAAAAGAAAAAACCGGAACCGCTTGGGTCATGACCGGAGTTCAAGGCACAGGTAAAGGTCAATTCTACTATCGAATACTGCGACCAATCTTCGGTGACGAAGGGCAGGTTCCCATGAAAGCCCTAGAAAATATTGAAGAACAGTTCAACAGATTCATGACCAGGGCAATGTTCTTGGTAGTTGACGAGTTTCACATGGCATCTGCCCATCAAGGCGCAAACAAAATGGCTGCAAAACTCAAAAATCAAATCACTGAAAACACAATCACTATCCGAGAAATGCGTACCGACCAGCGCGAACAAAAGTCCTATACTAATTTTATATTCCTAACCAACAAACGAGATGCTATTCGATTGGAAGAAGGGGATCGACGATATAACATTGCCCCTCGGCAAGAAACCAAACTTGTTGAAGCCCATCCTAAATTAGTAGACAACCTCGAAGATATAAAGTCAGAGCTTCAAGACTTTGCAAATTATTTATCTAATTTTGAATACGTTGAAAAATTTATTAGAACTCCAATCGTCAATGTATCAAAAGAAGAAATGCGACAGCTTGCAATGGATGACTATGAAGAGTTTTTTCAAGCCATCAAAGATGCAGACATTGAATATTTTCTCCAAGTGTTTGATATCGTTCCTCGCGCAAGTGACATCGATATGATTTCAAATTTAGAAACATCCAAGCGATACGTTAGAGGTTGGTTTACAAAGTACAGCAACAAAGAAATCATGATTAAACCTGATGTTCTGCAAATTATATTTGATGTCATNTANCANTACCCAGTTTCAAAACGNTTAAACATTACTGGGTTTCGGAANAAAGCAAAAGAATTTCTNGGAGTCAAAGCTAATGTCCAACAAAGATGTATTTCACACGACAACAANCCCGTCAGGGGTGTTCCTGTGGTNTGGGAAATCAATAAGGAAATGGGAGAATTNCTCAATGAAAANTTCGACGAACGACCCAATATTAGCTAGACTAATATTATGAGTATGTTTCAGGACGAACGACCCGATGCTAAAAAGATCGCCACGGACAGGCCCAAAAAACTGGGTCCAGTACGAGCGTGGTCATACTCGACTTTAAAAAAGTTTGAGACTTGCCCTTATCAAATCTACATCGAGAAAGTCAAAAAGATACCTCAAGACAGCAGCCCCGCTGCGGATCGTGGTTCTGCCATTCACCTAGAAGCTGAAGACTATGTTAAAGGCGACCTTGGTGAAGAAGTTCCTAAAAACCTCCAAAAGTTTAAAGCTGACTTTGAAGAACTAAGAAGTCTTTATGAAGAAGGTAAAGTCGAGCTAGAGGGGGAGTGGGGCTTCGATCTTGACATGCAACCTGTTGGATGGCTCGAAGACAAAACGTGGGGGAGAATTAAGCTCGACGCAATGGTACTCGAAGATGAGACTTCTGCACGAGTTATTGACTACAAGACCGGACGTAAAGACGGCAACGAAATCCCTCATTCTCATCAAGCCCTGCTGTACGCCATAGGTGCATTTTACAAGTACCCCGATCTTCAATATGCCCAGACAGAACTTTGGTATCTCGATAAGGGTGAAACCATGATTAAAAACTACACTCGTAACGATGCGATGGTGTTCGCCCCTGGTTATTACAAGCGAGCCATAAGAATGACAACAGCAACAGAATTTGACCCTACACCATCCAAACAGAATTGCAGATGGTGCAGCTACAGAAAAGGTGATGAACCACAATGCGTACATGGAATTGAATAATTCCCCTGGACTGGGTGTTCTCTCCCACCCTTAGTCGTTGAGCAGTTGTGGTTTTTACTGCAACTGCTCTTTTTTTCGGAGGTAAACATGCAAAACGTAATGCCTGACGGTAACACAGCAGCACTAAATAAGTATCAAGTTGAGCAAGACAGGCTTTATGACGACTGGTGTGCCAACGAACCACAACGAGAATATGAGATTCAACAAAAAACAGAAGAACTATTGCATAACAAAGAAGAGTTTTTTGAAGCCCTATTCACTATCGAAGATGAAGTATCCCACCAAGAACTCCTCTTATGTATAGAAAATAAAAACGATACTGAATTCGGTAAAAAAATAAGAACTCAAATAGAAGCTCATCTAAATAACCATGCACGAAAAATAGTGGAGGACGCATGAAAGGCTTAATTTATTTTACAGCATTTGTAATGTTTGTTATTGCAATCGCACAACTAGGTAACGCAATTATGATAATTCTACTAGCTGCATTGTCTGTAGCTGTTATGGGTCTATTAGTAATTAGCGTTGACCAAATCAATCGACCACGCCAACACAAAAGACAAAGGAGTTAGATACATGTTACTTGCAGGAGTCATCGCGGCAGCGGGTTTATTATTTCTCGCTTTCAAACTAGGTATGCGTAAAGTTATTGGTTACGACATTTTGTTCGACATTCTTATCACTGCTGTACTTATGGCAAGTCTTGCTGGCACTTACGCTGGCATGATGGCTGCTCTGTTCGGTGGCTTACTTGTCTCAGTTGTTTTATTCATTATGAAAAGAACAATGCACCACCAAAAACTTCACTACGTGCGTACCAAAGAATTCCCATACCGAGGTCTCATGTGGAAAACACATCTACCAGAAAAATAAGAAAAGAACTTCGTCCTTGCAGTAAATGCGGTGGTGACGAAGAAACTGTCATAAAAGTAGTACCACAAACATTTGAAGTAGTTGGTTGGTACTGCCCAACGTGCAAAATATATAAACCGACTAAATGATTACATTTGTACTTGTCATAGTAATAGGTGGACAAGCAATGGCAACCAATTGCGAAGACGGTGCTTTGTGTTTTGAAACTTATGATAAATGCAGTTTATTTGCACAACGACTCAACAACCGACCTGATTTAGATATTCAAGCCTATTGTGAAAGACAAAGTATTTATAAGTTTAAATATGCACCTATCAAACTATAGGAGAACGCAATGGAAAGCGGGATGTTTATTACAGACGAAGATGGAAACGAATGGCAATACGAACTGAAAACTGATCCTGAACAAGCTATGTTTTGGAGCACCCACAGAATCAAAAAATCAGAAATAAAAATCCTTAATTGTCCAGACCGAGCAAAAGCAGCAGAACTCCGACAAATGCTGGTAGAAGCCTTTGAAATAGAACGAAAACTTCTCGCCAGTAATGATTAGTTGAACTAATAAAATGCTTGCTTTTAGTGATTAGCTGGACTAATCTAACAAACCTAACTTATTAATATACTTATGAAACTTAAACCATTTAAACACCAAACAACAACTACTGAATTCATACTAAATAACACTAAATGCCTAATAACAAGCGACCCTGGTACTGGTAAAACACGTAGTGTATTAGACGCTTTTGACCAGCTATCTACTAAAGGTAGTCTTTTAGTTCTAGCCCCGTTATCCATCCTACAGGCAAGTTGGGGCGATGATATTCAGAAGTTCACTCCTAACCTGAGTTACTCAGTAGCTTATGCGCGTAACCGTACTGCTGCGTTTAAAGAGAACAGCAACATAGTAATTACCAATCACGATGCTGTTAAGTGGCTTGCAAAAAATCCTGATGTACTTGACCAGTTTACTATGCTCTGTATCGACGAGTTTACTGCATTTAAGAATGCTAATTCACAACGTAGTAAAGCTGCTCTAGCTATTTCCCATCGGTTTGATCGTGTTGTAGCTATGTCTGGTACACCCAATAGCAATTCAATAACAGACATTTGGCATCCAGCAATGTTAGTTGACGGTGGCGAACGACTGGGTAGACGCTTCTATACTTTCCGCCAACAAGTGTGTACTCCAATCCATAACGGCTTCGGTATTGAATGGCGAGACAAAGAAGATGCCGAAGAAACAGTCGCAGTAGCAATTGGTGATATCAGTATTCGGTTCGAGCTTGAGCAGTGTATCGACATGCCTGAACAATCAACACATCGCATGTACACAACACTACCCAAAACCATACAGCATCAATACAACCAGCTTGCTGAAGACTCTGTTCTGTATACAGGCAAACGCACAATCAATGCAATTCATGCAGGTGCTCGTGTTAAAAAATTATTACAACTATGCACAGGCGCTATCTACGATCAGCAAGGTGAATCTGCTGGTATTCATGATGAACGCTACGACATGGTTATTGATCTTATTAAGAATCGTAAACATAGCCTTGTGGCATTTAACTGGAAACACGAACGCGAGGCGTTAGTTGCCAAGTGCGAAAAAGAAAAGATTAGTTATGGCGTTATTGATGGCGAAACACCTGCTGTCAAACGCACCGAAATAGTAGGGCGATTACAAGCAGGGCAACTACAAGTTGTCTTTGCTCATCCCCAATCAGCAGGTCACGGCCTTACGATGACTAAAGCAACCACTGTCATCTGGGCCTCTCCGACATACAACGCTGAACATTATCAACAATTCAACCGACGGATTTACCGTGCTGGTCAAACACAAAAGACGCAGATCATTCAGATCGCAGCCCGAAACACATGGGAACCTGATGTGTATGAAAAGTTAGAAGGGAAGCTAGGTCGAATGGAAAACCTATTAACAGTCCTTAATCAATTACACGAGGTGAAAAAAGCATCATGAATCAACCAGCACTTAATGTTGTAAAAACAAAAGGTGAACTTATCAACGACTACGGCAATTTGCAGCACGAAATAAAACAAGCCAACGCAGTGGTAAGTGATCTTAAAAAGCAAGCTGAAGAAGTTAAATACAAAATTATGCACACAATGGAAGACCAGGGAGAAACCCGATCTGCCACTGATAACTTCTCTGTCACTCTTAAAGAAGATGTGCTGCCACAAATCACAGATTTCGATGCGTTGTGTAACTGGGTATTGGAAACTCAAAACTTCGGTTTATTCCGTAAACAACTGTTAGCCACAGCGTACCGCGAAGAATTGCAACTTAACGAAGCAATACCGGGCGTAGAGCCTGTCACTAAACAAAATCTTACTTTTAAAACTCTTAAATAGGTAATACTTATGGCAAAGCAACAAGCAACCACACCCACTAAAAACAATAATGCAGTTGTTATGAGCGCAGACATGTCTGTCGTTCCTGACTACATTGATACCAATAGTGGTAGGGGTAACGAAAACGTAGGCGGGGAGTTACAAATCCCACGCTTAAAACAACTACAAAAAGCCTCCAACGAGGTAGATAAGCACCACCCTGATTTTGTTAAGGGTGCAGAAGAAGGCGACTGGTTTGATACAGTACAAAAGAAAAGCCTGGGCCAATCTATCCGCGTTGTATCTGTAAACTTCCAACTTAACTTTGTAGTGTGGAAGAATAGGGCTGTAGGCGGTTCTGCTCAAAAGCTCGGTGAATTCAGTACAGCCGAAGAAGCCAATGGAGCAGTAGCTGCACAAGACCAACAGGACTTTGAAAAAGACGGTGTAAAAATACCTTACTGGACTGTTTCTAAGTCACATAAACACCTTGTTCTTGCGTTTGATAAAGACGATAACTTGCTTCCTACACCTTATATCATGGACTTTTCAGGGTCTAAGATCACTCCCTCTAACAACTGGAACACCAAAATCTCTGCTCTAGCAGGTGATCGGTTCGCCAGTGTTTGGGAGATCAAGTCTAACTATGTCACCAAAGGCGAGAATGGTTGGTACAACATTGATGCCGAGGGTCCAAAAGGTTGGCTTGCTGAAAACCACTATAAGGTAGCGGAAGAATTGTACGCAAGTACCAAGGAATTCTAACACCACCTTGACCAGAGGCTTTTGTCAGCCTTCCTCCTTGTGATTCCGCCAGAGATCATGGTCAAAAAATCTGGCACTTTAAATGAATGAACACTCGTTCGTTAAAAGTGTCCACCGCAAACTAGATAAATCAGTTTATGTGTGGAAAATAGCAGACCGCTACAGTGGAGGAGTCCCCGACGCTATGTATGCTGGACCCGCAGGTATCCTGTTCGTTGAATACAAATACATAAAACTCCCAAAACGTCCCACAACTATTATAAAAACTGGCTTATCGCCTCTTCAAGAGCAATGGATTACACAAATGCAGCAGTGGAAGCACCCGACTTGGTTGGTGATAGGTGCTGAAAAATCCTGTTTAATCCTGAATAAGTTGACAAAAAATATTAGTACCGCTTATTATCTGAAAAACCAAACGGATACTAATACATTAGCTCGGCTAATTACGGATGTAACACAAGGCCAACCAAATGAAAAAACACTCACCCGCGCAAAATTTAAGAAAGATTTGGAACGATAAAGCGCACGAATTTAAATTTACACAACGTCAAGCAGCTAAAAAACTAGATTGGTCACAAGGGGCAATTTCACAATATCTGAATGGTATAACCGAACTAAACCCGCAAGCCGTTGTTAAAATGGCTAATTTTCTTGGCGTAGCTCCGCACGACATAGACCCTGATTTAGACCCAGGTGACATTCCCCAAAAAGGATATTGGCCTGTGTTGGGTAATACTTCAGGCGCACCTTGTACAGTAGAAAGAAAACTATTTAATGTCGCTGGACTAGAAAGCGGTGTTTTCCATGTAGATAAACCGATTGATTACCAATCGATTGCACCTAATTCAAATATGGGTAAGCCAGAAATAGGAACAGCCAAAATGGATGCAGGTATCAACTTGGTTGTTGTACCTGCTGAAAAAAATTACCAAGTCGATAAAAATTGTGACCCTAATTTCCCTCCACTAAAGCCCAATGTTTGGTTAGTGGTATATCAAAGTAACAAACCTGCAAAAATGTTTAGGCAAGACGAAGTACCAAAAGCTAAAAATGCAAAAATATACCGAGTAAGAGCAGTCCTATTTGCATAACTATGGAATAGCATTAATAACAAGGGGGAGAAAATGAATAAAGATACCGCGAGGTTTATAGATCGTATACAAAAAATCAAAGCAAGTCTTAGGTATAACTACACAGAAATCGCAAAGGCTTCAAAACTTGAAGTAAGTTTAGTCAAGCGCATTTTTAATGGACACCAAGAACCAAAACTCAGCGAAGTTGCAGGGATCGCAGCAGCATTAGGTACAACGATGAATTACTTAGTAAATCACGAAGACACTGAATATATGCTAAGTAAAACTCGTGACATACATTCTGATTGTCTAAAATTCCAAGGTGAGCTACAACAAATGGCAGCTTGGTTAGAAAAAACCATCGCTATGAACGACTACCAACTAAGATACTATGAACACATTTTAGGGAAAGTAGACGCACTAAAAGAGCACCCCGCACCTAAAATAAAAATTAAAAAACCTGAATTTATTTCTTAATATAATTAGCCATAAATAAATACTATTAGTATTTATTTATCAATTACTTATATAACTTTTGGTTATAAGTCACTCACTGACCTTCAAATTAACCTTTTCGTTAAGTTATTCATCTGATGCACTAAAAAAGGTCAAAGATTGACTCGCAAAATGCTAATAATTTTGTAGTTGTGATGTACTATTATAAGCCTTGCTAATCATTACTAATCATAATAGAGGAGGGCTAATAATGAAGTCAGTAGATTTTATAAACAAAACACTAGAAATTATGTTAAATCGTTACGGGCCTTTCATGACCGTCCACGAATACGCAGAAGTCATGAAGCTGCAACCCGATACCGTTTATAAACAAATTGCCGACGGAACTGTTGATGTTGGAACAATTGAAAACCCAAACCGAAGAAAGCATTTGTTTCCAACAGCGTTAGTGGCTCAATATGTTCTAACCGTGATAAGTGATATATCTGCAAATGACGGAGAAGAAATTTTTAAATTGCATAGCATAGTGGCGCAAAGAAAGTGAAAACTACTTCATTTTCTTAGCAACGTCTTCAGCTTGGAGATGCGTGTACCGCTTTAATTGACTCCAAGTTTTATGCCCTGAGAATAATGCCACTTCTGGGATACTCAACTGCGGCCTTCTTTCAAACAATCTACTTATGGCTTCATGCCGCAAGTCATGAAAAGTAAGTTCTTTAGCTGGATAACTAAGCCTGTCTGTCAGGTTTTTAAACCGCTGTCCAATGCTTGCGGTCTTTTCAATCTCAGTAAACAGATAGTCCCCAGGTCTGCATATCTGTCTGTACTCTAATAATGTTTTCTTCAACTCTGGTGTAATAGGTACATGTTGATCTTTAGGTCGCTTTGGGTCTTTCCGCGCTTTAATAACCTGAACATTCTTATCCAAGTCAATTAACGACCACTGCATACGATGAATTTCCCCTTCTCTCATTGCACTCGCAATAGCAATTCTTATCATCCAATAAATCCAGTCCAACTTACCCCATCTATTTAGACAAGTGTTCAGCAACAGATTCTCTTCAGTGCCTTTGAAGTTCTTTGGCAATTTGGCAAAGGCAGGTGGCGTTTTGTACAATCTCCTGTCCCGTTCCTCACTCTGACCTATCATTCCTTCTTCTGTCAAAAATTCCATTACATCAGGCCAAGGATCGTGTTTTATTACCTTTCTATACACTGTTTTCCTAGACCAACGTATCGCTTGACCAATTGCCAAGCACTGTCGTTTCAATGTGCCTTCCGACACACGAGATAACCTGTCGTCAGCATAACCGTACATCGTGTCTGTTGTTAGCTCTGAAATTTTAATCCCACGCAATTCACGCATCGACAACCCAAGCGTTAGAAACTTCGAGTCGTTCATTTCTTTCTTACCGCTAGTGTGCAGTTGTCTATAACTGAGGATTACTTGATCTATTGTTGGCTCGACGTTGCGCTGTAGTTTAGGTGGAAGTTCAACCATTTCTGTACCAAAAACTTTCGCTTGGTCGATGTCAGATTCTTTTTTATTGGCCCAAATCTTTGCCTTATTTTTAGTAGGGAATGTTTTATATAAAGTTGGAAAGCCGCGCCTACGAATAGATACTTGCCAACCTTTCCCCATACGTTTTATAGCTGCCATCTTATGCCTTTAGCCAAGTGTGGTAAAATTGTGGTAAGGGCGAAAATCCTACAATACAGCAGAAATTAAATCAAGAGGGGAAAGGCTTAGAAGTTGTTGTTTTATATGAAGTTTTTAGTCTTGAAAATGGCTGCCCAACCTGGACTCGAACCAGGAACCAAGTGATTAACAGTCACC
>PAXN01000060.1 GCA_002715005.1 Rhodospirillaceae bacterium
ACAGCTGCGCCTTACGCAAAAGTGTCGCCAGCCTGGAGCACGCAGCGCCAGCTGCATCGACTACTAGAGAAAGAGTCTGCAGGATGGGTAGGTATACCAAACTATACATATGGGCAGGGCAAGGCAGGACAGCGACACGGGTCAGACATATCCAAACCTAGAAATAGGGCAAGATGGGTTAATGTACACGCGGAGCTCAAGCAGGGCATTATAGGCGCAAAGTCGACTGCTACAGGGCTTGGGCAGCTACTTCTAGGCAATACAAAGATATACTATCCTGAGAAAGAGTTAGGAATTGGAGACGCTTTTAATGAGGCAGTTGGATTTTTGTCATATATCAAAGACAGATACGGTAGCCCCGCAGCTGCGCTCGACTTCCATGACAGACAAGGCTGGTACTAATGGCAGAGTCAAGCATTACAGCGGCAACTATCGGAACAGTAGCAGCGGGGACAGCAGCGGCAGCAGACGCGCTGGGCGCTCCAGGAGGAGTGTCGTATATATTGGCGATGGTGTTTATGTACGTAGACCTATCGAGGCGCGTGACAAAACTTGAGACTGCAATTCGGGAATGTAGCGAAGAAAGTGACGATGAATCTTGAATATAGGCGCGCAAATCATAGCGGCAGGAATTGTATTGACTTCTATCGGTTTACTGCGCAAAGCAGGCGCCAAATCGTCAAAAGCTGTCTGCACACAGACAAGCGTCAAAAACCGCAAGGTGTTGCTTTTTGGAGATAGTCAAGCGCAAACCGCGTTAGGCGTCGCCATTTGTCGCCAGCTCGAAGCGGCAGACGGAGTCTGCAACGTCGCAGTAAGTACAAACGGCGGCAAGTCTAGTTATCAAAACCGAATAAAGCAAAAGCTCGACAAGCTCGTAACTGATACAACGCGATTCACTGACGTTGTCCTGATTTTCGGTGTCAACGATATTGCGAACGGTAAGAGCGCCGCCAGTACGCGGAGCAACATAAACAAGCTCGCATCGATTGCAGGACAACGCGGCGCGCGCGTGTACATTGTCCCGCCGACCACCTGGAATAAATACAGCGGCAGAACAGCGACTCTGCCTGGGCGCCAGCAAAACACTGTCGAGTTGCAAGCGGCGCTTATGCTTGACGCTAGAGCAAACGTGTCTCTACTGCCCTACCAGCAAGGCAGCTATATTGTAGTCGGCGACAAAGGGTTGCCATCATATAGCCGACTATGGGGAAAGCAAGGACTAGACAGGCAGTTGAGTACTGACGGGTTGCACTACAATACAAGTGCAGGGCGCGCAGCTGTAGCGCAGCATATAGCGAAGGCAATGACGACGAAGTGTAATTAACAAAAAAAAACGCCACAGCTGGAACTGTGGCGTAATTCAACATGGAGGATACTTGTGACCGAATCCCTAATCGAAACACTAGCGCAGCTGCGCGAAATTAGCAAGCGCAGAGAAACCCTATTAGGGTCCGTGTTTAGTAACACGGACCCCGCAAACCCCACAGAAATTGATACCGATGAGCTGGGCAGGCTATTAGGCTTCATCGACCCATTGCCAACCGAGGATGCGCCATCGCCATCGCATGACAGGCAGACTAGTAATTACATAGCGCTTACAAAGAGCTGCGAAATATCCAGCATAGTCGAGCGGTTTCACGATGCTGAAAAGCCTGAGCTGGGCGGAGTGCTGCACGCATCGACTGCAGTTTACCCTGAATTCACGAAACAAAATGACTGTTTGCTGTATGGTGTCGACACTCTTTACTTAATGGCTACGCTGCAGATATGTCCGACTATCCTAGAAGCGCTGCAGGCTTACAAAGAGCAGGGAAACGTGACAATCGCGAGCGGTCCCTTTCGATGGAAAATGCAAAAATATGGAGCGGCGCCGCATTGGACATATGTCCTAAAGTCGCCAGCCTGCACCTTGAAAATTCGCAATCGAGGAACGTACGACCAAAACGTGTATATCGAGTTGCGCAGCGCTTTACTGTGGAGCATGGGAGCAAAGACAGCGTCGCATGTTATCTATGAAGTTTTGCAGCGCTGGGCTTTACAAGACGAAGGCAAATTAAAGGGCGCCGAACATAGAGACGGGTTTGTGTCTGTGTCAGCTAATAGTGTCAAGCTGCACGTTTCCAGAATCGACTTAGCCGCCGATTTCGACGGAATGCTTTTCGATGGAACTGAGCTAACAGACAATCGGTTTATTACTCGCGCTCGCAAGCGTACAGTTTACACAGCTGCAGACACAGCTGACGCAGATATGTCTGCGCCTACTGATGCCCAGCTCAAAAAGGCGGTCAAGCTACTCCAGGATAAAGCAAAGCATAAAGACGCTGCGCGATTGCGGCGGGATGTCATGGCGGCGCTCGGCGCGCAACCTATGAACATGGGCGAGGCAATTGCAGAACATAGCCGCGCGAGTATGCACGTTCAAGGCGTGACACTTACAGGTTATAGCTTTGGGGCTGGCGCAATTGTTTGCAGAATGTATCGCAAAGACATCGAGATTAAGCATGGTAAACAATGGTTTCGCGCGTTATGGAATGGATACAAAGGTCCAGTATGGAGAATAGAATTTCAACTACGCTCGGAAGGTCTTAACACGTTCAAATTTCAAGGCAGATTTACGCGCGAGCTAAACAGCGTACTAAGTGGGCTCGATGGTCTGTGGGCGCATTTGACAGCTCGACAGTCTAAGGGATGGATTTCCCTGCGCGACATTGGCAAAGACAAAAAGCGAGAACGCTGGCAAGTATCAAAACACTGGCGCCGCGTGCAAAGCGTAGAATGGTCTGACACTACCTCAGTGCATAGAGACGTACGCGGCAAGCTGGCGCCAGCTCGACGTATAAAGACGCCAGCAGAGCAGGTCTCAGCATGGTGCGCTGGCTCGATGATTAACCGCGAAACGGGGTTACGGTATGCAGAATTACTTGCACCGCAGCTTGCAGGTTTAGCGGCAAGCATGGCGGCAGCGCTGCAGCTCAGTGAACAGAGAGCTGACCCACAGAATGAACAAGACGCAAAAGAGCGATTGACAAAAGCATTGACCTATGCGCTCAAAAACACAAAGTCGACTCAAGAATATGCAGCTGCGATAGGTGACAAAGCTGACACTTTAGCTATGCGTGCAGCATGGAAGCAGCAAACCCAGCTGTAATGCCTGTTGCAAAATACGCAACGATATGCAAAATTTGCAACTCAACACACGGAGGCATTAACCCTATGAAAGATAAGACCATGTTTAGAGCGTATATACACGGTGGCAATCGGCAGGTAGACGTAACCTGCATATCTGCGCCTGACTTTGACCAGTTACTATGGCACTGCAAATTGGCTGAAAAGTATTTGCGTGGCGCCATCGATGACTCTTCGACGGTGTCTAAGCACGTATGCAGGGCAGTACTTTTCACGCATAGCTTTGAAGCCTTGCGCAACTACGCGCGGAGCGCGCAACAGGGACATTTGCAACTACAAAAAGCGTTCGCCAATGTTCGGTTTAACTGTACATACTACGACGCAAGGGACGGCGGCAGTATAGGGGGTTGGTACGACTTCCAAGAAATATCGATTCCCTTGAGCTCGGCGCTACACTTCATTGCGCAGTGCAAATCTGGAGACATAAAACGATGCGGCGAAACGCGCCGATGGAAGCTAGCAGCATGAACGAGATAAACAGAGACAGATATAAAGACCTGGACGACCGTATTGGACACACGATGCGAGCGATTAGACTGCAAAAAGGGTTGCAGGCGCAAACAGTAGTCGACCGAATAGGTAAATCCAAGGACTGGCTATATAGGCTAGAACGCGGCGGGTCATGGTCGCTATACAACTACATGACCGTATGCAACGCTCTTGACATGGGCAGCGCAGACATTACGCGATTGCTCAATGAGCTAATAGAAGCGCATCACCTACAAAGAGCGTACCCGCCGTTATACCCCGCGAACCCGTAATAACGACTACGTAAACCTTTACGTGGTCTTTGCGGTGCTTAACGTGTAGTATACACCCTAGTAACTACATGGAGAGCACTATGATTGACACTGACGTAATCCCAAACAATGAACTTAACCTGAGCACTGCGCCGCCAATATGGTGGGCATTTCGCGACCAGGAACCCGCAAGACCTATTAGTTATTGTATTGTAACTATCAACGGGCGCAGGGTTGGGAGGATTGACAAGCCCGACGTAATGCGACTCGACGAAGAAATGCTGCTGCAGCGTTTTCCTGCGCTGTACGACACGCGACAAAGCGAAGTGCGCTTGGACTTTCGAGCCCAGCGAGGCAGGGGCGCGCTAGGGCAGGTAACTGTTACGTTTGGAGATATGACACAGCAAGACTCCGAACAGACGCAGGGACAGCCGCCAAACGCTGAGGTCGCGCTTGTAGAATGGGCGCAGCGCATAATGATGCAAAACGAAAGATTGCAAACAAAGCTAATGGAGCAAGTACAGCAAAACGCTGCGAACTCAATGGATAGCCATGAGCGACTGATTAACACCATGAGTCTTAACATGGAACGAGACAGACAGCGACACAGCGACTGGCTAGAACGAGAAGGACAGCTGCGAGCTAGCCAAGCAAACGCAAACGCCGAACGAGCTGCAGCAAGCGGGCAATCGCAAGCGCAAATGCTCGAAATGTTCTTGCCCTTATTAGCAGGTGGCGCAAATGCTCAAGTGCCTAATGCGTTCATGGAGCAAATACAAAATGCGGTTATGGAAAAGTTGCTAGGTGGAGCGTTAGACAAAATTGAATCCATGGGCAGCGGCGATGCAGACCCAATGCAGCAATTACTAGGCGCAGTCGGTCCTATGTTGGCTGCGAAGTTTGGAGGCGGCGCCGAACCTGAGCAACCAAAACCACCCGAATAACATAAGACGCTAATTTTGACCTGTAACGAGAGCTACCCTGAAAAACGTGCGACGATATAGGCAATACCGCAAACGGCGGTTTAAGGTGTAAAACGTCTCACGTTATTGTATACACCCGAAAACAAAGGTTTTTATATGAAAGCAAAAACAATAGTTATGGAAAATCAGCCAGACAAACTAGTGATAGTCAGGACAGACGAAAATGACACAGAGTATCAAATCGAAGTACCTGAAGCGCTTGAGCATGTAGCAGACTCGATACAGGCATTGCCAGAACCATTGTCTGCAATTGTAGACAATATCATTATTCAGGCATTCCATGCAGGCGCAGAATTCGTTGAAGTGTCCACAGGCAACTTTGAAGAAATGGATAGAACTGAGGACCAAACTGCGGCAGTAGAATCGGTGCAAGAAATACTGCTAGACGTTTCAATTGCCAAAATACAGGCAGAACACACAGCTGCAAGTCTAGCGCACACTTTGAGCCCACTGGCTAAGGTTCTCACAAATGCAATTCGAGTTAAGCGATGAAACGCAGACAAAAGCTAGTTGCAGTATGTCGAGCAACGGGACGCAAGTTCGCGTACATGTTTGCAGGAAAGCGCCCACGAGAATACATAGACCGAGACGCGCGAAAGCTCATTAACTATATTGCACAAATCGACAGACTTGTCGTTACACTTGGTCAAGAGTATGGGTTCACCGAAGAAGCAAGGCGCCAAATACGTGGCAACCTGCAGCGAATTATAAACGACCCCTATTTGAGCCTCGGCAGAAAAGCGCTGCAGGCTGTCGATGAATCTGAAGTGTTTGACCAAACAAGGGTCAGACTGCAGGACAAATAGCATTATCGATTTAATGTGGGATGATGTATGTTATCATCATGCAGAACGTCTATCCCATAACGCTCAAGACCGAAAAACAGCGCGCAGCGCTTTTCGATAACATCGTTTACGCATACGGCAGACAGCCTGCAATAAGGCGCAAAACGCAGGAAATACTGCGCGATGCAGGGATAAGGCGCCAGAATAATACTGACATTGCAACAGCTGTTTTTGACTACGTGCAGCAAAATTTGCCCTACATACTCGAAGCTGGCGAAATGATAGAGACGCCCGCGTATAGTCTTAGAAACCTAAGCCTAGGCGCCGACTGCGACGGACATGCGCTATTAGTAAGCGCACTACTAGAAAGCGTGTCAGTGCCTACAAAGTTGCTGTACTGGATTCAGCCAGGACACACGTACGCCAGCCATGTAAGCGCAGCATATTGGAACGGGTCGAGCTGGATAAATCTTGACACAAGCCAAAACAAGCCGATGGGATGGACGCCCGCAGGGTGGTCATATGCAGGCAGTGACGGTGAACCTAGACCTGCGTTAGACCTAGAGACAGGCGCCGATATGCGTTCACCTGTACGGATGCCTGGGCAGGTACCCGCATTGGGATGGGTTTCTTGGAGTGACCTGAATCCTGTAAACCTAGGCAAGAAATTATATGGAGCAGCAAAGTGGACTGCAGGCAAAATTGTAGACACTGCTGAAGCAATCGCCGAGGAAGGTCTTGAACTTCTCGAAGCTGGCGCCGAGATATTGGGTGAAATACCCCTAGTCGGAGATATGCTCGAAGCAGTCGCCACAGCAATCATTGCCACCATTGCGAACTTTGTCGAAGATTTCTTCAGCTTGCTGCGAACCATTGGGGGTGTAGTTGAAAAATGGTTTACAAAAATTGCTGAAAAGCTAACCGAATGGGCTCAAGACTGGAAAACATGGGCGCGCATGGCGCTGTATATCGTAGGTTGTGCAGGCGCAGCTGCAGCTGCAGGCGCGGCGACAGCAGGGGCAGGCGCGGTAGCAGTCGCGGCGGGATGCGCTGGAACATGGGCAACGCAGGAAGTAACAGCGCTTGCAGTAGACTTAGGAACGGAAGCGTTCGAGGAACTGACAGGTATCGATATACCTGACTATCTTGAACCTGCAAACCTGCAGAGATTGGCAACAGACGCAAGCGCAATGTATGACCAGCTTGGAGACATTGCGCTAGATGAACTCGCCGATAGTGCAACTACATACGCAATGGCTGAATTGAGCAAACAAGCGGAGCGATTGCCCGAACGGCTTGGCAATGAGATAGCAGCACGCGCGCGCAGAAAATTGAACGAGATACCTGGATTTCGCGAGCTGTCGCAAGCTGCGCAGCTCGCCACAGAACAAAAGCTAGAGCAAGCGGCAAATCGAGTGCAAGGGTTAGGGCAGCGCGCAGAACAAGCGTTACAAACCGCAGAGCAGGCAGTTAAAGCGGTACCATCGTGGGGCGAAATGGATAAGGCGCTACAAGAAACACTCGCGCGAGCCTACACAGAGCAAGCGCCGAGCGTTGACGGCTTACAGCAAGCCTCCGCGCAGCTCGAAGCGCAAATCGCAGACATAGCGACAGCTCGACAGGCAGGGTTTCAGGAAACAATCAGCAGAACGACGGGCGAGGATGGGTTCACTGCAGCGGCAAAAGTGATAGCAAAGCTCGACACAGACGTAACTCAGTTTTATGTGAAGCCGATTGCAGACACGGTTTTCCGTGAAGCAGACCTAGAGGAAATTTTGCCATTAACAGACGTCGAGCTAGAGATATTTAAGCGCGCAGGAAAGTGGCAAGGTGATACAGGCGCAAAAATGCTGACCACAGGCGCAGTAACGCCCGAGCTAACAGTGTATCGAGGCGGCGACATTTCAGACCCCGTGGCAGGAGCGAAAAAAGTGCTCGAATATCGCGCAAAAGGGTTAAACGAAAACAATCCACTACTGCAGGCGCTCAAGGCAGGTGGTAAGCAAATGCCGATAGTCAATTATAAGACGTTTTCTGCCTATGTCGTAACCGAGCAGACCGAGCCTAGCACAAAGTCTGTCATCGGACCTGTACTGCTAGGCGCTGCAGCTGGCGCAGGCNTNGCATATTTGAAAGGAAAAACATGAGCGATTGCAAATGTAAGTCAGTTCAACCCGTAGGCAATGCGTCAGGCTCACAGGCAACTAAAGGCACAAAGAGTAGCGGTATACCTTGGTCTGCGCTCATTGTGGGAGGTTTCATCGGATTTCTAGGCGTAAAAGCCTTACAAAAAAGTAAAAGGTAAAAGCATGTTACACGACATCGGAAGTGCGCATCTGACGCTAGCGAGCGGCGCCACAATACCCAACCAAAAACTGCGAGCTATCACAGCTGCAAATATGCCTGCAACGGCAGTTATGACCGAAACGAGCAGAGCCGCAGCTGCGCCATGGGACTGCGGTCCTATCGGCAACAAAACAGCGGTCGAGCGCCCAAAGGCAGACTGCATATATACCTGCATTCAACCTGAAGACCTCAATCAATTAGACAGTACTCGAAAAGCGTTAATGCTGGCGCAAGTGGCACAATGGGGCGCAAGCAATCCATCGGCGTACATGGCGATGGAGGGCGCGCAAAGTCTTAACCTACTGTTTCGAGCTGGCGTTTTAATAGACGTTCGTCGCTCTACGGAGCAAGAATGCGGAACGGGTAAATCATGCCCGCCGTGTGAAACGAAAGAATGTCCTCGCTCTATCTCATGGTGGTGGATTGTGGCGCTAGGAGTCACAGGCGTCTATTTAGGCAGCAGAATTAAGTAATGCTGTACGCTGTAGGCTTAGTACGCAAGCCGTCCTCATGGGACTGTAGTCCAATACCGTTAGGGCGCGGGCTAGACGACGATGGTGCGCGCAATGAGCGTGTCAGCGTGTATTGCGGCAGCGCAAACGCAGCTGCAGTGCCATCGCTGTATCAAAAACTATGCGTCTCTATGCCTGTGGTGCAAACCTCGACAAGCGGCGCAACGTACTGCACCTATTTTTGCGTCTCAGGAACCAATCTGTGGCGCATTTATACCGACCCGCAGAATGATGTCGAGCGCAGACTGCGCGACCATCTGCGATATTACGCAACTACAGGTATGCGCACGTCGTGTGATATACCAGAACGAACACCTGGTAACTTCGAAGGCAATATCGTTCAACTGTTTGGACTGCAGGACGACTCAACACACAAAAGCCATAGAGTAGACCTACAGTTTAGAGATGGGCAGCTGCACTGTCATCGAGTTCGTAAATCATTCGCGCTTGAAGGCACCGCGACCCCGATTGACGAGAATGCAGGGTGCGGCGCAAACGCGGGCGCCAGTGCATTGTCTGACTGTTGCGACCCCGCTTCACCTTACAACTACTGCAGGCAAGAAATACAAAAGTGCGTCTATGGAGAAAACGGCGAAATAAGTTATGCTGACTTGCAGGCTGAATTTCTCAAGTTTGAAGAATGTGAGACGAAATACAAAAGGCTAGGTTGCGCCACAAAAGCGCTCACAGACGATTCAGGCGCAAACCCTACGCCGACACCCGACGCCACAGCTGGGAAGCCTGAAAAGGGTAAAACGTCTCACGTAATACTATTTGCCTTACTTATTGGGGGCGCAGCGTTTGCAGCGTATCAGTATAGGGGGAACCGATGAACTTAGGGCAGTTCGTAACGAGAACAGGTCCAGGATTGAGAAGCGGNGACCTGTTGACCGATGCGCAAAAAGCGGAGCTGCAGGATTATGCGCGCCGTGTCGCGCAGAGTCGCATCGAGAAAAGCAGAGAAAACACGCAGGTAATGATTTCGCTTGCGCAAACGCTCGCACCGAAAAAAAAAGAAAAAGCAACCGAAAAATCGCAAAGTGTAATACCTTACTTAATATTTGGCGCCGCAGTAGGCGCAGGCGTAACATATTTAAGGAGATGATATGTATGAGACAATCCCTGGGCTCGGCTTCGTTGCAGAGTCAGGCTCACTTAATAACGCGCAGCTAACAAGCGCTATCCGATACAATGGTCAAACAGGGTTTACGTTAAGCGGCGGCAAGTACGCGATTACGTCACCTGAATTCGCTAAAGCGCTTTTCGGTTTACAGGCGCAAATGTATACGACGTGCGATACGCCTGCGCCAGGTGGACCTACCGCAAACCTGGGCGGCAGTTGTTCAAATATCGATGGAAAATATGGACCTAGCACGCAGCAGGCAATTGACAGCCTACCAGCACCCACAGGCATGGCGTCAGACGCAGTTATAGCACAGCTCATCGCCACAGCTGAGGGTGTTCCAGGACAAGAACTGGGCGCGCAAGATATTGCAAACGCAGCGGCAGCTCTCGGACTGCGCCAGGGTGGTGGACTTCAGCCATTGCCCGACCCCGAGCCTGTACCAGTCCCGCGAGGAAACGGCGCAAAATCTGACGACGGTCCAAACGTGTTTTTGATTCTCGGTGCAGCTGCAGTAGGTCTAGGCATTCTTTACTACGTAACGAAGCGAAAGCGGTAAACCTATGCTGTACACAGTAGGGCAGACCCGACCGAATATAGACACTGCAGACGGGCGCCGCATCGCAAAGGCTGACATAGAGCAAGCGCTAGCCGATACAGCAAGCGCAATATCTAAAGGGACAATCGCGTATGCAGTGCAGGGAAGCGACAAGACAAAAATCGCTGACACTATTTCTAAGCTGCGCAACAATCGAGAATCGCTCATTTTTGGACGGTCCGAACTCGACAAAATGCAGCGCCAAAATGGCGACAGCGACGTAGCGCCATTAGAGACAGTCCCAACTGACCCATGGGCGCGACCTTTGGACGGAATTAGCGCAGTAGGGGCAGACCCAATTTCTTGGTCTGTAGTGGGCATGTTCGTTCTCAAAGCTGCAGGAATCGCGTTCGTAGCCACTGTGTCAATCTATGCGCTAATGTCTGCGCTCAGTCCGACAAAAAACTTTGCAAAAACAGCTGAAGATAGCTTCGATGCTTACCTGGATTGCTTAGACCAGGGCAGGACGGCGAAGGAATGCCAGGGAATCCTAGACCTCGGCGCGACAACTCAATCACAAATGACAGCCGCAACTACCGCAGTTGCGGGCGCGGTTACTTCAGCTGCAGTTGCAGTAGTAACTATTGCAGCAATCGGCGGCGCTCTATTTTTCTTCGCAGGGAGTAGAAAGAAATGACAGACGAACAAAGTTACTGGACGGCAGTACGAGAAGACGCAGACAGGCTTGCNGGGCTTGTCGAAGACGGCGAAGACGAATTCGACTCGCTGTTCGAGCTCGCTGACAATGAAATGATATACTATTGGAAGCAGCGGCGCTGCATTCGATGGACCGACAACCTAGAAGCAGTCGAAGACGTAGGAATTCCTGAAGACCAGGATGTGAATAAAGTAATTGTCGCTATTGCGTTCTATGCTTACCAAGCCGACGTAATGGAAGTCTATCAACGGAACCACACCTAATGCCCTACGTAAAGCTACCTCAATACATGATTAGCAATCTAAAGCGAGGGCTAGCGCTGCGCGATGGAGGCATACAGGCATCGGCGCCGCATACAATCGCCACAGCTCGCGAAGGCGTAAAAACAGGTCAGTGGTCTATTCACAAGATAAACAAGGCGCGCAGCTTCTATAAGCGCATGTTGCCAGCCCGAAAAAAGGCAGGCGCCAGGTTCACAAAAAAGCCTTACTCAAAACTGTACGTTGCATATTTACTGTGGGGCGATAGCGGCGATGGGCGCGCAATTAAGTGGCTAGAACGCAATGCGACCAATATTCGGCAGAACTCAGCTCCAGCTCGAAGCGCAGCGCAGCGTGTAAAAACACGTCGAAATGCGCCCAAGCGTGAAAAATCACGCAGCGTGAAAAAAAACGCTGCGCGTAGACCTCAATGGATGTGGATCGGTAGCCGTATTGACATGCTTATCGACACTGGCGAAGGAATGCGCCTGATACAGTTGCGCGATGATTGGGTATTATGCACCAGCCCTCCACTAGGTAGGCGTAAAGGGTCGACTATATTTTTCTGCAAAGTGAAGCGAGGCAGGGTGAACAAAAATCCTAGTCGCGCAGCAAGCGAAGCCTTTGAACAGTTTACCTGGGGCTCGCCAGTCGATGACATTCGGGCTGGCTCCAGACCTATGGACGGTCCCTGGAAGTCAGTCGGAAAAATTAAGAAAATTTACTACGACGGTCGTTTAGCGGAAACGCAAGACGGACCATCAAGGCGCGTACACACGTTTAAGAATGAGCTGCCCGTACTGCAAAGCTCCAGCAGCGGTCCTAGGGTTTCGAGGAGTGGCTCNAAGTATTATGTTTCAGACCGTGGAATTATAGGGTAAGGTGGGATACTATGCTACAAGGTTTCATTGTTAATCCCGTTCCGAAAACCCAAGGGAAAGGTAAAAAAATGGCAACACGAAGAAAACGTCGAGCACCTGCACGCCGTCGAACTCGGCGCAATCCTGGACACGTCGCAAAACGGCGCAAGCCATCGCCAATGCGCCGCCGCAGAACAAGTCCAGCTGCAAAGCGAAACCCGATGCGAAGACGGCGCCGAGCAGTTAAGAAAAACCCTGCAGGTGAATTCTTAATGTCGTCCTTGATTGTCGCAGCTGCAGCTGCGCTATCCGTCGCGTTCACTAAGAAAGTTCTAGTCGATGGACCTGAGAAGAAAATGCACGACTATCGCGTCGCAAATCCTGGAGCAAAGGACGCAGACGTACAAAAGCAGGCAGGCGTACCCGAAGGTCTGCGCAGCACGACAGGGCAGGCGCTTGTTAATATCGGTCTAGGTGTACTCACGGGCATCATGCTTGACACCTTCGCGAAGAAAGGCGGCGCTGTTCAAAAGGCGGCGCTACCATTTGGCGCAGGTTGGATTGCAGTCGGAACCGCAATAGCGGTAGACAGCGCTTTGACGGGTCAAGTGGAAACCGAAGACTGGTACATTGCGCACAAGGCACGCGAGCTGAAAGAGTTGCAAGAAGCTAAAGCAAAGCAACCTGCAGCTACTCAGGGTCTCGGAGCGCTGTACGATGTCGCAGCTTTGAGCAATATGGCACACTACGACACAAAAGCAGGTGTCGATTCAGTTGGACAACTTTACGACGGTCAGTTACCTCACAGGTACTAAACAAACGCCCGCGTTGATACAGAGAGCGGGAAAGGAATAGAAAAAATGAGTCAGCATCTAGTACGGGCGCGACGCCCACAAATTCGAGTAAGCAATTTCCCACTGTATGACACGGTGAAAATCGGTGGTTCTACGTCAGTATCGTCTACGACATACAGACTTTTCCAGAACGGCGAAGGCGCAAACGCAGACGGTTTCACGTCTAAGAGCATTGCAGAGACTAATCTATCTCGACAGGGTGGTCTGCCTTTAGGTCAAAGCTATTCAATCTCAAGCCTTGGGGTGCAGATTTTTCAGGCTGATGTGACTGGACACGTTTCGAGCGAAGATGCTTTCAAGCAAGCTATTGACGTTCAAAACATCGCAACCAAGCTAGTACTGCAGTACAATAATGCTGACCTTACGCAGACGTTCGGACCCATTCAAATGTTTCCTGCAGGTGGTGGCATTGTTTCCAGCGGGAATCTCNGTGGCACGTCGTCAGGTAATCCAGGAAGCATTAACAATAATGGTGTCGCAGCTGCGGGCGCCCGTATGCGATTCCAGGAGCCGATTATCCTGCGCGACGGTGTCTCATTTGCGTGGATTCTCAATCAGCCCGAAGCTATTACTTTAGCGATGGGCTCAAGTGCTTATTACGCAATTCGAGTTATGCTTTTCGGAACTTCGTTTGTCGAAGTAGCTGAGTAATGTACTCACGATTGACCCGCATGGCGTTGTTTACGCTATGCGGGTTACTCTTTGCATGTCAGTCAGCCTGGAAAGTCAAAGCGACGAATTCTGCCGACTACAAGAAAATTACGCTTACAAAAGGGAGCAAGAAAAAACCCATGCGTTCAAAAGGTTATCCAGTATATTATACTGCCGAGCTGCAATCGATTGCATCGAGCGGCGGCAGCGCTTCGACGGTCGTGAACTTCAACGATAGCGGAGTCATTAGGTCAATTGGTTTTCAGGCAATCAAATCGGACGGTAGTTCGATGGATGCTTGTAACTTTACTCTGAACATTCGGCGCCAGAATCAAAAGGGCTTAGTTACACAAGCGACGCTTGCGTCAATTATGACTGAAGCAACTAACGGTAGCAGCGGCGGCGGTCCAGCTGCAACTCTGCCGCCCATGTTTGGCGAGTTCCGTGTTCGCGACCTAGACCAGCTCGTTATCGAAGTGGTTAATAAGAACACGACAGACACAGCTAGTCTCGTTCACGTCACTTTTAAGTTACACGCAGACGGGCAGTAAANATGGCAAGCGACAACGGATTTATCGCGCCGTCATCGCTGCCCTCAAGCCCCGTCGAATGGACTATTTTCGATGGAGGCGGCGCTCGCAAAATGCCAGCCTTTAGCGGCGGGTTCGGAACAGCTGAGGGTACGGTAACAGTTTTCGAGGCGCCTATAGCTGGCTTTGACAGTTGGGGCTATGACATTCAGCTGTGGGGATGGAGTTCAAACGATAACGTCGAGGTTAAGTTTGAGACAAGCTCAGGCGCAGCTGTCGCAAGTGCTTACGGTTCGTTTTATAGTGGCACCGACTATGTTGCAGCGTCTACGCAAGCCTATCCTGTTTTGACTCCAAAACTGCTAGTCAAGGTCTTTATCCAAAACTACAGCGGAACCTCAAGCGAGGGTTTTGTTAATGTACAGGTCTTTGCGCGCCGCACTAGTAACGATGGATATTGAATTATGACTGACCTGCGCACTACCCCCCCACGTACAACTACTTTGCCAGCTCAGGCGGGCGCCGTCCCGCCTTTCGCTCATGTTATCGGTATCACCAGTCTAGCGGTAGGCGGCTTTGGTATTCCTGCAATGCTGTATATCAGCGGTGAGGAGCAGATAGAGCCTGCAAGCAAGTGGGTACTGCGTGCAGTTGCAGCTGCAACAGGCGTAGTGGCTTACCCGCTTGCAGCTCATTACTTGACCAGGCTTAGGGGGTAAGCATGATATATGAGGTAGGTTACGAACCTGGAGACACGTTCGAACCGTTAGTAGCTACGCCCGAAGGCTGGCAACGCGGCGCAGATAAAGCACGCATCGAAGGCGCCACAGCTGCAGGCTGGGCGCAAGGCGCAAACGCGGCAGCGCTGTTAGCCAATGTCAGAGTGCAGCAACCTGCAGCAACACAAGACAAAGCTGAAGACAAGACAGAGAAAACTAATCGCACTGTTTTGGTTGTCGGTGTAATTGCTGTTGCGGCGTTAGCATTCTATGTCTATCGATGAATGGGTGAATTTCTTGAACTGGCTAGTTTACGGTGGAGGCGCCCTGCTTGCGATAGGATTATGGCGCAAACAAGGCAAGAAGACAGGCGGCGTTGACGTGAGCGACTCGCAACCATTCGACAGCATAAAGCAGCAATTCCAAGCAGACCAATACGCACCATATTCAGCTGAGGCAACCCAGCTGTTTGCTACAGCTGCGCCTTACGCAAAAGTGTCGCCAGCCTGGAGCACGCAGCGCCAGCTGCATCGACTACTAGAGAAAGAGTCTGCAGGATGGGTAGGTATACCAAACTATACATATGGGCAGGGCAAGGCAGGACAGCGACACGGGTCAGACATATCCAAACCTAGAAATAGGGCAAGATGGGTTAATGTACACGCGGAGCTCAAGCAGGGCATTATAGGCGCAAAGTCGACTGCTACAGGGCTTGGGCAGCTACTTCTAGGCAATACAAAGATATACTATCCTGAGAAAGAGTTAGGAATTGGAGACGCTTTTAATGAGGCAGTTGGATTTTTGTCATATATCAAAGACAGATACGGTAGCCCCGCAGCTGCGCTCGACTTCCATGACAGACAAGGCTGGTACTAATGGCAGAGTCAAGCATTACAGCGGCAACTATCGGAACAGTAGCAGCGGGGACAGCAGCGGCAGCAGACGCGCTGGGCGCTCCAGGAGGAGTGTCGTATATATTGGCGATGGTGTTTATGTACGTAGACCTATCGAGGCGCGTGACAAAACTTGAGACTGCAATTCGGGAATGTAGCGAAGAAAGTGACGATGAATCTTGAATATAGGCGCGCAAATCATAGCGGCAGGAATTGTATTGACTGCTATCGGTTTACTTCGCAAAGCAGGCGCCAAATCGTCAAAAGCTGTCTGCACACAGACAAGCGTCAAAAACCGCAAGGTGTTGCTTTTTGGAGATAGTCAAGCGCAAACCGCGTTAGGCGTCGCCATTTGTCGCCAGCTCGAAGCGGCAGACGGAGTCTGCAACGTCGCAGTAAGTACAAACGGCGGCAAGTCTAGTTATCAAAACCGAATAAAGCAAAAGCTCGACAAGCTCGTAACTGATACAACGCGATTCACTGACGTTGTCCTGATTTTCGGTGTCAACGATATTGCGAACGGTAAGAGCGCCGCCAGTACGCGGAGCAACATAAACAAGCTCGCATCGATTGCAGGACAACGCGGCGCGCGCGTGTACATTGTCCCGCCGACCACCTGGAATAAATACAGCGGCAGAACAGCGACTCTGCCTGGGCGCCAGCAAAACACTGTCGAGTTGCAAGCGGCGCTTATGCTTGACGCTAGAGCAAACGTGTCTCTACTGCCCTACCAGCAAGGCAGCTATATTGTAGTCGGCGACAAAGGGTTGCCATCATATAGCCGACTATGGGGAAAGCAAGGACTAGACAGGCAGTTGAGTACTGACGGGTTGCACTACAATACAAGTGCAGGGCGCGCAGCTGTAGCGCAGCATATAGCGAAGGCAATGACGACGAAGTGTAATTAACAAAAAAAAACGCCACAGCTGGAACTGTGGCGTAATTCAACATGGAGGATACTTGTGACCGAATCCCTAATCGAAACACTAGCGCAGCTGCGCGAAATTAGCAAGCGCAGAGAAACCCTATTAGGGTCCGTGTTTAGTAACACGGACCCCGCAAACCCCACAGAAATTGATACCGATGAGCTGGGCAGGCTATTAGGCTTCATCGACCCATTGCCAACCGAGGATGCGCCATCGCCATCGCATGACAGGCAGACTAGTAATTACATAGCGCTTACAAAGAGCTGCGAAATATCCAGCATAGTCGAGCGGTTTCACGATGCTGAAAAGCCTGAGCTGGGCGGAGTGCTGCACGCATCGACTGCAGTTTACCCTGAATTCACGAAACAAAATGACTGTTTGCTGTATGGTGTCGACACTCTTTACTTAATGGCTACGCTGCAGATATGTCCGACTATCCTAGAAGCGCTGCAGGCTTACAAAGAGCAGGGAAACGTGACAATCGCGAGCGGTCCCTTTCGATGGAAAATGCAAAAATATGGAGCGGCGCCGCATTGGACATATGTCCTAAAGTCGCCAGCCTGCACCTTGAAAATTCGCAATCGAGGAACGTACGACCAAAACGTGTATATCGAGTTGCGCAGCGCTTTACTGTGGAGCATGGGAGCAAAGACAGCGTCGCATGTTATCTATGAAGTTTTGCAGCGCTGGGCTTTACAAGACGAAGGCAAATTAAAGGGCGCCGAACATAGAGACGGGTTTGTGTCTGTGTCAGCTAATAGTGTCAAGCTGCACGTTTCCAGAATCGACTTAGCCGCCGATTTCGACGGAATGCTTTTCGATGGAACTGAGCTAACAGACAATCGGTTTATTACTCGCGCTCGCAAGCGTACAGTTTACACAGCTGCAGACACAGCTGACGCAGATATGTCTGCGCCTACTGATGCCCAGCTCAAAAAGGCGGTCAAGCTACTCCAGGATAAAGCAAAGCATAAAGACGCTGCGCGATTGCGGCGGGATGTCATGGCGGCGCTCGGCGCGCAACCTATGAACATGGGCGAGGCAATTGCAGAACATAGCCGCGCGAGTATGCACGTTCAAGGCGTGACACTTACAGGTTATAGCTTTGGGGCTGGCGCAATTGTTTGCAGAATGTATCGCAAAGACATCGAGATTAAGCATGGTAAACAATGGTTTCGCGCGTTATGGAATGGATACAAAGGTCCAGTATGGAGAATAGAATTTCAACTACGCTCGGAAGGTCTTAACACGTTCAAATTTCAAGGCAGATTTACGCGCGAGCTAAACAGCGTACTAAGTGGGCTCGATGGTCTGTGGGCGCATTTGACAGCTCGACAGTCTAAGGGATGGATTTCCCTGCGCGACATTGGCAAAGACAAAAAGCGAGAACGCTGGCAAGTATCAAAACACTGGCGCCGCGTGCAAAGCGTAGAATGGTCTGACACTACCTCAGTGCATAGAGACGTACGCGGCAAGCTGGCGCCAGCTCGACGTATAAAGACGCCAGCAGAGCAGGTCTCAGCATGGTGCGCTGGCTCGATGATTAACCGCGAAACGGGGTTACGGTATGCAGAATTACTTGCACCGCAGCTTGCAGGTTTAGCGGCAAGCATGGCGGCAGCGCTGCAGCTCAGTGAACAGAGAGCTGACCCACAGAATGAACAAGACGCAAAAGAGCGATTGACAAAAGCATTGACCTATGCGCTCAAAAACACAAAGTCGACTCAAGAATATGCAGCTGCGATAGGTGACAAAGCTGACACTTTGACTATGCGTGCAGCATGGAAGCAGCAAACCCAGCTGTAATGCCTGTTGCAAAATACGCAACGATATGCAAAATTTGCAACTCAACACACGGAGGCATTAACCCTATGAAAGATAAGACCATGTTTAGAGCGTATATACACGGTGGCAATCGGCAGGTAGACGTAACCTGCATATCTGCGCCTGACTTTGACCAGTTACTATGGCACTGCAAATTGGCTGAAAAGTATTTGCGTGGCGCCATCGATGACTCTTCGACGGTGTCTAAGCACGTATGCAGGGCAGTACTTTTCACGCATAGCTTTGAAGCCTTGCGCAACTACGCGCGGAGCGCGCAACAGGGACATTTGCAACTACAAAAAGCGTTCGCCAATGTTCGGTTTAACTGTACATACTACGACGCAAGGGACGGCGGCAGTATAGGGGGTTGGTACGACTTCCAAGAAATATCGATTCCCTTGAGCTCGGCGCTACACTTCATTGCGCAGTGCAAATCTGGAGACATAAAACGATGCGGCGAAACGCGCCGATGGAAGCTAGCAGCATGAACGAGATAAACAGAGACAGATATAAAGACCTGGACGACCGTATTGGACACACGATGCGAGCGATTAGACTGCAAAAAGGGTTGCAGGCGCAAACAGTAGTCGACCGAATAGGTAAATCCAAGGACTGGCTATATAGGCTAGAACGCGGCGGGTCATGGTCGCTATACAACTACATGACCGTATGCAACGCTCTTGACATGGGCAGCGCAGACATTACGCGATTGCTCAATGAGCTAATAGAAGCGCATCACCTACAAAGAGCGTACCCGCCGTTATACCCCGCGAACCCGTAATAACGACTACGTAAACCTTTACGTGGTCTTTGCGGTGCTTAACGTGTAGTATACACCCTAGTAACTACATGGAGAGCACTATGATTGACACTGACGTAATCCCAAACAATGAACTTAACCTGAGCACTGCGCCGCCAATATGGTGGGCATTTCGCGACCAGGAACCCGCAAGACCTATTAGTTATTGTATTGTAACTATCAACGGGCGCAGGGTTGGGAGGATTGACAAGCCCGACGTAATGCGACTCGACGAAGAAATGCTGCTGCAGCGTTTTCCTGCGCTGTACGACACGCGACAAAGCGAAGTGCGCTTGGACTTTCGAGCCCAGCGAGGCAGGGGCGCGCTAGGGCAGGTAACTGTTACGTTTGGAGATATGACACAGCAAGACTCCGAACAGACGCAGGGACAGCCGCCAAACGCTGAGGTCGCGCTTGTAGAATGGGCGCAGCGCATAATGATGCAAAACGAAAGATTGCAAACAAAGCTAATGGAGCAAGTACAGCAAAACGCTGCGAACTCAATGGATAGCCATGAGCGACTGATTAACACCATGAGTCTTAACATGGAACGAGACAGACAGCGACACAGCGACTGGCTAGAACGAGAAGGACAGCTGCGAGCTAGCCAAGCAAACGCAAACGCCGAACGAGCTGCAGCAAGCGGGCAATCGCAAGCGCAAATGCTCGAAATGTTCTTGCCCTTATTAGCAGGTGGCGCAAATGCTCAAGTGCCTAATGCGTTCATGGAGCAAATACAAAATGCGGTTATGGAAAAGTTGCTAGGTGGAGCGTTAGACAAAATTGAATCCATGGGCAGCGGCGATGCAGACCCAATGCAGCAATTACTAGGCGCAGTCGGTCCTATGTTGGCTGCGAAGTTTGGAGGCGGCGCCGAACCTGAGCAACCAAAACCACCCGAATAACATAAGACGCTAATTTTGACCTGTAACGAGAGCTACCCTGAAAAACGTGCGACGATATAGGCAATACCGCAAACGGCGGTTTAAGGTGTAAAACGTCTCACGTTATTGTATACACCCGAAAACAAAGGTTTTTATATGAAAGCAAAAACAATAGTTATGGAAAATCAGCCAGACAAACTAGTGATAGTCAGGACAGACGAAAATGACACAGAGTATCAAATCGAAGTACCTGAAGCGCTTGAGCATGTAGCAGACTCGATACAGGCATTGCCAGAACCATTGTCTGCAATTGTAGACAATATCATTATTCAGGCATTCCATGCAGGCGCAGAATTCGTTGAAGTGTCCACAGGCAACTTTGAAGAAATGGATAGAACTGAGGACCAAACTGCGGCAGTAGAATCGGTGCAAGAAATACTGCTAGACGTTTCAATTGCCAAAATACAGGCAGAACACACAGCTGCAAGTCTAGCGCACACTTTGAGCCCACTGGCTAAGGTTCTCACAAATGCAATTCGAGTTAAGCGATGAAACGCAGACAAAAGCTAGTTGCAGTATGTCGAGCAACGGGACGCAAGTTCGCGTACATGTTTGCAGGAAAGCGCCCACGAGAATACATAGACCGAGACGCGCGAAAGCTCATTAACTATATTGCACAAATCGACAGACTTGTCGTTACACTTGGTCAAGAGTATGGGTTCACCGAAGAAGCAAGGCGCCAAATACGTGGCAACCTGCAGCGAATTATAAACGACCCCTATTTGAGCCTCGGCAGAAAAGCGCTGCAGGCTGTCGATGAATCTGAAGTGTTTGACCAAACAAGGGTCAGACTGCAGGACAAATAGCATTATCGATTTAATGTGGGATGATGTATGTTATCATCATGCAGAACGTCTATCCCATAACGCTCAAGACCGAAAAACAGCGCGCAGCGCTTTTCGATAACATCGTTTACGCATACGGCAGACAGCCTGCAATAAGGCGCAAAACGCAGGAAATACTGCGCGATGCAGGGATAAGGCGCCAGAATAATACTGACATTGCAACAGCTGTTTTTGACTACGTGCAGCAAAATTTGCCCTACATACTCGAAGCTGGCGAAATGATAGAGACGCCCGCGTATAGTCTTAGAAACCTAAGCCTAGGCGCCGACTGCGACGGACATGCGCTATTAGTAAGCGCACTACTAGAAAGCGTGTCAGTGCCTACAAAGTTGCTGTACTGGATTCAGCCAGGACACACGTACGCCAGCCATGTAAGCGCAGCATATTGGAACGGGTCGAGCTGGATAAATCTTGACACAAGCCAAAACAAGCCGATGGGATGGACGCCCGCAGGGTGGTCATATGCAGGCAGTGACGGTGAACCTAGACCTGCGTTAGACCTAGAGACAGGCGCCGATATGCGTTCACCTGTACGGATGCCTGGGCAGGTACCCGCATTGGGATGGGTTTCTTGGAGTGACCTGAATCCTGTAAACCTAGGCAAGAAATTATATGGAGCAGCAAAGTGGACTGCAGGCAAAATTGTAGACACTGCTGAAGCAATCGCCGAGGAAGGTCTTGAACTTCTCGAAGCTGGCGCCGAGATATTGGGTGAAATACCCCTAGTCGGAGATATGCTCGAAGCAGTCGCCACAGCAATCATTGCCACCATTGCGAACTTTGTCGAAGATTTCTTCAGCTTGCTGCGAACCATTGGGGGTGTAGTTGAAAAATGGTTTACAAAAATTGCTGAAAAGCTAACCGAATGGGCTCAAGACTGGAAAACATGGGCGCGCATGGCGCTGTATATCGTAGGTTGTGCAGGCGCAGCTGCAGCTGCAGGCGCGGCGACAGCAGGGGCAGGCGCGGTAGCAGTCGCGGCGGGATGCGCTGGAACA
>PAXN01000056.1 GCA_002715005.1 Rhodospirillaceae bacterium
CTAATCCCGGAGGGCCAAAGAAGCGACCGATAGAGGAGCCCACACGAATGCCTTGCATGGCGAGGTGTGCACCTGCAAGACTACCTAGCGTACCGCAGGTAGAACGGCCGTAGTTTCTAACGCCAACTCGTGAAGAGCGGCAATTGGGACAGATTATTGTCATATCAAACCTCATTAAAATGTATAAAAAGACGCGCAGGGTGGCGCATCTATGAGGTGATATAGGTTTGAAAATTTGTTGAACTTAGCGATGCTCAATGGCTTACCATAGGGAAGCTAATCTATCGAATAGCGCACTTCTAAGTTGAATTACCGCAGGAAAGAAGACTTAGCTTGTGTGATTTTGCGTATTAAATGAGATACCTTATGTTGTAAGTTAATAATGTAAAACCCAATGAACTTGGATCTACACTACTAAAGCCAGCGAAATTTAAAGGGAATTAATTAGTGCGCGAAGATCTTCAAACCTTGCCAGCACTTTCAAATAAAATTGTCGATAAAGCGATCGACAATGTAACTAGAAAGCTAGTCCTTGGTGCCCGTAACAGAAAAAACTCCCGTCCAGATGCAAAATCTATAAATGTTAAATCCGAAGTGAGTGATATTTTAAGTGCTTCCAACACTTCAAGCTATGTTGATGTCGCAGGTCGAGCTTCTGATTGGAAAGAAGTGATTTCAAAATCGTTTAGTCACGGAGTAAGCTCTCTCTCGACGATTCAGTTTGATAGTGAATTTAACGTTGTGGGGGGAGAGATTCTAGATTCAAAATCAGTACATAACGGCCCTGGTGTCTATGTAGTTTATGGTAAGTCGGGTAAACCCGTGTATGTCGGAGACGCGGAAAAAGTTAAAGCGCGATGGGTTGCTGGACATTTGAATGAAAACAAACAAAAAACTAGAAGTGGGGAGGCTTATAAACTTTCTTCGGAGTTCGAAGATGGTTGTACAGTAAAAGTACTTCATACAGCTACGAAAGAGACTGCCGCTGCGATTGAAGCCAACCTGATAGCGAATCACAAAAAAGAGCTTATAAATAAAAAAGAAGAACTGAGTAACGGCCAGGGGACTCGTTCTAATATTGAAGCAAAAAAAATAAAAGAAAGAATCAATTCATCTACAGAGTTGTTTAAAGGGGCTGCAAAGGAAATCGGAGAACAAGCAGCTGCTTCTGCTATCGAGGGTCTCATGGCGTCTGCCATTAAACACCTTAAGGTCGAGCTAGTTGATCTTTTTAAAAGTGGAAAAGCGAATGCTAAGTTTCGTATTAAAAGATTTCTAAATGCAGTAATAAATGACATCAAAAATCTAAAAACTAACCTTGCGCAAATGCTTAAAGGGATACTTGAGGCGGTGATCGGGTTAGTGAGTCAAGCTATTGCTCAAATTTATAATCTCGTGCGCAATCTATTTGATTTAGCAGCAAGCGCTTATAGCCTCTATAAGGGAAGGCAGTCAATGAGCACAGAAGAGATGCTCAATCAGGTAATTGAAACAATTGTTATTTCAGGTTCTCTAGTTTTGTGGGACGCTTTAGATGTGTCGATTGAGGGGCTGATTTTTCCTTACACCGGAATTTTTACAGGAATCATCGCAAGTATTATTTCCGCAATTGGGTTTGGTTTAACAAGCCATATGCTATCCAAGTATGTACCAAAACTAGTTCAATTTATCATGGGTTTCGGTATCTCACACCAAATGGCGTTAGAGGAGCGTCGTGCTTCTTACCTACTCATTGTAGATAGTTACAACTTGAATCAGGAGTTGCATGAATCAGCCTGTGCGCTTTTGCAGTCAGAGGTTCGCGTGTGCGAAAAAATGAAAACTATGACATCAAAATTAAAAGAGCCTACTCCCGAAATCAAAAAAATAGAAAAAAGTGACTTATTAAGCAAAATAAAGGAGTTTAACCATGCTTGAAGTAGTAACTTTGCAGGAAGTTAAGTCAGGCCAACTTGTTAACAAAAACGTTGATGACCTACTAAACAAGCTCGAGCAAATTGAAGATTCCCTTAAGAGCACCAGTGACTTGATTAAGAGTGCGGGTGAATTTGATAATAAGGGAAGGGTCAAAGCAATTTTCTCTGGAATTTCAGGAAAGTCCGATAAAGAGCTAGCAAAGATTGTCAAAGGTTTAGGAGCGAATGTTAAAGTCACCCAAGAGGTAGTTAAATTTCTTATAGAGCTTGCACAACATAAAAACGAGATTCAAGAGGGGTTTTTAGCTGCTCTAGACGAAAAAATTGAGCAACAGCATGAAAAAATAGAGTCGCTAGGTGAAAACGACAACTCACTTGGTGAAAACTACAAGCAAGCTGAAACCGCGGTATTAACATTATACAAGCAAATACGTGCTCAAGTAGAGGTTGAAGTGGAGCTTCGTAAAAATGTTGGCCGAAATATGAAGGATATTAGCACTCTGTTTGACGCTATCAGTTCGAAAGGACAAACTGATGACGAGCAATCAGAGCAAATATCACATCTAATAGAAGCAATGCAACAAAAAGCCGTCAAGATGGAAGAGATTCGATTGGTGCTTGAGGCGAAAGAAGTCTACTTAGATCAAGTAGCAGACAACGTTAAAAGACAAAGTGAAAAGTTAAAATTGCTCGAGAAGGGACTAGAAGAAAAAGCGCTGAAACTCGAGAGAACAGTTGTCGATATTCAAGACAATACGATAGCAGACCAGAACCGAGAAAAGCGCATTTTTAGACTCGAAGCAGAATTAGAAGGCCTCGCGCAAAGCAAACCTCCCCAACTACCGATATATGTCGCCATCACTCTTAGTACTTTTGCCTTAGGCTTTTCCTTGTTGACGGTTCTGACCTAAAGATAATGCTTCGGTTCGGATTAGGATTGATGTGGTTAACTAGCAAAAGACTAGCCAAATATAAATTTTATACTGAATTTGTAGTCTTTAGTCCATTCAAGCCTACGGATTGATGATAACGGTAAATAATTTGGGATGGACTGTGTAATATGGAAATATGAAATTGCTAAACAGTAAATTGGGGTGGGTGGATTTTTCATCACTAGAGCGGGATCGAGTTTCACAGGTTCTTTCTATTCTGCAGGAAAAAGGTACGCTGGATGAACTGGGTATTGGACAAATCAGAGATGCCTTTGCAGATAAGCTATTTCCCGGTATATCAACAATTCAAACGCGGGCGAAGTACTTTGTTACACTCCCATACATATTTCATGATTATCGTAATCTTTCAATTTTTGAAAGGTCAAAAACCACTCTTTACGATTACCTCTCTGAGCGTGAAGATGAGTTAGCCCGGCAATTGGTTAATAATCACAAAAATGCCATACCACCTGGGATCATTGGTAAAGAATCATTGGACTCCGGTGTATCGAGAAAACCTTCCTCCGTGTACTGGAATGGATTACGGCAGTTATCAATTATTAATGCGCAATTATCTCTTCGAGAGTTCGTTGCTCAATATCAAGACTTGCTCAACAGCAAAGTAAAAGAACATGAAGAGGATGATGAGCCATCTTCTGTAACGGCACATATGGTGCCTAAACCTGACTGTTATGAGCCACAATGGCTTGATGATGTCTCTCTCGAACTAACTGAGCGTGAGGCAGAGTTTTTAAGGAGTAGATTGCTCACTTCAAGCAAAACCGGATTCAGTATTCTTACCCAAGTGTTTAAGCACAGATTAGAGAATAGGGTTTTGACTACGCTTGAGAATACGACGAACAGTAGTTGGCAAATTGAAGCTTTGTATGAGTGTTTAAAAGACTCCCCTGTTTCGCCTAATACAAAGGAATGCTTAAAAAAAGCTCTGGAATTTAGCTTCGTGTTGAAAGGAGCTCATATTCGTTACAATATTCTGCTCGCGAATAAATCAGGAAATTCAGATTTTAAAGACAACTTAGAAGATGAATTTGCATTATGGTTAGAGCAAGCCCGGTCCAATCAGAGCTACTTTACTCAAGACAATATAGACAGTTGGTATCAATTGGCTTTTGGTCTGTCAGAGCGAATCAATAAGAGAACCAGAAAGTTTATAGAAGGTTGGTGCCATTTAATTATGACTCAATCGCCGACCAGGGAGTTGGATAAATGTGTTCGCGTACAAGCTATCGCTAATAAGGAGGGGCGTTGTTTATTAAATAAAGCGCTGAGTGAACAACAAGGGTGGGTTGGCATGTACAATTTAGAATTTCGCTGGCCGACAGCAAGGACGATTCTAAGAGATATTCAGGAGGGACTGAGTGTTAAGTCCTAACAAGAATCGCTTAGACTACGGTGAGCAGCTAATCCCCCCGAAAGGCTTTGCGTTATCCAGAGCGATTGCTACATCGTTTAGCCTGGATTTGAATACTTTACTCACAGTGCCTATTGCTATGTGCTTCGGACAGACCTTGGAAGGGGATGTAGAGGATATGCGCGTTGCACTGTTCGAGGCATTAACACAGCTTGAAGATAAGTTAACGGTTTTTTACCAACAAGGTAATATTAAACTACCAGTTAAGTTTAATAGCCTATTTGGGCTACTTGAACCCTGTTTACAGCCAGTTGTACCAGATGCAGGTTCTGGTAACTCTGTATTTTCGTCCTTTCACCCTAAGATATGGCTCCTCAGGTTTGAAAGTTTAGATGACCCCGAGACTACCAAATATCGGTTGATAGTTTTGTCTCGAAACCTGACGTTTGATCGAAGTTGGGATCTAGCTGCAGTACTTGAAGGCGACACGAAAAAACGTCGACATCGAGCAAATCTGTCATTGATTCACTTTTTTGAAGAACTCTACGCGAATTCTGGAAACATTTCGTTTAACGAGGTTATCGCTCCTGAGGAGTTAGCTCGCGTCCATTGGCGACTGCCCGATAATATTCGCAGTGCGGAGTTTCTCTCAACGCTATTTGGTGATAACGGAAGTCGGCAGCCTCCAATTAGCCTCAATGCTGAGAATCAAGCACTGATGGTTGTTTCACCGTTTATTCGCAGTGGGCAAACTGCATCAGCCTTGGAGTGGCTTAAAACCTTTGCTCCAGACCAGAAGCGATTTCTTTTTAGTCGTGCAGAAGAGCTCAACTTATTAGGTAAGGAAAAGCTGAAAGGTTGGACTTGTTACGCATTTAACGAATTGCTAGTTGATGCAGAAGAACTTGAAGAAATGGAAGTGTCTTCTTTTGCCGAACACGACCTTAGTCTTCACGGAAAGTTAATAGTTGCAGATGAAACTGACTGTGTATCAAGTTGGCATCTGGGGTCTGCAAATGCAACGCAAGCTGCTCTTGGCGATGGTAGCGCAGCGCCACGAAATACTGAATTCATGCTCAAATTAGTCGGTGATAAGGAGAAAATTGGTATCGAAATGCTCAAGCAGCAATGGACAAACGAAAGCAATACCGGACTCTTTGTCGAGTTTGAACCCTCTGATGACATGGAAATGGTGGACAACGAAGCTACTGAAAAGGCCTTGAGAAAACTTGAATATGACATCATTCAGGCTGATTGGTATCTAACCGTTAATGAAGGCATGAGTGACAAAGTTTTCGACCTCGAATTAACCGGTCCTTGTATAGATATTCCCAATAATCATAGTGTTCAAGTTACAACGTTAAGTGTCGTCCAGTTCAGAGCTTTAGCCGAAAACTTACAGTGGCATCATCTTAAAGCATCACAAATTAGTGCGTTACTTCATTTTGAAATATCAATGAACGGTAACGTGATGAAAAACTTAGTTGTTCAATCCGAGCTAGTATTAAATTGTGAAATAGAGCGAAAAAGAGCTATTACGAGCGAAATCATGACCAATAGTGCGCAATTCATGCGTTATATCGCTTTTCTTCTACAGGTAGAACCAACCAAACAAGATTTATTTAACAGCACAGTCCACCATACAGGACAGGTGGATACCCCAGCCATTTTTGATAAAAACAGTGTACTGTTTGAAAAATTAATGCGCGCAACCGCAACTGAGCCAGAATTGCTGACAAGAATTCACAAACTTCAATCGAGAGTAGAACAGTCGATTATCCCCGTTGAGTTCAAAGCTTTGTGGCAAGTCTTTTCACGTTTTGTACCTCAAAAATAGTGCCTAGCGTCTGAAGCTGTTAAGGATAACTAAAATGATTGATGAAATATCAGACCAACTTCAAAAAGTCTTAAGCGGATTAACCGACTTCCAGCGAGCAACCGTTGATTCTGTGTTAGAGAAATACCGTTTAGCTGAGCATTCTCATCGAGCATTGGTAGCAGACGAAGTTGGGCTAGGAAAAACGATTGTTGCTAAAGGGATAATTGCTCAACTTTTAATGGAGCATCTCAGCAATACTCCAAATGAACCGATGCGTGTCATTTATATCTGCTCAAACCTGGCTTTAGCAGACGAAAATCGTCAAAAGTTGTCCTTATTTAATAATCAGAGAGCTTCAGAATGGGTTAAGCCTTCTACTTTTGGTCGTATAGTGGAATTAGCTGTTAAAAAGAAAGGTGCAGATGACAGTAACCAGGCTGTCATCGAGGTGTGTACTTTAACGCCTTCTACGTCTTTTAATCTTTCAGCGGGAGCGGGAAATCGAAAGGAAAGGGCAATTCTCGCGACATTACTGTCTCAAATAGAACCATTTAAAGGTTACTCAAAACCGATTTTTGCGTTGTTCAAAACAAATTTAATTAAAAATAATGCTAATTGGGAGTGGGAACTTAATGACATAAAAAGTGGCTATGACATCGATCAGGATTTACTTGCTCTATTGTCAGAAAAGCTAAACAAACCTTGTCATTCTAAAATACTCACAGAGCGCTTTGACACTATCAAAGAGGCTACTCTTTCACTTATTCGCTCTTGGTCGGAGGATTTGGGTGAGACTGAAGAAACTAGCGTACTTTTTAATTCACTCAGGGTAGAGATACGTCGGTTAGTTGCTCGTTGTTGTGCGTCAAGACTAGAAGCCGACTTGTTTATTCTGGATGAATTCCAACGCTTTCAGTCCTTAACGGACCAATGTTCAGATTCAGAAGAGACGATAATTGCAAGACAAGTTTTTAAAGTTGACAATCTAGATCAAAGCCGCAAAGCCAAGGTGTTACTTCTGTCAGCTACACCGTTTAAGGCGATGACAACATTGGATGATGAAGAGGATGAAAGTAGCCATCATGAGCAACTTTTTAAGCTTTTAGACTTCTTGTCGCACAATGATGTTGAGTTCATTTTAAAATATGAAAGTTATCGTGACTTACTGCATCGGAACATGTTGTCGCTAGCAGCAGGGGAAACTAATATTCAAGATAGTAATGCTAGGGCTGTTGAAACACTTCTCAGAACATATATCTCTCGTACAGAGAGAGGGCAAATAAGTGAGAACTTTGAACAACTTATCAATTCAAATGAACTGTGTTGTTCTGGCGATTTTGATGTTGAAGAGATAAAAAGCTATCAGGCAATTGAAGCATTGAATAGCATTCTACCTAGAGGGAGAAGGGGGGGATCGCTTATTGAGTTTGCTAAATCTTCGCCTTGGGCGATTTCCTTTCTCAATGGGTATAGCTTTAAAGAGCACTTTTACCGGAATTTTCGTGAACCCGCAGTTTTAAAATGGCTGAATCGTTCGACCAACAAAATAGCCTGGTTATCAGAATCAAACATAAACGGTTACAAGCTTAATGTAGAGCAGGATACACCCAATGCTAAAACTAAAGCTTTAACGAAAATTGTATTTGATAAATCTCCCGAAAACTTACTTTGGATCCCTCCTAGCAAGCCTTACTATCCGCTCGAGGGAGTGTTTAAAGGGGGGGAATATCTTTCGAAAACACTCTTGTTTTCGTCTTGGGCGATGGTTCCTAAAGCTTTAAGTAGTTTATGGACCTATGAAGCTGAGCGGCGCGTCTTAAAGGGTAAAGGTAAACGGCCTCCATACTTCGTTGAGAGCAGCAGTACGCCACTTCTTCGTCTTGAGGGCAAGTCCACATTAAATACATGGCATTTAGTATATCCATGTATAACGTTCAGCAAGGTGGAGTATGCAGAAGAGTCTTTACACCACTTACTCGATAAACAAGTAGTTGCCATAGATAGGGAGTTGGCTGCCTTAAAAAAATACGAAGGCCCCGGAGCCACAAATAGCGACTGGTATGTGCTTGCTCCAATGTTGTTAGATATGGCAAATGGCGAGTGGGAGCATGTAGAGCAGTGGTTTAACACTACTGTATCTCGTGCTGCTTCTGAAGGCCGAAGAAAACACATCCTAAAGCTTCAAAGCTACTTCGATGATGAGAACTTGTCTGATATAGGTAAAATGCCAAAAGACCTAGCCAAAGTACTCGCTTTTTCTAGTCTGGCGAATCCTGCAACCTGCGCAATGCGAACCATAAGGCTTCTATGGGGGGCAACTGTTTCACGACCTGAATTAATGGAATATTCAGTCCGTTTCGCAGAATTGACAGTGCGCCTTTTTAATCATGATTATGCTGCACCTATTATCAAGCGTAATATAAAGCACAAGCTGACTGCCGGTAGAATGGCATCGCCAAACTGGTTCAAAGTGCTAGTCTATTGCGCTCATGGCAACTTTCAATCGATGTTGGATGAATATTGCCATTTACTTTCTACTTCCGGTAGTAGCCTACAGTCTGCGACGTCTAAGATAGAGCAAGCTATGGGTATTCGAAGCACATCCGAGCAAGTTCACTTTTGGGAAAAGCGAAAAAAGGCTAAGGATAAAAGTTACTCTTCCATGCGATGTCATTTTGCGGTTTCTCTTGGGAATCAGAAAGTGGATGTTGAAGATGGTTTAAAACGTGTCATGAGTGTGCGGGATGCCTTTAATTCACCATTTCGACCATTTGTGTTGAGCTCTACCTCTATCGGTCAAGAAGGCCTTGATTTTCACTGGTACTGTAGGCGGGTTGTTCACTGGAATTTACCTAACAACCCAATCGATGTTGAACAGAGAGAAGGAAGGGTAAATCGCTATAAGTCGCTAGTGGTACGTCAGCGAATAGCTCAAACCTATAATCCACGGTTCAGGGCTGGCGTTGATAAATGGCAACAATTGTTTGAACAAGCAAAGCGCACTGAAAAGAATAAAAGGAGCGATTTGGAACCTTATTGGTTTTTTTCGAAAGGGTCGGCACAGATAGAACGCGTAGTTCCTACTTATCCCATGAGTAAAGAAGTATCAAAATATGCTGAAATCAAAAAAATCCTGGTACTTTATCGATTGGCTTTTGGGCAGCCAAGACAGCAGGAACTTTTAGATACTTTTAGCAATTGTGACATCGATAGTAGTGAATTTAAAAGTACGAAAGACGCTTTAATTATTGATTTGGCACCATTGAATTTCCAACAATAATGTTTGGTGTTCTGAGTAAACATGAAGCAAACCATTCCTAAGATAAAAATTAATCCATATCAGTTGATTATGCCACGCACAGAATAAGCACTTAAAAAATTACAATACCCTAGCTAATCTTCGCTCTTTGTCTAGCTTGCTCTCTAGCTTGGAGTTGGGTTGAAATCTGTTGATATAATTCAGCTTCTTCATTTTCACGATCAGTTATAGATATTGCTAGAGCATAGCTCTCTTTCTCTTTAACTTGCGCATGCGCCCACTGCTGATCTTGGCGAGTAACAACCAAGAATAACTTCCGTGGTTTACCAAACTGATTATAGGTCCACGTGCTAGACTGAAGCGTTCCTCGACTTCGATCGTCTTGAGTAATATCTCTCTTATCCCCGTCGCATTCAGGAATAGACTTCACCGTTTTCTTATTCTCATTGTTAAACGCTTTAGTAACTGCGTCTAGTGAATCTGCATTTACAAGATGAAACTTCATTTTACTAGCCAAGTATTCTAATCTTGTTGTTCGCACTGAAGGGCTATAAGCTAAGGTTGCAGTTATAGTCCTAGAAGCTTTACCTTTGCGATAATATTCATCAGGAATAGGTAATTCAAAGAATTGGTGCGTATCATTTTCTATTAGTTCTTCGGTAATTAAGACTACGTGCTCTTCTGATGACTTGAACAAACTATCTTCATCAACTACGCCATAACCCGCTACACGCCTAACATGTTCCTTTTCTTGAAATGTAGACTCAATTTCTTTTGCTACACGAGCATGATTAGCTAAAAGCGCGCGTAATAAATTGGCGGAAGCGTTAGGGTAATTGTTTAATAATCTACCAGCTAAATGAGCTATATATGGCGCTGAAAAGCTAGTCCCACAAAATTCGCTTAGTATGGTGTTACCTTGAGGTAAATGATTAAGAGTTACAACACCAAGGTGTTTAGATACTTGCCTCCAACCTTGTCCTTCTTGCCTAGCTGAAACAGCAAAATTACCACCATGCGCCAATAGCTCAGGCTTTAAAGCAGACTTACTCTTTTGATTACTTCTTGAGAAAGGAGAGACCTGGCCTTCATTAGCAACATGTAGCTCATTAATTTCACCTTGATGGTGGTAACGCCTTTCAACATAGGACATAGTGTGCTTTGCAAATGCTCCAACAGTCAAAGCATTGGCTGCAGGGGCGGGATCTATTAACGCTGCGTCTTCAGATAAAAGGTAATTAGGATAATCATCGCGCCAGTTATTTATGATTTCTGAACCTGAGTAGTTACCAGATGATACAATAATTAAGATATCTAATTCTCGAGCTAGCTCATCAAGAGTAACTGCAATCCCTGATATGTGGGCATTGCTATAGGGCGCATTCAGATTACCCAAAGATAGGTTATATATACGACAAGCATACTCTTGATGGAAATAAGTAATAGCTTCTATTAAAGTGGATTCTATAGTCTTTTCATCAAATACAGGTTCGTCATATTCGTTTTTAGTTAGAACTTTACCACTTAATATTCTTAATTCCCGCGTCCACTCATTTGAGTCAATTCTCTCTTCAATGTCCCCGAATAATGCAATACCGGCTACTGCTGTCCCATGCCCCACGATATCAGACTCGTCTTCACCTTCGATAAAGCTCTGAGCATCACCAATAGCGCCTTGCAGTAAAGCATGGTTGGTATTAATCCCACTATCTAAAATACATATTAAACTAGCATTTTCAGGTAGGTCATTTAGCTTCAGAGGTATATCATTAACGTCAATATTGAGTTGAGAAAACTCAACCCCAGCCCTAGGAGGTAAATCTACTTGCCTAACATCCTTATGATTTAAAAGTTTATCAGCCTGTTGAAGAGTGACCTCAACACGAAACATAACTAAACTATCTCTACTTAAACTGTCAAGGCTGGTAATATTTTCTGAAGCTAACCATATTTTGAAGTCAGCTATCAGCTTATCCCTAACAGCACTTGGAACACTACCCACTGGCCACAACTCTATATCAAGCCTAAATAACTCTTCTTGAGGAAAACCAAAGTGTTCAAGAGCCCAGCTTTTTCTATCCTCGGCGGACCAAGCATCGATCTTATCAATAGCGTAGAGTAAATGAGGATACGTGACGTACTCACCTTCCACTAACATAGCTAATCTACTATTAAACTCATTTAGCTGATTTTCGTCTGCAAAAGCTAAATAAACAGTATCATCTTGCTGAGCAATGATTGAAATACCATGCCTGGTAATGTCTTCAAAGTTTATTTTTTCTACAAGTTTGATTTGTATTAGATTACGGGAAGAGTCCCCCCCCACTTGATTGGAGATAGCTTCCTGAAAAGAAACTACCTGTTTTTGTAGTTTCTTACCATGCTCTTGGGGATTATCGCATTTGGTTTGTTTGCCAAACCCATTACTTCTTCTAGGGTTTAGAGGTACTTCTTTAGAAAAAGAAAGATGAGGATAAGCTCCTGCCATACTACATTCCTTTGTTTCTTATTGTTATTTAATTCTATTTTCCAACTCAAAAGCATGTTTTAACATTCGTACAGTTAAAAACTCTTTTTGCTTTAGTATCATGCGCTTAACAGCACGCCTTATTATACGCTCTATAATTGCAGGCGATTTGCCATCAAAAATTGCATGTAGCTCAGAACTGTCCAGATCGAACTCTCGTCTAACACCGCGAAGTTTAAGTTGTAATAAATGCTGTAACTGGCTTTTACTTAATACAGGAAACTCTACTAACTCATCAAAACGACGCCAAATAGCACTGTCTAATATTTGATCATGATTCGTCGCTGCAACTATAATGCTTTTACCATCATAAGAGTCCATCATTTGCAGTACGGCATTAACTACACGTCGCAATTCTCCATGCTCAGAGCCGTCATCTCGCTCTTTACCTAACGCGTCAAATTCATCAAAAAGAACTACTAGTTTATGCTTGGCAATAAAATCGAAAACCTTACGCAAATTGGCTGCTGTTTCCCCAAGAAAGGAGGATACAAGGGAGTCAAGCCTAACTATTGCTAATGGGCGGTTCAATTCATAGGCTATTGCCTCTGCTGATAATGTCTTACCGCACCCCGGAGGACCAAAGAATAAAACTTTCTCAGCGGGCATCATCCCATAACTTCGCAGAACATCTTCCCTGCGGTACTCTTCTAGTACATTTTCAATAACTTCAAATGTACTTGGCTCTAATACTAATTCATCAATAGAGCGGCTCGCTTGTTTGATATCTACTAAAGCAACACCGCTCTCTTTATCAACAGGAGCCTCAGGAAGAATATTATGAACAGACGAGCTAGGGGTTGCTCTATCACCATACAAAATGCGTTCTAAATCATTCGCTAATAGGTTATGTTGTTTTGCTCGCTCTTCTTTTATTAGCTGTTCTGTAGCACTTCTAAACGCAGTAGGGTCACCAGATGCGCCTGACTGTACAAGCAATCTTAATAATTTCCCACTAGCCATAATATACCCCTTGTCATTTATCCATAAACGACTCAAATCAAAAAACTTGGTTTTCCAAAATACTGTAGATTCTACCAGAAGAAGTAAACATTTTCATTCTTGATTAATGCAATACACAAGCACAAAAATTAGAATTTTCATAGTATCCGATATTCTTATTTAATAATGTCCATACTTCATATCATGCAAGTAGCTTTCCAAACAAGATTCGTTTTGCGTATAAGCTACTGACTGCACTTCATGTATAGATATAGAACCTTCTTGAAAGCTCAGAAACGGCTCTGACTCTGGTAAGTAAGAGATAAAATCTCCTTCAACTTTAACTCTGTTAGAGTTTTTGAATACTACAATATTCTTTGTAGCACCAGCAGTTTGCGCTGATGGATAAATAATGCCGTCAACGCCACCATCAACATACCTAGATAAATATTCAGTCATTGCTTGCAAAGGCAGGTATTCCAAATCGCTTTGGCTAGGCAAAAATGCTTTACTGATTATTGACTCAAAATTTCTCAAAAATTCTAGCTGACTAAGTTTTTCTGCATACTCTGGATCAAACATGCTCAATTCGCTATAAACTTTGTTCAATACCGTGAAATCAAAAACTTTTAGAGGGCGATTAAGCTTGAATGTTCCACATATAATCCTTTCCCCAACAGCAGGCCTTAACTCTGCTATACATGTATCCTTATCGAAGGCACCGTAGAAAATTGAAACGCCTAAGGGGTTCATCCTACCGCTTTTCGCAACATGCTTAGGAGGTGCGTCTAATTCGCTTTGAGGGTTTGAACTGATAAACTTCATCTCCTCGATTGAATTTACTTTCCTACATCGATAAATTTCACAAATAGGCTGCATTCGAATTGGTTTTTCACCCTCTGTAGAAGAATAAGAGTTTATATCATCAAACACCTGACTTAAGGTTCTATGTGCATCCAACGAGAAGAACCTTGCTCCATGCTTGATATCTTCACAAAAATTATGCCATAGCTCATAATGTAGACCAGCTCCAACATCGATATGCTGATAACAGGATGTTGTATCGTACATTGCATCAGCCCCATCCGACATAACAGAGTAACCTTCCTCTTCACTTAAAAAAGAGCATATATCGTCAGAAATGTCGGTATCATGGCATTTTAACATCATGTTAATGATGTACTCTGGACTATCACCACGTTGCTCATAGTCTGGTCTGTCACTATCTCCATAAAATACAGGATATGATTCAGCGTAACCGTAAAATTCACGATATACAGCGTCTACTCTAGCTGCTACTGAAGACAGGCTCTCACCAATATCAAACTCTCCACAATAACTACACTGGGCATTACTGCCATGCGATTTGATTTTTTCAGACAATAAGTGATCACCGATACAGTTACAGCAAATAAACTTATCTCCATCCATATTTTTATTCTCCTACTCTGTCCAAAGTCTATATGGGGCAAAAAAGCAGGAAAAATACCGTAGCTCAGCTTTTAATTACTGAAAATGCTTCCAAGTGACAAGAAAGCCTATAGTTTAGGAAGGCACTAGAGCGATAAATTGGTAAAATAACAGCGGACGATTGTAATAAATATCGTTCAATTTCATCACGCACAGAATACGCACAGACAAAAGACCAGATATAGAACGGAGAGGTAGAATTTTAGGCTAGTTATAGGGCTATGAAGATAGTCTCGAAGGGATGTTTATAAAAGCAAAAATGTATAAAAGGCAAACCTAAGACACAAAAAAACCGACATAATGTCGGCTTGTAACCTTGAAAAACTCTTTACTTTTCAAGTGAATGGTGCCAGTGGGCGGACTCGACCTGCCACGCATTGCTGCGGGGGATTTTGAATCCGCCATGTCTATGAGTAACACATTTAATGCTCTCATTCTGATTACGTTAGCGCAACAAGCTTTAATTTTCGAATAATCCATCCTTAGTCGCCTCAGCGATATAATCACTCCACCATTGCATCATTTCCCGTCTTTGTTCAAGGTACGTTGCTCGGTTGTAGGCAGCTCGCACTTCATTTGAGTCAGAATGGGCGAGTGCAGCTTCTACCACATCATAATTAAAATTATTTTCATTCAATGTGGTGCTGGCTAATGCTCTCATACCGTGGGAAACCAGCCGTTTTTCAAATCCCATTCTCTTGAGAGCAGAGTTAGCGGTTTGGGCATTGGTATGTTTTCTTCTATCTCTGTCTGCAGGGAAAATATATTCAAGTGAACCGCTAATCGGCTTGATATCCTCCAACAGGGTAAGCATTTGCGACGAAAGCGGCACTGAATGAGGTTTCTTTTTCTTCATTCGTTCACCAGGTATATTCCAAAGCTTTTCCTTCCAATCAATTTCTTCCCAACGGGCACCGGCAGCTTCTGAAGGTCGTACCATCGTGTGTAACTGCCATTGAATCAGGTAGCGTGTTACTTTTTTAATGCTCGCTGAATGTATAGCTTTCATTAGCTCGGGCAGCTCTTCTGGTTTAAGCGTGAGCATGTGCTTTTTCTTAGGTGAGCTGAACGCTTCTTTTATGCCTGCTAGTGGGTTGGCATCAATAAACCCTACATTCGTCGCATAGGTCATGATTTCATTAACCCGTTGGCACAAACGCTTGATTGTTTCTAAGTTACCTTTAGCAGCAATGGGATTTAATACTTCTATTACCATTGGAGCTTTAAGTTTTCGAATAGGGCGCTTACCTAATTCCTTGAACAAGTGGTTTTCAAGC
>PAXN01000057.1 GCA_002715005.1 Rhodospirillaceae bacterium
CTCTAACTCTGGTGGTAAGCCTTCTTCCTTAAAATAAGCTAAAGCTAGGGTAGGGAATCCCGCTTCAACGATTGGACTAGCGAGCTTTTCTGGCACGCCTCCCTCGGATCCTCCAAGCACTAAAACGCCCATTTTTTTCTCATTAGAACCCGATGGGTAGTAGGTGGCCGCTAAGCCATCTTCTTCAAATTTTAGTGTCCGCGTTGAAGCTTCGCATTGCATTGATACAAGTAAGAAAAAGAGGAAACAAAAAAGCACGGTTTGTGTGTTCATTTAATACCCGTTTGATTAACTTAAGATAAAAGGTCTAGTAGGAAACACCACCTAAAAGCTCGATTACTTAATTTTGTTGTGAGACGGTAGATCGTTGCATATATCGCAGTGAATCCGCCTTTTAAAGTTGTAAGCACGGCGGACTGCAAAGATAAAGATGGAAATGAAAGCCCAAGTGGCTCCGAATTCCAGCGAATAAATGATAGATTGCCCTTTAAGATATTGAACGCTAGCAAAAATAGCGCATAACAGGGGGAGTGCTACTAAGTATTGTAAGGTCCATTTCTTAAGAGGCATTGTCATTCCTTTGATGTCTTTTAAAAGTTAGGTTTTCACCATGCTACATAGTCTCTGTACTGCTCACCATCTTAACTAACTCCTACACGAACATCTGATTTCACCATTTACATACCTTTCACTGTAATCCGACGCTGGGCATTGCATTTTTATTTGATTGCACTTAGAACGGTTACCACTAGACACTTTATTTCCAGTAATTGTTGATGAAATCACGTCGCTTAGAACATCGTCAGCAGTCAAGGGCTTGATATCAAGCGCAGTGCAACCAGACAGCAACCCTAATAGTAAAATAGCAGACAAAACGGTTTGTAGTTTTCTCATAATATGTACTCGTATTTTTGGGCTTACGACTTAGTGTATTTATATTCAAAAGACACAACTGCTGCACACAATCCGCCGACGATAAAACAAAACAGGGCGGTAGACACTGTACCTGCACTAAAAAGCCACGCTAAACCTCTCGCGCCATCCCAAGACACTGAAAGAACTGGGCTATTTGGATCGCCATACATAGTTCTTTGACCAAGGAATATACTAGAAATCCAAAGTAAAATAGTCACTAGTGAAAAGATATAGCCAAGAGCACTCGTGGCTCTTGCTGCGAAAAGTAGGGTAGGAAGGTTATCCGTCTTAATCTTCGAGTGTGGGTAAAACTTCATGAAAATCCTTTAAAAACTGTGAAAAGACTAGATATATAGTTCGTTTAAAATTGTTTAAACAAACTGAGTATTAGCTTACGTACATATTGGATGGCATCAGGTGTAACCTAATAGCTTTGCTGCCAGTAGCGCTAACGATATTACAGAGATAAATATTTGCAAAGCCATTAATTTGGGTTTTGGCTTCTTCTCCGATGTCAAAAATCGATTGATGTTCACCTGAGTAATTAAAAACAGTACTGAGATAAGAAGCATAGAGATAGCAATAAATGGCTTGTCTGATTGAAAATAGCCAACTGCCAAATAAATTGGCAATATAGTAAAGAAAGTTAGGATAATCCTAGCTGGTATTTCATTTTTTATCATAATTCTTCCTTGTGTATTGTAGTGAAAACTGAGTTTTTTCGTAAGGTTTTAGCAAAGCCAGGCTTTGGACTTTGTTACAACTGGCAGACCTAACAGCAGTTCTGTTAAAAAAAACAATTCCCGTCGACATTTATGCTCGCTATTTACAAGCAGTTCTCAACGATGTGTTATACGACGATATAAAACTATAAGTAACCTGTATCTTCATATTTCTCATAGCCTGCTTGAGTTAGCGCCTTGAGTTGTTGAAAAAGTTTGGTATCTTCAGTTTTAAAATTGAAGCATGACTTACCCTGCATTCGCTTTTTAAGCTCTGGGGTAATAGTTTCAAGTAAGTCCGGAAACACGTAAACAGGCATGAGGTGGAAGCTAATATAATTCTTACTTATTTTTACTGAGCCAAAATACATGGGCTTCTTGTTTTTCATTACGTGGTGCGTGTTCAAATAATAATTATCGGGTGTATCTGTAACTACATCCATTTCGCTAGCATATGGGGTCAGTATCTTTTTTAGCTGTTGGAATATCTCGTCCGGATTACCCATTAAATTAACCACCTTTAAGACTCTATCGATTAAATATTTTCAACTTCGCCTAGTTTCAAGCTTAAGCTTAGCACAAAGTGTCAGCTTTCTTGCTGTTGTCAGTTGTATTGAATCTTGCTGTATATAATGACATCTCACAGCTTATGTATCGCGGTCATTTGGGTGGGAAAGTGAAGCCTCCCAGGAAACAAATGCAGCAAATAGAGCAGATACGACCAACACAACTATAGCGAGAAAAAGAGCAATTACTCCCAATTGATATGGATGTGATTCATAAGTTTCTCCTTGGCCTCCAACTGGTGCACTTGGAAATAGATAAGCATAAAATTCAGAAAAGAAAGCTAAAAGCGCTATGCCTATCAAGAAGTAGCCGGCATAGGCTAACAAACGCGCAAACAATAGTAGTATGCCTAGGTTTTTGGGCTTTAAGTTAGAGTAGGGTATTAGTTTCATCGTGGTTCTCTTACATTAACTCACTGTGCGCTATCGCTTTCAGTAAACGACTGAGACAATGAGGCACCATCATAAAATTCAGTGAAACGGTTATTCATGTGTCGGCCTTTGAAAATAGTGGAGGCTAAACCAACGAACCGAGTTGTACATCCAGTTAACGCAGATTCCAAAGATAATAAATACGGGCACTGAAAATGTTGACAGTGACAATATATTGGCTTGGGCTGCATCTAGCCCCGCTAACTTTAAAAGCAAGCCAGAAAGCAAAACTGAGATTATAAAAATCACTACTTTGAAGAAATTATTATTAGCAACATCCACTATTACTCTCCTTGAGTGTTGAACCGCTTTGTAACTACTATGCCGCTTCTAGGAATTTTTTATTAAAAGGAATAGAAAAAAACAGAAAGCACCAACAGAATTAAGCCGATTAAAATGTAAAAGACCGGTGTCGTACTATTGGTTTTTACAGAGTGAGATTGAAAATACTGATTGATACTTGGAACTAGCGTATTCAACAGGTGTTTACTTTTCGATTGTTTTAATTTTAGTTGTCCTGTGCCAACCCAGCTTTGAACTGACACCAGAAGATCGGCATTACTATTTGTGAGTTTAATCAATGAAACTTGCTCTTCAAACTGTATATGGTTTTGGTCCAGTGCGTAATGTAGAGCATTTCTAAATGAGTCGTCAGAAATCCCTATTGCCATATAGCCTTTCATTTGAATCCAAAAAAATGCTAAAAGAACAACATACATAATAGGGGACATCAAAGATAACAAACTAAAAACACCGGTAGAAAATTGAGTTTCAACTGACATAATTAGCTGAGGGGAAAACGCGATAACCATAAACACAAAGAACACCTTAGAAGGTAATAACAAAGGTTTCTTAGATGTTATGACTTTTAGGCCGATATAAAGAAAAAATACCGCCATTAAAGTAAAAACCAGCGGAAAATATATGTTCAAAATAAAACTTCCTGTTGATAGTACTCCAGACACTTTGAATTCCTTTTCTTATAAAACGCTAGTAATAAGTCGTGTGCTAAGTTGAAACAGATCTTTTATCGTGATTTCTAGAATATACATAGCCCAATTAAGGGCATCTGCATTAGCCCAACATATTGATTAAATATTCCAGTCAAGTCTAACTTTGGTATACTGTTTAACCGGCTCTCCGTTTAATCGTGCTGGCTTATACTGCCATTTTTTGATGGCGTTCTCACCATTCTTATCAAAAACACCTGAAGGCACTGATTCAATAATATTGATTGCTTCTACCGTTCCATTCTCTGCTATTACTAAATCAGCAACAATGAAGCCACTGATGTTATTACGAGCAGCAGATGGCGGATAATCGGGTTTAACTCTGTTAAAAGGTGTAGCTGGCGCCGTTACTTCGTGATCGTAATAAACATTTAATGGGACAGATGCGCAACCCGTCATCACACCCATAATAAAAAACACTGATATTTTAGATAATCTCATCAAGTTATTACTCTATTCCAGATCTTTTAACCGCGCAGGCGGCAACAAGGCTGCAACGACATCGCCTGAGCGAATGCGTTTCGGCAAATATAGGAAATAGTTATGTGAAGCGACTATCAATTCATAGAAAGAAGGCTTCGAGGCTTAAGTTCCAAATTACTTTCTAGCTTTTCTATTTTTTGAAGAAGTTCTTGATTTGATTTGCTGGCTTGGTCGACTTGATTTTGAAGCTTGTCTACTTTTTGCTGAACTGTCTGATTAGCTTGACTTTGTTGATATAAAATAAATGATTGCAAGCTTACGATAACTGCAAAGGCGATAGTTGATAGTGTTAGCTTTGTGTAACTTTTCATAGAACTTCCTTATTTCAATTGAACCTTAAGACTACCAGTGAACTTTTTGTTTTTCACTAGTTCATTCATTTTAAATGGCTGCATATATACCTCGGCCAAAATCAGAATGGAGATAAGTAGCCAACACACTTACGCCAAAACAAGCAATCAGTGATAAGCTAGCATATTTTAATCACCGCTCGGTAAATGCCAGTTTGAGTCCAAGGCCTGCAAAACTGGCCGAAAATAATCTTTGCATGGCCATGGTCGCTCTTTTCGAATTCACAATGAACAGACTAAAACTGCCCGATAAAAAACCATATATAAAAAAAACAGCAAATGTCAGGGCCATGAATATGCTACCTAAAATGAGCATATGAGAAAGTGCGCCATCTTGATTTGCGGGTACGAATTGCGGAATAAATGCCAAGAAGAAAATAGATAGCTTCGGGTTTAAAATATTGAGTAGAAAGCCCTTTATTGCAATGTTTAGATAAGTAGACTGACTGCCTTTGCTGTTCACATTGAGTGGCGATGACGTTTTCCACATTTGCCAAGCTAAATAAAGAAGATAGATAACGCCAAGGTATTTAATAATCTGAAACGCAACTGCACTTGTGTGGAACAATGCGGCTAGACCCAATGAACTCGCAAGCAAAGCCGGAATAATTCCCAAAGTGCAGCCTAGCGCTGCAACAAAACTTGCTCGTTTCCCAATAAAAAGCCCCGTGGCAACGGTGTACAAAACTCCCGTACCAGGAATAAGTACGACAATAAGAGATGTAACAAGAAAATCTACAGAAATCATCCCACAGTTCCTATACTTTAAAAGTTAAAGCGCAGTTAGTAGTATAAGCACGAAGTAACAACATATGCGAGGGATGAATACTCAAGCGTAGCATCCTGTAAAGGAGCCATTGCTGTGTACGTTACTTCGCGAACCCTCTGAACCTCTCTAGAACTTTCTTATCGGGTATTTGACATTGTTGATTGCCACCGAACAGTTTAATGCGATTACGGGCAAACGTTTTGTAGGAAAAGTCTCTTAAGGTACGCGGTAAAATTCTAAACACGCCAAATACAAACCAAAGCCCAGACAAATCTTTAGCGATTTCTAACGCTGCGTCTGACCAGAGAAACAATTGTCCGTTTTTTACTAACATAAATGTATCAATACCTACTGTATCGACCTCATACTGCTCAATAACTTCTTGAGCATATTCTGACTGCATCGGTGAGAAGATAAAACGTTCCGCTTTGTCCCGCTTCAAAATAAATGCAACAGCCCCATTGCAGAAGTTACATACACCATCGTAAATAACTAAGTCTTTATTTTCCAATGAACACTCCTACATAAAGCCGCCAGAAGTTTAGAGAGTGTATTACTAAGCCAAGCGTTTATCTATTTAACCAGGGAACAGTGAGCAACATAGTAAATTCGTTAGCTACCTTTGCTTGAAAAATCTGCATGGCTGAATACGCTTTTTGCTTTATTGATTCCGCTCTCTAAATGTTCAGCGTGCAGCCAAATGTCAATTGCGTTATTGCTCCTTTGAAAGAGGCTTAATCGATTGCCATGAACCTCTACTTTTACGACGCTATCAATACGAATCGCGGTTCTGTGTACAAACGAAAACCGAAGTTTCGAGGTTCGATTTATCAATACCTGATCGCCGTTGACATCAAAAAGTTCTCTATTGCGAGACTTATAATGAAAAATAAATGAAATTAGCGCAAATACAGCTAATAAGATTAAGAACAGGTTTTTAAATATAAAAGAAGGTAATTCTTCCATGCTTTTCTCTAGTAGTTAACTTTCCAATAAAAAAGCTTGCACGAGGGTTACAATGGCCTTGCTGCTCCGACCGGCTAATCCGCACTTTTACTTTGTTTTATTTCTTGCGAACTTTCAGTGAAACCTGTGTTAAAGCCTTCAACAAAGGGCTCAGCGGACAAGGATAGAAAGAGACAAAATGAACCAAGCAACATCATGTTTCGCTTGTTTTTTCTATATCCGAAACCACTGAAATAAACGAATGATATAAATAAAATAGCCTCAAAGTAAAACATCGTAATTCCTTTTAGTTTTCAATTTTTATGAGTGTAGTAGATAGTCTGTCATGTGATCTGATGATTAGTGTTCGGTAAGGAGGCTTCCCATGAAACAAGTGCAGCACAGAGGCTCGATATTATGAGCATAAGGAAAGCTAAACCAATGTTTAAGAACCCTGCTATAAATCCGTGGAATAAACTTGGCTGGTAGCTTAAGGCAAGACTTCCTTTAACATGAACAGGATCACTTAAGGAGAAATAGTCAAATATGACAGCTAAAAACAAAACCAAAGAGAGACTAAAGAAAAAGTACCCTAGATAGGCTAGAAGACGAGCGACAAATAAAAGAACTTCTAGGTTCTTCGGTTTTAAATTAGAGTAGGGCACTAGGTTCATAATAATTCCATTTATACGTGTTTATGATGAGGCACGGGTCTATTGCCACACAAGGCTCAGTTAAGGTTAGCACCACGAGTCTTCGTGTTCCAGCTAACTAAGTAATTGCGTTAGTCTACTTGTTCGCTTGAAAAAAGAGTCTGAGCGCCCGCGGTATGGGCAATCAAACAAAAAATAAAAACGAGTACCTTCATAAAAAACATCCTTATTGTTAAACAGCGCAGTTCGCCTCTTACTATTGGGCGATAATAAATGGTTAATATAAGAACCGAAGTGAAGCATCCCATGTGGTAGAGGTTTGGCGAGGGTATCTTCAATGTTCGCACTCATTTTTGGCCTGTGATATGCCAAGTGATTGCCGCCACTACAAGCATAAAAGCGAGTTGATAAAATGGCATAACAGCATAAATAAGGGCGGACTGTCCATCACTGCCCGTATATGTATAGGATGAGTAATAAGGCACTAAAGCTAGAATGCCCGAGAATAAACCAGCAGATGACACGATTAGATTAAGTTTTGAATTTTTGGTCTTAACCAGAACCAGTAAAATAGACAATAACAGTGGTGCAGCAATATAAATTTGGAACCAATTTAACCCGAACCCTGACGTCCCAATTGTTGCCAGCATAATTGCAAGTGAGAACAGTATTATCATTTTTCTCATAAGAGTGACTTCCTTCATGTTCCTAATTTCCTTATGTGGGGCGTAAACAGGCTGGCGATGAGAGAGAAACCACCTAGCGTGTAGCCGTGCTGTTCGTTGAGGTCCCTCTTGATTTAGTATTAAAAGCATAAAGATAAATAGCAGCGTGGTAAATATCAAAGAATAAACAAATAGTTGGACCTGATGTCGAGCGAAGTACGGGGCGTAGTCCAACGATTTTACGGGTGAGTTGATGCGATCATTAACTATGCCTTAAAACTTCAAACCCAAGTACACATGATACGGTTATAAGACCGAACCACCCTAAAATATGCCCAAAGTCCTCGCCGAAATAATCTAATGAAGAAAAGCCCTCTATAATTTCACTGGCAGGTTTGGAGAATACGACAAGGCTAATACTTAAACCCGGTTCCAATAGCAAGTACCAATAAGTTGATAATCTCCAACTTGTACCTTCAGTGGTAGCTATGAAAAACGTCAACACAGCGAAGAATACAATGCCTATTATTTTGGAACTTCTCCACCTTTTAAAACTGTCCGCCAATGAATGGCGATATTCGTATTTAGCGTACAGAAAGACAAAAACAATTGGAGATAAATAGAGTAGAAAAATAGTGAATGAAAATAGCATGCTCTTTAAAATAGCTAACGGGAAGTGATGAAACGGCATAGTAGTATAGCCGCTCAGCGTGTTTGCGCTCCAACAACTAAAGGGAACGACTTTAATTCTTGGTTATGTACCAGTCACGCAGCCGCTTGAGTGATAAGAGGTTTAGGCCTACATCGTACGCAAGTATTATTCGAAGTAAATTTTGTGAGTTGGCAGTTTACGCCTTTCTATAGTTCGCTTTTTTGTTTTCTGATTCAGCTTTATAAGAGTTATACCAAAATAAACCTTCAAAAACGAAAGCCAATAAAATTAATCCAAATGTCCCATTTATCATGCCAAGACTAAATGTGACAATGGCAGCAATCAAAAATGTAAGAATAAATAAAACACGATAATGGTTCTTCATAACCTTTCCCTAGTAAAAGTCCGCTTATTTAATATAGTGCAGTTTTAGAGTTGTTCTGAATAACTTTGTAAAAATGTGTTTCACTTAGCTGGGCTGATAACTTCAAGATTACGCTAAGGAGTACAAAAACATAGCCAAACAGACGAAGCCGCCCAGCCATTGTGCGTCCCTGCAAATGCAAATGACCGCAAACCGTTGTTTGTTAGCTGCCAACGCAATCAGATGGTCGCATAGTAAAACTATGTAACTTTTTCCCGTTTTGGGCTAAGTAGTTTGAAGTCACTGCAACACCCACTTTCGAAAAATAACTATTTTCATTTGAATTGCAGTATTCATTTAACTGCATATCTTCAAGCTGTCCAAAAGTTAAGATATCCTCGGATTCACCGTGGTCAAGAATATACTCGTAAACAATTGTTCTCCCTTCAAGCTGGACACTATTTAACTGAGTTATATCGTCTAGAAATATTGGTACCATTTCATTGATCTCATTCACAACATTTTGTAATTGAGCGTCACTTATTTTCAACGATTCTTTCTTTATGAAAGGCTTCCATACCGAATTCGAAATCAATGAAAGACTTCCGATAATAAGCAGAAAAATTACTACCGTTTTTGTTGTTTTGTCCATGCTTACCTTCTGGCAGCTACCATTTCAATAACGGCTGAAGACACGTGGGGAATAATGGCTAGGCCGCCCCGCATATATGCGCCTCAGCGAACGAAGTTAGTGCGTTTATTGGGTTGTTAGGTGCGCTCACGCCAAGACCCCATTTAGCAGCATACTTGGCATAAAAAAGTAAAAAGCCAATAAGCCCGAACTTGTAAATAGAAGTGCGGCTGCACAAAAAGAAGCTTGTACGAAGAAAACGGAAGGTTTGGCAGATACACTATGCCTAAAAGCTACTACTGAGGTTTTTAAACACTCTTTAATTGCTTGGTATTTAGTCGAAAACCAAGAAAGGAGGGGAGCTACGCTAGCAAAAACGAGAGCAAATGCGACTTCCATACCGCCCAGTTGAACTAAGAAGGCTATCTCTGGCAAAAATGCGGCTGCAACAACCATTGCGATGCCGATAACTACCCGTTGTGAATTAGTTAATTCTTTCCATGATTTCATAATTTTCCCTTTTAGCACCTAACAGCCCACTCAATAAGATCGCCTGATAGTGGTGTTTGTGCATCTAAGTTAGTGCCGCAGCTTATAGCTTTTACACCTTCATATTCAGAGAATACTTCTTCGGCTGTCGGGCTAAGCAATCTATTTTCTGAACAAACGAATAAAAGATTCATGTTCCCTTAAGTATAAAACGCTCAACTTAACAGGCTAGTATTAGCAACGAAGGAGAGCAAGCCTGCTGCTTCGCGTCCTTGTTCCAGTGTTTGTCAGCTATATGCCGAAATCAGTCTGAAGTTTTTTAAGGTTACTCCATTCTTTATCTTTATAGAAATTAATGCCAATGGGATAAGCATCGTGATCAGATAAGGCTTCATTAAAACGCTTCATGAAAACTTCCCTATCAGCGATATAAAACACAAACTCTTTAAGGCCATTTCCTGTCGCTGAGTATACGTCGAAATAAAGTTCTTCTCGGCCTCTGATTGTTTCAAGGCCATCTTCAAGTTTGATCATGAGTTCATTCACATGTTTTGGCGGCATCCCGTTATTAGTTGAGCCATCATATGTCCATGAAACTACAGTCAACCACTCCATTTTTGAACGAGTGCTGCCATCAGGAAAATCATTCATGAACTTATAAACGACAGGTTTTCCTTGAATTGTGGCTTCACCAACGGACCATGTTTCCTCTGACCACGCCATGAATGAAACTCCAAGAATTAGAATTGATAAAAAATACTTGAACATATAGCTAACTTTAAAATAAGGGGCGCAGACATGTGGGCTGAGATTCGAGCGAATTGAATCAGCCGCCATGTTTGTGTCCGAACGATTCCGCGAGTGACTTAATTTTATTGATAGAAGACAAAGCTATATGTACAAATCGTGCTTCTGTAACACCTTACGTATTTTAGCTTGGTCTTCTAATACTGTTTTATATACCCATTTATAAAAGTATTTTCCATTAGTGGCGATAACTGTTTCTGCTTGTTTCTTTCCTAGCACTTCGGTAAGTGCATCGAGTTCCATTAAGCAAACAGCGAGGTGTAAGTAGGTTGAAAACTCACTTCTTGCTCCATCTGGATAGCCTACGGGGACAGACGGATACATTTTGCGTAGCTCTGATATTGTATTTTCTACTTCTTTTTTCTTTGAGTCTTCAAACCAGTGTATCTGCTCATGTAATAGTTGAGACAAACCTGCTGGGTCATTGTTTGGCATTGAAGCTTTTAGTGTCAAAATAGGGTGACTAAACGGACTTCTAGCAGACTCATCTATGATTATTTTATTCGTAAACCACCACTTGCTAAGGTCATGTTGTTCAATGATCCTTAAAACTTGTGTTCGTTTCATTTCCTCTTTATCACTGTCATTCGATAGAGAAATTTCAACATTTGCAGAAGCCAATTGAGATAGTAAAGTTAAAGGTATAGCTAAGTTTAAGATTTTCATAAAACTTCCTTGTCTTGTAACAGCCCACTAAGTGGCAGTTACACATGGGCTAGAGTCAGAAGAGAATCGACATAGCCCATGTGTTTGCGTCCCATTATTTCTCTGAAGCTTGGACTTTATTGCCCACTGAAACATTAAATATAGACAACACTAACGTTAGTAAAAGAAAAAAACACCCAGCAATTATCATCCCGATAACACCGAAGTTGCTGTGGTTGTTAAACTTGGTGGCAATATCACGAAGTGTTTCACCACTTAGTACCAACTGATTAGGGTCAATATTCTTTGATGCAAGTGACTCAATTTGAATATCGTGTAATGAGAAAAGAAATTCTGTTGTAGCATTCGTTGATTGAAAAATGTACCAAGCTACAATCCAGAATGTCACGCCAACTACCATGAAAAATGATTGAATAGGTTTCGAATCAATACTTACTGATATGGTTTTCATAGAGCTTTCCTTGTCAGATAACGTCCCAGCGAACGAAGTGAGTAACATTAGCGTTTTGTTAGGCATCTTTCCAAAACTTCCTTGAAGCCAAGTAGAAATTACTAAACTCTTCCTCGCTATCAAAACTTGAGTTTGGTATTACATGAAATAATCCAGGGGCTATTTGAATTAGCATGTATTGCCTCAGCTTTCGAATGTCTGTAATACCTTTCCACATTGTTTTAGCTTCATTCGCTGCAGTTTTTTCATACAAACCACCTTCAGAAATCTCGTATTCATGTAAGCCCAAAACACCATTTTCAACTGAAGATGATAGTAAAATTTGAAGTAGGTTTGTTGCTAGACCCAATATGGCCGCAGCAAGTCCTGACGTTAAAGCAATCAGGAAAGTGACCACCCATTCTTCAGTCGTTTGGGGAACGCCATGTTTAAATATTGCATAGGCCCACAAGGCAGCGAAAACGATAGCTATTAACGAATAAGTACCTTTGCTTTTTAACGCGAGCCAAATATTGAGCTTCACAATATCAGACTTTTTAATATCGACAGAAATTTTCATGTTCATCCTTGAAGTCTAACTTTTAAATATGGGGCGTAGGCGCGGGGTAATAATGGCGAAGCCGCGCACGTGTTTGCGTCCCAACTCACGAAGTGAGTGACTTAATTTTCTTGTTAGGTGCTATTTTATTTTATATACAAAGAAACAAAAACGTAAAAAGACAAGATAAGTATATTTACTATTATTGGAGCAGCGATAAACCACCATATAGCTAACCATCTTTTAACTTTAAAATTTGTAGCTACAGCTTTATAGCTGACGATTAGAGACCAAACAACAAAAACCATAGCTACAATTGAAAATATATAATCTTCACTATAGAAGCTTAAATAATCTTTATAGCAAATAGTTACAATAAGCATTCCTATTGCAACTGGTAAGGCGTATACCATGTTAGAAATAACGTAAATAGTGCGACCTAGTTCTCGATTGAATTGACCAGCACCACACCACTTTATTCGTAAGTTATAAAACCAACCGCCGATCCACCATATTAACCATGCAAAGAGAAAGCCGATAACCAAAGATACAGACCAAAATACAAACCAGCTAGTAACTATTGTGTTTAATAAAGCCTCTTTAGATTCTGGTACATTGACCATATCGTAGCGAATTACTTTTTGTTCTATCCTTTCAAAGACGACAATGACACTATAAAAAGCCGTAGCTAAAACGATAAGCCAACGCTTTTGAAGTAAGTTTGTATCTAAAAAAAATTGTGAAGGTCTAAAATATAGACGGTAAAATTTATTAAATATCGATGTCATTTAAATTCCGTTTTTGAAAAAAACACAATAGATTGAACATGTGTTTGAGCTCCAAACTAATCGCCGCGTAGTTTTAATGTTCCAGCAAGCTTGCGAGCGACTTGAGTATTTTGTTATGTGCGTTAGTTTACAATTACCTCGGTCTCAATATAAATAGAGTGCTCATCTAACTCCCCTGATGGGCAAATTGTAACCGATTTTATTTGAACTAACGCTTTAGGTTTTTCGGCTTCATTTAACCAAAAATCTTCTCGTATAACGCTAAACTCAGGTTGCCCAATTGAGTGAGCGCCATCTCCATTGAAATCTTCGAACGGTTGAGTGGAAACAATATCAACAAGCTCGCCTTCTTCAACGATATTGCCTAGATGAGTGATTTTACCATTAATGACATCCTCATTTATGGCATCCCACCATGCATCACTACCAAGCAAAGGGGTTGTCTCAAAATAGCTAGAAAAAGACGACTTTATTTCATCATTGATCTCATTTGCCCACTCAGGGGCTTTCTTCAATTCAAAAATAACTTCCATTGTTAATTATCCTCAGCACATAGCGCTAAGCTTTGGGGCGCTAGCACGTGGGCTAAAATCCGAACGAAGTGAGCCAGCCCGTGTGTTAGCGTCCCAGCGATCGAAGTGAGTACGTTTATTGGTTTGTTATGTGCGTGACTATTCATTTCACAGGCATGCCGTAAGCTTCTGCAACTATTTTTTCGTATTCTTCCATTGAAGGAAGCCCGACTTCTGCTCTTCTTTTATTTACATTCTCTTTGTCTAAAATCGGGTCGAAAACTAGCTCACCATTTAGGATGTTTAACTGGGTTCCATACAATTGTGGTTTATTCTGATGAACTAAGATTCTATCTGTTAGTAGAGCAAATTCTTGACCAGTAACACCTTCGCCGTTCAAGAAGGATTGCTTTAAAAGTGGAAGCATTTCTTCTTGAAATTTGTAGTCTGGTGAATGTTGCAAAATTAAGAATGCGGCTGAAACACCTTTTTTACCAACTGAGTCTTCAGTAACCCACGAGTGCTGTTCAACGATTTCTTTCAGCCTATCTGTATTTCTTGTATCGATAAGCCTCATTTTTTCGAGCAAATCAGTAGGCGCGTTTTTCCATCCGATAGTAGCTATTTTATTTCTGACTTCTTGATCAGCTTTTTCCATGGACACAAGTTCTTTTTGTAACTCTGTATTTGAAGCGGCTAAGCATTGAAATGAGAAGATGATAATTAATAGAGAGATACGCATTTTTAAAGTCCTTTTAGCACATAACTTTTCAATAACGGGCGCACGCACATAGGGCATAATGGCGAAGCCGCCCTGCGTGTATGCGTCCCAACGAACGAAGTGAGTGACTTATTTTTTTTGTTATGTGACTTTGCCAATACAGAGTACCTAAGTTTTATGGAATTTAGAAACTGGGTATATGGCAACCAGAGCGAACATAAAAAACACTTCGAAGGCCAGAAGCCCACTAATCGCAATTAAGATAATGTTAAGCGCTAACTGTTTATTGGACATATCAAAGTACCTGCGCAACCAGTCTATTTCACTGAGCAGATAGAAAAAAATGACGAATGCAAAAGTACAACTAGCTAAAACATTGAGCTTGAAAACACAAGGAAGTATGAAGAAGCAACTAGATAAAAAAAGGACCAATAACTGTATCTTAGGAAGTTGCAGTCTGTCTTCATTAGTCATTAGATGATTCTATTCCTTTAGTCCCAGCGAGTGGCATAATTTGTTTGTTATACGCAATAGCCAAAATCAACCGCCATATTGCATTACTAAGTAAAAGCCACAAACTAAACATACCGAAACAAAGCAAGGAATACCAAATAACTGCAGTTTTTGTTTTAGTGCCAGAGACTTTGAGCAAGCTGAAAGAGCAATATAAGGGAGCAATTGTGATAAGAAAATAGGAATGATGAAAACGCTTATTGGATAACCAACATAATTTGCAATGAAATCGCCTGCATTACCTACATACCAAATTTGAAGTAAAAAGTTGAGTAAGCAAACTAATACAACAAGACCAAAAAATTCCTTTTTACTCACAGGTTTCCTTTTGCGTACAACTTTTAAATAAGGGGCGCAGGCATGTGGGGCATAATGGCGAAGCCGCCCCGCATGTATGCGTCCCAACGAGCGTAGCGAGTGTGTTGATCGGTTTGTTATAACTACTCATCCTTATCACCCAATAAAAGCTGTCTTAGCATTGGGCGAACTACTGCGAGAATAAGAACAATGATAACTAATCCACCCACAACAAGTTTAACTAATTGGAGAAAAGCTGGATGCTCCCAGACTTTGCCATTTACTTCTTTTTCTTTCTGTTGCTTTATGAATTCATCATATGCTTCGTTTAAATCGCTATGCTTAGTTATTTTTGGATATTCAATAACAAAGCCTCTTTTCGCGAGAGCTACTCGCGCTAAATCAGATTTTCCTCTGTCTACATATAGCATGTGATTTTTGACATCCGAGTAATACTTGATGTCTTCTTGATCTAGAACGTCCACTATTTCAACGGAGTCTACAAGCCGCATATCTTGAATTAGAGGTCTATATATTGGGCTATCTGTTCGCGCCCAAATCAGTACAAAAATAGCAACGGTTACCGAAAAAACTAAAGCAAATATAAGTTGAATTTGTTTACCTAGGGAATTTGAAATTTCATCTCTCCTTGAATAAAAATAACCACTATCGCTAAACGTAGTTATAACACCCCACTAAGGGGCGATAACACATGGGCTAAAATTAGGAACGAAGTGACGCAGCCCATGTGTTAGCGTCCCAGCGAACGTAGTGAGTGCGTTTATTGACTTGTTATATTGCAATTAGCCATGCCATTGATTTGTATTTACTGCAAAGCTTATTCGTGATATTTGCTCCGACGAGCCTTGTTGTTTGCCATCAACGTTAATCTCAACAACAGACAACAATGATGCTTTTGCGCTAGCTCCAGCGTTACTACTACTTTTTACTGTGACTGCAACATCAAAAAATACTCCGCTACCTGAGTCTTTTTTAGCACCAGGTTGCAAAAGAAACATTTTTGGTAACGGTGAGCCGTCTTCTTTTGTTCTTGACGGTTCAAGCTCAGTGTTGGCGCTTTCAACACCACGATATATTTGGGTTAGTGTTTCTTTTATAAATGTTTCAAGTTCCATACAATATTTCCTGTTGCAATATAACACCCGCATAAAGGGCGATAACACATGGGCTAAAATTAGGAACGAAGTGACGCAGCCCATGTGTTAGCGTCCCAGCGAGCTTGCGAGCGATTTAATGCGTTTGTTAGCACTACTTTCCACCAATTTCGTCTTTTAATTTTAATTTGTATTTTTGTTCTAGTTCTTTAAATAAAGAGGGCGCAGTGAGTCCGCCAAAGAAGGCTAAAATTAAAACTTTGGAAGCGGCTGCGGCGGTATCGGTGATACTACCATGAACAAAAAGAAAGACTATTAGACCAGCAACAACCCCTAAGCAGATTCTAGCAAAGTACCATCCGCCTCTCTTTGTCGACGATTCGTTCGTAATGACTAATTTTGGCTGCTCTTTCTTTGGAACGTTAGTGAGAGTTAATTCGGGAACCTTATTCCAATCGAAATCGAGTATTAACATATGAATAAAGCCACCAATCATTCCTGCTATGGGGCAGAATAATAGCAAGAACTTTTCCATTTCAGTAAAGAGAGATAAATAGTAACTCATTAATTTCCTTGTAGTGCTAACGCTTAAATATGGGGCACAAACAGGAAGGCTACAATGGCGAAGCCGCCTGGCTGTTTGTGTCCCAGTCCGCCTGCGGGCGACATAATTTTTTTGTTAGCGGACATTGTTTAAAACTACCGCAGATTCTTGGTTGACTATGAATTGATAACCAAATGCTAAAACAATTGCAACTACACTAATTACGTTTAAAACCTTAGCGATTTGCTTATAGAGGAATTCATTGTCTCGTTTATCATAGTGATCAACTACAACTAACACTGCATTTAAAGAACTGCTAATAAGCCCGATACCAAACAATATAAGAGATGCACCTGACAACTCGACTGGTTCAGATTCCCTTACACCAGGGTATACAAAACTCCCTTTAATAAAGGTATAACAACAAAGACCTAAAAGGATAGCAGCCCATATAATATTGAAAATACGAATGGGTTTAGGGATTTTATTCGGAGAATATTCTTCCATGATTTCTCTTGTCCGCTAACTTTTCAATAACGGGCGCAGACATGTGGGGCATAATGGCGAAGCCGCCCCGCGTGTATGCGTCCCAGCGAGCAGCGCGAGTGCCTTGAGTGGTTTGTTAGGTGTTACGATACCAATCACTCCCTTGAAACTGTTTTGGTATATCTTGCTCACTCGGGTCATCAAAGCCGAGGGCTTCCAGGGTGTCAAACCAAAGATCTCTTTTCGACTTTGGTAGTTTTGAACCACACCAAGGACAATATGAGATACCCGAAGTAGCGGTACCGCCATCATGGATGATTATGCCGTATTCGTCGAATTTTGGATTATATGAAATCAGTGTATCTGGACACTCATATTCATCTTTGTGATGGTTGCAATCAAACTTGATTGCTAATTCCATTTCATTACAGCAATGTTTAATCACACGCGACACCTAACACCCGCATAACGGGCCAAAATACGTAGGCTACAATACCAAGCGAAGCGCAGGGAGCCTACGTGTTTTTGTCCCTAGCGAGCGGAGCGAGTGTTAATGCGCTTGTTAGTAACCACCTATAAATCAGCTTGAATACTCTCAATTGAAACTATTCTGGATAATAAAATTTTCAAGTCCGCAGCAGGAAAATGATCAAGTTCAGTTTGAATGAAGTTAACGATCCCTGGAATATCAGAGTCACTTTTTACAAAAATGTACTTTATATCATCGGGCGTAAATTTTAAGGATGTATGCTCAAGTGTTTTAGCGTTTTCTGCGTTAAGTGTGTCTTCATTATCGAATTTATCCTTAAACATATATGGTTTAATGTTTTCATTTTTCGGAACAAATCGCCACTCTGACTCTTGATAAAATTCTTTTTCTACAGGTTTTCCGTCCACTAACATGTTTCCATCTGATGGCTTTATGTGCATATAGATATAGCGCATCGTTTCTTTAGCGTCTTTTATATCATCATCTGTTTTACACTTTCCCGCATGCTTATTAAGGGAACGGATTTCAGATGAAAGATTGTTTGATGAAGCGAGATACAATAGCGGATTGAGGCTGTTTTTATTTGCCCAATCTTTGGTCATACCAAGACCAAAGGAACCATAAAACCCCACATGCTCTGAGATTCTACTTAGTGGAATATCACAAAAGCAGACCATCGGGAATGCAATATAATCCGCATCTGACTGGTCTACCCAACGAATATCTTCTAAACAATACCGTGGCCAAAAACCATTTTTTAATATTTTCTCTAACGTTTCTTTTCCTTTAGTGAAATGAAACAGAGTATGTGATTTTGGTGCCATCATAGTCCTTTATAAATGTTTGGAGTGGTTACTAATGGCCCGCATAACGGGCAAAATACGTAGGCTATAATACCGAGCGAAGCGAGTGTTAATGCGTTTGTTATGTACGTTTTCAAACATCCTCGATCACGACCTTACCTGAGCTATCTTTGTATACTTGTTGATTGAACTCAATTTGAACGACTTTTTCACCTCTTCTCTTGACTCGGTAAAAGTCCAAGCCGCTAAAGTAGAGCTCTGTATCATCAGTGAATCCTTCCAAAAGTTCTTTTAGTTCACCTACTGTAATACTCATTTCAATCTCCATATAAAATTTCAAAGGCTGTTGTTAGATGTTAGCCAAGTTAAAAACTCTCTTACTTTACGGGAAGTGCTAAATATACAAGACCGTTTCCCTGAAGAATCGGTAAAGGAAATAGTTTTAGCAGATAGAGAAATATCCTGAATAGGGAAATCTACTGCGATAAGTTGTCCGTCAATTTCTTTTTCTAAAACTTCCATTGTCAAAATTTCCTTAAGTACATAACATTAAGCTAAGCGGCGCATTTGCGTGGGGCATAATGGCGAAGCCGCCCCGCGTAAATGCGTCCGAGCGACCGAAGGGAGTGGTCTTAAGCGCCTTGTTATAAGCAGAGCCAGTTCCTTTGGTCTTTTTAAAAACTGTTGAAACCAGCATACGATTGATTGTTAACGCAGACAAGAAGAACGACTGTGCAGTGATGTTTTTGATTTGACAGAAGCTAGCCGCCATCTGAGCTACCAAATGTAATGGCGCTTGCTGGCTGAAAATAAGAACTAGAAGGTAAAGCGCCTATTACACCACCTTTGAATTGAAAGCGGCGGATTCAAACCTACCACAAGTCAGAGCGATGCAAATGAAAACAGATGAGGGCAGTTGCACTGGGATTTGTATTAAGCCAAACGTAGTTTAGGCTGACGCCTTATAACACCCCAATTAGGGGCACAAATACGTAGGCTAAAATCCTGAGCGGAGCGATGGGAGCCTACGTGTTTGTGTCCCAGCGAACGCAGTGAGCGACTATATTGGTTTGTTAGTTACCGCATGTTTAATTGCATAACAGTAGTTAGAGCTTCTTGTTTTTAGAAAATAAACTTACAACAAATATCACTATAAAAAGTAGGCAACAAATTACTGTGACCACTTGCACTACCGTAGTCGGCAAGCCGAACCGGAAGTTAATTGCAGACATTAAGAAATAAATTCCTATAACAACTGCGGCCAACAGAAAACCTTTATTTATCATTTACGCTCCTACCTCTGACTGAATACCTGCTGTAATTAGGCTCAAACTTCCGAGTGGTAACTAACTTTAAGCTAAGGGGCAATTACGCAATGCAATAATCGCGAAGCGGCATTGCGTAATTGTCCCAGCGACCGAAGGGAGTGGCTTAAGCGCCTTGTTAGAAGGGAAGCCTGTTCCTTTGGCCTTTTAAAAACTAATGAAGCCAGCATACGATTGATTGTTAGCGCAAACAAGCAAAATGACAGTGCAGTGATGGTTTTGATTTGACTGAAGCAAGCCTCCATTTGGACTAACAAACGCATTGGCGCTTGCTGAAGGTGAATAAGAATTTGGTGATAAAGCGCCTAATGCGCAACCGCAGGATTTAAAGCGGCGACATTAAAACTACCAAAAGCCAAAGCGATGCTAGTGAAGAAAGGTGAGGGTAGTTGAGCTGATTGTTTAACTAAGCCAAACGCAGTTTAGGCTGACGCCTTCTAACATTAAGCTAAGCGGCGCAGTTGCGTGGGGCATAATGGCGAAGCCGCCCCGCGTAAATGCGTCCGAGCGACCGAAGGGAGTGGTCTTAAGTGCCTTGTTATAAGCAG
>PAXN01000049.1 GCA_002715005.1 Rhodospirillaceae bacterium
CATCGAGGGTGCTGAGCATAATAGAAGAAATGATTTTGTATCGGACAAGTTCGGGAACGGGCGAAGAACAAGATAAAAGTGACAAAAAGCTACTAGATGAGGCCATAGAATTAACTGCTGTAACCTCTGTCGCGTCTGCCGAAGATATTAGCTTACTTGTTGCTAACAGAGAGGATAATTCAGCTGGTGCCAATACAGGCCGAAACGCCTATTGGGTCAGTTTCGGTCGTAAGATCAAGGGTACAAATGTCAAACTTGCATGGGACACGGTTAGGGGGTCGCACTCATCTACGAGCCTTAAACGGTTCGACCTCGAATTTTGTGATGATCGCGTTCAAGTTATAACTTCTTGTAAAAGTTCCAACGCTATTAGTATTGAAACACGTGATGGTGACCAAAATGATGATTTTGAGTGGTTTAGCTGGCTAAAAAGCAATCAAAAAAAATATTTTAGTTCTAGGAAGATTGGTTCCAATCCACACTTTAAGGTAGCGGCTGAGAATGCAAAGCAAATGATAAGGTTTGCTCCCCCTGGGGAAATTGTAGCGCCAAGAAAAGACCTTTCAACACCAGAGCATGAGGCTGTCAGATCTGATTATCTGGACTGGGTTGTTCGAATCCTTCCTGAGGTGGAAGATTCTATTACTCGGGCGTTCGAAGATTTTAACTCGTTGGATATAGTGAAAGAAGCTACTCAAACTGAACCAGAAAACAGTCCTTAGGACGCTATCCAGTTATTAGTTTAGTCAAACCTTTGCGGTCCGTATCGCGCTAAGAATTTAGCTTATCCCGGAAGTCTGGTTGACAATTCGAGTGCACCGAGGCACTGGAAACGTGCATTGAATTTGAATTTTCGAATCGTGGAGGGAGCAGACACGATCATGACTATCGATAAATCAAAACTACCCAGCCGGTATGTTTCAGTGGGTCCCGAGAGTGCGCCACATCGTTCTTATTACTATGCCATGGGTATGACTGAAGAGGAAATTGCCCAACCCTTTGTTGGTGTAGCTACTTGTTGGAATGAAGCCGCTCCATGCAATATTGCACTTTCTCGCCAAGCGCAAGCGACGAAGAAGGGTGTGAAAGACGCACTGGGCACACCCCGGGAGTTCACGACGATTACGGTGACCGATGGTATCGCCATGGGGCACGCGGGTATGAAGAGCTCACTTGTAAGCCGGGATTTGATTGCGGATTCTGTGGAGCTGACTATGCGCGGGCATTGTTATGACGGGTTAGTTGGTTTGGCTGGGTGCGACAAATCCTTACCCGGTATGATGATGGTCATGATTCGCCTCAATGTGCCATCTGTTTTCATGTATGGCGGTTCCATTTTACCCGGCAAGTTCAAGGGTAAGGATGTGACTGTACAAGATGTCTTTGAAGCCGTTGGTGCGCATAGTGCGGGTAATATGAGCGATGAAGATTTACACGAATTGGAATGCGTCGCGTGTCCCTCTGCCGGGTCTTGCGGTGGACAATTTACCGCTAACACCATGGCATGTGTTTCCGAAGCGATTGGTCTTGCTTTGCCCGGGTCCGCCGGTGCACCGGCACCCTATGAAACACGAGACGAGTACGCTGAGGCGTCAGGGCGCACAGTAATGGAGCTCATCGCAAATAATCTGCGGCCGCGCGATATTGTGACGAAAGACGCTCTCATAAATGCGGCGCGGATCATTGCCTGCTCAGGCGGGTCTACCAATGGGGCTTTACATTTGCCCGCGATGGCTCACGAAGCAGGTATCGATTTTGATATATTTGATGTGGCTGATGTTTTTAAAGATACGCCCTACATTGCTGACCTTAAACCCGGCGGCCAGTATGTCGCCAAGGATTTATTTGAGATTGGCGGGGTGCCGGTCCTCATGCGGGCCTTGTTGGATGGTGGTTATTTAGACGGTGAATGCATAACTGTTACCGGTAAAACCATCGGCGAAAATCTCGAAGGTGTGACTGTTCCAGGTGATCAAAAGATCATCTATTCCACAGCAAATCCCATAACAAAAACCGGTGGCGTTGTTGGGTTGAAAGGAAACCTAGCGCCTGAAGGCGCCATAGTTAAGGTTGCTGGCATGGAAGACCTTACTTTCAAAGGTCCTGCCCGTTGCTTTGATTGTGAAGAAGACGCCTTCGCCTGTGTCGAGCAAGAGGCTTATAAAGAGGGTGACGTGTTCGTTATTCGCTATGAGGGGCCCAAAGGCGGGCCCGGCATGCGCGAAATGTTGTCCACGACGGCTGCACTATACGGTCAGGGGATGGGGGATAAAGTAGCCCTTATTACCGATGGGCGTTTTTCCGGTGCGACCCGGGGCTTCTGCGTTGGCCATGTGGGGCCGGAAGCGGCAGTCAGTGGCCCGATCGGGTTGTTAAAGGATGGCGATATGATATCCATTGATGCTGTCAAAGGTTCATTAGATGTGGATCTCTCAGATGAAGAACTGGAAGACCGACGTCAAAAGTGGAAACCTCGTAAGACCGATTATCAATCCGGCGCCCTATGGCGATACGCACAGACAGTTGGGTCTGCTTGTTATGGTGCTGTTACTCATCCAGGTGCGAAAGCCGAAACTCACATTTATGCGGATATTTAGGAGCCGTTATTTTAACTCATCGGTCGGGCGTCCGTTCCTCGCGTTGTTATTTACCGTTGCGCTCTCGGCATGCCAATCAACGAAAAATTACGTTAAGCCGGCTTTCAATCAGGTCTCTCATGCGCAAGATCACAAATTCTGCGTCCAGATAGCCTCGCAACCAAGACAAAACCCTGCCGTACCAAGCGTGCCATGTTATGGCTGTCCAATCTATGGGACGCTGGCTATGTCTGCTTTTCGTATAATTGTAAATAGTGTTACCGGGACCACCGTTGACGAAACCTCGTACGATCACTGCATGCGCAATAGCGGTTATCAGGCGATACCGATGACTGAGGAGCAGTGGGAGGAGTTTAATAAATTACAGACGGTGGATAAACGTCGGGAGTATCTGCTTGAAATACTGCAAAATACACAGCAAGGGCCGTAAGTATAAGGGTCGTTTGCCGGTATTTCTCATGATAGCTCAAGAATGACTGGTGTATGATCCGACGCCTTTTCCTTGCCACGGGGTCCTTTATCTATTTCGCATCCTACTAAGCGGTCTGCTGCATGTGGTGATAATAGCCAGTGGTCGATCCGAACACCTTCATCTTTCTGCCATCGACCGGCCTGATAATCCCAATAAGAATAACCGACTTTGTTATGGAGGGATCGCCAAGCTTCCGTTAAACCAAAGTTAAGCATGGTTCGAAAGCGTGCTCTTGTTTCAGGTTGGCATAATGCATCGTTTGCAAATCGTGCTGGCTCATAACAGTCTAATTCTGTTGGGCAGACATTATAATCGCCGCCCAGCACAACGGGCATTTCGGTCGGTAACAGGGTATCGCGGATATGGGCTATTAGACGGTCCATCCATTCCAATTTGTATGGAAACTTTTCTGTATCAATAGGATTACCGTTCGGTAGGTAGAGGCCACACACGCGGATGCCCTTGATTGTTGCCTCTATATAGCGCGCTTGCTCATCCGATGGGTCGCCGGGAAGGCCTGTGCTCACATCCTCCATAGGGTGGCGAGATAAAATAGCCACACCATTGTAAGTTTTCTGACCGTGCACCGCTATTTGGTAGTCTAAACTCTCAATTTCCAACCTCGGAAATGCGTCATCCACACATTTGATTTCTTGCAAGACCACTACGTCTGGCTTGGTTTCTTCCAACCATTCAAGAACACGGGGTAGTCTGGCCTTGATTGAATTGACGTTAAAGGTGGCGAGTTTCATAGCGCTACTCGATCTTTATAGTATATTTCCACCGTTATCCGGCTGCCCCGCAAAGGAAATATCAGGCGCCATGAGTTGTCCAGGTAACGTAATTACTGGTTGGTTCGCTACGGTTTGATTGATCGCATCCCGTAATGCCTGATTTTCGTCCTTTGGTGCATTGCGGGAGCGGATTTGTGTCAGTAATTGATGGTGATCAGGCAGATTCGTGATCAATTCTGCCGTGACTCCGTGCAAGACATTTTGATATCGCTCCCAATCCTCAGCCGATATGGCCCGATCAGCTGCAAATGTCACATCTTTGAAATAGCCTTTACCGAATAAAACGATCAGGTAGCTCAAACCGCTGAACAAAAACCCACTATCGAGTTCATCCTCAGTCGGCAGGGCATGCTTATACAGGTCCAGTTTTGCCTGTAAGGAATCGGGCACGATAATGTCTTCTCGTGCGGCTTTCCAATAATCGCTATCGTTACGAGTGCCCGTGCAATAATGCATGACGATAAAATCTCGAATTTCTGTGTATAGAGACTCAGATAACTTATTGTATCGATTTGATAAAACGGGACTGAAGTCTTTGTCTGGGAAAAAATCTACAATCCAGCCAAGCGCTTTATCGACAATGTAAATAGCGGTTGATTCTAACGGTTCGATAAAGCCACCGGACAGGCCAACCGATATACAGTTTTTGGCCCAACTTTGTTTTGCTCGACCAACTCTAATGGGGATAGCTCGAGGTTCTGCGCCTTTTGCCACAGGGCCTAAATGCCTTAAAAATTCTTGTGTGGCCTCGTCGTCGGTTCTGTGGGCGCTAGAAAAGACGTAACCAGTACCAATGCGTGAATAAAGTGGTACACGCCAGGACCATCCGGCGCCAAGTGCTGTGCTGCGTGTGCATGGGTCGAGCCGGGTAGGTTCCAAATGAGGCAGTTGCACGGCGAGTGCGCGATCATTTAGCAGATACTTGTCATAGGGTTCAAATTCGACCCCAAGTGTTTGCTGTAAAATCATGCTGCGAAAGCCCGTACAATCAATCACCAGTTCCACTTCATGGCGCCCGTTATCTTGAAGTTGCACGGCGCTCACAAAACCGTCGTGATCGAGCTCAACGTCATTGACACTATCAAGAATGTGCGTGACACCGCGTTCAATACCAATTTCGCGTAAATATTTGGCGAATAGACCTGCGTCTAAATGATAGGCATAGTTCAGTACGCCTTCGAAATTCTCAGCATCTAATGGTTTAGGACCTTTACGGCCTTCGACAATTGCCGTTATCGGCGAATGATAGATACTATAATTGCCCGCACCGCCCGGGTCGTTGAACTTGTGAAAATAGTAAGCGGGATTATAACCGGCAATATCGTCTCCAAGCCCGTCAAATGGGTGAACATAGTTCAATGGATTTCCATTGATGTCATGATCCCAATTGGCGAACCGCACACCTAATTTAAATGATGCATTGCAGCGTTCAATAAAAGCGGACTCGTCTAATTCTAATTCCTGAAACCAGCGTTTCATCGTCGGAACCGTGGCCTCACCGACACCTACTGTTGGAATGTCAGGAGATTCTATTAGGCAAACTTCTACAGGTTTTTCAGCTCGGCTGTTTAACCGTGTTACAAGGTGCACTGCCGCCATCCAGCCTGCGGTGCCGCCGCCAATAATACTGACTTTTGAAATGGGCTCGGCCATGAGTATAACACTACCTACAAATTTTATGATTCGTAAAGCTTATGTTTCCGCTGGAAGAGGGGTCGGCGTCAAGTATCTGTTGGAAATATTATCAGTACGCCTAGACCGCGAAGGAAGAACCGCAGCCGCAGGAGGAGGTCGCATTAGGATTTTGGATTTGAAATGAGGCGCCCATTAGGTCAGTCACAAAATCCAGTTCTGCGCCGCTTAATAAGTCTAGCGATGTATCGTCTACAATAACGCTGATGCCGTCTCGCTCGAAAAGGTGATCGTCGGCGGTTGTTTCGTTGTCGAATGTGAATCCGTACTGATATCCGGAACATCCACCACCTGAAACAGAAACCCGAAGCATCATATTTTCAGTTTTTTCAGTCTTCATTATTTGGGCGATTCGGCTGATCGCCGCATCGCTTATGCTGAAGCTCCGAGCGGTTGCTTTAGTATTAGTTGCGAATATATCGCTCATAAGTATGTTCCACGCGTGAAAAACATTTATCCTCTAGAAGTTATAGTTGGTATGGAAGAGCAAAATGTCAATTAGAACTCTTATAAAAATGGCCACGAGTGCACGATTAAGTTTTCGAATTCGGTTTGGTTACTAAGCCCATGCAGTTCAACCTTGCGCCTTATGCAAGCCAGGCGGCAGAGAGCCGAGGGCGATTTTTCGCTGAATCGGAAAACGTTCGTCGCACTTGTTTTCAGCGTGACCGTGACCGAATTGTTCATTCCACTGCATTTCGGCGATTGAAGCATAAAACACAGGTTTTCATTTCACCCAGCGGGGATCACTACCGGACGCGCTTAACCCACACACTTGAGGTCGCTCAAATCGCACGGTCTTTAGCGCGTGCTTTAAGAGTTGATGAAGATTTGACTGAGGCGTTGGCTCTGGCGCACGATTTAGGTCATCCGCCATTTGGGCATGCCGGCGAAGATGCGTTGGATGCGTGTATGAAGGAATTCGGCGGCTTTGATCACAACGACCAAACATTACGTATTTTGATCAAGCTGGAGCATCGTTACGCCAATTTCGATGGACTCAATTTAACCTGGGAAACCTTGGAAGGGGTTGTAAAGCACAATGGTCCGCTCGCTGGGCCTAAGGCATACGAGCCAGTGCCACCGACGATTGCTGCTTACAATACAAAACAGGATTTAGCGCTAGATCAATTCCCATCACTCGAAGCCCAAATAGCAGCTATTGCGGATGATATAGCATACGATAATCATGATTTAGATGACGGGCTCAGAGCGGGCATCATCAAACTTGAAATGCTTGAAGTGGTACCCCACGTAGCTGCAGTTCTCAGGGGTGTTAGTAAAGAGTATCCAGATTTGGATAAGCCTCGCTTAATAAATGAGTTGATTCGTCGATTGGTCGATCTGATGGTAAGTGATTTACTGGATCAGACGGAACGGAACCTGAAGCAGGCCGGGATACAGTCGCTCCAAGATGTGCGAGAAGCAGGCCATGTTTTGGCACGATTCTCTGACCATATGCAATCACAGGACAACAAGATAAAATCATTTCTTTTCAATATGATGTATAAGCACCCTGCAGTTTTAGAACAAGCCTCTGCTGGATGTGAGCGGCTGACTGATTTGTTTGAATATTTTCATAAACATCCGGAGCAATTACCGGAAGAATGGCTCCGCGAAGCAGCTGGTGCAAAGTCCGCGGTGACGGCACGGGTCGTTGCAGATTACATTGCTGGTATGACTGATCGTTATGCCATTCACTTGCACCGCAATATGTTTAACGACAAGGCAGTGTCCCCGTGAATATTTTTTCCACGATAAAAGAGCAGGTTGTGGCTAGCATTTACGCATTGGCGGCAGAGGGAGAATTGCCGTCCGGTCTCGCGACTGAACGTATTGCAGTGGAGCCTCCCCGTGAAGCATCTCATGGGGATATGGCGACGAATGCCGCGATGGTTCTCGCAAAATCAGCGTCAATGAAGCCGCGCGATTTGGCAGAGAAACTCTGCCAGAAATTGCGAGAATGCGAAAATGTTGAAGAAATTGAAATTGCTGGTCCTGGATTTATCAATATTCGGCTCAACGCATCGCTTTGGCAAAGTTGTATTAAGAATGTCCTGCAGCAAGGCGCATCTTTTGGTGCATCGACGATGGGCGTTGGTAAGCAGGTCAATGTGGAATATGTATCGGCAAATCCAACCGGGCCGCTCCATATTGGCCATGCAAGAGGAGCCGTGTTCGGAGACGTTTTGGCTGCACTGCTTGAAAAGGCAGGCTATGAGGTTTGTCGCGAATACTACATCAATGATGCGGGTGCGCAGGTCGATGTCCTTGCCCGTTCAGCCTATCTTCGCTATCGCGAAGCCCAAGGAGAAGATATTGGCGATATTCCAGAGGGCCTTTATCCAGGCGTATATCTGAAAGCTGTTGGCGAGGTATTGTACGAGCGTCACGGTAATCGATTGATGACGCTACCGGAGGCGGAGTGGCTTAAAGACGTCCGGGAAATAGCCATTAGTGAGATGATGACACTCATTCAATCTGACTTGAGTGCCTTGGGTGTGGAACTTGATATATTTACGTCGGAACGTTCTCTAGTGGTTGCAGGTGAAGTGGATGCATGCCTCCAAGAGCTTGAAGGCCGTAATTTAATTTATGAGGGTATTCTGGAGCCTCCAAAAGGCAAGAAGCCCGAAAATTGGGAAGCACGGCCTCAAACACTCTTCAAGGCTGTCGAATTCGGTGATGATGTGGACCGGCCACTTAAAAAATCTGATGGTAGTTGGACCTATTTCGCGAGTGATATTGCTTATCACCGCGATAAATATACACGTGGTTTTTCTTATCAGATTGACGTGTGGGGTGCGGATCACGGAGGCTATGTGAAGCGCATGCAGGCCGCAGTTAATGCTGTTACAGAGGGCAATGCAGAATTGGACGTGAAGATTTGTCAGTTGGTCAAACTTATGGATAAGGGTAAGCCGATAAAAATGTCTAAGCGTTCGGGTAACTTTGTTACATTGCGCGATCTCGTTGATGAAGTCGGCAAGGATGTGGTGCGGTTTAGCATGCTTACCCGAAAAAACGATGCATCTCTTGATTTTGATCTCACAGCAGTCACCGAGCAGTCACGAGACAATCCGGTTTGGTATGTGCAATACGCCCATGCTCGATGCAACTCCATTCGCCGCATGGTCGAAACGCAAATGCCCGGTCTTAATATTGGGGACAAGGCCCTTGCTAGTGCGGCCTTAGATCGTTTGAGCGATGATAGTGAAATCGCTTTAATGCGGCTTATGGCGGGTTGGCCGAGAATAGTAGAGGCTGCAGCGGAAGCGCATGAACCGCATAGAATTGCTTTTTACTTATCTGAACTAGCTTCAGCATTTCACAGCCACTGGAACCGGGGAACGGACGAGCCGGAATTAAGATTTATTATCGAGGATGATCCGGAGGTAACAGTTGCTCGATTTGCATTGGTACGCGCATTACAAACTGTCGTGGCGAGTGGATTAGCGGTTTTTGGAATTGAGCCGGTTGTGGAGATGCGGTGATGCCGGTGGGATTAGATACTCTTGAACGTGAATTGGCCGAAATAGATGCGGAGGTAGACCAAATCCGGTCTGGGATGCATAAGAAATTCGGTGTGATCCCGATTATTATTTTACTTTCTGTCTTGATAACCCTCAGTGGATTGCTTTGGTATACCTATTCTGTGGGCGTGCGTGCAGGGAGTGAGGAAGCGGCGCCATATTTAAAATTGGATGGTCCAATCAAAGTGCCGCCTCCTAATCCTGGCGGTGTTGTGGTTGCTCACCAGGATAAAACCGTTTTCAATCGCGTTGGAGGTAATGCATCAAAGAAAGAGGTTGAGCGAATTTTGCCGCCGCCGGAGAAACCCCTGCAGCCATCAGTTACCACCGCCCCGCCGCTGCCTGTGGTTAAGAAACGCCTAAAGCCATCAGTTGCTGCGGCCCCCCCGCCGCGTGATTCAGAGAAATCGAAGACTAATGTGGTGCCTAAACAAGAATTGGTGCGACCACCGGTCCGGCCTAAGAATAAAAAGTCACCGACAAAGATCACGCCAATAGTACGAAATGCACCAGCAGCAAAAAAAAATACTAAGAGAAAGAAAGATGGTGTGAAAGAAGCCGGCAGAAGCGGTAAATTGGAAGGTAGTTTTCGTATTCAAACTGGTTCGCTTTTAACGAATAGCTCGGCGAAAAAAGCTTGGAGAAAACAAGTGACCAAGCACAAAGCGTTATTGGGTGGTTTGAAATTATATGTGGTCCGCGCTGTGGTGCGTGGGACCGTTTATTTCCGCGTCCAAGCCGGCCCTTTCAGTGGTCGGTCAGCTGCGGTCGGCATTTGTGACAAGCTCAAAAAGCTGGGCCAAGGATGCATCGTTGTCCGTCCCCGATAAGAGTAGCTCAAGCGCAGTAATATTTGGCTGTTCCGGCACGAGCCTTGATACCGCTGAGCGTAAGTTCTTTGCCGCCATTAACCCTCTGGGATTAATTGTATTTGCCCGCAATGTCGAATCGCCTTCGCAGCTTCGAGCCCTGATACGGGAATTCACAGAAACTGTTGCGACATCGGACCCGCTTATTTTGATTGACCAAGAGGGAGGGCGGGTCGCGCGCTTGGGTCCGCCGTATTGGCGCGAAACCATACCAGCGAAGAAATTTGGCGATATTTATCGCCTTGATAAGGTAAAGGGGGATGAGGCTGCACGTATCAATGCGGTTATTCAGGGCGCGGAATTAGCGGATCTCGGTATTAACGTAAATTGTACGCCGGTGGCGGATCTTGCTTGGCCCGAAACTCACGAGATTATCGGTGACCGTTCATTTGGCGGATCTTGTAAGGCTATTTCGGCTCTTTGTCGGGTAGTCTGTGAAGGCCACTTAGAAAGCGGTGTTTTACCAGTCATCAAACATATTCCAGGACATGGACGGGCCACTGCGGACAGCCATCTTGAATTACCTTTCGTTGATGCGGCGCTGGAGGATTTGCAGCGTACTGATTTTGTTCCGTTTTTGGCGCTTAACGATATGCCGATTGCGATGACCGCGCATATTGTTTATCGCGCGATTGATGCCAAACGACCGGCAACATTGTCATCGACGGTTATTTCAAAGATCATCCGAGGCGTGCTTAATTTCAATGGTCTTTTGTTGAGCGATGATTTGGGTATGAAAGCATTGGACGGTGGTTTCTCGGACCGTGCTTCATCTGCGCTTAGTGCTGGATGCGACGTTATTTTACACTGCAGCGGTATTCTTGAGGAAATGTATGACGTTGCTGAAGGTACTGGACCTTTAAAAGGCCAATCATTAGAACGCCTCGAAAAAGCACTATCGCTAATTGCTGTAGATCCTCAACAGCAGAGATAGCGAGGATTGTCCGTTGGGAATCGTAGTAGTCCGTAGCCTTTGTTCTAAAAATCCGCACGGCTACAATGTTTTAACCACCGAGTAGATCAAAGCGTATTTTATAGTCAAGCCTGCGACTGCGAATCTTATATTGGCTTTTTTGTCGCTTCGCTAATTGATGTGGATGCATAAATGCTAAATACTATGAGTATTTAGTTTAAAAACAATAGCTTATATACTTTATGGGCGAATCTTGTCCTTGTTGTCATCAACATGTTACCGCTTCTACAATCAAGCGGTTGCTATATGACGCTGATCGGTTTTTTGCCAGCCCGTTTTTGGTTGGCTCGTGGTTTTGGAGCGAGGCTTAGGTAAGCTTAATCGGAATGGCAGATTTAGAATTTGAAGAAGACCCCATCGCGGAAAAAGTCTCGTTGCAGGACGATGCTCTGGTGCTCAATATTGGTGGCTTCGAAGGGCCCATCGATTTGTTGCTGACGCTCTCTCGTGAGCAAAAGGTTGATCTTACGAAAATTTCAATTTTGGAGTTGGCAAATCAATATATTTTATTCATTGAACGCGCCCAAGACCTCCGCCTCGAGATCGCCGCTGACTACTTGGTCATGGCGGCGTGGTTGGCATATCTAAAATCTCGCTTGTTGTTGCCGACTGTAAAGGACGAAGAAGGTGAATTAAGCGCGGCAGAAATGGCAGCTAGACTCGCATTACAACTGCAGCGATTGGAAGCGATGCGAAATGTCGGCAAGAAACTATTTGGGCGTCCGCAATTGGGAAGTGAGTTCTTTAAACGTGGCGCGCCTGAGACAATGAAGGTTGTGCGAAATACTATCTATCAAGTGACATTATTTGATTTGCTTCGCGCGTATGGAGCTTTTCGGGATCGTGAAAATATTACGGCTTTGCGTATTGATCCGAGCCAACTCTATTCAACGGAAAAGGCGCTTGGGTGGTTGCGCCAAATGATTGGCGATGTGCCAGACTGGACCACATTGGAAACCTTTTTGCCGTCAGGTCTCGGTAACGGTATTGTCCGTAGGTCTGCGATGGCCGCTGCGTTTGCCGCATCGTTGGAGCTTGTGAAAGCGGGTGAGGCTAATTTACAGCAGTCGGAACACTTTGCTCCGCTTTATTTACGTAGCGGAAATAAATCGGTGGCGGCCTAATGAGTATTGATCGGTTCCAACAATTACGTATTTTGGAAGCAATTTTATTTGCGTCCTCTGAGCCTGTTGGGGAACGCGTATTAAAGGGCCGCCTGCCGGAGGGGAGTGACCTAAACGATTTGTTAACTGAATTGAAGGGGCTCTATTCGAACCGCGGTGTGCATTTGATTTCGGTTGGGAAAAAAGCCTGGGCTTTTCGGACGGCACCGGATTTGGCTGAACACCTGCGTATCGATACCGAAGTGAAGCGGCGTTTGTCGCGAGCGGCGATAGAAACCTTAGCGATTATTGCATACCACCAGCCTATCACCAGGGCGGAAATAGAAGAGGTTCGTGGGGTAGCAACGTCTAAAGGTACGTTGGATATATTGCTCGAAGCACAATGGATAAAACCACGTGGCCGTCGTCGTGTGCCTGGTCGGCCTGTAACTTGGGGAACGAGCGAGCATTTTCTTGATGAATTCGGTATTGAACAGCTAGAGGACTTGCCTGGCATAGATGAATTAAAGGCTGCTGGTTTATTGGATTCTCGTCCTGGCATTATGTCGCTCGGGCAGTTGTCCGATGGCGATATGAGTGAAGCGAGTTCTAACAAGGACGATAACTTTATTGACGATAATACTCTCCTCGAGGATGCTCAAGACGAACTTAATGCTAACCCGCAAGATAAACCTCCAAGCGAAGCGGTTGAAGAAACAAAACCACCGGCTTAGTTTCCCGTCTTGCTATTAATAATTATTCTCATTATTGGTAGCGGCTTTGATCAATTTGGTTTGGTTTACAGATGGCGCCTTTGGCCGCATTGGAGTTTTTTGATATCAGCCACTCCTATGGCGGAGTTGGGGCTGTTCACTCTCTTTCTTTGTCTCTCGCAGCAGGGGAGGTAGTTTGTCTGCTAGGGCCATCGGGTTGTGGCAAAACGACCACACTGCGCTTAGCGGCCGGCCTCGAGAAATTGCAGCAGGGCGAAATTCGTATGCTTGACCGTACCGTTGCTTCCGGTGAGGGTCTTAATGTCCCGCCGGAGTTACGTGGCGTTGGATTAGTGTTTCAGGACTATGCGTTATTTCCGCACCTGACAATCGCGCAAAATGTGGGTTTTGGCTTTAATGAGACGGATGGGAAAGCGAAACAGGAAGCCGTATATAATGTCCTGGAAATGCTTGGCATCGAAGAATTTTCTGGCCGGTATCCCCATGCCTTATCCGGTGGACAGCAGCAGCGGGTTGCGCTTGCGCGTGCACTAGCCCCAAAGCCTTCACTAATTTTACTTGATGAGCCGTTTTCGGGTCTTGATAGCCGGCTGCGTGACCAAATTCGTGATGATACTTTGCATGTCCTTAAACAGTCCGGTGCCGCGACACTGATGGTAACCCATGACGCGGAAGAAGCGATGTTTATGGCCGATCGTATCGTCGTTTTGAATGAAGGTAAGCTCCAGCAAATAGGGTCGCCGGACACACTTTATTGTGCTCCAGTTAATCGATTTGTGGCCGAATTTTTCAGTGAAATTAACTACTTGACGGGCAAGGTCTCGGGCGGAACGGTTGATACTCCAATAGGTCTTATTGCTGCTCAGGGATTAGCGGACGGTTTGGATGTTGAAATACTAATTCGTCCGGAAGCAGTTTGCCTTTCGGCAGTAAATGAAGCCAGTGAACGACGGCAGGTACACGTAGTAGCGTCCCGCATGTTAGGGCGCACGAGTTTGATCCATTTATGTGCACGGCGGCAAGCGGGCGACGAAATCCACCTTCACGCGCGCATGCCCGGTCGCTTTCTACCTGACGAAAATCAAGCTCTAGCAGTAGAGCTTGATCCCAATCAAACCTTTATTTTTCCCAAAAATTTATAATTTATAAAGAAGCCATCTTTTGCCCTAAGGCTCTCAACCTTATATGGTGTGCTCCTGGGTCTTTGAATTTCCACCTCTAAAAGGAAAATATTCAAGAAGGAGAGATTGATGTCACTGGGTCCGTGGGAAATTTTGATTCTTGTAGCGCTAGCACTTTTGGTTTTTGGTGGTCGCGGGAAGATTTCGCAAATTATGGGCGATTTCGGGAAAGGACTCAAAAATTTCAAGCAGAATATTAAAGACGAACGGAAAAGCGACAAGCCGTTGGACGATGCAGAGCCAGAGTCTACAATCATTGACGCCCAGCCAGTCGAGGTGGGCGCTAACGAAACAACTCCGGAAAAGGCTAACGCTAATAAGAATTAGGGTGCCGCTAGCTCAATCCTTAGGACGAGACTGTCATGTTTGACATTGGTTGGCCTGAACTCATGCTCATTGCGGTCGTTACCGTTCTGGTGGTGGGGCCAAAAGAGCTGCCCCGCGTGCTGCGCACTTTTACCATGTGGATCAGGCGCCTACGAGAAATAGCCAGCGAATTCCACTCTGGCCTCGATGATTTAGCGCGCGAAGCGGAGCTGGAAGAAATACAGAAAGAGTTGGCGGAAAGCTCGCCCGAGTACTTGGTCGAAGATGTAGAAAAAATAATCACATCAGATATGGATATGGAAGAGAAATTCGAAACCATTACGGACGGACTAGAAAGCGATCTCGATATCAAACAGGTAGAGGCCGAAACAAAACCTCCTACAAAAGAACCTAAAATATGAGTGATGGGCCCAATCAGAACAATAACACGGACTATCTAGATGACGAGAAAATGCCGCTTCTGGATCATTTAGTAGAGCTTCGTCAGCGGCTGCTTTTCGCAGTGGCTGCATTGGTGGTATGTTTTTTTATAGCGTTTTACTTCGCCGGGCCAATTTTCAATATACTCGTGGCACCGTTAGCGGATCTCTGGCAAGGCCAGACATCGAAGCGCCTAATTTATACCGCGCTACACGAGAAATTTTTTACTGACATTAAGATTGCCTTTTTTGCTGGGAGTTTCTTAGCGTTTCCGATCATAGCTAATGAGCTCTGGAAATTTGTTGCACCTGGACTTTATCAACAGGAAAAACGGGCCTTTTTACCATTTTTATTGGCAACACCAGTCTTGTTTTTTGCCGGCGGGGCTTTCGTTTACTACTTTGTTTTACCGGTAGCTTGGGCATTTTTTGCAGGATTTGAGCAGGCGGCGGTTGGTGGCAATCTTGCTATTGAATTAGAGCCGAAAGTAAATGAGTATTTATCGTTGGTAATGCGGCTCATCTTTGCGTTTGGGCTCAGTTTTGAACTTCCGGTGGTGCTAACATTGCTGACACGCTCCGGACTTGTGACAGTAGAAATGCTAAAGCAAAAACGGCGTTACGCTGTTGTACTTGCGTTTATTGCGGCAGCAATCTTGACGCCTCCGGACCCATTAAGCCAAGTGGCGCTCGCTGTTCCGATTATCCTACTTTACGAAATTTCTATTTGGTGCTCGATCCTAATGGATCGGAAAAAGAATAATGATGAAGAGGCATAAGAAGAAAGAGATGAGCGGACCAAGGCAGTTGTCGCTTTCGGCGCAGTAGTCGCTTATATATTCTGCAACAAATTACGCAAAAATAAGTTTCATGCACGATATTAGATTTATTCGCGACCAACCCGCAGTCTTCGACGCCAAGCTGGCCAGGCGTAATCATCAACCAGTTTCGGCCGCTATATTGACACTTGATGAACAAAGGCGTTCAGCCCAAACAGAAATGCAAATGCTGCAACAGCGCCGCAACGAAGCATCAAAGGAAATTGGGATAATTAAAAGTGGGGGCGGTGATGCGGATGCTTTGATGGCTGAAGTGGCAGGAATAAAAGGTAAGATGGCAGCTGCCGAAGAGGCAGAACGGGAGGCGGCGGCTGAGCTAAAAGCAGTTTTGGAAGTTCTACCGAACTTGCCTGATGATGATACTCCGGATGGCACTAATGAAGAGGATAATCGGATTGAACGTGAAGTCGGTGAGAAGCCGAATTTAGTCGATCCACTAGAACATTTTGATCTGGGTGAAGAGCTCGGACTAATGGATTTCGAAACGGCGGCAACTATATCGGGGTCTCGTTTCGTCATTTTAAAAGGGATGCTGGCACGTTTGGACCGGGCGTTGGCGAACTTCATGCTGGATACCCATACTCAGGAATTTGGCTATACGGAAATGGCGTTACCGGCTTTAGTGCGTGAATATGCGCTATACGGTACCGGCCAGTTACCGAAGTTCGCCGATGATCTTTATCGGACCGAAGACGATTATTGGCTGATCCCAACAGCAGAGGTCCCGTTGACAAATCTTGTAAATGGCAAGGTATTGGACGGTAAGGATTTACCCATACGGGTGACAGCTTGGACCCCTTGTTTTCGCTCCGAAGCTGGAGCGGCGGGTAAAGATACCCGAGGGATGTTGCGTCAGCATCAATTCAGCAAAGTAGAAATGGTCAGCGTCGTTCGTCCCGAAGAGTCAGAAGCTGAGCTTGAA
>PAXN01000064.1 GCA_002715005.1 Rhodospirillaceae bacterium
AGCGTCACGTGTAGTGGCGCGGTTCTCGACCAGGATGGGGTTGGGGATACCATTGGGGAAAGTGCCGTCTGGCTCATGGCAGATCTTGATAAAGGTAACGGGTAGGCCGGCGGCGCTGAAAGCAGCCTCAATGGCGTCAACCGCAGGCCCTGCTGCGCCGTTTCCGGCGTTGACGACCAGCTTGAGCGGGCGGTCAAAGGCGGTGGTATCGATATAGCCCATCAAGTGCTTGACGAAGTCCGCACGGGTATCGACCAGCTCATAGTTACCGCGGTCTGCTTCTGCCACCGCGGGGTCTTTACCGTCCACTAATTGATAGCTGCTGGCTTCGGCGATCTCGCGGATAGCGGCAAGGCCGGTATCCGCCGAAATGGGCCGGGCCCCTTCGCGCACCAGCTTGAAGCCGTTGTAGTCGATGGGGTTGTGCGATGCGGTCACTTCGATGCCGCCATCGACGCCTAGGTGGAACGTGGCGAAGTAAACTTCTTCCGTCCCGGTCAGGCCAAGATCCAGAACGTTTACCCCTTCATCACGCAAGCCGTTGGCGAGCGCAGCTTTAAGAGTAGGGGAGGTGGCGCGGACATCGCCACCCAAGACGATACGCTTGGGCTTGAGGAACTGTGCGAACGCGCGGGCAATACGATAGGCGATATCTTCATTGAGCTCTGTGCCGAGTTGGCCGCGGATATCGTAGGCTTTGAAACAGGTAAGTGCTGACATAAAGGGCCTTAAGTAGATAGGAGGCGGCGAAAGAAGTGAAGCTTAGTTTCCATTATTGCGGTGCTCGCCCGTAGATATCTTGGAAGCGTACAATATCGTCTTCGCCTAGATAAGAGCCTGATTGCACCTCTATTAGCTCAAGGTCTATAACTCCTGGATTTTCGAGTGAGTGCACTTGTCCAATAGGGATATAAGTAGACTGGTTTTCAGTAACCAAGTATGTTTTCTCACCGTTTGTAACCTTTGCTGTGCCGCTTACAACGATCCAGTGTTCGGCTCGATGATGATGCATTTGTACTGAAAGCTTAGCCCCAGGTTTGACAGTAATTCGTTTAACCTGATAGCGGTGACCGTTGTCTATAGAGTCATAGACCCCCCAGGGCCTGTACACCTCTCGGTGATTTATGTGCTCAAGACGTCCATCCTGCTTGATGCGCTCGACGAGCTTTTTCACGTTCTGTACTTGGTCCTTGTGTGCGACCATTACCGCATCCTTAGTCTCAACGATAACAAGGGAGTCTACCCCGACAGTTGTAACTAAGCGGCTTTCAGCATGGATATAGCAATTGTGAGTGTCGTCTGCGATTACATCACCTTTAATTGCATTTCCTTCGCCATCTTTTGGGCTGATCTCCCATAAGGCAGACCATGAGCCGATGTCGCTCCATCCAGCGTCTAGCTCAACTACCACCGCCTCTGATGTTTTCTCCATTACAGCGTAATCAATCGAGTCTTCCGGACAAGCTGAAAAAGCAGCTGCGTCAACGCGAATGAAGTCCATGTCCTTTTTTCCTGCCGCCAGAGCGTTGCGGCAAGCCTGTAAGATCTCGGGTTGATTTGCTTTTAATTCCTCTAGGTACCGGCTAGCTCGGAACATAAACATTCCGCTATTCCAAAGATACCTTCCTGTAGAAAGGTAGTTTAGCGCGGTTTCTAATTTTGGCTTCTCTACAAACCGATTGACGGTAAACCCGCCTTCAGAAAGGGCTTCACCTTTTTCAATATAGCCGTAGCCTGTCTCTGGGCTAGAGGGCGTTATTCCGAAAGTTACTAGTTTTCCTGCGATGGCTAACGGAAGAGATTTTCTAACAATTTCCTGGAACTTCGCGCAGTCGGTAACTAAATGGTCGGCTGCGAGAACAAGTAAGATTGGGTCTTCAATTTCTTCTTGCGCTTGAAGGGCAGCCAAAGCTATAGCCGGAGCTGTGTTCTTTCCGACCGGCTCAAGAATAATGTCAGCTCCCGTTATAGATAATTTGCGAAGTTGTTCGGCCGCCAAGAATCGATGTTGCTCGTTGCAGATTAACCTTGGTGGGGCCGTCTCAAGCCCATCAAGACGCAGGATAGTTTCTTGCAACATTGACCAGTCTGAATTGGCTAATCGCAAGAACTGCTTGGGGTTTAGCTGACGGGAAAGCGGCCACAAGCGTGACCCGGTGCCCCCTGCCATAATGACGGGATAGATCATGAGGCCTCCTTAATGTACTTTTGGTGCGTTAGCTGCATCGAGTGAAGGTAAGTAGGCGCGAGTGTTTGCGTGCACTTTTTCCGATATCTCAATACAACGCTTTTCCCACCATCGGTACTCGCAGTGCTGCTCCGATGGTAATTCGATTAGCGAATTGCTGTCTAAGCGCATGTGGTAGGCAAGGACCACATAGTGAGTGCTTATAGTAGACGAGTCGCTCGAAAAAATGCTGTCTGGATAAAAATGTTCAAACACGCCAACGAGGCTCGCTGTGTTTCTGCTCATGCCGACTTTAAGCTCGGTTTCAGTAAGGCGTTCGAAAGCACTATTTAAAGTTTCGTCTTTTTGGATGCGTCCGCCGGGCACAAACCAAAAATCACGAGCCGGCGGGTTATTGCGTCGCCCAAGTAAAATTTTTCCTTCCGCGTTTTCGAGGATGAAATCTATAGAGATTAACGGAGTGTTCTGGACGACCTTTTTGAATGTTGAGTTATCTAGCCACATGGTTTTCTATGTTGTTGATGCGGGTTGGCTTTATCATGCTCTGGCGCTTTGTTTGTTCTCTAAGTACCAGTTGTAGGCGTTGCGGAGACCTGGCTCCAGATCTATATTTGCTGACCAGCCCAAAGCGTTTAGCCTGCTTACGTCCATTAGTTTGCGTGGAGTGCCATCAGGTTTGCTGCTATCAAAAGACAATTTGCCTTCATAGTTGGTTACTTTAGCGATTGTTTCAGCCAGTTCTCGGATAGTGCAGTCTTTCCCCGTGCCAACATTAATATGGGAAAGCATTTGCTGCGTATGTGCTGCGTATTGCTCGCGAGATAACTCCATGACGTGTACCGATGCGGCGGCCATGTCGTCAACATGCAAGAATTCGCGCTTGGGTGTGCCGCTACCCCAAATCACGACTGTGTCTTGTTTTTTTTCCACAGCTTCATGAAAACGGCGTAGCAATGCGGGAATTACATGGCTATTTTCAGGGTGATAATTATCGTGCGGGCCATATAAGTTGGTGGGCATTACACTCCGATAATCACGACCATGTTGGCGATTATAGCTCTCGCATAGCTTGATGCCTGCGATCTTTGCTATCGCGTAGGGTTCATTGGTTGACTCAAGGGGGCCGGTAAGCAGAGCCTCTTCCCGCATCGGCTGTTCCGCATGCTTCGGATAGATGCAAGATGACCCCAGAAACAGAAGTTTTTGAACATCGCTGGCGTGTGCTGCTTGGATTATGTTTGCCTCAATCAGCAAGTTTTCGTAAATAAAATCTGCTGGGTATGCGTTATTTGCGTGAATACCGCCTACCTTGGCGGCAGCCAGATAGACTTGGTCGATTTGATTGGCTTCGAAGTATGTAGTTACTGCGCGCTGGTCAGTGAGGTCTAGCTCTTTTCTGCTCGCAGTCAATATCTTGCCGTAACCGGAACTCTTCAGGCGGCGCATAATTGCAGAACCAACCATTCCTTTATGACCAGCAACGAAAATAGTTTGGTCAGATATCGCTGGCATTATTAGGTCTCCACTGTGATTGGTAGGTCATGGCCATGCTGCTTGAGCAGTGCATGTCGTTGGGCTACTTTTAAGTCTTCAGCAACCATTTCTGCACACATCTCTTGCACCGATATTTCTGGAACCCAACCTAAGTTCGTTTTCGCCTTGGCAGGATCACCCAAAAGAGTTTCCACTTCCGCCGGTCGGAAGTAGCGCGGATCTACACGCACAATGACCTGGCCCACTTTTAACGACGGAGCTTTGTCGCCTGTGATGGAATCAATGATCGCGTGCTCCTCGGTACCCTTGCCTTCGAATCGCAATCTAATGCCCAGCTCTTCTGCCGACCAACGGATGAAATCTCGCACAGAGTACTGAACTCCGGTCGCGATCACGAAGTCATCAGCGTGATCTTGCTGAAGCATCATCCATTGCATACGCACATAGTCTTTTGCATGCCCCCAATCTCGTAGAGCATCCATATTGCCCATGTAAAGGCACTGCTCTAGACCTTGAGCGATATTAGCTAGTCCGCGAGTAATTTTACGTGTTACGAAGGTCTCTCCACGGCGTGGAGACTCGTGGTTGAATAGGATGCCATTGCAGGCGTACATACCATAAGCTTCGCGATAGTTTACCGTTATCCAATAAGCGTAAAGCTTGGCTACTGCGTAGGGGGACCTAGGATAAAAAGGCGTGGTTTCTTTTTGCGGTATTTCTTGAACTAAGCCATATAGCTCTGAGGTGGATGCTTGATAGAAGCGTGTCTTTTTCTCTAGACCGAGCAGGCGGATTGCCTCAAGTATGCGCAAGGTCCCCATCGCATCCACGTCCGCTGTATATTCAGGGGACTCGAAGCTGACGGCTACATGTGACTGCGCGCCGAGGTTATACACCTCGTCGGGCTGAACCTCCTGGATTATACGAGTCAAGTTAGAAGAATCGGTTAGATCACCGTAATGCAGTATAAAATTTTGGTTGTCTACATGAGGGTCTTGATAAATATGATCAACTCGTTGAGTGTTAAACGATGATGCGCGGCGTTTAATCCCATGGACCTCGTATCCCTTATCTAAAAGAAATTCTGCAAGATAAGATCCGTCCTGGCCGGTAATACCTGTGATAAGGGCTTTTTTCTTGATCATTACCAATTGTCCTGTTGGTTGAGAATTTTAGCTGTTGCGGAAGGTTTTTGATGCTAGCTGATGGCCGGCGTGGAGGATAAAAAGGGAGTTCGTTACGAAATAACGACGCCATAAACGGCGAGGTTCGCTACAAAGTCGATGCAGCCACTCAAGACCGTTTTTCTGCATCCATAAAGGAGCGCGCTTTATAGTGCCTGCGTGGTAATCAAATGCGGCGCCTACACCGATCATAACCGCGTTTATCCGTCCTCGGTGCTCAGCCATCCATTGTTCTTGTTTTGGGCACCCCAGGCTTACCCAGACGGTCCCTGCTCCGGATGCATTAATTCTGTCGACCACCTCATCGTCTTCTTCTTTGGATAAAGCTCGAAATGGCGGGGAGTAGGATCCTGCTATGATTAGATTTTTAAATCGGCTGTTGAGCACGGATTTCAGCTTCTCTAAAGTGCTTGGCTGCCCTCCGTATAAATAAATGGACTCGCCTCTGTCGGCCGCTTCGGAGCAATAACGCCACATCAGGTCGGGGCCATTGATCCTGGCTTGCTGTGTAGCCGACAATTTGCGTATTAGCCACGCCACAGGTGCGCCATCAGGTGTAGCCATGTCCGCATTTTTAATTACATTCATAAAATTGGGATCGTGTCTAGCGGTGACAACAGAATGAGCATTGCATATGCAAACATATTTACTTTCGCGATTGTCTGCCCAGCTTTTTATTCTATCTATGGCTTGCCCCCAATCCACTATATCGATGCCGCAGCCTATCACGTCTGCAGTGATGCGTTTAGTTGGATTCACTTGTTAGCCTCTTTGTGCTTCGAGTTTTGAATAGCTCTCTCGTAAACCTGAATTAGGTGCTGGTAATTTTGTTGAGGAGTATAACGCTCTTCGAATCGGCGGCGCGCTGATGCTCCCATGCGACCCATCTCAACCGGATTGCTTAGAGCCCATTGCATTTTGTTCGCTAGGTCATTTGGGTCTCCTGGCTCGAAGAGCAGCCCTGTGACCCCATCTTCCACGAGCTCTGCTAGTGCTCCAATCCTGCTAGCGATTACGGGCAAGCCGCATGCATACGCTTCCACAAGTACCATGGGGAAGCCTTCGTACCATAAGCTAGGGAGCAATAGAGCGACTGATTTTTGCATCTTAAGTTTAACCTCAGAAGGTTTGAGCTGCCCCAAGCTTGTTACTGAGGACTCAGATACTTCAGGCAAGAGAGGGCCATCGCCAGCAATTACAATATCGTCTGGGTTTAGGTCGGCTAATAAAGAGGCATGTAGTAGCGTGCTGACTCCCTTTTCGGGAGAAAGCCGGCCTACGAAAAGGAGCCCAGCTCTAGCTGAGTCTGCATACACAGGTTGCTGGTCAACAAAATTGGGCTTTATGACCATTTTCTCTATTGGAAAGCCAGCTTTCGAGAATTTCGAGCGGGCGAACTCTGTTAAAACGATGTGGATGTCGACTTTACTCTTCCAGGTTCTTAGTTTTTTGTGTGCCGATATCATTAGGCAAAGTAAAAATGTACCAACCCAAGAATTCTTATATGTTCGATACTTTAACGCCCACCATGGGCCTGTCTCTATACTGCGTTCAGTGACTTCCCCATTGCGCATTAGTAGGGCGGTCGGACAGATTGTGCGATAGTTGTGAAGCGTAAAAACTACGGGCACATTTTCTGCTTGGCATGCGTAGAATACAGAGGGGGAAAGAAGTGGGAAAAAGTTGTGTACATGCACCACGTCAGGCTTAACTTTGCGCAGCAGTGCGCGAACAGCACGATAGCTGGGTATTGAGAAAATAGAATTAACTGCTGTGGTTATTTTCTTGAATATGCCAGAAATCTCATGGTTGTCTATCAGGTGTAGGTGAGATAAATTTCCGTGCATTTTTAGAAGTGAGGCCTCTCGCTCGACTACCGAGTCTTCTCCACCATATTGCTGATATGTATTATGTATTATAAGTACGCTAATTTGTTTCATTTTAAGGTTTGCTGTTGCTGTTTAGCCAAGAGGTAATTTCTTTTGGTGTTATGTTGGTGATGTTCGCCCAGTTAGTGTTCTCATTTATTTGGAATAGGTTTGCGACTTTACCGGTGCCGCCAATTTGATAGTCTAATCCATAGACGTTTATGTTGTTTGCAAGTCCAAAAATGCATGCGTGGAATCGCATGGCAAGTAAGTGCGTGCACCTTGAAAGTAGTTTTAACATGAAGCTTATCCCGGGTTCATATTCGATTACATAGTAGTCGCGAGAAGTGTTTAATTTTTGGATAACACCTGAGAACGAGGAGAAGTCGGAGAAGCCATAGGTGTCAGGGTTGAACGGGCAGAAGACAACGGCCCATTCGTTCGGTAATGAGTTAATGATCGACGAAATCTTCTCGGAAACCATCAAGTCTACTTCTTCGGCGCTACTGCCCTCGTCCTCAGAGATGTAAGCTGACCATAGGGGGCGAAGGTTGACGAAAAGGACGCGGTCTCTCCCGGAAATGTATTTGTCAAGATTACGGAGTTCCAATAGTTCCCTGTCTGTGCTTGTAGATGTAAGTATGGATTTGGAAAAGTTTAAGTAGTCAAAGGCTGGATCTTGTTCGATTTTTGTTATGCTAATTTTTCTGGAAAAAGGTAGTGTGTCTATATTTGCCCGGCTTCTAAGTACGATATTGTCCGCACGTCTCAATATCAGGGATGCTAAGATTTTACTTGCGTTTCGTCTGTAAGGTCCAATCCCAACGCCCTCTACGAGAAACTTGCGGCCCATGCTTTTTGCGAGTAATACGCACGCCAAATGGTATGAAAGGTTTACTGGAGCATCCATTATTGGGCCGCCTGCATATAGCAGGCAGTCCGATCGAGAAATCTGTTCTTTGGTTGTTTTCCAGCTGGTGTCAAAAACGTCGATTTGGATGTCTGGTATTGACAGGGAGTTCACCCATTTTCTTGTCCTATCTGGCCTCAAGCTAAGGACGCGAAATTTGTTTATGCCTTGCTTTTTGGCGCGAATTATAACCCCACCTAGAATCGCCGCGTCACCAACGTGTTCTCCTCCATATGCACCAATTATTGTAGCGGACTCAAGCGTGCTCGGCAGCTTTCTATGTTCGAGAGCCCTAAAGAAAAGGTAGCTGGAACGAGCGGAGTTCTTTGTTAGATTGATAATACGGCCTAGAATTGATCCAGCCCGCGATTTCTCAAATTTATATAAAATTATCTTTGACGGCGACCATGGTCCACTCTGGTCGTGTATGCACGTGGAGCAATGCTCCTTCGAAACTGCATCTCTGGCCGTCACTAACTCTTTGGGTGAAATGCTGAACTCAGATTCTAGGAGGTTTGCAGAAATAGGCTTATTGGCTACAGAGCAGGGGTAAACGGCTAGCTTGGATGTCAGTAGTAGTCCTTGCTTTTTGAAGTAGCAAGGCATGCTTCGCTGCTCGGTCTTTCCAGTAAGCCAAGACTGCATTTCATGGTAATAAAGCTTTCTAGAAAGAGAGCGAGTTTGGCCTATAAGCTGAGAGGATGAAAAAAAGTCGGCAATAAATGACTTCTGTTCCTCAGATACAAACACGACCGAGCGGTCTTCGTTGTATAAGCGCTCAATTCTTGTTGCTATTCTAAATATTATCTCCGTGTTCTTGCTCTTGGCATAGTCTAGCGCCATCTGCATTGAGTACGCGTTCATGTCAGATATGGTGTACTGGAGCTGGGTCTTAACTCCAAGCGTATGTGCTAAGTCAATTGTTGCGTCCGCCCTACTGAAGGCACCTTCGATGCCTCGAATAGCATCATGTTTGCTGGAGTGTCCATCTATAGATATATTTAAGCTAAAAGCGACGTTGCACTGCTCTGTGATGTTGAGTATCTCTGGTAGGAACCTTGACCACCTATTGGTATGGTAGCCGTGACTTGTTATCGACAGCGTTTTTAGGCTCGGCAGGGCTTCGGTTATAGCCCGGACGCACTCGACCAAGTCGCGTCTAAGTGTTGGCTCTCCCCCCGAGATTCCTAAGTGTTTTGCGGTTGAGAAGCTAGGGCTGGATAACGCTTTTTTTATCTGTTCTGGGGTGATTTCATTTGTAATGTTGTTTTTCCATATATTGCACATCGTGCATCTGGAGTTGCAGTTGTCCGTAATAGGGAAATTCACTACTCGCGTTGCGGAGTTTAGACCAAAATAGTCCCCTAAATATTCTGCTATGTTAAGAAGCTTCATTTCTCATCCTTGCATATGCGACCGCACTGATGGTCGCAATGGTTGCGTAGCCAATCAAAATTATTGAAATAGCGAGTAATGCGTCAATTTTCTCGGGTGCAGGAATCAACAGTACTGCAAGTATTTGGGTTGCCGCTCCAACAGCTAGACTTATCACAACTGAGGATTGGTGAGAGTGCGCTCTAAGTACTGACTGAATAGTGGTTATGGCTATCATTAAGATCGCCGTTGAAAAGAATACAGCCCAAAGTAAAGGGGTGGTTTCTATTCGGCCAAATAGTAAAATGAATGCAAAAGCAAGTAGGGTGTTAACTGAGGCTAGCGGGACGGCTAGAGTTAAAAGGTTTTTTGCGGGTACCGTTATAAGGGTTCTTCTGGAAAATATGTAACTAGCTATGGCGCTAGCACCCTGCTGGGATGGGGATAGCAGCATCAATATTTTTCTTGTGTCAGCCAGCGCATTTGAACCGGCAAAGGATAAGATTGGATAAATCCCGTTTGACGGGAACCATAGTAAAGGTGCTAGAAGTACTGAGCTGAAATATAGCTTTTTCTTGGCTCTGATTTCCCGTAACTTGGCAGGTCCTCCATCTCGATTCTTTCTGATCGCCTTTGAGCATAGAGTTATGATAAACAGTGTATTGATGGACGTGTAATAGTAGAAGAAAATCTCGGCGTTCGGTGCTAGGTAGCAAGCTGCGGTTGTCGTCGCGAGCCAAAGTGTTGTTAAGAAAATTGATGAGGATAATCTTGACTCGTCCAGTATGCATGCTTTGCGCGAGAGCCAAAGAAGGGCGCAGCTTGCTGCTGCGGCACTTAGTAATAAGTTATTTTCGAAGTCAGGCCATAAAATTTTTCCGCCGATGTAGCATAGTAGGATCGATGCAGTAGCACCAATCGCAAGGTCGTATTGATCTATATTGTTTTCGCGCTTTGTTATGGGGGGTTCGATACTAAGGGCAAATGCTACGTTGAAGGCTAGTGCGGACGCCGAAAGCATAAGCGAAAATGCATTGGATGTGGGCTGAGTGTAGGTTGCGTCAGCAACGAAAAAAAGAATAAAGTTTGATGCTGAGAATATAAGTTGGTCAATAATAAAAAGCAGTTTTGTTTTCACGTTCGCGAGTCCATAGTAGCAACGTGCCGATGAAAAACCACATAGTTATTGGCGTGTATATTCCGCCAAATGTCGTCATGGTTAAGGATGCTGCCATCATTGGTGTTAGTAGCGTTATGGCGAATCGATCAGGTTTTGAGGTCATTTTTGCTGCTACTTTGCCGGCTATTAGGGCGAGGTTCTTTGAATACACGTAAGCGGCTAAGAAAAACGTGGCTATTCCGCCAGACAAAAAAGCTTCGATTAATGCGTTATGGCTATGAGGTGGCACCCAGAAGCCTTGCGTAAAGTTTTCTCGGTAATACTGCTTCACTCCCTCGACGAACCCAACGCCGTGTGTCCAGTTCTCCAACGCACCACGAAGCCCTACTTCTGCCACTATATTTCGATTGTTAAGAGTAAGTAAATCCTCGAGTCTGCTTTCAACGCCTGCGCCTTTGCCAAGTAGTGACGCTGCGGCTGAAATAACCTGATCAGACAATATGCTGATAATAAATATAAGGGGCGCTGAAAAAAATATAATCATGATCAGCCTGTTAAGTCTGTTCATGCGTAGGGATGTCCATAGTACTAATGCAATAATAAGTCCTAATTGCGCTGTTCTGCTGCCTGTTAGGTAAAGTCCGACGACAAATGCGGTTATCATTATCACGTAAAAATATTTTTTTCTTTTGACTTGGTTTTTTTTAAGGTGAATGCTGCATATGATGGCGAGTGAAAATATTACGCCGAGTAAGTTTGGGCTATATGCATTGCCGCCTAGTCTTGCGCGCCCTTGGGTCTCTACGCCATAGAAGTGAGACGGATCAATAAACATACCTCCTGCAATGAAAGCAAGGAGTACAGATGCGCTGATGAAAATAACTAATGAAAGCGTGTGGGCTGCATGCTCTTTGCCGGCATTCTTAATTAAGTCAATTAATGTTATAAGGCTGAGTATTACTAACGAGTATTCAAGTAATCTGTATAGCGTGACAAGGTTGGCGGAGTTGGCGAGTATTCCTGGGATTAATGTTGCGCAGTACAGTAATGTTAATGCTAGTAGGTGGTTCGGCTTTTTGAAGCTTCTAGGTAATGCTTGTCTGTTGCTGAGTAGGAGAGCAGCGAATGCTAGCGTGAACCATAGCAGTCTCGCAAATATATCTATCTGGCTCACGCCTGTTTCGAGCCCGGTTTTGTCTACCTCCATAAAGTTTGGCATGGGGAACGATGCTAGAGCCAGAGATATGATTGCGGCCTTTTTCGTTGTGGCGACTTTCGTTGCTGGATATGTTGATGTGTCGGTTCTTGTTTTAAGTTCCGCTTCTCTGCTCATTGGTATATGTTGCTTTTGTCTCAGGGCTTATGGATTATGGGGTTTCTGATATATCAAAACTTGAATGGGGTTGCTTGTCTCGGCTTCAAAACATTTGGTGATTATTGTTGCCGGTCTTCGCTTTTTTGGCTGTTGGCCGGCTTATTTATTGTGCTGGGTCAAAGGCGCGTCTCTAGCTTTCTAGATTTTTTATTTTTCCGATTTGTATTCATAGTTGTAATACCCATAATTTCCATATCCATACGCCGACGCTTTTCTCTCAACGGCATTGAAAATAGCACCTTTCAGCTGAATGTCGTTTTGCTCAAAGCGGCGCATTGCTACCTCGATTTCTCTCGCCGCGTTCACCGCAAAGCGGGTGACAATCAGGCTCATCCCCACTTGGCGGCCTACGATGGCGGCGTCTGTTACGGCAAGAATGGGTGGCGTATCTACGATAACGATGTCGTATTCGTCTTTTACGTTGTCCAGGAAGCTGGTGAAGTTGGCGTGCATCAGCAGCTCAGAGGGGTTTGGAGGGATTTGGCCTCTTGGCACAATGTCCAGCCCCTCTACTTCTGTTTTGTAGATGGCGTCGCTGCTGGTGATGCGAGTGGCGAGTAGTTCTGATAATCCGTTTTCGGCGGGGAGCTTGAAGAGCTTGTTCAGGTAGCCTTTGCGCATATCTGCGTCAATCAGCAGTACCCGTTGACCCGCCTGGGCCATAATGGCGCCGAGATTGGCTGAGACGAACGATTTGCCAACACCTGGGCTGGGGCCGGAGATCATCAGGATATTGTTTTTCGCCTCCAGGCGGGCGAAGTGCAGGCTAGTGCGCAGGCTGCGGAGGGCTTCGATAGCTAGGTCTGCCGGGTTGGTTACAGCCAGTAGACCAGAGGATGCATGGCCTGCAGGACGGCGGCTTTTTACACCGCCTTCGACGACTTCCTGGTCTCGGCTGAAGGGGATGGTGGCATAGACCGGGAGGCCGAGTTGTTCGATAACGTCCGGATCTTCTACGCCGCGGTTAAGGGCTTTGCGCAGCAGCACCAGTGCCACGCCGATAAAGCCGCCCAACAGGGTGGCGATAACGGCGATCAGGGCCTTTTGGGGTTTGACGGGCTCTTCCACGTTGACATCTGCAGTGTCGATAACACGGACATTGCCTACGGTGCCTGCACGCAGCACGTCCAGCTCTTGCGTGCTGTTTAGCATGGCGGTGTACACCTCGGTGGTGACGGCGACGTCACGGGTTAGGCGCAGCAGTTCTTGCTGAGTTTCAGGCAGCGACTCTACCTTGCTGGTCAGCTCGGCTTTTTGACGTTGCAGTTGTTGCATCTGATCAAGCAGGGCCTGGTAGGAGGGGTGCTGGCGGGTGAAGCGGCGCTCCATTTCGGCACGCTTGAGGTTTTGCTCGGAGATCAGGGTGTCCAGCTCGACAATCTGGTCAAGAATGGCTTGTGTCTCGATAGTGATATCGATGGACTTGGTGCTGGTTTGGTACTCGTTGAGCGCTTGTTCGTAGCGCTCCAGCTCTTTGCGTACTTGGGGCAGTTGTTGCTTCAGAAACTCAAGGCTTTGTGCGGCTTCGGCGGAGTTGCGTTCTACGTTCTGGCGTACATACAGGCGGCTTACTTCGTCCAGTACCTCAATAGCGTACTGCGGTTCTTCGTGTTGCATGCTCAGGCTGATAATGCCGGAGTCTTTGCCGCGCTCTGAGGCGCCCAGCTGTTGCTGATAATCGATGATGGTGTTGAGCTTGCGTTGTTTGGTGACGTCAAAGCGGGTTTCTGGCCGTGCAGTGAGCGTTTTAATTTGCATGGTAAAGCCGTTGCTGCTGGCTTGTTCACCAACCGCACCTTGCAACAACACGTCGCCGTCTTCGTTGTAGAGAGTGTAAGTGCTGTTCTCGCCGGCAACCAGCTCAAGCGGTTCACTCAGGTAGCTGTTTGGTACTTCAAACTGGAAAATGTCGACGCTTTCGCCACCCCAGGCATAACTGTCGAAGCCAAGCAGCGGTGAGGCCACTTCACCGCTGGTTTCCGGCTCAAAGCGGCGGGCCATCCAGCGGCCGATAAGCGGGAAGTAGTTGGGCTCTACGATAATGTCTAGCTTGAGGTTTTCTACAGCCTGCCCGATGACTGCGCGGGATTTCAGTAGCTCGATTTCCGTCACGGCCTCAGGAGTACTGCCTAGCATATCCGACAGCTCGCCCAGACCAGAGAGCGTGTTGCCCGACTTCTCCTCAATCTGAATCAACGCATTCGCCTGATAAATCGGCGTCGCCAACAACGCATAAGCAACACCGATGACTGCAAAGCAGACGGTAAAGCCGGCGATGATCCATTTACCATCTATCAGTGCGCCGAGCAGGGCCAGGAGGTCGATTTCGTCGCTGTCGTGCTGTGCTGCAGTAGTCGGGGTGTTGTTCTGCATGTAATCCCTTCGGAAATCAGGAGTGGAATTCTTGTGTGCTTGTTATAGGTGTTTGGCCCAGCTGGCTACGCCTTGCTGGACCAATTGATAAACGTGCTCAAACGCGGGGCGTTGCTGCCGGTAGGGGTCGGGGATCTTTTGATCGCCTTGCCATTTGCCAAGTAGAAAGGTTTTGCCGCGTGCCTCGGGGGCTATCTTGAGGATGTCCTGCACATGGCGTGGTTCCATGGTCAGGATCAGGTCGTACTGATGC